>OX352322.1:577500-1177500 GCA_947090765.1 Pseudomonas sp. MM223 | reverse complement strand
CACCTTTCAGTGCGAGGTTGTCGGACTCGGTGGCACCGCTGGTCCAGACGATTTCACGCGGATCGGCGTTGATCAGTTCGGCAACCTGACGACGACCGTTCTCGACCGCTTCCTCGGCTTTCCAGCCGAAGACGTGGGAGCGCGAGGCCGGGTTACCGAAGTTACCGTCCACCAGCAGGCAGTCGGCCATTTTCTGGGCCACACGTGGGTCGACCGGGGTGGTCGCGGAGTAATCGAGGTAGATCGGCAACTTCATTTGTCTCTCCTATCAGGCGGTGGCGTCGCTCGTCGTCCCAGAGGGTCAGTCGACGGCGGACGTCTCAATCTTGTCCAGCTGGGCGGTTCGGCCTGCGACACGACGCAGGTCCTGGCGCTGGGCAACTTCCTGCACCTCACGGCGCATGACGAGGTCGGCCAGGCTGATGCCGCTGAGGAATTCATGGATCTGCTGGCTGAGGTCACACCACAGGTGGTGGGTCAGGCAGGTATCACCGGCATGGCAGTCCCCAAGGCCCTGGCAACGGGTAGCATCGACCGATTCGTTGACCGCATCGATGACCTGGGCCACCTGGATGGTTTCCATGCCCCGCGACAGCTGATAGCCACCGCCTGGACCGCGCACGCTGGAGACCAGGCTGCTGCGGCGCAGCTTGGCGAACAGCTGTTCCAGATAAGAGAGGGAAATGCCCTGGCGCTCGGAAATGTCGGCCAAAGACACCGGCCCATGCTGCGCGTGCAACGCCAGGTCAAGCATGGCAGTCACGGCGTATCGGCCTTTGGTAGTCAGTCGCATGGCTATTGGGTACCACGGGAGTTTCGGGATGTGTGCGAGTATGCGATTCCCGAGCATTTAAGTCAACTATTAGACCTAGTGCTTTAGTCGGGTTTGCATCGGGGAGGCGGGCGCGATTGTAGCACACGCCCCGTATGTCACTATGATTTCAGTGCGGCGCAATCAATGCGACTGAGTGTCGCGCTGGGCCACCTTTGCCTCCTCGGTGAAATCGTCTTCCGGCAAGGCCGGCAGCTCCTTGGCGCAGTAGTCGCTACCCATCTTGGTCAGGGCGCCACACATACCCTCCAGCCGCTCGTCGACCGCTTGCAGATGGTCGAGCATCTGGCCAATGGCACGCGCTACCGGGTCAGGCATGTCGCCGCTGACACCGTAGGCATCGAAGCCGATCTTCTCGGCCATGGCCTTGCGCTTGGCCTCGACTTCATTGTCTTCGCTCTTGACGATGATCCGCCCCGGGATGCCCACCGCCGTGGCGCCGGCCGGCACAGCCTTGGTCACCACCGCATTGGAGCCGATCTTGGCCCCGGCACCGACGGTGAACGGGCCCAGCACCTTGGCCCCCGCCCCCACCACCACGCCGTTTTCCAGGGTGGGGTGGCGCTTGCCTTTGTTCCAGCTGGTACCGCCCAGGGTCACACCCTGGTAAAGGGTGACGTCATCGCCGATTTCGGCGGTTTCGCCAATGACGATGCCCATGCCATGGTCAATAAAGAAGCGACGGCCAATGGTGGCACCGGGGTGGATCTCGATACCGGTCATCCAGCGGCCGAAGTTCGACACCAGCCGGGCCAGCCACTTGAAATCACGCTTCCACAGCGCATTGCCCAGGCGGTGCAGCCAGATGGCATGCATGCCGGGGTAGCAGGTGAGCACCTCGAAGGCATTACGCGCAGCCGGGTCACGGTGGAATACGCTTTGAATATCTTCACGCAGGCGTTCGAACATCTGTCAGTCCTTCCGTTTATGCGGCTCGCCCCGGACCACTTTCTGGGTCTCGGTAAGGATGCCGCGCAAAATGCTCATTTCCGTACGCTCGACCGCCACCCGCCCATATAGCCGGCGCAGGCGCGGCATCAGGTGCTTGGGCTTTTCGGGGTCGAGGAAGCCGATGCCCACCAGGGTCTTTTCCAGGTGGTCGTAGAACAGCTCCATTTCGTCCATTGTCGCCAGCTCGCTGGCGTCAACCTTCTCGACTTTGCCCGGCGCCTCACCGACAGCCAGCGATGCCATGCGCACCTCGTAAGAGAGCACCTGGACAGCGGCCGCAAGGTTCAGCGAGCCGAAGTCGGGGTTGGAGGGAATGTGCACGTGGAAGTGACATCGCTGCAGTTCTTCGTTGGTCAGGCCGGCGTGCTCGCGCCCGAACACCAGGGCGATCTCTTCGCCGCCCTTGGCATGCTCCACCGCCTTGGCCCCGCACTCGCGCGGGCCGATCAACGGCCAGGGGATGCTGCGCTCGCGGGCGCTGGTACCCATCACCAGGTTACAGCCGACCAGCGCCTGTTCAAGGCTGTCGACCACCTGGGCGTTATCCAGCACATCGTCGGCGCCCGAGGCGCGGGCACTGGCATCCAGGGCGGGGAATTCTTTCGGCTGCACCAGCACCAGGCGCGACAAGCCCATGTTTTTCATGGCACGCGCAGCGCCGCCGATGTTGCCGGGGTGGCTGGTATTGACCAGAACAACACGAATATTTTGCAGCAAGGTGTTGTGCTCACAGATGCAGGAATCAGGGCCTTCGATCTTACAGAACCGACAGACGTAACGCCATGAAAGCAAATGTGACACTTCTGCCGCCAAAGTTTTCTGCTAGAATGATCGGCTTTCTTCTTTAACATCTCCAGGTGACCCGCCCATGCAGCCTATGCTGAATATCGCCCTGCGCGCCGCTCGCAGCGCCAGTGAACTGATTTTCCGCTCCATCGAACGCCTGGATAGCATCAAGGTGGACGAGAAAGAGGCTAAGGACTACGTTTCCGAGGTTGATCGTGCCGCCGAGCAGAAAATCGTCGACGCGCTGCGCAAGGCCTACCCGAACCACTCCATCCAGGGTGAAGAGACGGGCATGCACGCGGGCACCGGCGAAGAAGGTAAAGACTACCTGTGGATCATCGACCCACTGGACGGCACCACCAACTTCCTGCGCGGCATCCCTCACTTTGCCGTCAGCATCGCCTGCAAATACCGTGGCCGCCTTGAGCACGCCGTGGTGCTCGACCCAGTACGCCAGGAAGAATTCACCGCCAGCCGTGGCCGTGGCGCCCAACTCAATGGCCGTCGCCTGCGTGTCGGCTCGCGCACCAGCCTGGAAGGCGCCCTGCTGGGTACCGGCTTCCCGTTCCGTGACGGCCAGATGGCCGACATGGACAACTACCTGGGCATGTTCCGCGCCCTGACTGGCCAGACCGCCGGCATCCGCCGCGCCGGCTCCGCCAGCCTCGACCTCGCCTACGTGGCCGCCGGCCGTTTCGACGCCTTCTGGGAGTCGGGCCTGGCCGAGTGGGACATGGCAGCCGGCGTGTTGCTGATCCAGGAAGCCGGTGGCCTGGTGAGCGACTTCAACGGTGGCCACGACTTCCTCGACAAGGGCCACATCGTTGCGGGCAACATCAAGTGCTTCAAGGCCGTGCTGACTGCTATCCAGCCGCACCTGCCAGAAAGCATGAAGCGCTAAGCGCGGATTGCCGAAACGCAAAAAGCACCCCTCGGGGTGCTTTTTTTATGCCTGTTGAGCCATGCGCAATCTGCTTTTTGTGGGAGCGGCCTTGCCGGGGCGCCGGACCGGTCGGAAAGGGGCGCGAAGCGGCCCCGGGATCTGTGCCTCATTAGAGATTGCCGGGGCTGCTTTGCAGCCCTTTCGCGACACAAGGCCGCTCCCACAAAAAGAGCAGACCGCATTCAGCCTTACTGGCCAGCCTCGCTCAAAATCAGCTTGCCATTCTTGTCCAGCGGAATGGTCGACCCCGGCTCGCGGTCCATCTTCACCTTGCCTACCTGATCACCGATGGAGTAGGTAACGTTGTAACCCACTACCTTCTCGCTGATGTCATTGACCGTGTTGCAGCGGGTTTGCGTGGTGGTGTAAGTGTCACGCTCCTGCATGCCTTCCTGCACCTTGTTACCGGCATAACCACCACCGACCGCACCGGCCACGGTAGCGATCTTCTTGCCGGTACCGCCGCCAATCTGGTTACCCAGCAAGCCACCTGCCAGCGCACCGACCACGGTACCGGCAATCTGGTGCTGGTCCTTGACCGGCGCCTGACGCGTCACGGTCACGTCCTTGCATACTTCACGCGGGGTTTTCACCTGCTGCTTGATCGGCTGCACATCAGTCACCTGGGCGACTTCAGGGCCTTTGTTCACCAAGCTGTAGGTCGCCACAGCACCTCCGGCAGTTACACCGACAGCACCCAGCACCGCACCCACCAGCATTGATTTATTCACGTGAACCTCCTGATCGTACCAGCGGGCCTCAACCCGCGCTTCTCCCAGCCTTGGAGCAAAAAAAAGGCGCGAGTTCAACACTCGCGCCTTTTTGCTCGCCGAACGGCGTAGGGACAGGGCCTTACGGGCGCTCGTCCACACCTTCAGCCTTGACTGGAGGGATCAGGTCTTCGCTGTTCAGGTTCAGCCAGATCAGCACCACGTTGGCGATGTAGATCGACGAGTAGGTACCGGCCATGACACCGATGAACAGGGCCAGGGAGAAGCCGAACAGGTTATCGCCACCGAAGAACAGCAGCGCGGCAATGGCCAGCAAGGTCGAAACCGAGGTGGCGATGGTACGCAGCAGGGTCTGGGTGGTCGAAACGTTGATGTTCTCGATCAGCGAGGCCTTGCGCATGACGCGGAAGTTCTCACGCACCCGGTCGAACACGACGATGGTGTCGTTCAGCGAGTAACCGATGATCGCCAGCACCGCCGCCAACACCGTCAGGTCGAAGGTAATCTGGAAGAACGACAGGATACCCAGGGTGACCACAACGTCGTGGATCAGCGAGATGATCGCGCCCACGGCGAACTTCCACTGGAAACGGAAGGCCAGGTAGATAAGGATGCCACCCAGGGCCATGAGCATGCCCATGCCGCCCTGGTCACGCAGCTCTTCACCCACCTGCGGGCCCACAAACTCGACACGCTTGAGCGTGGCCGGGTTGTCGCCGCCAGCCTTCTGCAGGGCAGCGGCCACTTTGTTACCCAGCTGAGGGTCATCGCCCGGCATACGCACCAGCAGGTCGGTGGTAGCGCCGAAGCTCTGCACCACAGCCTCGTGGAAGCCAGAATCGACCAGCTCGGCACGCACCGCCTTAAGGTCGGCCGGGCGCTCGTAGGTCAGCTCGATCAGCGTACCGCCGGTGAAGTCCAGGCCAAAGTTGAGGCCTTTCTGCCACCAGCTGAACAGCGCCAGCACGGTGAGGAGCACGGTAATGGCGAACGCGACATTGCGCACGCCCATGAAGTTGATGGTTTTCATCGCGCTCCCTCAAACCCACAGCTTCTTGATGTCACGCCCGCCGCAGGTCAGGTTGACCATTGCACGGGTCACCATGACGGCGGTGAACATCGAGGTGAAAATCCCGAGGGACATGGTAACCGCAAAGCCTTTGACCGGGCCGGTACCCATGGCGAACAGGATGCCGCCGACCAGCAGGCTGGTCAGGTTGGCGTCGATGATCGCGGTGTAGGCGCGGTTGAAACCTTCGTGGATGGCGCGCTGTACCGACATGCCGGCTTTCAGTTCTTCGCGGATACGCGAGAAGATCAGCACGTTGGCGTCCACCGCCATACCCATGGTCAACACGATACCGGCAATACCCGGCAGGGTCAGGGTGGCCCCCAGCAGCGACATCAGCGCCAACAGCAGCACCATGTTGCCCGCCAGGGCGATGGTGGCGATCACGCCGAAGCCACGGTAGATGGCGATGATGAACAGCGAGACGAACAGCATGCCCCACAACGACGCATCGATACCCTTGGTGATGTTGTCGGCACCCAGGCTTGGGCCAATGGTACGTTCTTCAGCGAAGTACATCGGCGCGGCCAGACCACCGGCACGCAGCAGCAGGGCCAGTTCGGACGATTCACCCTGGCCGTTCAGGCCGGTGATACGGAACTGGCTGCCCAGCGGCGACTGGATGGTCGCCAGGCTGATGATCTTTTTCTCTTCCACGAAGCTTTGTACGGCAACGTCTTTTTCGACGCCGTCGACGGTCTGCTTCACATAGCGGGTGACCGGCTTCTGCTCGATGAAGATCACCGCCATGCTGCGGCCGACATTGCTACGGGTAGCACGGCTCATCAGCTCGCCACCGTGGCCATCCAGGCGGATGTTCACTTGTGGGCGGCCGTGCTCGTCAAAGCTGGCCTGGGCGTCGGTAACCTGGTCACCGGTGATGATCAGGCCGCGCTCGACCGGGGCAGAACGGCCGCCTTCGCGGAATTCGAACACTTCGGTAGTGGCCTTGGACGCACCCGGCTCAGCACCAAAACGGAACTCCAGGTTGGCGGTTTTACCGAGGATACGCTTGGCTTCGGCAGTGTCCTGCACGCCTGGCAGCTCGACCACGATACGGTTGGCGCCCTGGCGCTGTACCAGCGGCTCAGCCACGCCCAGCTCGTTGACACGGTTGCGGACGGTGGTGAGGTTCTGCTTGATCGAGTATTCGCGGATCTCGGCAACTTTTGCCTGAGTCAGCGCCAGACGCAGCACGGCGAGGTCGTTGCGCTCGGTGGTGGTCAGGTCGAAATCATTGAAATTCTTGCGGATCAGGGCACGTGCCTGCTCGCGGGTTGCATCGTCAGAGAAGCCCAGCATGATGCCGCCATCCTGCTGCGGCAGGCTGCGGTAGCGGACGCGCTCTTTGCGCAGCAAGGTCTTGACCTCGCCTTCGTAGACCTTCATGCGGGCCGTCATGGCCTTGTCCATGTCCACTTCCAGCAGGAAGTGCACGCCACCGGACAGGTCCAGGCCCAGCTTCATCGGGCTTGCGCCCAGGTTGCGCAGCCATTGCGGGGTAGTCTGTGCCAGGTTCAGGGCCACGACGTAATCATCGCCCAGTGCCTTGCGCACCACATCCTTGGCTGGCAGCTGGTCTTCCTGGTTGGTCAGGCGGATCAGCCCGCTGCCCTTCTCACCCAGGCTGGCGCCCTTGACGGCGATCTTGGCATCGACCAGCGCCTTGCTGACGCGATCGAGGTCGGCCTGGTTCACCTGCAGCGCCGAACTGGCACCGCTGATCTGTACCGCCGGGTCATCCGGGTAGAGGTTGGGAGCGGAATAAATGAAACCGACCACCAGTACCAGCACGATCAGTGCATATTTCCACAGAGGGTATTTGTTCAGCATCACGCCGCCCGTTCAAGACGCGGGGCGCTTTGCGCGCCCCGACTGGAAAATAAAACCGGTAACTCAGATAGCCTTGAGCGTACCTTTTGGCAGGGTTGCCGCGATGGCGCCCTTCTGGAACTTCAGCTCGACAGTGTCGGAAACTTCCAGCACCACGAAATCATCGGAAACCTTGACGATTTTGCCGGCGATGCCGCCGTTGGTGACAACTTCGTCACCTTTCTGCAAGTTGCCGAGCAGGTTTTTCTGCTCTTTGGCGCGCTTGGCCTGTGGGCGCCAGATCATCAGGTAGAAGATAACCAGGAAACCGACCAGGAAAATCCACTCGAAGCCGGTACCGGCTGGGCCAGCGGCAGGTGCTGCAGCGTCCGCGTATGCGGCGGGGATGAAGAAGCTCATTGGGCACTCCTAATGTAATTTTCTAATAATGGATGCAGACAGTCAGTCCAAAGGCGGTACAGGAAGCCCGCGCTTGGCGTAGAAGGCGTCGACAAAGGCGGCCAATTTACCCTGTTGAATAGCCTCGCGTAAACCGGCCATCAAGCGCTGGTAATGGCGCAAGTTGTGGATGGTATTCAGCATGCTGCTCAACATTTCGCCGCACTTGTCCAGGTGATGGAGATAGGCACGGGAGAAGTTGGTGCAGGTGTAGCAGTCACAGGTCGGATCCAGCGGCGATTCATCGTGGCGATGGAACGCATTGCGGATCTTGATCACCCCTGTATCGACGAACAGATGGCCGTTACGCGCGTTACGCGTAGGCATCACGCAGTCGAACATGTCAACGCCGCGGCGCACACCCTCAACGAGATCTTCCGGTTTGCCTACCCCCATAAGGTAACGAGGTTTGTCAGCCGGCATCACGCCCGGCAGGTAATCCAGCACCTTGATCATTTCGTGCTTGGGTTCGCCCACCGACAGGCCGCCGATGGCCAGGCCGTCGAAACCGATGTTTTCCAGGCCTTCCAGCGAGCGCATGCGCAAGTCCTGGTACATACCGCCCTGGACAATGCCGAACAGCGCCGCAGTGTTGTCGGCATGGGCGTTCTTCGAGCGCTGGGCCCAGCGCAGCGACAGCTCCATGGAGGTACGCGCCACGTCGTGCTCGGCCGGGTACGGGGTGCACTCGTCGAAGATCATCACCACGTCCGAACCCAGGTCACGCTGCACCTGCATCGACTCTTCAGGGCCCATGAACACCTTCGAGCCATCGACTGGCGAGGCGAAGGTCACGCCCTCTTCCTTGATCTTGCGCATGGCGCCCAGGCTGAATACCTGGAAGCCACCGGAGTCGGTGAGGATCGGGCCTTTCCACTGCATGAAGTCGTGCAGGCCGTTGTGCTTCTTGATCACCTCGGTACCTGGGCGCAGCCACAGGTGGAAGGTGTTGCCCAGGATCATCTCGGCGCCAATGGCCTCGATATCGCGTGGCAGCATGCCCTTGACCGTGCCATAGGTGCCCACCGGCATGAACGCCGGGGTTTCCACCGTGCCACGCGGGAAAGTGATGCGACCACGACGGGCCTTGCCGTCGGTAGCCAGCAGTTCGAAGGACATTCGACAGGTGCGACTCATGCTTGATCCTCGGGGCCGCGTGGCGCCGGATTGCGGGTGATGAACATGGCATCACCGTAACTGAAGAAGCGGTACCCGTTCTCGACCGCCGCCGCATAGGCAGCCATGGTCTCGGGGTAACCGGCGAACGCCGAGACCAGCATCAGCAGCGTGGACTCTGGCAGGTGGAAGTTGGTGACCAGGGCATCGACCACATGGAACGGCCGGCCCGGGTAAATGAAGATGTCGGTGTCGCCGCTGAAAGCCTTGAGCACGCCATCGCGCGCCGCGCTCTCCAGCGAACGCACGCTGGTGGTGCCGACCGCGATTACCCGGCCACCACGTGCGCGGCAGGCCTCGATGGCATCGACCACATCCTGGCCCACTTCGAGCCATTCTTTGTGCATGTGGTGGTCTTCGATCTTGTCGACCCGCACTGGCTGGAAGGTGCCGGCGCCCACGTGCAGGGTAACGAAAGCCCGCTCCACACCTTTGGCAGCAATCTTTTCCAGCAGCGCTTCGTCAAAGTGCAGGCCCGCAGTGGGCGCGGCTACCGCACCGGCGCGCTGGGCGTACACGGTCTGGTAGCGCTCACGGTCGGCGCCCTCGTCGGGGCGGTCGATGTAGGGCGGCAGCGGCATGTGGCCGACGCGGTCGAGCAGTGGCAGCACCTCTTCGGTGAGGCGCAACTCGAACAGCGTGTCATGGCGTGCGACCATTTCGGCCTCGCCACCGCCATCAATGAGGATGACCGCGCCCACTTTCGGCGCCTTGCTGGCACGCACGTGGGCCAGCACCCGGTGGCTGTCGAGCACACGCTCGACCAGCACTTCCAGCTTGCCGCCGGAGGCTTTCTGGCCAAACAACCGCGCCGGGATCACCCGGGTGTTGTTGAACACCATCAGGTCGCCGGGGCGCAGGTATTCGAGCAGATCGGGAAATTGCCGGTGCGCCAGCGCGCCGGTCGGCCCATCGAGCACCAGCAGACGGCTGCCATGGCGCTCGGCCAACGGGTGGCGGGCGATCAGGGAATCAGGGAGTTCGAAGGAAAAATCGGCGACGCGCATGATGATGTTCGGTTCGGCAGGGCCGGGAAGTTTAGCCCAATGTGTGAAAATTCACCATGAAAGCCGATTGACCGACTAGCGGCAGCTCTCTATACTGCGCGCCACACGCCCTGATGGCGGAATTGGTAGACGCGGCGGATTCAAAATCCGTTTTCGAAAGGAGTGGGAGTTCGAGTCTCCCTCGGGGCACCAAAATCCGGAAAAAACCGACCTTATGGTCGGTTTTTTTGTGCCTGCGATTTTTCGGGTCAATGCCCGTACCTGCCAGAACAACCGTCTCACTTAACGTCTAATCAGCACGACGCAGTACCTGTGGGAGCGGGCGTGCCCGCGAAAAAGCTCAACGCGGTGGCTGGCACCGACTACGCCGGTGTTCGCGGGCTTGCCCGCTCCCACAGGGACCGAGCCAGCCTGTTGCTCCCATAACTCAATAACGCTTCAGTCTTAAAAGTCAGCCCGCAGGGTAACGGTGTAGTTACGCGGATCCCCGTAATAGTTCGCCGCATACAGCCAACCAATGCTGGAGAAGTACTTCTTGTCGAACAGGTTGTTGCCGTTCAACGACACGCTGAAGTTCTTGTTGATCTGGTAAGCCACCCGGGCGTTCCAGATGGCGTACCCAGCCTGCTCGATCTTGCCTACCCCGTCCGTGCCACCAAAGTTGCCGTGGTAGTTGCGGCTCTGGATGTTGGCGCCAGCGCCTACGGTCCACGGGTCCAGTTCGCCTGGCAGGTTGTAGTCCGCCCAGAAGCGCAGCAGGTGCTTGGGCGTGTAGGTGTTGAAGGTGCCGCCGGCCTCCGACTCGCCATCGGCCGGGTCGTTGCGGTATTCGGTATGGGTGTAGGTGTAGCCGGCAAACAGCTGCAGGCGGTCCAGCACTTCGCCACTGATCTCAGCGTCGAAGCCTTGGGTGCGCACCTTGCCGCCAGCCACGTAGCAGTTTTCACCGCCGATAGCACCGCATTCGGTAGCCTGGGCGCGGTTCTCCTGGTCTACCTGGAACAGCGCGAAGCTGGTATTGACGCGACCGTCGAACAGCTCACCCTTCAGGCCCAGCTCATAGTTGGCGCCTTCGATGGGTTTTAGCGGGGCGTTGTCCACGCTCAGCTCCGGTTTGCGGCTTGAAGATATCGGCGTAGCTCACGTAGGCCGACCACTGGTCGTTCAGCGCGTAGATCAGGCCGCCATACGGCGTGAACTCGCCGCTTTCCCGCGAATGGGCGGGGGTTGGCGACACGCCGTTGAAGCGGTGCAGTTCGTAATCATAGGTGTAATTGCTGGTGCGCCCGCCCACTACCAGGGTCAATGGGTCGGCCAGCTTGTAGCGCGTAACCGCGTATAGCCCGTTTTGGCGAATCTTGCCCTTGGAAGTGCCGGGGTAGGTGTTTGTAGTTCCGTTGCCCAGCAGTAGGTCCTGGCTCGGGCGCTGTGGCGAGACGGGGTCGTAGATGTTCATCGGGCCCAGGTTCAGGAAGCCGCCTTGCAGGTCGTCGGTTTGCAGGTCGCTGGCGTTGGCGCCCACCACCACTTCGTGCTCCCGGCCAAAAGCACGCCACTTGCCGGTCAGGTTGATGTCGGCGCCCTTGTTGATGTTCTCGAAATCGTACAGGTAGGCACGCGAGCGCATGCCGTCACCGGTTGCCGGGTCTACCGCGCCACGACCGAAGCTGTAAAGAATGTAGTTGGTTTCGCGCATGTAGCTGCCGGAGGCTTTCAGGCGCCAGTCTTCGTTGAAATCATGAGTGATGTCAGCGAAGTAGGTAGTTTGCTTGTTGTCCCACTTGTTCCAGTCGGCACCGGTATAGGTGGACCGGCTGACGTTTACCGCGCTGCCGTCCTTGTTGCGTGGCAGGCCGCTGAAGAACGGTGTGGAGTGCAGGTCTTCGACGCTGGCGCCCGCCGCTACCGTGGTGGCGTCGCTGAGGTCGTATTCAAGGATGCCGTAGAGCACATTCTTGCGGCTTTCGGCGGTGTCGTAGAAGTAGTTCTGGTCTTCGTGCCCGGCCACCACACGGCCACGCAGCGAGCCATCGGCATTGAGCGGGGCGCCGGCATCTATGGTCTGACGATAGGTGTCCCAGGAGCCGGCGCTGGCAGTCACCGACAAGAACGGCTCGGCTTTCGGCCGTTTGCGCACCAGGTTGATGGCTGCACCGGGGTTGCCGCTGCCTTGCAGCAGGCCGTTGGCACCGCGCAGGATTTCAACACGGTCGTACAGTAGCGTGTCGGAGGTGAAGCTGCTGCCGATGGCATAGTAGCGGCGGTCGAGTGGCACGCCGTCGTACTGGATGGTTTCCACCTCGAAACCACGGGAATAGATGTACTTGCCGCCGGACGGGCTTTGCAAGGTGGTAATGCCCGTGGTCTTTTCCAGCACTTCATCCAGGGTATCGAGGCGCTGGTCGTCCATGGCCTTGCGCGTGACCACGCTGACCGACTGGGGAATTTCCTTGAGGCGGTGGGTACCCTTGCCAATGGTAACGGCGTTGGAGGTGTAGCTGCCTGAACCCTCGGTGGTTGCATTATCCTGGACGCCATTGATGTTCAGCGGTTCCAGATTCAAGGCGGCGCCACCCGACGCGGCATTCAGGGGAACAGGCTGCAAGCCATAGACGTTGTTGCCGCGACGCACGGCCTGCAGGCCAGTACCGGCCAACAGGTGCTGCAAACCTTCTTCGACCCCATACTGCCCTTGCAGCCCAGGGCTGGTGAGCCCACGGGTCAATTCCGAGGTGTATTGCAGGGTAAACCCTCCTTCACTGGCAAACCGGGCAAGTACCTGGGCCAGGCTACCGGACGCGATGCTGTAGGCTTGCGGCGCCTGCGCAGGCGCAGCCAGGGCGTGCACGCCAACACCTTGCAGGGCGATGGCCAGGGCGCTCAAAGCGAGTACCCGGCGATAGCTGGGCACGCGTGGTTGAACCATGGCGAGGCCGGTCGTGGCGACCGGTGAAGAAGAGCGGATCATTGAGAAGTTGTCCCTATTATGTGTGGCAGTTCCACAGATAAGGACTGACGAGTTTAAAAAACGGGCCAATTCTCATTAACGTTTGCTGACGGTAACCCAGTAGCGGGTGCGGTAGTCCACGTGCACTGCCAACGTGGCAGGTAGCGCAGCCAGGATTTCATCGGTGTTTTCCAGCTGGAAGGCGCCGCTGATCAGCAGCTGCCCGACATCGGGCTGACAGCGCAACCAGCCCGGCCGGTAGCGCCCCAGCTCGCTGAGAAATTCGCGCAAGGGCATCTCCTCGACCACCAGTTGGCCACGGGTCCACTGGCTGTCTTGTTCACGGGCTGCGACCAAGGCACCCTGCCCCAAGGCATCAAAAGTCAGCTGCTGGCCGGCCTCAAGGATGTGCGCTGGGCCACGGGCAGGCGTCACCCTTACCGCCCCCTGGAACACGGCAAGTTGTGTCGTGCCTTCGCGCTGGCGGACCATGAAACGCGTACCCAGAGCCTCCATCAGGCCTTGCCCGGTAGCAACGCGCAGTGGCCGGTAAACGGTGCTGTGGGTATCCGGCCCGCTGTCGACCAGCACCTCGCCACGGCGCAGGCTGATCAGCCGTTGCTGCGCGTCGAAATCCACATCCACGGCGGTATCGGTGTTCATGTCCAGCAACGTACCGTCAGCCAAGGTCATCTGTTTAAGCTGGCCAACGTCAGTGGCATAAGCTGCCTGCGGCACAAGCTGGCGATAGCCCACATAACCGAGCGGCGCGACGATGGCCAGCACGAGCATCTGCTTCATCACCTGCCGGCGTTCACGGTTCAAGGTGCCCATGGCCAGTTGCTGCGGCAGCATGCCCAACCGGGCCTGAACCCGCAGCGCCTTCTGCCAGGCCCGCTCATGCTCGGGTGCCGCCGCGCGCCAGCGGCTGCAGGCTGCGCGCTGGGCCGGGCTGACAGCTTCATCGAGCATCAGCATGTGCCAGTTGGCTGCTTGCCGAGCCACTTCCGGGGTGATGCGGGGTTGTTGGCTGGGCATCAGAAGTCTTCGTCAAACAAAATGCAGGCTTGCAGGGCGTTGGCCATGTGCCGCTTGACCGTGCGCTCGCCAATGCCCAGGCGGCGCGCCACTTCGATATAGGTCAGGCCCTCCAGTTGCACCAGCAGGAACACAGAGCGCACCACCGGCTTGAAGGTATCGAGCAGTGCGTCCAGTTGCTGCAAGGTTTCGCGCATTTCCCACTGTTCTTCGGCGGACAGCGCGAACAACTCAGGCAATTGCGCGAGCATGTCCAGGTAGGCGCGCTCCAGTGACTGGCGGCGGAAATGGTCGTACACCAACCGCCGGCTCACCGTTGCCAGGTAGGCCCGGGGGCGCTGCAGGCTCAGGCTGGCACCCGCCTTCTGCTGGGCCTGAAGGATCCGCAGGAAGGTGTCCTGAGCCAGGTCCGCAGCTTGTGCCGAACAGCCCAGCCGGCGGTAAAGCCACTGTTTGAGCCATCCATTGTGCTCGGCATAGACCTGACTCAGATCGTCGTTTATCACGGGCATCCCTCCGGGCAAGGATGGCACATTAGATGATAACGATTATCAGATCAATTTTTCCTGCGATGGCCGTGCTGCCGGCAGGCACCGGAAATTATTGACGACACCCGAATGACTCCAAGCCCTGCAGCCATACCTGCATTCTATTGGCCGCCGTCATGACTAACACTTAAGCTGTCATTCGTCGGATATATGCCGAAAGTATTGTTAGCGTAATAGCACTTAGCCATAGTTGCGCTCCCTTTTTTTACTACACGCCCTGTGTGACCCATGAAAACAATCGCGCCCTGCATGGCGGCAATGATGCTGCTCAGTGGGTGCAATGGAGTGCCAACGTCGTACGTTTCAGATCCCGTCTACAGCCAGGCTTTCGTGGTCACTTCTGGTGCCCCGCTGCCGATGTTGCTGATGGCCAGCGCCATCCAGTGGAACGAGGATTACGCAGTAACCGCCAAACACACCCCTTTCTTGCGCAACGTGGTCCACGAAGGCCTCGGTGACGTGGTGTTCTTCAAGCACAAGGCCAGCACCGTGCCGCTCTGGCGCCAGTACGTGCCAGGGGAAGCCGTTACGGCGGTGGGTTTCAACAGTTTCATGATGCCGATGCAGGGCAAGGGCCATGCCCTGCCGTCACTGGTACGGCTTGAAGGTACGCCTGGCAGCGTCTTCTACTCGGTGCATGACGGCCCGATCACCAAGGGCATGTCGGGCGGGCCGGTGTTTGCCGATGATGGCAAGGTGGTGGGCATCAACGTCGCCATCATTCCTACCAGCGAGATCGACGCCGGCAAGCGCCCGGACCTGGCCGGCAAAGACCGCATCAGCGTGTTCATGTCGTTCAGCGAGATCGACAAGGAATGGCGGCGCTACCAGTACCTGCTGGCGCACAAGGCCAAGCCCCGGGCACCGGCTTCGGTCAAGGGCTATGTGGCGGTGGCCGCCAAGCCGTGAGTCGGGTCGCGATTGAAGATTGAAGATTGAAAGCGGCATATGATGTGAAGCTGATGGCCTCTTCGCGGGTAAACCCGCGAAGAGGCCATGCCAGCTAACGCGAGAGGGACCTGCCATGCACCTGACCCACCGCCCGATCCGACCTGAAGACATCCCCATCATCTGCAACTTTCCACAAAGCCCGGACGAACTGTTCTACATGTTCCCCAAAGCCACCTACCCCCTCACCCCCGACCAACTGAGCGACGCCATCGCCCAACGCAGCGGCTCCACGGTGGTGGAAGGTAACGGCGCTGTCCTGGCCTTCGCCAACTTCTACAAAGCCGAACACGGCGGCGTATGCGCCCTGGGCAACGTAGTGGTGGCCCCCAGCGCCCGCGGCCTTGGTGTAGCGCGTTATCTGGTAACCGCCATGAACGAACTGGCCCGCCAGCAATACAGCGCCCGGGAGGTCTGGGTGTCATGCTTCAATCACAACACCGCCGGCTTGCTGCTTTATCCACAGCTGGGCTTTACACCGTTCGGCATCGAGGAGCGGCAGGCATGGGACGGCACGCGGGTAGCGTTGGTGCAGATGAAGCAAATACTGACTTGACCGAGCTGGATCAGCGGGTCATTGCATGTGGCTTCAAGTCGGACCCGCCTTTCGCCACAGCCACAAAAATCCCTTGCAACATTCCACCCTCGAACCTTCGACGAGCCTCGACGTCCGATCCTGCATCCCCCGCGTTTCGAGGTACCCCGCGTGAAAGACATCATCACCCGCAAGTACCGCCTGGCCGTGAAGACCATCGGCTACATCGGCTGGTCGTTGTTCTGGCTGCTGATCTGGGATGTGCTGGTCACCATCGACTTCATGCTGTTCTTCAACAGCAAGTTCACCCTGCCGCTGATCCCCTTGACCTTGCTGGGTTCGGCGCTGGTGGTGCTGGTGAGTTTTCGCAACAGCAGCGCCTACAACCGCTGGTGGGAGGCGCGCACGTTGTGGGGGGCGCTGGTGAACGGGTCGCGTAGCTTCGCACGGCAGGCGCTGACCCTGATCGATGACCCGGAAGACGGCCTGAACCCGGTCAAGGCCACCCTGCTGCGCCGGCATATCGCCTATGTGAACTGCCTGGCGGCGCACCTGAAGGGTGAACCGTGCCCGGACGAGTTGATGGCGTTCATTCCTCCGGCAGAGTTCGAACGCCGCAACCGCTCGAACAACTTCGCCAATGACATTCTCGGTGGTTCGGCGGCTTTGCTGGCCCGGGAGTACCAGGCCGGGCGACTGGACAGTATCCGCCTGGCGCGGCTGGAGTCGACACTGGTGGACCTGTCCAACGCCCAGGGTGGCATGGAACGGATTGCCAATACGCCGCTGCCCTATCCTTATGTGTATTTCCCGCGGCTGTTCATCACCCTGTTCTGCCTGATCGTGCCGGTGGGGCTGGTGGAGTCGCTGGGCTGGTTTACGCCGCTAGCATCGACCGTGGTGGGGTTCATGCTGCTGGCCATCGAGCGGATCGGCACAGACTTGCAGAGCCCGTTCAGGTTCAGTGAGCACCAGATCCAGATGGATACCATCTGCGAGACGATCGAGCGCAACCTGGAGTCGATGCAGCGGGAAGCGCAATGTGGGGATTTGGCTTAGCCCCCGGCCTCAAGGGCCCTATCGCCGGCAAGCCAGCTCCCACAAGGACCGCGCAATCCTTTGATCTTGCACTGTACCTGTGGGAGCTGGCTTGCCGGCGATGGGCCGCAACGCGGCCCCGGCTGTCCGTCAGGCCCGCACATAGCGCTGGCGCAATGCATCGCTCAACACATCCACCAGCAGCACCAGCACCAGCATCCCAATGATCACCGTGCTGGCCTGGGCCTCCTGGAACAGGCTCAAGGTGGTGTACAGCATCTGCCCCAAGCCACCCGCCCCGACAAACCCCAGCACACTGGCCATGCGGATATTGTTCTCCCAGCGGTACAAGCTGTAGGCCAGCAACTGCGGCCATAGGTTAGGCAAGGTGCCAAAGCAGAACGCCGCTACCTGGCTGCCGCCCTGCAGGCGGATAGCCGCTGCCGGCTCTGGTGGTGCGTTCTCCAGCGCCTCGGCAAACAACCGCCCCAGCACGCCAGCGGTATGCAGCGCCAAGGCCAGGGTGCCAGCATTGGGGCCAAGGCCTGCCGCCAGCACCGTCAGCGCCGCCCACACCAGTTCAGGGATGGCCCGCAGGGCATTCAGCAACACCCGCGCCGCCCCCTGCAAAGGCCAGCCGAACCGCCCCGCTGCCGGCAGCGCCAACAACATCCCCATTACCATTGCCAACAAGGTACCCAGGCCAGACATGGCCAGGGTCTCCAGCGCCCCACGCCACACTGCCTTCAGGTGCTCGGCAGACAGGTCCGGGTGCAGGAAACGCCCGGCATACTCGCCCATCTGCCCCAACCCGCCATTGCCGACCAATGCCTGCAAGTCCAGCTCCAGGTAAGCGAACGAGGCCACTACTGCCATTGCGATGGCACCAAGCAGCAGCAGGTTGATCACCCGGTTCATGCCAGCCTCCAGCGCAGCAGGCGGCTGAGCAGGTCGGCCAGCATCACCAGTACCAGGAACGTCAGCAACATGCTCGCTACCTGCGCACCGGCGAACATGCGCATCGACAGGTCAATCTGCTGGCCCAGCCCGCCAGCACCGACAAACCCCATCACCACCGAAGCCCGCACTGCGCACTCCCAGCGGTACACGGTGTACGACACCACTTCCGATGCAGCATTGGGCAGGATGCCGTACAGAAACGCCGCCAGCCGGCCACTGCCCGCCTGCAACAAGGCATGGGCCGGGCGCTGGTCGACCGACTCGAAAATCTCGGCATAGACCTTGCCGAGCATGCCGCTGTAGGTAATGGCGATCGCCAGCACGCCCGCCGTTGGCCCTAGCCCCACGGCCCGCACGAACAGCAGCGCCCAGACAATTTCTGGCACGCTGCGCAAGAAGATGAGCAACCCACGCACCGGCAGGCGCAGCAGCCGCGACCACAACCCGGCGCGCCCGCCATGGGAGGCGGCACGCAACGACAAGGCGCGGCTGGCCATCAGGCCGGCCGGAACGGCCAGCAGCAATGCCAGCGCCATGCCAGCGGTGGCCACGGCCAGGGTCTGCAGAGTGGCTTCGTACAGCAACGCGAGAAAGTCGGCATCGTGAGCCGGTGGCCAGAAGGCGCGGGTGAAACTGGCGATCTGCTGCCGGTTCTCAGCCTGTAGCAGTACCCACGGGTTCAGCTCGCTCAGCTGAATGCCAGGCCACAGCACGGCCACAGCCAGCAAGGCCAGCAGCAACCGCGGCAGCAGGGCCGGGTCGCGGGTGTCGGCCTTCAGCATCGCGGAATCTGCACAGTCAGGGCCGGCCCCTGGGTGGGCGGCGATACCAGCTGTTCGTTAGCGTAAAGCGCATCCAGCATGGGTTTGGTGACTGCATCGGCTGGGCAATCAAACACCACCTGCCCCTCGCGGATACCGATCACCCGTGGGAAGTGCGCCAGCGCCAGCTCTACGGCATGCAGGCTCGCCACCAGCGTCACGCCGTTGGCCTGGGCATGGCGGTTGAGCAAGGCCAGGCTGTGGTCGGCCAACACCGGGTCCATGGCCGACACCGGCTCGTCGGTCAGCAGCACCTGCGGCCGCTGGTACAGCGCCCGGGCAATGCCCACCCGCTGCAACTGGCCACCGGACAGTTGCCCACACTGCACGAACAGCTTGTCGGCCAGGCCTAGCTCGGCCAAAACCTGGCGCGCCCCTGGTACATCGCCGGGGTACAGCAGGTTGAGCAAGCCGCGCAGCACACCCCATTGCCCCAGGCGGCCAGCCAGCACGGCTGTCACTACCCGTTGCCGCGGTGGCAAGGGCGGTGCCTGATGCACCAGGCCAACCCGCGCGCGCAGGCGCTGACGTGCCCTTGCCGACAACGCCCAAGGCTGCTCACCGAGCAGTTCCAGGCGCCCGCTGGTGAGCTGGGTGGCGGTAGCCATCAGGTGCAGCAAGCTGGACTTGCCCGCCCCCGACGGCCCGATGATTGCCACGCGCTCGCCCTGCTCGATGCGCAGGCTGACCGCGTCAAGCGCGCGTACCGGGCCATGGCGCAGGCTGGCACCGTGCAGATGGATAGCCACATTCGACGCGGTCACTTGAGCAGGCCGGCCTCGCGCGCGGCTTGCTCGGTGCCCGTGTAGTTCTCAGGCTTGGTTTCGATGAAGCGGCTGGCGGCCTGCAGGTCGAGAATCGCCTTGTGCTCGGGGTTGGCTGGGTCGAGGTCAAGGAAGGCCTTCTTGATCTTTTCTTTCAACGCCGGCTCCATGTTGCCGCGCACGGTCCAGTTGTAGTCGAAGTAGGTCGGGGTGGTGGCAAACACCTTCACCTTGCTGGTATCGACCTTGCCGGCATCCACCAGCTTTTGCCACACACTCGCGTTGAGCACGCCACCATCGACCTTGCCAGCCTGCACCCAGGCCACGGTGGCGTCATGGGCGCCAGAATAGGCCACGCGGCTGAAGTACTCTTCAGGCTTGATGTTGTCCTGCTTGAGCATGAAGTAACGCGGCATCAGGCTGCCCGACGTGGACGAGATGGACCCGAAGGCAAACGACTTGCCCTTGAGGTCGGCCAGGCTCTTCACGTTGGGGTTGGCTGTGATGAACTTGGAGGTGAACTGCGCATCCTGCTCACGCTGCACCAGCGGCGTGGCTGTCGGGTCCTTCAGGTGTACCTGAACAAAAGTGAAGCCACCCAGCCAAGCCAGGTCCAGGCGGTCGGCGGCCAGCGATTCGACCACCGCCGGGTAATCGGCCACCGGTACGAACTTCACCTCCATGCCCAACTGCTTGGCCAGGTACTCGCCCAATGGCTTGAACTTGCGCTGCAGTTCGGTAGGCGCTTCGTCGGGGATGGCGCTGACCCGCAGGGTTTCAGCAGCCTGAACCACAACGGCACAGCAGGACAGCACGAGGCCAGCGGCGAGCGCCAAGGGGCGTTTGAGCATGTGTATTCTCCGGTTCAATAGCGGGGAAATGCCGACAAATCCGCCGACAATGGGAATTATAAGAGGCAAAGGCCCAAAGGCCAGCTTTGCTACAATCGCGCAACAATCTGACCTGCCGAGGAACGTATGAGCGAGCCGATTCGCCTGACCCAGTACAGCCATGGTGCCGGCTGTGGTTGCAAGATCTCCCCCAAGGTACTGGACGTGATCCTCGCCGAAAGCGGCGCCCAGGCGCTGGACCCTAAGCTGTGGGTGGGCAACGCCTCGCGCGACGACGCGGCCGTGTATGCGCTGGACGACGAGCGCGGTGTGGTCTCGACCACCGACTTTTTCATGCCGATTGTCGATGACCCCTACGATTTTGGCCGCATCGCCGCCACCAACGCCATCAGCGACATCTACGCCATGGGCGGCGACCCGCTGATGGCCATCGCCATCCTTGGCTGGCCAGTCAACGTGCTGCCCCCGGAGGTTGCCCGTGAAGTGATCCGTGGCGGCCGCGCCGTGTGCGCCGAAGCCGGCATCCCACTGGCCGGCGGCCACTCCATCGACGCCCCCGAGCCAATCTTCGGCCTGGCCGTGACCGGTGTGGTCAGCAAGCGCCACCTCAAGCGCAACGACACCGCCACTGCCGGCTGCCAGCTGTACCTGACCAAGCCACTGGGCATCGGCATCCTCACCACCGCCGAAAAAAAGGCCAAGTTGCGCGCGCAGGACCAGGGCCTGGCCCGCGACTGGATGTGCACCCTCAACACCCCCGGCAGCCGCTTCGGCAAGCTCGACGGGGTAAAAGCCATGACCGACGTCACCGGTTTCGGCCTGCTCGGCCACCTGGTAGAACTGGCCGAAGGCAGCGGCCTGACTGCGCACCTGGACTACGCCGCCGTACCGCGCCTGCCCAGTGTCGACCACTACCTGGCCGAGGGCTGCATCCCCGGCGGCACCCTGCGCAACTTCGACAGCTACGGCCACAAGCTCGGCGCCCTCAGTGACGACCAGAAACACTTGCTGTGCGACCCGCAGACCAGCGGCGGCCTGCTGGTGGCGGTCAGCCCTGAAGGTGAAGCCGAGTTCCTGGCAGTCGCTGCCGAACTGGGCCTGCAGTTGTCGCCCATCGGCAAACTGGTCGAACGACAGACCCACGCAGTCGAGGTGATCTGATGCGCCCCGACTGCACCGACTTGCGTCAGCTGTTCCTCGACGATGTGCCGATGATGGACATGCGCGCCCCCGTCGAATTCGCCAAAGGCGCCTTCCCTGGCGTGGTCAACCTGCCGTTGATGAACGACCAGGAGCGGCAGAAGGTCGGCACCTGCTTCAAACAACAGGGTCAGGCAGCCGCCATCACCCTTGGCCACGAGTTGGTCAGCGGCAGCATCAAGCAGGCACGGATGGACGCTTGGGTGGCGTTTACCCAGGCCCACCCGCAAGGCTATCTGTACTGCTTCCGGGGTGGCCTGCGTTCACAGATCGTGCAAGGTTGGCTGCGCGACGAGGCGGGCATCCAGTACCCGCGTATCAAAGGCGGCTACAAAGCCATGCGTACCTTCCTGCTGGAAACCACCCAGCAAGCGGTGGCGCAATGCGATTTCGTGCTGCTGGGCGGCCTTACCGGTACCGGCAAGACGGATGTGCTGCACCAGCTGGGCAATGTGCTGGACCTGGAAGGCCATGCCAACCATCGCGGTTCCAGCTTCGGCAAGCGTGCTACTGCGCAACCGGCGCAGATCGACTTCGAGAACCAGCTGGCTATCGATGTGCTGAAGAAGCGTGCCAGCGGGATCGAGCAATTCGTACTGGAAGATGAAGGCCGCATCGTCGGCAGCTGCACCGTGCCGCTGGAGCTTTACCAAGGCATGCAGCAATACCCGTTGGTGTGGCTGGAAGACAGCTTTGCCAACCGCGTCGAGCGTATCCTGCGTGACTATGTGGTCAACCTGAGTGCCGAGTTCGCCGCTGTTCATGGCGAGGAAGATGGTCGCCGGCTGTTTACCGAACGCATGCTGCAGAGCATGGCCAACATCTACAAGCGCTTGGGTGGCGAGCGTTATCAACGGCTGTCGGCGATACTGGGCCAAGCGCTGGAAGAGCAACAGCGCAGCGGCGCGGTGGACCTGCACCGGGGCTGGATCGAGGGCTTGCTGAACGAGTATTACGACCCGATGTATGCCTACCAGCGTGCGGCGAAGGCAGAGCGTATCGAATTTGCCGGGGATGCGGTGGAAGTGCGCGAGTACCTCAAGGCCCGGGCACCGCGCAAACCGCACAAGTAAACGGGGCCGCTGCGCGCCCCATCGCCGGCAAGCCAGCCCCCACAGGGACCGCGCCGTGCCATCAGGCGATGCAATCCCTGTGGGAGCTAGGCCGGTACAGGCAACCTCACTGCCCTGGGCTGAGCACCCGTTCCAGCTCCGCCGCCCGGTCACGGGTCATGTCCATCATGCATGACCCACCTTCCAACTGCGCCATGGTCCCGCCACTGGCCTGCACATGGAACTGGCAATTGCCATCGCGATAGGCCAGCCACTTGCGCTGTACATCCCTCAAGCTTTTCTGCTGCCCGGCATCCAGCTTGCCCATCAACTGCTTGTACACCCTATTCAAGCGCTGGTCCTGCACTTGCGTCTCGGCCTTGATGCATTCGCTCATGGCCACTGTGGTGGAGGCCTTGTCCATGCATTGCCCGTAAGCCGGCGTGTAATCGTCCGCCACGGCCAACGGTAAAACGCAGGCCAGTGCCAGGCCTGTCAGGTAATGCTTGCTCATGCAAACCCTCCTTGGGGTATCAAAACGACTGCGGCTGTTCTGGCGGCATCAGCACTTTGCCTGGGTGAAAACGCAACGATGGCATCTGCGTCGCCGAATAGAGCGCCACGCCCAGCGCCGCTATCAAGGCCACATCAAGCCAGTTCCAGCCCGGCATGTCGTCGGCGCTACGTGCCTTCCAGCAATGCCAGGCCTGGCCCAGGCAGAACACCACAATGGCTGCAAGCCACAGATAAAAGCCAGCACCGAAGCCAGTCAGATCGTGAAACTCATAACTCTGGTTGTCTGGCAGGCGGGTGATGCCGAAACTGCTGGCCGCCAGGTACGCCGCCGCCAACCCGACCAGCAACGCCACGCGGCGGAACCGCCGATGGGCAAGGATGGCCAGGGCCAGCAGCGGGTTGGCAAACCATTGGTACAAACCGAAGGGCATGCCCCAGGGCCCGTACAGCAACATCTGCAGGGCCGGCATGTGGCGCCCGCCGCTCATCAGCGCGCCATCGAAGAACAGGGCGAGCACATACAGCAGCAGGCTGATGCTCAGGTAGAAAACGGGCAAGGGGCACACCTGAAGGAAACGGGACAGCCTACGACCTTAACCCACCCCCTGCCCCGCTTCCAAACCTTCAATAGGTGCCACGCAGGGTCACCATGAAGTTGCGTGGCTCGCCGTAGAAGTTGCCATAGGTCGAGGTACCCACGGTGGCGTAGTACTTCTTGTCGAACAGGTTGTTGCCGTTGAGCGTGACGTTCCAGTGGTCATCGACGCGGTAGTCGACCAAAGCGTTCCAGATGGCATAACCGCTCTGGTCGAAATCGAAGGGCACATTACGCTCCGCCAGTGCGCCATTGCTGTCATAGCGGTTCACCGTACCGGAGGTGTAGGTGGCGCTTTGCACTTGCACGCCGCCACCGACCTTGAAGTCGCTGAACATGCCCGGCAGGCGGTAGGTGGTGTAAAGCTTGAACAGGTGCTTGGGCATTACCGTGCTCAGCGGGGTGTCGGCGCTGCGGTTGCGGTTGAGGTTGAAGGTGTAGCCGCCCACCAGCATCCAGTCCGGCAACAGCTCGCCGGACAGCTCCATGTCGACGCCCTTGCTCACCACTTTGCCGTTGGACACGTAGCAGCAACTGCCGGAGAAGCCGGCGCTGGTCGATGGGAAGCTCGGGTCTTGCACCGCTTCGTTTTCGCGAGTGGTGTAGTACAGCGCCACGCTGGCATTGAGTGCACCATTGAACAGTTCACCCTTGAGGCCGGTTTCGTAGGTCTTGCCGGTCATGGGCTCAAGCGGCGAACCGGTTTCTGCCGGGCCGCTGATCCTGCTGGACTGCGGCTTGTAGATTTCCGAGTAGCTGGCATAGGCCGACCATTGATCGTCCAGGTCGTAAACCAGGCCACCAAATGGTGTGACCTTGGTGCCGATGCGTTGCTCGGGGCTGGAGATGCTCGCCGGCGAAACCAGGTTGTTGGTGTAGGTTTGCCAGAAGTGGAAGCGCTGGGCACGCGCCCCGACAATCAGGTGCAGTGGCTCGGCCAGTTGCAAGCGCAGGCTGCCGTACAGGCCATACTGGCGCTGCGAGTTGGGGCTGTAGTCGCGCTTGTAGTCACGCCCGTTGCCAGGGTCGTCGAAGGCCGAGCTCGTCGGGGTCGAACACATTGGCCGGCGAACCCGATGCAGCATAAGGCGCGGTACCCAGCCAGCGGCTGTCGATCTTCTGGTAATCGGCACCGAACACCACTTCATGGTCCAGGCCAAAGGCCTGGAAGTGGCCAGAGACGTTACCGTCGTACAAGTGCTGCTCGTTCTCCTGGCGGGTCGACGTGCCGTACCAGGTCGCCCCGGTATTGGTCACCGGGTCTACCGCGTTAAGGGTGGTTGCTGATTTGAACAACCCGAGGTCCCAGGTATTGGTGTAGCTGAGGTTGAGCTTCCAGTCGTCGTTGAAGCGGTGGTCAACCTTGGCGAAGTACTCGCGCGCGGTGGCATCGAGGTAGGCCCAGTTCTTGGTCAGGCCGGTATGCCGCGGCAAGTTCAGGTCGGCACCATTGCTGTAGCGGGGCACCGCGCTGTTGGTGCCGTTCTCGTGGGACTTGTTGTAGCGGGCACCGAAGGTGAGCATGGTGTCGTCGGTTACGTCCGCTTCAAGTACACCGTAAACCAGCGGCCGCTCGGTAGAGCGGTTGTCGGTGAAATACTGGCGATCGGTGTTGGACATCACCAGGCGTCCGCGCAAGCGACCATCCCAGCCCAGCGGGCCGGACAGGTCGAATTCCTGGCGGTAGTTGTCCCAGCTGCCGGCCGACAGGGTCAGCTTGAGCTGGTTGTAGGCAGTCGGCCGCTTGCGCACCATGTTGATGATGCCGCCAGGGTCACCCGAGCCGCCATACAGCGCAGCGGCACCGCGCAGCACCTCGATGTGGTCGAACTCGGCCAGCTCGAAAATGTTCGAGGAATAAAACGAGCCCATCGCGGTACCCAACGCTTGCGGTGCGGCACCGTCGATCTGCAGGTTCTGGATGCTGAAGCCGCGCGAGAGGAAGTCCTGAGTACGGAAGGTGGTGCTCTGGGTGACGATACCCGGCGTTACTTTCATCGCCTGATTGATGTCGGTGAGTTGCTGGTCTTCGATCAGCTGGCGGGTCACCGTCGACACCGATTGCGGCGTCTGGCGCAGGCTGGCCGGGCTTTTGGAGCCGACACTGATCAACCCCGGGGCGTAGGAACCGGTGTTCTCTGTACTCTCGCCCATGCCCTGCCCGGCCACGGTGGTCACGCCCAACTCCATCGCGTCACCGCTCGCTGCGGCCTGCGGCTCGGCCACCAACCGGTAGCCGTTTTCGCTGCGCTCCACCCGGTAGCCACTGCCGGCCAACAGCACGGCAAAGCCACTGTCCACCGAATACAAGCCATGCAGGCCGCTGCTTTGCAGCCCGGCCAGCGTTTCGGGGGTGAAGGCCAGTGACACCGCGGCTTGTTGGGCATAGCTGCCAAGCGCCCCGGCCAGGTTGCCGGCGGGCACATCGAAGCTACGGCGGGCGGCCTCCTCGGCCACGGCCGGCAGGGCCGCAACGGAAAGGGCCAGCCCGGCGCAGGACAGGCGCAAGGCCAGGGCTAGCGGGCTGAGGACGGGGTGGCCTGGGAATCGGCGCATGGTGGATCGGCTCCTTGTTCTTTATCGGTTGGCCTCTTGTTTGACGGGCCAGTGCGCAGAAGCGGAACCACCTGTATCAATTTTCTCGCGGGGCTGGCTCGACCGTGGTCCACCAGCGGCCAAAACCACCAACACGAATCGGTAGCGCTTCGGCCAGCAAGCGCAGGGCACGCTCGCTGTCATCCAGCGGCAGTACTGCCGACACCTTGATGGCCTGCATTGCCTGGCGGTCGAAGCGCAGCACGCCGCGCCGTTGCTGCGACAAGGCATCCAGTACCTGGTCGAGCGGCACCCCTTCAGCCACTAACTGGTGATGTTGCCAGGCTTGGTCCACGCGAGCCGGGTCGATGGCCGGCAGCGGGCCAAGGCCGTCACGGGCCACCCAGGCACGTTCACCACGGCCGGCGACCAGCTGATCGCCAGACACGGCAGTGCGCGCCTCGACACGGGATTCGAGCATGGTCAGCTCGCTGCGCTCACGCCCCTGGCTGACCACGAAGCGAGTGCCCAAGGCCTTGAAGCTGCCTTCGTCGGTCTGCACCACGAATGGCCGCGTCGGGTCGTGGCTGACATCCACCAGCACCTGGCCATGCAGCAGGCGGATGCGTCGCTCACCCGCACTGAACTGCACATCTACGGCGGAATTGCCCGCCAAGGTCAGGTACGAACCATCTGCCAGGGTCTCGCTATGCCACTCGGCCGGCGCCGTGTGCAGGTCGGCCAGCCAGTCCCGCGGCGATACCCCGGCAAACGGCATGGCGCCCAGCAAAGAAGCCACCAGCACCAGGCTGAGCAGGGTGCGCCGCGCCCCAGAACGTGGCGCCAAGGGCGGTAGGCCGGCGCGCAACCCTGCACCTACCGGTCCACGTTGCTGGCGCAGCGCATGCACCTGGCTGATCACGCCCTGCATCCGGCGCAAGGTTGCACCATGGCGAGGGTCGGCCTGCAACCAGGCCTCGAACTCACGCGCATCGTCAGCATCCAGTTCACCTTCGCCCAGGCACAGGGCCCACTCGGCAGCTTCCTTTTCGATCTGGGTCGGGCTCACGGCTCGGCGATATCCAGCGTGCGATGGCAATGAATCAGGGCCTGGGCCAGGTACTTGCGCACCATGCGTGGGGAAATCTGCAGGCGCTCGGCAATCTGCGGTTGGGTCAGGTCGTCCAGGTAGTAGCCCACAAATGCTTCGCGTGCATTTACGTGCAAGCCTTCAAGCAGGAAGGCGATCTGCTCCAGCGCTTCCAGGGTGATGAGGATGCTTTCGGGGGACTGGTGACCTTCCAGTGCTTCGGCAGCCTGGGCCAGTTCACTGAGGTAGGCCTCTTCGATCTGTTGCCGGCGTACCCGGTCGATCAGCAGGCGGCGCGCCGTGGTGCTGAGGTAGGCGCGTGGCTCGCGCATGCCCAGCAGGGCATCACGCGAGGCCAGGATGCGCACGAAGGTGTCCTGGGCAAGGTCGGCTGCGCTGTGCGAGCAGCGCAGCTTGCGACGTAGCCAGCTGAACAGCCAGCCGTGGTGCTCGCTGTACAGCTGTTCAAGCGGGTACGGGCTCGGTGAGTCGGCTACGGGCATGGGGCACCGGGACACAAGTGAGAATTGCTCCCGAATAGTAGCTATTCGCCGTAAGACTATGCAACAGGTGGTTCAAGCAACAACCCGTAGATACCCGAGTCAGACAGCTCGCCGGCTACGCACCAGCGCGCCCGCAGGGTGCCCTCCAGCACGAAGCCCTGGCGCTCGAGCGTGCGTGCCGAGCCCTGGTTGCGTGGGTCGATTTCGCCTTCGAGGCGGCGCATGTGCAGGGTATGGGCGAGGTAGTCGATGAAGCAGGTGAGCGCTTCGTCCATGTAGCCCCTGCCCTGCACGGCGCTGGCCAGGCAGTAGCCGATCTCGCCGCGGCGGGAAACATCGTCGATGTTGAATAACTGGACCATGCCGATGAGCTCGCCGTTGTCACGGCGGTACATGCCAAGCTTGAGCTGGTCGCCATTGGCATAGGCTTCGCGGTCGGCGGCCAGGGCGCTTTCCGCTTCGGCCAGGTCTTGCCAGGGGGCATGGTGCCAATAACGCATGACCTCGGGGTCGGCCATGATCGCCAGCCATTGCGCGGCATCGGCATGGCGCATGGGGCGCAGGTGCAGACGCGGGCTGTCGAGGCAGAGGTCACTGGGGAAACTGCGGGTTGGGGTCACGCCGGATCTCCTGTCCATTGCTGGGGAGATGACAGTTTAACGTCAAGCGCAGGGTTCGGGCATCCCGGGGCTGCTTTGCAGCCCATCGCGGCACAAGGCCGCTCCTACAGAGGTACGCGATCCCCTGTAGGAGCGGCCTTGTGCCGCGAAAGGGCCGCAAAGCGGCCCCAAAAATCGTTCAGGCGCCGCGATTCATGCCCATTTCCATGTCATTGATCAGCGCCTTGGCCATGGCACTGAGAATGCGCGCCGCGCTGCCGGCAATCTTGTCGCCTTCCATTTCGGCCTCTTCGTTCAGGTGCTTGATGCAGCCGATCAGCACAGACAGCCCGGTTCTACCCGGTACAGATCAAGGAATTTTTCCACGCCTGCGGTGGTGCGGGATTTGAGGGGTCCGCTCATGCCTGTGCCTTCTGCGCTTTCATGTGGGCTAGCAGGGCGTGAAGCTGGGCGGTTTGCGCCGACATGTCTTCCAGAAGACTGGAACGCAGGGCTGGGGCTTCGGCGTCCAGGTATTGGAGAATGGTGCCGGAGAGGTTGTCCATGACCTGGTTGGCCTGGGACTTGGCGGTTCAACTTCTTACAGCTGATGGCCCTATCGCCGGCAAGCCAGCCCCACAAAGTCCTCACAGGATATGAGCCTTGGGAGCTGGCTTGCCGGCGACAGGGCCAGTACAGGCTAGCGAAAATGGCTCAGGCCACCTCAGCCCCATCATCCGGCCAATGCGGCTCATTGGCCCCTGGCGGGGTCAGCGGCGGCAGCCCATACGCGGCACGCGCATCGTCGCAGCTGGGGTTGTGCACTCCACCCTCCCACGATGCATCGAACTCGCGGCAAGGGCTGGAACGGTTGGCATAAATGGTACAAGCCACCTCTTTACCGATCTCGCCCTCAAGGCTGACACAGCGGCATGGCTTGGCATCGGTGCCGATCATCGCAACGCGGGTGGGGTTGATTTGCACCACCAGGTCATCCGGCACAACGCCCCCGGCAGACTGGCATTCGCCCCAGAAGAAGGACACACGGAAGTACCCGCAGCAGGCGCCGCAGTCAAGGCAAGGGTTATATTCAGACATGATGCCACGGAGGGGAAAGGTTGTTGTTATCGGGGCTGGCCCGCGGCGCCATTTTTAATCGAACCCGGGGCGGCTGGATAGAGGGCGCATGCAAATAAATTTGCCACTGATCCGGCCGCCCGCTTCATTCACCGCAACGCCTTGTAGGTGCTGGCATCCCAACGCTGCAGCGCCAGGCCTTCGGTCGGGTCATAGTCATCACCGCACACTTTGCTGAAGAGTGTGCGGGCTTCGCCACAATGCACCAACCGGTCATCCTTCTCGCCCTCGGTCAGCACTGTGTAGGAGTTGCTGCGCATGGCTTGGTACTGCGTTTCGGCGGCGGCCATGGCCTGGTGATAGTCCATTAACTGGCTGTCATTCAAGGCCAGTCGCTTGTCCAACTGAACACCCCAGCGGGTCAGGCAGACTTCGGCGAAATGGCGAACGATCAGCCCGGGTTCCTTGAGCGCCTTGCCATCGCTCGCACCATCGACCGACGCATTACCCACCAGCGTGGCATGACGCCCCGGCATCGGGTAAATGCAAATTCGCGTGTCACTGGCAACGGCCGGAACCACGCAGGCAAAGCCTTTGGAACGCTCATCCCGCGAATAGAAGCCGACATATTCACGCACATTTGCCCCCAACGTGATGCGTTCGGCCTGCAAATTGCCAACACCTGGCACCGGGTCAATCGCAAAAATATTCACCGGTACGTTTCGCAATACCGGGTCTTGCGCCATGGCGTTGGCCAGCATGTGGCAACTGATGCCACCCCGGCTCCAGCCCACCAGGTTCACCTGCGTGGGCATGCGCGGTTTGCGGAACATGCTGATGATGCGCTCTTGCAGCTCCTGCGGGGTTGGGTGGCGGTCACCGTAGTCGTAGGTGCGCCAGAACCACGAGGCGGTAGAGGAAACATTCGGGACAGGTACGCCAGCGGCCTTCAGCCGCTCGTACTCTTCTTCGCTCAGCTTGGTGCGCTGCCAGCTGCTTTCGCCTTTGATCACCTGCAACACATGGTTGACGTTTTCTTCCCAGCCGCGCCCGAACAGCGTGCCGGTCCAGTTGAAGTAGCCGCCAGGTTCGACGAACAGGTTATCGTCCTGAAGGTTGCCACTGCCGGGGCCGTCGACAGCGATCCAGTGGGCGAACTCGCGGCCTTGGTCGTTACTGGCCAGGGTAGATACCAATTCGCCATTCCAGAAGTTGGGGTTGGCATCATCAAAGCGGTGCGAGCCGGTACCGCAGAAATAGGCGGTGAATACACTCATTTGTGATCCTCTGAGACGAGAAATGAGTGCTGAAGATAGGGGGGCAGATCGGTGCAATGCAGGCGGAAAAACCCTCACCTGAAACAATGGGGACCGCAAAGCGGCCCCCTACTGCTTACTTGTTGCTCAGCCCATCGGCCCGGAACATCTGCCGGATGCCGCGGATAGCCTGGCGAATGCGGTCCTGGTTCTCGATCAGGGCAAAGCGCACGTGGTCATCGCCATACTCACCAAAGCCGATCCCCGGCGAAACGCACACCTTGGCCTCGGCCAGCAGCTTCTTGGCAAACTCCAGCGAACCCATGTGTGCATATTGCTCAGGGATCTTCGCCCACACGTACATCGACGCCTTGGGGTTCTCGACCATCCAGCCCAGTTCGTGCAGCCCCTTCACCAGCAGGTTGCGGCGCTGGCGATACTGTTCGGCAATGTCACGGACGCATTGCTGGTCACCTTCCAACGCAGCAATCGCTGCCACCTGCAGTGGGGTGAAGGTGCCGTAGTCGTGGTAGCTCTTGATCCGCGCAAGGGCGCTGACCAGCTCGGGGTTGCCAACCATGAAACCGATGCGCCAGCCCGCCATGTTGTAGCTCTTGGACAGGGTGAAGAACTCCACCGCAATGTCCTTGGCGCCAGGCACCTGCATGATCGACGGGGCCTTCCAGCCGTCGTAGACGATGTCGGCGTAGGCCAGGTCATGCACCACCAGCACGTCGTACTGCTTGGCCAGGGCCACCACGCGCTCGAAGAAGTCCAGCCCACGCACTGGGCGGTGGGGTTGGAGGGGAAGCCGAGGATCATCATCTTCGGCTTGGGGATCGACTCGCGGATGGCCCGCTCAAGTTCGTTGAAGAAGTCCACACCCGGCACCAGCGGTACCGAACGTACCTGGGCACCGGCAATGACCGCACCGTAGATATGGATCGGGTAGCTGGGGTTGGGCACCAGCACCGTGTCGCCCTGGTCGAGAGTGGCCAGCATCAGGTGGGCCAGGCCTTCTTTCGAGCCGATGGTGACGATGGCTTCGCTTTCCGGGTCGATGTCGACCTCGTAGCGTTCCTTGTACCAGTTGGAAATGGCCCGGCGCAGGCGCGGGATGCCGCGAGAGGTGGAATAGCCGTGGGTGTCTTCACGCTGGGCAACCTGCACCAGCTTCTCGACGATGTGCGGCGGGGTGGCGCCGTCGGGGTTACCCATGCTCAGGTCGATGATGTCCTCGCCACGGCGGCGGGCCGCCATCTTGAGCTCGGCAGTGATGTTGAAGACGTAAGGGGGAGACGATCGATGCGCGCAAAGCGGCGCGGCGAACCTGGGTTGGCCATGGCTTCCTCTGAGTACGTAAGCGCCCGGAACCGTCCGAGCGACGTTGGCCGATGTGGCGGCCTGAATCAGAAGATAGTGCCGAAACAGGATACCTGTAAAGGACAATTTCCTGTTTTGTTATATTTTTTCAGATGTATTTTTTGAAAATCTGATTTTTATGTTTTCAGGGCTGGCCCTATCGCCGGCAAGCCAGCTCCCACAGGTACTGCACAGGCCTTGGGAACTGCGCAGTACCTGTGGGATCTGGCTTGCCGGCGATAGGGCCGGAGCAGCCATAAAAAAACCCCGGCACAATGGCCGGGGTTTTTGGTGAAGCACTCGCCTCGATCAGCGCGCGTAGGTCATCAGCACGTCCGCAGCGGTCTGGCTGTCCACACCCATCATCACGCTCAGGGCGGTAACGGTGAGGATGGAGAAGCCGAACACCTTGCGGGCCCACTTGCTGTCGTCCTCGGCCTTGTAGCCACCCCATGCCATGTACAGCCAGTACAGGCCCATGGCTGCTGCCACGGCCAGGTAGCCGAGGCCGGCGTAACCGCCGAGGGTGAGCATCAAGGTGGCGAGCACGAAGGCCAGCACGTACAGCACGATCTGCTTCTTCGCCGCGAGGATACCGCGCGCCACCGGCAGGACCGGGATGTTGGCAGCGCTGTAATCCTTGAAGCGGAAGATTGCGATGGCAAAGCTGTGCGGCATTTGCCACAGGCTGAACATCACCAGCAGGGTTACTGCAGCCAGGTCGAAGCTGTTGCTGACGGCGCAGTAGCCGATCACCGGAGGCATGGCACCCGACAGGCTGCCGACCAAGGTGCCGTGCACCGATTTACGCTTCAGCCACAGGCTGTAGAAACCGACATAGACGATGAAGCCAATCAGCGCGCAGAACGCCGACAGTGGGTTGGCCTGGACATACAGCAGGCTGAAACCCGCCACCCCGAGCAGGGTGGCGTAGATCAGCGCGAGGGGCAGCGACATGCCGCCCTGCACCATGACGCGGTTCTTGGTGCGCTCCATCTTGTGGTCGATGTCACGGTCGATGCAGTTGTTGAACACGCATCCGGACGCGACCACCAGCGAAGTACCGATCACCACCGCCAGGAACAAGGCGAAATCCACATGGCCCTTCGAGGCAAGGAAGAAACCGCCTGCCACGGAAAGCACGTTACCGAAAATGATCCCCGGTTTGGTGATTTGGATAAAGTGCTTAACGGACATGCAGTCTTACCTCACTTAGCCATCATTTCGATGTGGATGTTGAACATGATCCACAGCGACAGGCCGACCAGCAGTGCAATTACCAGCACGGTGAACAGGAACGTCGATACGTTGTTGCGTTGCTCTTTCGAGCGGTCCATGTGCAGGAAGTACACCAGGTGTACAACTACCTGGATCACGGCCATGGCAACAATGATCAGAACGGTCAGGTTCTTCGGCAGGCTGGCAGTCATCGCCAGCGCGAACGGGATCGCGGTCAGGATGATCGACAGTACAAAACCGATCATGTACGACTTGACGCTGCCGTGGTTACCTTCGTGATGAGTGTCGTGTGCGCTAGCCATTACAGAACCCCCAGCAGGTAGACGACGGTGAATACGCAGATCCAGACCACGTCCAGGAAGTGCCAGAACAGGCTCAGGCAGCTCATGCGGGTCTTGGCGGTCGGCGTGATGCCATGCTTGTTGATCTGGTACATCATGATTGCCATCCAGATCAGGCCGGCAGTCACGTGCAGACCGTGGGTACCTACCAGGGCGAAGAACGCCGACAGGAAGCCACTGCGCTGCGGGCCGAAGCCCTCGCTGATCAGGTGATGGAATTCATAGATTTCCATCGCGATGAAGCCTGCACCGAACAGGAAGGTCACAGCCAACCAGCCCAGTACACCGGCTTTCTTGCCATCGAACATCTTCAGCATGGCGAAGCCGAAGGTGATCGAGGACAGCAGCAGGAACAGCGTTTCAACAGCTACGAAATCGAGCTGGAAGATGTCATGACCCGACGGGCCGCCGGCAAAACTGCCGGACAGCACCGCGTAGGTGGCGAAGAGCGACGCAAACAGGATGCAGTCGGTCATCAGGTACAGCCAGAAACCGAGTACGGTCATCTGGCCCGAGTCGTGGTGGTGGTCGTCATGCCCATGGTCGTGACCATGAGCAGCGCCGTGCATTACTTGACTGGACATTGATTACACCCGCTCAAACGATTCGACACGTGCGCCGGCAGGCAGAGCACCTGCTTTGGCCAGCGCTTTCAGACGCTCGCCTTCGATGCGCGCCACTTCTTCGGCCGGAACCATGTAGCCCTGGTCGTCACGTGCAGCGTGGCGAACGAAGACTGCGATGGTTGCTACCAGGCTTGCGCCTACCAGCCACCAGATGTGCCAGATGAAGGCAAAGCCGAATACGGTCAGCAACAGGCCCATGAACAAACCGGTGGAGGTGTTGCTCGGCATGTGGATGGCTTCGTACTTGCCCGGCACCTTGTAGGCAACACCGGCTTCCTTGGCTTCGTGCCAGCAGTCCAGGCCAACTTTCTCAGGCATGTGAGCGAAGTTGTAGAACGGAGGTGGCGAAGAAGTCGACCATTCCAGGGTACGGCCGCCCCATGGGTCGCCGGTCACGTCCAGGTTCTGGTTGCGGTCGCGGACCGAAACGAAGATCTGGATCAGCTGGCAAGCGATACCGAACAGGATCAGCACGGCGCCGACAACGGCTACGTACAGGTAGGGTTCCCACAGTGGGTTGTCGGAGTGGTTCAGACGACGGGTCATGCCCATGAAGCCCAGGGCGTACAGCGGCATGAACGCAACGTAGAAGCCCGACAGCCAGAACCAGAAGGCAGCTTTGCCCCACTTCTCGTTCAGGGTGAAGCCGAAGGCTTTCGGGAACCAGAAGGCGAAACCGGCGATGTAGCCGAATACCGCGCCACCGATGATCACGTTGTGGAAGTGCGCAATTACGAACAGGCTGTTGTGCAGGACGAAGTCAGCACCCGGAACGGCCAGCAGTACGCCGGTCATGCCACCAATGGAGAAGGTGACCATGAAGCCCAGGGTCCAGAGCATCGGTGCGGTGAAGCGCACACGGCCTTGGTACATGGTGAACAGCCAGTTGAACAGCTTCACACCGGTCGGGATGGAGATCAGCATCGTCGCCAGGCCGAAGAAGGTGTTGACGCTGGCGCCGGCACCCATGGTGAAGAAGTGGTGCAGCCATACTGCAAAGCCGAGGATGGCGATCGCGCCCGATGCATAGATCATCGAGTGGTGGCCGAACAGGCGTTTGCCAGAGAACGTCGAAGTCACTTCCGAGAACACGCCGAAGGCCGGCAGGATCAGGATGTAAACCTCAGGGTGACCCCACGCCCAGAACAGGTTGACGTACATCATCGGGTTCCCACCAAGCTCGTTGGTGAAAATGTGGAAGTCCAGATAACGGTCAACAGTCAGCAGTGCGAGTGCAGCAGTCAGGATCGGGAACGAAGCAACGATCAGTACGTTGGCCCAGGTGCAGGTCCAGGTGAAGATCGGCATGTCCATCAGCTTCATGCCAGGTGCGCGCATCTTCATCACGGTGACGAGGAAGTTCACGCCGGTAAGCGTCGTACCCAGTCCGGATAGCTGTAGCGCCCAGATGTAGTAGTCGACACCCACCCCAGGGCTGTACTGAATGCCTGCGAGCGGCGGATAGGCAACCCAGCCGGTCTTGGCGAATTCACCAACGCCCAGCGAGATGTTGACCAGCAGCACGCCTGCCAGCAGCAGGTAGAAGCTCAGGGAGTTCAGGAACGGGAAGGCAACGTCACGTGCACCGATCTGCAGAGGAACCGCGAGGTTCATCAGGCCGGTGAAGAACGGCATCGCCATGAAGATGATCATGATCACACCGTGAGCGGTGAAGATCTGGTCATAGTGTTCAGGCGGCAGGTAGCCTTCGGAGCCACCGGTAGCGGCAGCCAGCTGGGTACGCATCATGATGGCGTCGGCAAAGCCGCGCAGCAGCATGACCATCGCGACGATGATGTACATCACGCCGATCTTTTTGTGGTCGACAGTAGTCAGCCACTCGCTCCACAAGTAGGTCCACTTGCGGAAATAGGTGATAAGACCGACGACAGCGATACCGCCGAGCGCGATCATGGCAAGCGTCACCATGACTATCGGCTCGTGATAGGGTATCGCCTCCAGGCTTAGTTTACCGAACATCTCTTACTCCTCTGCACCGGCAGCTGGTTGCATACTCGATTCCACACCCTTGGTTGTGGCCAGATCTTTGCTGCCTGCTTCTTCGTGGACCGGCTTGCCGCGGTTCATGCCTTCGTACTTGTCGACGATGGACTGGAACAGCTCTGCTGGCGCCTCGCTGTACAGCGCGACTGGGTTGTATTCGCTAGGCTTGGCCAGAGCTTCGTACTCGGCTTTGCCCAGTTTCAACGGCGACTGCTTGACCTCGGCGACCCACTTGTCGAAGTCTTCCTGAGAGGTGGCAGTAGCCTTGAATTTCATGCCGGTGAAACCAGCACCGCTGTAGTTGGCGCTGATACCGTCAAACACACCGTTCTCGTTGGCGATCAGGTGCAGCTTGGTGGTCATGCCAGCCATTGCGTAGATCTGGCCACCCAGGCCCGGGATGAAGAACGAGTTCATCACGGCGTCGGAGGTGACACGGAAGTTCACCGGGGTGTTAGCCGGGAAGTTGATCTTGTTGACGGTGGCAATACCCTGTTCCGGGTAGATGAACAGCCACTTCCAGTCCAGTGCGACCACGTCGATCTGGATCGGCTTCACGTCCGAGTCCAGTGGACGGTAAGGGTCCAGCTTGTGGGTGGAGTGGTAGGTGACGTAACCCAGGGCGATGATGATCAGGATCGGGATGATCCACACCGCGGCCTCGATCTTGGTCGAGTGCGACCAGTCAGGGGTGTAGGTGGCAGCCTTGTTGGAAGCACGGTACTTCCAGGCGAACGCCAGGGTCATGATGATCACAGGGATGACCACCAGCAGCATCAGGCCGGTAGCGATCAGGATCAGGTTCTTTTGCTCAATGCCGACCTGGCCCTTCGGGTCGAGCAGGGTCCAGTTGCACCCACTGAGTAAAAGCATGCCTAAAAAGGGCAATATGCCAAACAGTCTGGGGTAACGCTTTTTACTCATCTCACGACCTCTAGATCAGCTTGCTTCAATGCAATTTGTGTTTTGGTAGCCAACACTTCGTCCTGCCAAGTGAGGCATTTTGCGCCCGTACTCGCTCCGGCCTGGGGTCCGACTGCAGGACCTTGGCTTCAAGCGTGTTAGCGGTGCTTATGGTTTCGTAGGCAACAGGCCTGTACTTCAGACCAAGTCCATTTGGTGCGGGAAAACGCGGAGGGGGGTCCGCCCGGTATCGCCGTTGGGCGAAACTTGACGAAGTCAGCAAAAAGGAGCGCTGGGGCTTCCTTCAATCCTGCGACTCGCAAGCAGTGCCGAACGGAAATTGGGGGCGATTGTAGTGAGGTCGCCAACCCTTGACTATGACTTATTGAGCAACAGTCTTTTACAGAATGCGTAACAATGATGCTCGATAATTCAACTTCGCGACAGTTTGTCGCACCCCGCTTGCTAGGCCTCAAAGCCGCATTCTGCAAGGCTTTGTGGTTGATCTGGATCAAGCGGTGAGCGACTTTTCCCTCTTCTCATGCGGTGTAAAAGACCACATGCAATTCAGGACCTTTGTCTAAGCCTGGCGTCGGTTGCGGTAGATCCCGAGCGGAACCAGGATGGCGGTCAGCACGAAGGCCACAAGTGCCCATTGCGCCAGCGACAAACCGAGGATTGGCGGGTACGGCGTGCTGCAGAAGCCGTCGACCTGGAACGCCAGCGGCCAGAGTTTGGCCAGCGGCAGGTCGTCCACAATCGGCTGGAGGGTGTCGATACCGCAACTGACCATGGGGTTGGCGAGTATATACACATGGTTGCCGGCTGCAATGATTCCGCCAATTGCGCTAAGCACCACCAGTGCCTCGAAGAAGGTCAGGCTGCGGCGCCCGGGCATCGCAGCGGCGATGAAGGCGAATACGGCAATGAACAGCAGCGCGTAACGCTGCAGGATGCACAGCGGGCACGGTGCCTCGCCCAGCACCACTTGCATATAGAGGGCGCCGCCAATCAGCGAGAGGCAGATCAGGCCCAACAGCACCAGAAAGCGCCGTTCCCGATTCAGGCGCGATGTTTGTTCGTTCATTGCCGGTTCCTTCGATGGATAGTGGCAGCGTGGTCCGCCTGCCTGAGCGCAAGTCTACACGCTGGGCAGGGCCTTTGAGCGTGCCGAGGAAGCGGCGTGATAGCACTGCGCAGGGCTATCCGGTGTGGCTGAGACCGGCCGCAACGACGTCGGTTCAACGCCGGGCGGCAAAAAACGGCTGCCCGGGTGCCGCGCAGGGGCAAGCCCCTCGACACCCGGGAGTGAAGGATACCGTGATTAAAGGGAGATTAAGGATGAAAGCGGCGAGCCCGGTTTCATCTTTCCTTTATATATAGGCAGGAAGGTGTGATACGCCCCAGGAACTGGGCCAACGACTTACGCTACCTGTGCAGGAGCGGCCTTGTGCCGCGAAAGGGCCACAAAGTGGCCCCAGGGTCTCAGCTTCGCAGCTGACATTGCCGAGGCCGCCATGCGGCCCTTTCGCGGCACAAGGCCGCTCCTACACAGGTGAGCGCAGTAACGTCGGCGGGTTATTCCAAGGCAGCCGCCGGCCCGAAGAACTCGTAGCGGCTCTGCTGCTCTGGCACACCCAGGCCCTTCAACTGGCGCTTCACCGCCGCCATGAAGGCCTTGGGCCCAAGGAAGTAGGCATCCACATCACGCTCCTGCGGCAGCCACTCAGCCAGCAGGTCTTCACTCAGCAGGCCCACGGCATCGGCGGCCGCGCCACCCTCCGGCTCGGCATAGCAGTAGAAGCGCTTGAGCTGCGGATGACGCGCCGCCAGGCCATCGATCCAGTCACGGAAGGCATGCACCGCGCCGTTACGCGCGCAGTGGATGAAATGCACCTCGCGCCGGGTTTGCAGCGCCGCCTGCAACATCGCCAAGGTCGGCGTGATGCCCACGCCACCACTGATCAGCACCAGCGGCTTGTCGCTGGCTGCCAGGGTAAAGTCACCCGCAGGCGGGAACAGTTGCAGGGTATCGCCCACCACCAGCTCATCGTGCAGGTAATTGGAAACCTTGCCGCCCGCTTCGCGCTTGACGCTTATACGGTACTCCTTGCCATCGCACAGCGCCGACAGGGAATAGTTGCGGCGCTGCTCGGCACCGTCGATGTCCAGCTTCAGGCCGATGTACTGACCGGGTTCGGCCTTGAGCACTGGCTTGCCATCCACCGGGGCAAAGTAGAACGAAACGATTTCGCTGCTTTCCTGCTCGCGGCGTACCAGGCGGAATTCACGGGTACCGCGCCAGCCACCTTCGGCCTCTTCCTTCTCTTTATAGAGGTTTTCTTCGGCACCGATCAGGATGTCCGCCAGCTGGCCATAGGCCGCGCCCCAGGCTTCGATCACCGCAGGGGTGGCGATCTCCTTGCCCAGCACTTCCTCGATGGCGCGCAGCAGGCAGCTGCCGACGATCGGGTAATGCTCCGGCAGAATCTGCAAGGCAACATGCTTGTTGATGATCTGCCCGACCAGGCCGCCCAGTTGTTCCAGCCGGTCGATGTGGCGGGCATACATCAGCACGCCGTTGGCCAAGGCCCGTGGCTGGTCACCACTGGCCTGGTGGGCCTGGTTGAACAGTGGACGAACCTCTGGGTACTCGTTGAGCATCATCTTGTAGAAGTGGGTGGTCAGCGCTTCGCCGCCGCTTTCCAGCAGGGGTACAGTGGCCTTGATGATTGCACGTTGTTCGGCATTGAGCATTGCAACAACTCCTGAGCCTGTGGCTTCAAATGACTGCTCTAGCCATTTCACCAATCGTGCCAACTTTTATCGCCAGCAAAATCAGGGGTTTGACGCAGGTCATGTCAAAAAGACCCACCCCGGCGTATAGTCATATCGACCCACAGGAGTCTTTATGACCACAAAGCCATTGCTCACCGCCCTGCTGCCCTTGGTCAGCGACCTGTCCCGCGATTTGCCCGACCAGGAACGCTACCGCCGCCTGCTGCAGGCCATGCGCAGCCTGCTGCCCTGCGATGCCGCCGCGCTGCTGCGCCTGGATGGCGAATGGCTGGTGCCGCTGGCGGTGGACGGCCTGAGCCCCGACACCCTTGGCCGGCGCTTCCGGGTCAGCGAGCACCCGCGGTTTCAGATACTGCTCAGCCGACCGGAACCCACCCGCTTTGCCAGTGACTCCGAACTGCCCGACCCCTACGATGGTCTGGTCAACGCCCCGGATGCCGACCTTGAAGTGCACGACTGCATGGGCTGCCCGTTGATGGTCGATGAACGCCCCTGGGGCCTGGTCACCCTCGACGCCCTCACACCCGGGCAGTTCCAGAGCCTGGAACTGGATGCCCTGCAGGCCTTCGCCAGCCTGGCCGCGGCCACTGTTACCGTGGCCGAACGCATCGAGCACCTGGCCCTGCGCGCAGAAGACGAACACCACCGTGCCGAGATCTACCGCCAGGCCAGCGGCCAGGATAAAGAACTGATTGGCCAAAGCCCGGCGCACAAGCGCCTGGTGGAGGAAATCCGCCTGGTCGGTGGCAGCGACCTGACCGTACTGATCACCGGCGAAACGGGGGTCGGCAAGGAGCTGGTGGCCCAGGCCCTGCACCAGGCCAGCAGCCGCGCCGACAAACCGCTGGTCAGCCTCAACTGTGCCGCCCTGCCCGACACCCTGGTGGAAAGCGAGCTGTTCGGTCATGTACGCGGTGCGTTCACGGGGGCCCATGGCGAACGCCGGGGCAAGTTTGAACTGGCCAACGGCGGCACGCTGTTCCTCGACGAGGTGGGGGAATTGCCACTGACCGTACAGGCCAAGCTGCTGCGTGTGCTACAAAGCGGCCAGTTGCAACGCCTTGGCTCGGACCGCGAGCACCGGGTGGACGTGCGCCTGATTGCCGCCACCAACCGTGACCTGGCAGCAGAAGTGCGCAACGGCAACTTCCGCGCCGACTTCTATCACCGCCTCAGCGTGTACCCGCTGCACGTGCCGCCGTTGCGCGAACGTGGTCGAGATGTGCTGCTGTTGGCGGGCTACTTCCTCGAACAGAACCGTTCGCGCCTGGGCCTCAACAGCCTGCGCCTGAGCAGCGAAGCCCAGGCCGCACTGCTGGCCTACGACTGGCCAGGCAACGTGCGCGAACTGGAACACCTGATCGGCCGCTCGGCCCTCAAGGCATTGGGCCAACACCCTGATCGGCCACGCATCCTCACGCTCGAGGCCATCGACCTGGACCTGCGCGCGCCGTCGACTACCCCGGCCCCCCTGCCCTCCCCAACAGCCCCGCTTCAGGTGGCGGCATTGCCTGAAGGTGGCCTGCGCGAAGCAGTCGACATCTACCAGCGCCAGGTGATCGAAGCGTGCCTGCAACGGCACCAGGACAACTGGGCAGCCGCCGCGCGCGAGCCTGGGCCTGGACCGCGCAAACTTGAGCCGACTGGCCCGCCGGCTGGGGCTTCGCTGAGGTTCACCTACAAAAGGATTAACCCAGAAAGCCTCTGGTTGCTTCCCCCCTGACTGCTATATCTCCCTAACCACCCATTTCTCGACTGCCTGGTCGAGGCTGTGCGTAAAACCCCTGAAAAGGTTCTGTTACGCCGGTTGTGGCCCGAAGAGTCGGGCCGGGGGATTCGGATACCAGCAGGGAGCATCCATGGACAACATCGTCGTCGCCGATAAGCAATCCGAAGTCGCCACTCAGAGCGCCTGGGGCAATATCAATCTCAAAGGGCCAGGCGTCGTGCAGATGCCGGTAGCTCCCGACAAGGTAGCTACCGTTACCCAGCGCGGGCAGGACCTGATCATCACCCTTAAATCGGGTGAAAAAGTCACCGTCGGCAACTTCTTCGCGGTGGATCAGGCCGGGGTCGGCAGCGACATCGTCTTCGTCGGTGAAGACGGCACCCTGTGGCATGCGCAATACGATGCAACGGCATTCACCGGCTTTACCTTCGAAGACGTGACCTCGCTGGACGAGTTGGTCGCAGGTATCGGCACCGCCGGCAGTGCCATGCCGACCTGGGCCATTGCCGGGCTTAGCCTGCTCGGTGTCGGCGGCGCAGCGGCGGCTGCCAACAACGGCGGTGGCGGCAGCAGCGGTGGCGGCTCGGACCCCGACACCACTGCACCCGCTACACCGATCGACTTGCTGGTGTCGCCCGATGGCCTGCACCTGACCGGCCGCGGTGAAGCAGGTACCACGGTGAACATCCGTGATGCTGCCGGCAACCTGATCGGCACCGGTATCGTGGGGCCCGACGGCACCTTCGACGTGGCGTTGAACCCGCCACAGATCAACAGCGAAAACCTTGAAGTGACCTTGACGGATAGCGCCGGCAATGTCTCGACGCCTGGCACCGTCACCGCCCCGGACCTGACGGCACCGTTGGCACCGACCAACCTGGCAGTCAATGAACAGGGCACCATCCTCACCGGGCGTGCCGAACCGGGTTCGACGGTATCGGTACGTGGCGCCGACGGCGCGCTGCTGGGAACGGCAGTTGCCGGTGCAAACGGCCAATTCAGCATCACCCTGCAACCGCCACAAACCGATGGCCAGGCCCTGACCGTCAACGCCACAGACGCGGCCGGCAATACGTCGCCGGCTGCCAACATCACGGCACCGCACGTAGACGGCGGCGACACCACGCCACCCGATGCACCCACCAACCTGGTCATCGGCCTGGCCGGTAGCCGGCTGAGCGGCCGTGGCGAAGCCGGAACCACCGTGCAGGTCCGCGACGCGGCAGGCAACATCATCGCGACAGGTACCGTCGGCGCAGACGGCACCTTCACCGTTACCCTGAACCCTGCCATGATCGATGGCAGCACCCTGCAAGTCACCCTCACCGACGCCGCCGGCAACGTATCGCCACCGGGCTCGGTAGCCTCAACCGACCTGCTGCCTCCGGCACAACCCACCGACCTGGCCCTGGCCAATGGCGTAACCTTCACCGGTCGCGGCGAACCAGGCGCCACCGTGCAGGTGCGTGATGCTGCTGGCAACATCATCGGTACAGGCGTAGTCGGTGCCAATGGGCTGTTCAGCATCACCCTTGACCCTGCCCAGGCCAACGGCCAAGCGCTGGACGTACGCCTGGTGGATGCAGCCGGCAACACGTCTGCCCCGCTGCACTTCGATGCCCCGGACATCACGCCACCTGCCGCTGTCAGCAATATCGTGGTCGGCAGTGGTGGCCTGGCCCTGAGCGGGCGCGGCGAGCCAGGGGCCACCGTGGAAGTACGTGATGCCAACGGCACGGTGATCGGTACAGGTGTTGTCGGGGCAAACGGCACCTTCCTGATCAGCCTCGATCCAGCAGTGCAGCCGGGCGAGCACCTGAGCCTGGTGCAAACCGACCCAAGTGGCAATGCCTCCATTGCCCTCGAATACGATGTGCCACTGACCACCGCGCCCAACAGCCCAAGCAACCTGATCATCGATGCCGACGGTACCACCCTCACCGGCACCGCTCCGGCCGGCAGCCGCGTAGAAGTGCATGACGCCAACGGCACGCTGATCGGCAGTGCCATCGCCAATGCCGACGGCACCTTCAGCATCGAACTGAACCCGCCACAGGCCAACGGCGAACTGCTGGACGTGGTCGCCATCGACAACAGTGGCGCTGCCTCGCTGCCCGCGCAGGTCACCGCGCCGGACATCACCGCCCCTGCTGCACCGACCGACCTGGCCGTCAGCGCAGACGGCAGCGTGATTACCGGCCGCGCCGAACCGGGCAGCACCGTGCGCATCGTTGCGGCCGATGGCACCGAACTGGGCACTGCCGTGGTCGGCCCGACCGGTGTGTTCAGCATCAACCTCAACCCGCCTCAGGTCGATGGCGAATCGCTGCAAGCCACCGCCACCGACGCGGCAGGCAATACGTCGCCGACCAGCGTCATCACGGCGCCGGATATCGACGGTGTGGATACCTCGCCACCCGCTGCGCCAACTGATCTGGTCATCGGTTTGGCCGGCCAGCAACTGAGCGGCCGCGGTGAAGCGGGCACCACCGTGCAGGTGCGTGACGCCGCCGGTAACGTCATCGCAACAGGTACCGTTGGTGCCGACGGCACCTTCACCGTTACCCTGTCCCCTGTCGTGACCGACGGCAGCACCTTGCACGTCACCTTGACCGATGCCGCCGGCAACGTATCGCCACCCGGCTCGATTACCTCGCCAGACTTGCAGGCGCCAGCGCAGCCCACCGACCTGGCCCTGGCCGATGGCGTCACCTTCACCGGCCGCGGCGAACCGGGTGCTACCGTGCAGGTACGTGATGCCGCCGGTAACCTTATCGGTACGGGCGTAGTCGGTGCCAACGGCCTGTTCAGCGTCACCCTTGACCCTGCCCAGGCCAACGGCGAAGCACTGGATGTCCGCATGGTGGATGCCGCTGGCAACAGCTCCGCACCGCTGCAATTCGATGCCCCGGACATCACACCACCTGCCGCGGTCAGCAACATTGTGGTCGGCGCCGGGGGCGTGGCCTTGAGTGGGCGTGGCGAACCGGGTGCCACCGTTGAAGTACGCGATGCCGACGGCACCGTGATCGGCACCGGTGTGGTCAGCGCCAACGGCACCTTCCTGATCAACCTTGACCCGGCAGTACAGCCCGGCGAGCAACTGAGCCTGGTGCAGACCGACCCGAGTGGCAACGCCTCCCAGGCGTTGCCGTTCGAAGTCCCGGCAACCACTGCACCTGCCAGCCCCGGCAACCTGGTGTTCGCCGCAGACGGCACCCATATCAGCGGTACCGCACCTGCAGGCACCCGCGTGGAAGTGCCGTGGCCGGCCCGGACGGCAGCTTCACCGTGGCCCTCAACCCGGCCCAGGCCAATGGCGAACTGCTGGACGTGGTGGCCATCGACAATGCAGGCGCAACGTCGCTGCCAACGCAGATCACCGCGCCTGACATTACCGCGCCTACCGCCCCGAGCGAACTGGCGGTGAACGCTGACGGCACTGTCATTACCGGCCGTGCCGAACCCGGCAGCACCGTGCGCGTGCTGGCTGCCGATGGCACCACCGTGCTGGGAACCGCCGTGGTGGGTGCCACCGGCATTTTCAGCATTACCCTCAACCCACCGCAGGTAGACGGCGAAATACTGCACGTCACGGCTACCGACGCCGCCGGTAATGCCAGCGGCGCCAGTAGCGTCACTGCCCCTGATATCGACGGGGTCGATACCACGCCACCCCAGGCACCGACCAACCTGGCCATCACCCTGGCCGGCAGCCAACTGAGCGGGCGTGGCGAAGCCGGCGCCAGCGTACAGGTGCGTGATGCCGCCGGTAATGTGCTGGCAACCGGCACTGTCGGCCCGGATGGCACGTTCATCGTGACCTTGGCCCCTGCCGTGAACAACGGTAGCACCTTGCAAGTCACCCTCACCGACGCCGCAGGCAACGTCTCACAACCCGGTTCGGTCACCTCGCCAGACCTGCAGGCGCCAGCGCAACCCACTGACATGGCCCTGGTCGATGGCGTCACCTTCACCGGCCGCGGCGAACCCGGCGCCACCGTGCAAGTGCGCGATAGTGCCGGCAACGTGATTGGCACCGGCCTGGTCAATGCAGGCGGTACCTTCAGCGTCACCTTGTCCCCTGCCCAAGCCAATGGCGAGGCGCTGGACGTGAGGCTGGTGGATAGCGCCGGCAACAGCTCTGCGCCATTGCAGTTCGATGCCCCCGACATCACTGCGCCTACGCAAGTCAGCAACATCGTGGTCGGCGCCGGTGGCCAGGTACTCAGCGGTCGCGGCGAAGCCGGTGCCACTGTCGAAGTGCGTGATGCCGGCGGTAACCTCATCGGCACTGCCACGGTCGGCGCCAACGGTACCTTCGTGGTCAACCTTGCCCCGGCAGCCCAACCCGGCGAGCAACTGAGCCTGGTGCAGACCGACCCGAGTGGCAACGCCTCCGAAGCGCTGCCGTTCCAGGTACCCGCTACCGCCACCCCCGCCAGCCCGGGCGACCTGGTCGTCGCCGCTGATGGCACCAGCATCACAGGGTCTGCCCCGGCCGGCAGCCGTGTTGACGTGCATGATGCCAACGGCAACCTGGTCGGCAGCGTGGTAGTCGGTGGCAATGGCACCTTCACCGTCATCCTCAACCCGGCCCAGGCCAATGGCGAACTGCTGGATGTAGTGGCTGTCAATGGCGCCGGCAACAGCTCGCTGCCGACCCAGGTTACCGCGCCCGACATCACCCCACCCAACGAAGCCAGCCAGTTGCATGTAAGCGCCGATGGCAGCCTGCTGACCGGCCGTGGCGAGCCGGGCACCACCGTACAAGTCATCAACGCCCAGGGTACCGTGCTGGGCAGTGCCCAGGTCGGCGCCAACGGTGTGATCAGCGTGGTGCTCAACCCGCCGCAGACCGACGGCCAGGAACTGGACGTGGTGCTGCGTGATGCAACGGGCAACACCTCGACAGCTACCACCATGGCGCCCGATCTGGACGGCCCGCAACAACCTTCGGGTATGGCCATCGATACCGCGGGTATTCACCTGACCGGTGTGGGCCAAAGTGGCTCCATCGTCACCGTGCGCGACACCAACGGCAACGTGCTGGGTACCGCAACGGTGGGCACAGACGGCCGCTTCGACGTCACCCTCAGCCCAGCCCAGCGCAATGGCGAAAGCCTGACCGTCGAGGCCACAGACCATCTTGGCAACAGCGCCGGGGCGGTGAACTTCACCGCCCCCGACTCCACGCCACCACAGGTGGTCAGCAACCCGACCATTGATGGCACCGGCACCACGGTCACCGGCAGCGGCGAACCAGGGGCCACCGTGACCGTGCGCGGGCCGGACGGCAGCGTCCTGGGCATTGCCCTGGTGGGCAGCAACGGCGCCTTCGAAGTCACCCTCACCCCAGCGCAAACCAACGGCCAGGCCCTGACCGTGGAGCAGCGCGACCCAACCGGCAACCTGTCGGCGGCGGTCGACCTGCCAGCACCGGACACCGAGCTGCCGGCTACCCCAACCGGCCTGGCCCTGTCCGGCGATGGGCGGACCATTACCGGCAGCGGCGAACCGGGTGCGCAAGTGAGCGTCACCAACCCCGCAGGCACCGTGCTCGGCACCGCCACGGTTCAGCCCGATGGCAGCTTCGCGGTGAGCATCGATCCGCCACAGCTCAATGGCCAGACCCTGTCTGTCACCCAGGCGGACAACGCCGGCAACGACTCGCCCGCCGGCACCGTGACCGCGCCTGACTTCGAGGCACCGCTGCCAGCACAAGGTCTTGGCCTGGACCCGACCGGCACCTTGCTCAGCGGCCAGGGTGAGGCAGGCAGCACCGTAGAGGTTCGCAGCGCGACTGGCGACCTGCTGGGCACTGTTCAGGTGGCGCCGGACGGCACGTTCGAAGTGCCACTGAACCCTGCCCAGACCAACGGCGAAGTGTTGTCGGTGATAGTGATCGATGGGGGCGGCAATGCCTCGCCATCGGCCAGCTTCACTGCCGATGACAACAGTGCGCCAACGGCGCCTGCCGGCCTCACCATCACGCCGGGCGGCAATGCTATCCAGGGCACCGGTGAGGCAGGTTCTACGGTAGAGGTACGGCTTACCGACGGCACACTGGTGGGTACCATCGTCGTGCCGGCAGGTGGCAGCTTCACCGTGCCACTATCCCCCGCCCAGCTCGACGGCCAGTCACTCAACGTTACCCTGACCGATGCGGCCGGCAACACGTCGCAGCCCGGTCAGATCAATGCGCCGGACATTACACCGCCGGCATTGCCCACCGACGTGGAAGTCAGTGGCGATGGTCTTGTTGTCACCGGCAATGCACCCGGTGCCGAGCTCGGTGACCGTGACCGATGGGTCTGGCAATACGTTTGACGCTACTGTCGGCCCTGACGGTAGTTTCAGCGTGACGTTAGGTTCCCCGCAAAACAATGGCCAGACCGTGACCGTGGTGGTGACCGACACGGCTGGTAACAGCTCGGCGCCAGTGTCCGTCACTGCCCCGGACACCACCAAGCCAGACCCGGCCAACGGCCTGACCGTGAGCCCGGACGGCAGCACGGTGGGGGGTACCGCCGAGCCTGGCAGCACAGTGGAAATCCGCGACCAGGTCGATGGTACGGTTCGCGGCACCGTAACCGTAGGGCCCGACGGCACCTTCGTGGTTGACGTCGACCCGCCACTGGCCACTGGCGAAACCGTCGATGTGGTGGTGATCGACCCTACTGGCAACGAATCGCCCGAAGTGTCACTGGCTGGCCCGACCGGCACCGAGGTGGCCACGCCGTCGGCCCTGTCCATCAGCGCCGACGGCTTCCTGCTCACCGGCCAGGGCACGGTCGGCTCGCTGATCACCGTGACCTCCGGGGGCACCACCCTGGGCACGGCAACGGTTGGCAGCGATGGCTTCTTCCGCGTGTTCTTCCAAAACGCCCAGCTCAATGCCCAGACCTTGCAAGTCAGCGCCAAAGCCACCGTCGATGGCCAACCTTCAGTGCCCGCCACTGTCGTGGCCAATGACACCACCGCACCGAACGTACCGACGCAGGTCGTGCTCAATGCCACCGGCAGCACGCTGACCGGCCAGGGCGAAGTAGGTGCAAGCGTGCGCGTAACGGATGCGCAGGGCAACCTGCTGGGGACCACAACCGTCGGCAGCAACGGCTTGTTCAGTATCAGTTTCTCGCCCGCTGTGGCCAATGGGCAGAACCTGATCGTGACCCAGGCCGACGCTGCAGGTAACGTTTCACTGGCGGCCACCCTGCAAGCACCCGACTTGCAGGCACCGCTGGCCGCGACCAACCTCAGCCTGAACAGCGCAGCCACCGTGCTCAGCGGCCAGGGCGAAGCTGGCGCTACCGTGACAGTGCGCGATGCCAGTGGCGCCATCCTGGCCACCGGCACCGTCAACCAGAGCGGCCAGTTCCAGATCACCCTGCCCAGTGCACAAACCAGCGGCAGCCCATTGCAAGTCACCCTCAGCGATGCCGCCGGCAACATCTCCGGCCCGGCCAGCCTGGCCACGCCAGACCGCACGCCACCGGCCGCCATCACCAACCCGGTGCTGAGCCAGGACGGCCGGCAGCTGTCCGGTAGCGGTGAAGTGGGGGCTACCGTGCAGGTGCGCAACGCCGCGGGTACCCTGCTGGGCACGGCCACGGTGGGCGCCGATGGTCGCTTCACGGTGACTTTCGACACCCCGCAAGCCACTGGCCAGGCCATTGGCGTGACGCAAGTGGATGCCGCCGGCAACACCTCGCCAGCGGTCAACGTGGCAACCCCGGACCTGACCCCGCCTGCCCCGCTGACCAACGTGGCGCTGAACAACAACGGCCTGACCCTGACCGGGCTCGGTGAAGCCGGCGCCACAGTCACCGTGCGCGGCCCGGACGGCACCATCATCGGCACCGGCCTGGTCGCCGCCAACGGCAGCTTCAGCCTCACCCTGAACAGCGCCCAGCTCAACGCCCAACACCTGAGCGTTACGCAAACTGACGCAAGCAACAACACCTCCACCGCCGTGGCCGTTACCGCCCCGGACTTCACGCCACCCGCCGCACCGGCTGCACTGGCCCTGGCAGCCACCGGGCTGCAACTGACCGGTAACGCCGAAGCCGGTAGCACCGTGACCGTGCGCGATGCCAGCGGCAACGTGCTGGGCACGGCGGTCGCCAGCAGCAATGGCACCTTCCAGGTCACCCTGAACAGCGCCCAGACCAATGGCCAGACCCTGCAGGTGACCGCCACCGATGCAGCCGGCAACGTGTCGCCCGCTGCGCCTTACACCGCTGCCGATACCACCCCGCCAGCGGCCGTGACCAACCTGGCAGTCTCCGCCAGTGGCACCACCCTGACAGGCAATGGCGAAGCCGGCGCGACGGTGACCGTACGGGCACCCGACAATACCGTGCTGGGCACTGCCACGGTCGGCGCCGACGGACACTTCAGCGTCACCCTGTCGCCAGCCGCGATCATGGGTGAACGCCTGAGCGTGGTCCAGGCCGACGCCGCACAGAACGTTTCCCCTGCGCAGGACGTTACCGCGCCGGGCCTGCTGGCACCAGCAACACCGGGCAACCTGGTGCTGGCCGCCGACGGCCTGTCGGTAACCGGCACCGCAACGGTGGGCAGCACGATCAAGGTGTACGGCCCCAACGGCGTGTTGCTGGGCAGCAGCACGGCAGCCATCGACGGCACCTTCACCGTCAACCTCGGCAGCGCCCAGGCCAACGGTGAAGTGCTGCAGGTCAGCGCCACCGGCAGCGACGGAGCTGTCTCGCTGCCCGCAACCTTGCAGGCGCCAGACACCACGGCTCCGCAACCACTGACCAACCTGGTGCTGTCCAGCGACGGCCTGGTACTCACTGGCCGCGGTGAAGCCGGTGCCACCGTCACGGTGATTGGCGAAGGCGGTATCGACCTGGGTACCACTGTGGTCGATGCCAGCGGCAACTTCAGCGTCAACCTGAGCGCTGCGCAGATCAACGGCGAACAGCTCAGCGCCAGCCAGTCCGATGTGGCCGGCAACGAGTCCAACAGCGTCAGCCTGACCGCCCCTGACCGGGTGGCGCCCGATGCCGCCGGCAACCTGGCCTTCACTGGCGGTGGCAGCCTGCTCAACGGCAGCGGCGAAGCCGGCACCAGCGTGCGTGTACTGGCGGCTGATGGCAGCGTCCTTGGCAGCGGCGTGGTGCGCGCCGATGGCACCTTCCAGATCAGCCTCACTTCACCACAGGCCAACGGCCAACAGGTGCATGTGGTGCTGACCGATGCCGCCGGCAACCAGTCCGCCGCCAGCGCCATCACTGCGCCGGACACCACGGCACCCACAGCACCATCCGCGCTGGCCATTTCCAGCGATGGCGTGACCATCACCGGCCGCGGCGAAGCGGGCGCGCTGGTAACCGTCACCAACCCGGCAGGCCAGCCAATCGGCAGCGCCATCGTCGATGCCAGCGGCCACTTCACCATCACCCTCAGCCCGGCGCTGGGCAACGCTGAACTGCTCAGCTTCACCCAAGCCGATGCCACCGGCAACGTCTCGGCCGTGGCCACCCTGCAAACCCCGGACTTCACGCCACCGGCGCCGCTTACCGCCGTGGTGATCAACGCCGATGGCAGCGTGGTCAGCGGCCTGGGCGAAGCCGGTGCAACGGTCATCGTGAGCAACGCCGCCGGTACGGTGCTGGGTACCGGCACGGTGCTGGCAGATGGCAGCTTCCGTGTCGAACTGTCGCCAGCACAGATCAACCACGAAACACTGTCGGTACTACAGGCCGACCCACCCGGCAACATCAGCCTGCCGGTCACCGTGCTGGCCCCGGACCACACGCCACCTACCGCCGCAACCGGGCTGCAGCTCAGTGTGGCAGGCGATGAACTGGGCGGTATCGGCGAAGCGGGCGCTACAGTGCGCGTGTATGTGGGCACCCTACAGATCGGCACCGCAGTAGTCGCCGCCGACGGGACCTTCGTGGTCGAGCTGGATACGCCGCAACTGAATGGCCAGCTGCTTCAGGTCACCCTGACCGACAGCAGCGGCAACGTATCGACGGTCAGCACCGTCACGGCACCGGACATCACCCCGCCAGCCACCGTGGTCGCCTCGATCAACGACAGTGGTACGCAGGTAATCGGCACTGCCGAGGCCGGCACCCACGTCACCGTGATCAACAACAACGGCGACCTGCTGGGCCAGGTGACGGTCGACCCTGACGGCACCTTCGTGCTCGACCTGAACAGCCCGCAGATCAATGGCCAGGTACTGACCGTCATTACCCAGGACGCCACCGGCAACCCGTCGGCGCCCCTGCAGATGACCGCGCCAGACCTGACGCCACCTGTGCAACCAGGCAACCTGCTGCTCAACCCGGCAGGCACATCGATGACCGGTACAGCCGAAGCCGGCTCTACCATCACTGTGCGCGGCCCCAACAACAGCGTCGTAGGTACGGTGGTGGTGGGTGGCAACGGCGAGTTTACCGTGGTCATCAGCCCGGCACAGAACAACGGCCAACTGCTGACGGTGGTGTCCACGGACGCTGCCGGCAACGCCTCGGTACCCGCTACCTACCAGACGCTCGACACCTCGCCACCCGCCGTGGTGACCAACCTGGCGATCGACAACACCTACGAGCTCGCTGACCGGCAGGGGCGAAGCCAATGCCACGGTCACCGTCAGAATCGGCGGCCCCACCGGCACCGTGATCGGGACCGGTCTGGTGGACGCGGCTGGCAACTTCCAGATAAACCTTTCGCCGGCGCCGGGCTCAGCCGCATTCCTTTCCGTGACACAGTCCGACGGGCCGAACACCTCTGGGGCAGTGACGTATATCACCCCCCTGGTGCCGCCACCCGAACCACCGACCAACGCGGTACTGGGCGGCGACGGCCTGACCTTGACCGGTACGGCCGCAACCGGGGCCAGCATTCGCGTCTACGATGCCGCAGGCAACCTGATCGGCTCTGGCTCCGCCAACATAGGAAATGGCGGCTTCAGCATCACGCTGACCGCGCCACAGCTCAACGGCCAGCACATCTCGGTAACGGCAGTCTCGCTGCTGGGCGGCGAATCGCAGCCGGTCTTCCTGCAAGCGGCCGACATCACCCCACCGGCCAACCCGGTGGTAACCGCCCTGTCTGCCAACGGCCTGGTGCTTACCGGTACAGGTGAGGCCGGTGCCACGGTAACCGTGCGTGATGCCAGCAACAACGTGCTTGGCACGGCGCTGGTGAATGGCGGTGGCGTGTTCACCGTCAACCTCAACGCGGCGCAGCTCAATGGCCAGGTACTGGGCGTGAGCCAGACCGACGCTGCTGGCAACGCGTCCGGCAGCACCAGCTACACCGCTGTCGATGTCCAGCCGCCAGCCGTGCCCACCAATGTCGTCATCAACGGCACGGGCACGATACTGACCGGTAACGGCGAGCCAGGCGCTACCGTCACCGTGCAAGGCCCGAGTGGCCAGGTGGGTAGCGGCGTGGTGCTAGCCAACGGCACCTTCAGCATTACCCTGACCTCGCCACAGAACGACGGGCAGCTGCTGGTGGTACGCCAGGCCGATGCGGCCGGCAACCTGTCTGCCAGCACCAGCCTGACCGCACCGGACACCACGCCGCCCGCGGCGCCGGTGGCGGCCATCAATGCCAACGGCACCTCGGTCACAGGTTCCGGCCAGGTCGGCAGCACCGTCACCGTGCGCAACAGCGCCGGCGCCGTGCTTGGCACGGCAACGGTAGGCACCAACGGCCTGTTCGTGGTCAGCCTGGCCGCCGCGCAGATCGACAACCAGGCGCTCAGCGTCACCCTGACCGACAGCGCCGGCAACGTGTCTACCGGCACCGCGCTGACCGCACCGGACCTGACCCCGCCTTCAGTAGCCGGCAACCTGCAAATCAGTGCCGACGGCAGCACCCTCACCGGTACCGGCGAAGTGGGTGCCACCGTGACCGTGCGTAGCGCCAGCGGCACCGTGCTGCAAACCGCCACGGTGCAGCCTAACGGCACCTTCACCGTGACCCTGAGCCCGGTTCAGGACAACGGCCAGGTCCTTACGGTCAGCCTCACCGACCCGCGTGGCAACGTGTCGGGCAACGCCTCCATTACCGCGCCCGATGTAGATGCCAACGCCCCGGTCATCGCCAGCGACAACCTGGCGACGGCAACGGTCAACCTGGTACCTGTCACCGCAACCAAGACCTACACCGACAGCTTCACCACGCTGCTGTCGGGCTTCACCAAGACCTACACCTGGACCGTCGCGGCCGGCACCACCGTCGACCCGACCCTTACACTCACCACCAACAGCGTACTGGCGCTGCTCAACAACTCCACGTTTACCCTGCAAGTAAAAGACGCCACCGGCGCCTGGGTGACCCTTGCCACCGGCAACACCCAGGGCCTGCTCGACCTGATCGTGCTGCCGCTGGGTCTGCAAGTCGACATCGGTACCCTGCAAGCTGGCGACTACCGCCTGACCGTCGGCAGTGGCGGTATCGGGTTGATCACCAACGTGACCACCTCACTGGACATCACGGCCACCAGCCTGACCCAATTCACCGGTACCGGCACCCCCACCTCCGGCAACGTCATCACCGATGTCGGCACCGATGGCACCGTGGATGCCCGTGGCCCGGACAGCGCCGCCGTGCTGCAAGTGCTGAAAAACGGCAGCTACGTTGCCGCTGGCACCGCCACTACGGTGCAGGGCCTGTACGGCACCCTGGTGATCCATGGCGACGGCAGTTACACCTACACGCCAAACGGCAGCCCAGGCAGCGTCGGCAAAGTGGATGTGTTCAGCTATCAGCTGGTGCACCCGAACGGGTTGTCCGATGCGGCCAACCTGTATGTACGCATCGACAGCCCGCAGGCCACCGAGATCTGGAGCAACACCAACTACGGTGCGCCGGCCACGGTGGTGGATGCAGTCAACGACGTGGGCAGCAGCCACCTCACCCTGGTCAATCCGGAAACCACCTCGACTGACACGTTCACGCCGCTCAGCCTGCCGGTAATCGGTTCACGCTCGGCCACCTACACCACCACGGTCGCTGCCAATACCGTGACCGACCTGCAGGTGGTGGTTAACTCCACCAACCTCCTGAGCTTGCTCAACGGCACCACCATCGAGCTGCTCAAGCTCAACCCGGCAACCGGCCTGTACTTTTCGGTGCAGGTCGTGAGCGGGGGTTCGCTGGTCAGCTTGCTGGGCGGAGGTGCTGGCTATACCTTCCAGGACCAGGGGCCAGGCACCTACCACGTGAAGGTGACGGCAGGCGGCATCGGGCTGCTCGAGCTCGATCACCACCACCATCAATGCCACTGCCACGCACCTGGATCAATTCGTGGTGGGCAGCGCTACCGCAGCTACCGGCAACCTGCTTGCCGATGACACCGTGGGTTCGGCCCTGACCGTGCTGAGCGTGCTGACGGCGGCCAACACCTACACCATCCCGGGCTACAACGGGGTGAGCGTGGCCGGCACCTATGGCACCTTGCTGGTGCATGCCGACGGCAGCTACACCTACACCCTCAAATCGGGGCTCACCTCGGCAGTGGTCGGCCAGCACGACACCTTCACCTACGAGCTGACCCACCCGAACGGCACCACCGACACCGCCACGCTGACCATCAACCTGGACAACGCTGCCGGCCTCACCACCTTCACTTCGCTGCAGGCCGACACGGGTGACGAGGCAGTAGCACTGGCCAGCCTGGCAGCCGCCACCGATGTGATCGCCGGCACCGACGGCAACGACCACCTCGATGGCAGCCAGGGTGGCCATATCACCCTGCAGGGTGGTGCGGGTAACGACACCCTGGTGGTGGTTGACCAGAACTTCGCCAGCGTCGAGGGCGGCACAGGCACCGACACGCTGCTGTGGGGCGGCGGCGATGCCAGCATCGACCTGGGCAACCTGGCCGGGCGCGTGCATGACATCGAAGTCATCGACCTCAACGACACCAGTTCGGTGGCGCTGACCCTCAACCTGGCGGACGTGGTGGCCATCACCGAAACCGGCACCGACACGCTGATCATCAAGGGGGACGACAAAGACTCGGTTCACATGACGGACAACTGGACGCTGGTCGGGAACCAAACTGCCGACGGTATCGACTATAACCAGTACACGGCCCAGGAGGATCCAAGCCATCACCTGTGGGTACAGAGCGGTATCCATGTGGTCTGAGGCCGCTGCAAACCCGCCGGGCACATGCCCGGCGGCATGGACGACCAGCAGTAAGGGAACTATGTGAAGCGAAGCAGTCCGCTGTCACCGCTGTTGCTGGGAGCCTTCGGGCTCCTGGCCCTGAACTTCCACCCGGTTGCCCAGGCAGCCGATGATATAGACCCCCAACTGCGCCAGATCGGGCCATCGCTGCTACGCGATGCGCCCGAAGCGGTGCCCGCACGCCCGCCCACCGGCATGGCCCCGGTCGCCAGTGGCGAGCGCCTGGGGCTGACCGACGCCGTGCTGCAGGCGGCGCAATGGCACCCCAGCATCGCCGAAGCCATCGGCAACCTCTACAAGCAGGGCGAAGGCATCAACGTCGCCCGCGCCGGGTATTACCCACAGATTTCCGGCGGTTTGCGCACCGGTTACGACACCGGCTACGGCGGTGACCGCAACAGCCAGGCCGTGAACCTCTCGCTTAAACAGATGCTTTACGACTTCGGCAAGGTCGACAGCGCTGTCAGCGCGGCCCAGGCCGCCGCCGCCCGCGCCCAGGCCAACGTCCTGCTGGTGGTCGACGAGCTGGCGCGCGACACGGCCTACGCCTGGATCGAAACCCGCCGCTACGAGCAATTGATGACCATTGCCCGCGACCAGATCCGCGGGGTGGGCGACATCGCCGGCATGGCCCGCCAACGCAGCGACATGGGCGCCAGCACCCGCTCCGACGTGGTGCAGGCTGAGTCGCGCGTGGAAAGCGCCCGTGCAACGCTTGAGGAATACCAGTCGCAGTATGAACGTTGGCGTTCGACCCTGGCGGCACTGATGGGGCGCATTACCCCACCGGCGCTGGCCGAGGATTCGCCAGCAGCGCTGAACCAGGCCTGCAAGCGCCCCGCGCAAGGCGATGACCGCCTGCCGGCCGTGCTGATGGCCCTGGCCCAGCGCGCCCAAGGCCAGGCAGAACTGGCGCAGGCCAAGGCCGAGGCCTACCCGACCGTGTCGTTGCAACCGCAAATCAACCACTACCTGGACGACGACTACAACCGCGACAACGCCCGCCTGGACCGCACCCAGGCGGGTATCTACCTGAACGTCGAGGTACCGATCTACCAGGGCGGCGCCATCAGCGCCCGTACCCGCGCTGCCGGCCATGCGCTGACGGCCGCCGACTCTGCCGAAGACGCGGCACGCCTGCAAGCCCGTCGTGGCCTGGCCGAGGCCATGGCGCAAACCTCCGGGCTGGGCCGCCGGCTGACGTCGCTGGAGGCACGCCAGGTCAGCATCCAGGAGGCGCGCATGCTGTACGGCAGGCAATACCTGGACCTGGGCACGCGGCCACTGCTCGACCTGCTCAACGCCGAGCAGGAAATCTACCAGTCACGCTTTGAACTTGCCGGCACCCGTTCCGATCTGCTGCGCCTGGATGTCGACTGCCTGTACAACACCGGCGCCCTGCGCACGGCCTTTGGCCTTGAGGGGCGTAACCTGCAAGGTGTGGAGATCCAGCCATGAGCGATTCGATCAATGTGACCCTGCCCAACCAGGCGCCCGCTGCCGCACCCGAAGAGGTTCACCGGCCAGATCTCGGGCCGTGGCTGGAGGTGATGCTGCAGGTAGCGCACCACTACCGCCTGGACGTGTCGCCGCAACGTATTCGCCTGGCTGCCGTCGAGGATGCCCGCCCGCTGGACGAGATCCTTCGCCACATGGCGCGCCAGGCCGGCCTGGCCCTGCGCTTCGTGCGCTTCGATGCCAAGGGCTTGCGGCAGTGGCGCACACCGCTGGTGCTGGAACTGGATGATGGCCAGCTGGCGGTGGTTGAGTCGGTCACCGAAGAAGACGACCTGGCGGTGGTGTTCGCCGGTGACCAAGGCCTGACTTCACGCCTGCCCCGCGACAGCCTCAAGGGCCGCATCAATCGCGTCGCGCTGCTGCGCCCGGCACGGCCGCTGCGCGATGTGCGCACCGATGACTACACCGCGCCCTACGACCGCCACTGGTTCGCCCGCATCGTCCTGCGCGACCTGCGTCCCTATGGGCAGGTCATGGTCGCCTCGCTGGTGGCCAACGTATTGGCCCTCGCGGGGGTACTGTTTTCGATGCAGGTGTACGACCGGGTGATACCGGCCGAATCGCTGCCAACCCTGTACGTGTTGTTCGGTGGTGTAGTGCTGGCGCTGGTGTTCGACTTCAGCATGCGCCTGCTGCGGCTGAAGGTGACCGACCTGCTCGGCAAACGCGCCGACCTGCGGGTAAGCGACCTGGTCTACGGGCATGCCTTGCGCCTGCGTAACTCGGTAAGGCCGAAGTCCACCGGGTCGTTCATCTCGCAACTGCGCGAGCTGGAATCGATCCGCGACCTGATCACCTCCAGTACCGCCACAGCCTTGGCCGACCTGCCGTTCTTCCTGCTGTTCCTGTTCGTGTTCTGGCTGATCGGCGGCGTGCTGGTGTTCATCCCGCTGGCCGCGCTGCTGGCCATGGTAGTGCCCGGGGTGCTGGCACAGCGGCGCCTGGCGCGGTTGGCCAATGCCTCCATGCGCGAGTCGGCGCTGCGCAACGCCATGCTGGTAGAAAGCATCCAGGGCCTGGACGAGATCAAGGCACTGCAGGCCGAGGCACGCTTCGAGCGACAGTGGAACCAGTACAACGCTGCCTGCGCCCACACCAACCTGCGCCTGCGTACCCTCACCAACGGCCTGGTGACCTGGACTCAGAACGTGCAGGGCGCAGTATTTGCCGTGGTCATCGTGGTCGGCGCACCCATGGTCATTGCCGGCGACCTCACCACCGGTAGCCTGGTGGCGGCGTCGATGCTGTCGTCGCGGATGATGGCGCCACTGGCGCAACTGACCCATGTGCTGACCCGCTGGCAGCAGGCCAAAGTGGCCCTGCAAGGGCTGGACAAGCTGATGCAGTCACCGGTCGACCACCCCGAAGGCGAAGCCCGCGTGCACCTGCCGGCCATTCGCGGCGAGTACCGCCTGCGCCAGGCCAACTTCCGCTACAGCGAAGAATCCCCGCCAGTGCTGAACATCGGCCAGCTGGATATCCAGCCGGGCGAGCGCATAGCCGTGCTTGGGCGCAACGGTGCCGGCAAATCGACCCTGCTGCAAGCCCTGGGGGGGGCCATGGACCTGGTGCAAGGCGAGGTCAGCCTGGACGGCATCGCCCTGGCCCATCTCGACCCAGCCGACCTGCGCCGTGACGTGGGCCTGCTGCCGCAATACGCACGGTTGTTCCACGGCACCCTGCGGGAAAACCTCACCCTCGGCGCCGGCCAAGCCAGCGACCAGGAACTGGTGGCTGCGCTGGCCGCCACGGGCGCGCTGGACTTTGTCCGCCGCCTGCCCAAGGGCATGGACCACCTGATTCTGGAAGGCGGCCTGGGCTTGTCTGGCGGCCAGCGCCAGGCCCTGGTGCTGTCGCGCCTGCTGGTACGCCAGCCGCAAGTGCTGCTGCTGGACGAGCCGACCGCGTCGCTGGACGACATGACCGAGCGCAAGCTGCTGGATAACCTTGACCGCTTCTGCCAAGGCCGCACCTTGGTGATCGCCACCCACCGCCTGAGCGTGCTGCAACGGGTCGATCGCATTCTGGTGCTGGACGGCGGGCGCATCGTCATCGATGACACCCGCGATGCCGCGCTGGCCAAACTGCAAGGAGCCCAGGCATGAGCAACCATGAACTCCCGGCTTCCTACCTGGATGGGCAGGACGACCAGGCGGTGTTCCGCGCCGGCCGCATCATCACCCTTTGCGCCTTGATGCTGGCCGCGTTCCTGGCCTGGGCTGCCTGGTTCGAGGTGACCGAAGTGTCCACCGGCACCGGCAAGGTAATCCCCAGTTCGCGCGAGCAGGTGATCCAGTCGTTCGAGGGCGGCATTGTCGCGCAGATGAGCGTGGCCGAGGGCGACTTGGTCGAGCGCGGGCAGGTGCTGGCCCAGCTCGACCCGACCAAAACCTCCTCCAGCGTCGGCGAAAGCGAAGCCAAGTACCGCGCTGCCAAGGCCAGCCAGGCCCGTTTGCAGGCAGAGGTGACCGGCAAACCGCTGGCCTTCCCGGACAGCCTGCGCGACTCTCCCGACCTGATCGACGCCGAAACCGCGTTGTACCAGACCCGCCGCCGTGGCCTGGAGCAGACCCTGGCGGGCATCCAGGACTCGCTGCAACTGGTGCGCAGCGAGCTGAAGATCACCGAAAACCTGGCAAAAATGGGCGCCTCCAGCCGGGTCGAAGTGATCCGCCTGAACCGCCAGCGCTCCGAGCTGGAACTAAAGGCCAACGAAGCGCGCTCCGACTACCTGGTGCGTGCCCGGGAAGAACTGGCCAAAGCCAGCGCCGAGGCCGACAGCCTGTCGGAAGTGATCCGCGGGCGCAGCGACTCGCTTACCCGCCTGACCCTGCGCTCACCGGTGCGCGGCATCGTCAAGGACATCGAGGTCAACACCTTGGGCGGTGTGGTGCAGCCCGGCGGGCAGGTGATGAAGATCGTGCCGATGGACGAACGCCTGCTGATCGAAACCCGCATCGCGCCGCGCGATATCGCCTTCATCCACCCGGACCAGCCGGCCAAGGTCAAGATCAGTGCCTATGACTACTCGGTGTATGGCGGGCTGGAAGGCAAGGTAGTGGGTATTTCGCCAGACACCCTGCAAGATGAAGTGAAGCCGGAGATCTACTACTACCGGGTGTTCATCCGCACCGAACAGGACAGCTTGCAGAACAAGGCCGGCAAGCACTTTGCGATCGTGCCGGGGATGATTGCCACGGTGGATATCCGCACCGGGGAGAAAACCATCCTCGATTACCTGATCAAGCCGCTGAACCGGGCCAGGGAGGCGCTGCGCGAACGCTGACCCACACTGCTGCCAAGCGCTACCCCTGTAGGAGCGGCCTTGTGTCGCGAAAGGGCTGCAAAGCAGCCCCGGCAATTTGTGCATTTATGCTGAAACCCCGGGGCTGCTTTGCAGCCCTTTCGCGACACAAGGCCGCTCCTACAGGGTCCGCGTTGCCTTCTCGGAATGCGACAGCGCTTGAAGGCTAAAGCCCAGCCTGAACAGGCCGATAACCGGTTATCCCCTGTTCCCCACCGAAGGTCACCATGGCCACGCACAATGCCCGCGCGGACTCGTTGTCCCTGCTGCTGTTCACCCTGCGCAGCGGCAAGTTGATGGCAATCAACCTGCTCAAGGTCAGCGAAATCATCCCCTGCCCGCCGCTGACCAAGCTGCCGGAATCGCACCCCAACGTGAAAGGTGTGGCGACTCTGCGCGGCCATTCGCTGTCGGTCATCGACCTGTCACGGGCCATTGGCGAACGGCCACTGGCCGACCCGGACGGCGGCTGCCTGATCGTCACCGAGATCAGCCGCTCGCGCCAGGGCCTGCATGTGCAGGCGGTCAGCCGCATCGTGCACTGCCTGAGCACCGACATCAAACCGCCACCCTTTGCTTCGGGCAACCGCTCGTTCATCACTGGCGTTACCCGGGTCGACAACACCCTGGTGCAGGTGCTGGACATCGAAAAAGTCATCCACTCCATTGCCCCACCGCTGGCCGAGCCGCCTCACGGCACCTTGAGCGAAGAGGACGCCAGCCTGCTGGCCGCCGCCAATATCCTGGTGGTGGACGACAGCCAGGTGGCCCTGCAGCAGTCGGTGCACACCCTGCGCAACCTGGGCATCGAATGCCACACCGCACGCAGCGCCAAAGACGCCATCAACGTGTTGCTGGAACTGCAGGGCACGCCGCAGGAGATCAACATCATCGTCTCCGACATCGAAATGAGCGAAATGGACGGCTACGCCTTCACCCGCACCCTGCGCGAAACACCCGACTTCCAGCACCTGTACGTGCTGCTGCACACTTCGCTGGACAGCGCCATGAGCAGCGAGAAGGCAACACTGGCCGGGGCCAATGCCATTCTCACCAAGTTCTCCTCACCCGAGCCTGACCGATTGTCTGGTGGTGGCGGCACGTACCGTGGTGTTCGCCGAGCACTGATATATTCCGAGACAAACTCCCCGGTTTGCCGCCGGGGGTGAGCCGGGCATAATTCGCGCCCCTCGTGAGAAAACTGCCGGAATCGCGTATGAAGTTTTTCAGCTCCATCCTGATCAGCTGCGCCCTCTTCAGCGGTGTTGCCCAGGCCTCCAGCAGCCAGGCCTGGAACGAGCAGCGCCAGCAGATGCTCAAGGCCTGCCTGGCCGCCAGCCAGTTCAAGGACGCCCACGCCCGCGGCAAGCCCGCCGAGTTCGATGACCAGGTGGGCATGAGCGCCCTGCTGATCGAAGGCGTTTACCCACAGAAGCACATACAGCAACGCACCGGCACCGAGTTGTGCCTGTACGACCGCCAGCACCAGCGTGCCTTTGTCAGCGAGTGGAGCCCGGAAGCCAAGTGACCGACAGCTTGCGATTCGGCTGTACCGGCTGCGGCAAGTGCTGCACCGGGCACCATGTGCCGTTGACCCTTGATGAAGCGCGACGCTGGGCGGACGATGCCGGCCAGGTGGTGGTGCTGATCGAGGCGTTCGTCATCGATGGCCCCGGCATGCCGGCTGATCAGCGCGAGCATGTGCTACGCCGCTCCCATCCCGTGCACTGCGGCGACGGCGAAGCACGCGTGTCGGTGACCTTTGCCGCGTTCACCCCTGGGCGCTGCCGCAACCTCGACGCCAACGACCTGTGCACCATCTACGACCAACGCCCGCTGGTCTGTCGCATCTACCCCGTGGAAATCAACCCGCACATTCCGCTGCGCCCGGACAACAAGGACTGCCCGCCGGAAGCCTGGCAGCAGGGGCCGGAACTGATTCACGGCACGCAACTGGTCGACGCGGAGCTGGAAGCGCTGGTGCAGGCGTCGCGCCAGGCCGACCGCGATGACATCGCCGCCAAGGTAGCGGTGTGCCAGGCGCTGGGCATGACCACCAGTGCGCTCAAGGGCAACGGGTTTACTGCCTACCTGCCGGACATGGGCGCGTTTGCCACGGCGCTGGCGCAGGTGCCGGAGAATGATGGGGCGCAGTGGACCTTGCATGTGCAGGATGAAGCGCTGGTCGCCAGCTTGAAGGGGCTTGGTTTGCGCACCACCAACGAAACCCCGGTGTATTACGCCTTCATCGGTTTCTAGGTAGGCAGTACCGGCCCTATCGCCGGCAAGCCAGGCTCCCACAGGTCATGCACCCATCCAAAGGGCTGTGCAGTACGTGTGGGAGCTGGCTTGCCGGCGATAGGGCCAGCGAAACTGACACGGCTGTCAGCCAGCGGTCACGCTGCCGACCCGGTTCGGGGGCTATAAGATTGAGTACAGACAACCGTTTCCCTCCCTTCTGCCAAGGTGCCCGCACCGATGCGACGTCCGTCCCGCTCTGTCATCCTCGCCGCCCTGGCGCTCCTGGCCCTGGTAGTAGCAGGCATCTGGTTCAGCCAGCGCCAACCAGCACCGGCCGCCCGCGCGCAAACCGCCGTGCCGGTGCGCGTGGTCAGCGTCGCCCAGCAGGACGTGCCACGCTATGCCAGCGCCATCGGCTCGGTGCTGTCGCTGCACAGCGTCGAGGTGCGGCCACAAGTCGAGGGGATACTCACGCAAGTGCTGGTCAAGGAAGGCCAATGGGTCAAGGAAGGCGACCTGCTCGCCACCCTCGACGACCGCAGCATCCGCGCCAGCCTCGACCAGGCCCGCGCTCAGCTCGGCCAGAGCCAGGCACAGATCCAGGTGGCCGGCGTCGACCTCAAGCGCTACCGCCTGCTCAGCAGCGATGACGGCGTATCGAAGCAAACCCTCGACCAGCAACAGGCGCTGGTCAACCAGTTGCAGGCCACGGTCAAGGGCAACCAGGCCGCCATCGCCAATGCCGAAGTGCAGCTTTCCTACACGCAGATCCGTTCGCCAGTCACCGGGCGCGTCGGCATCCGCAATGTCGACCCTGGCAACCTGGTACGCACCACCGATACCCAAGGCCTGTTCAGCGTTACCCAGATCGACCCGATCGCCGTCGAGTTCTCCCTGCCGCAGCAGATGCTGCCAACCCTGCAAAGCCTGCTCAAGGCGACCACCCCGGCGCTGGTGCAGGCCTACATGGACGCCGACGGCGAACGTAGCCTGCTGGGTGAGGGCCACCTGGCGCTGATCGACAACCAGGTTTCTGCCACCACAGGGACCGTGCGGGTAAAAGCCGAATTCGACAACAAGGACGGCCACCTGTGGCCTGGCCAACTGGTCACCATTCGCCTGCGCACCGCCGTGGAGGAAAACGCCCTGGTGGTACCGCCGCCCGTGGTGCAACGCGGCGTCGACGGGCACTTCGTCTATCGCCTGGACGGCGACAAGGTCACCAGCGTGCCGGTCAAGGTGCTGTACCAGGACAGCGGGCTGAACATCATTGCCGGGGTCAAGCCAGGCGAGCGCCTGGTGCTCGACGGCCAGTCGCGGCTCAAGCCGGGCTCACGGGTAGAAATCACCCCCGACGCCCCCGCAGCGTCGGAAATGGCTGACCGCCGGAGCCAGCCATGAACACCCGTAACGGCGTTTCCGCCTGGTGCATCGACCACCCCATCGCCACCCTGCTGCTGACCTTCGCCCTGGTGCTGCTGGGGGCCATCGCCTTCCCGCGTCTGCCGGTGGCGCCGCTGCCGGAGGCAGACTTCCCGACCATCCAGGTTACCGCCCAGTTGCCCGGCGCCAGCCCGGAAACCATGGCTTCGTCCGTGGCCACGCCGCTGGAAGTGCAGTTCAGCGCCATCCCCGGCATGACCCAGATGACCAGCAGCAGCGCTCTGGGTTCGACCACGCTGATCCTGCAGTTCACCCTCGACAAGAACATCGACACCGCCGCCCAGGAGGTTCAGGCGGCGATCAACACGGCCACCGCGCGCCTGCCGCAAGACCTGCCCAACCCGCCGACCTGGCGCAAGGTCAACCCGGCCGACAGCCCGGTGCTGGTACTGACGGTCGAGCCCAACCAGATGCCCGGCAACGACCTCAGCGACTACACCGAAACTCTCTTGGCCCGTCAGTTGAGCCAGATCGACGGGGTGGGCCTGATCAACATCACCGGCCAGTTGCGCCCGGCGATCCGCGTGCAGGCACAGCCCGAAAAGCTTGCCGCCATCGGCCTGACCCTGGCCGACCTGCGCCTGGCCATCCAGCAAACCAGCCTGAACCTGGCCAAAGGCGCGCTGTACGGCGAGCACAGCGTGTCGACCATCGCTGCCAACGACCAGCTGTTCCACCCCGAGGATTACGCGCAACTGATCGTCTCGTACCGCGACGGTGCACCCGTGCACCTCAAGGACGTGGCCAAGGTGATCAACGGGGCTGAAAACGCCTACGTCAAAGCCTGGTCCGGCGACCAGCCGGGGCTGAACCTGGTGATCTTCCGCCAGCCTGGCGCCAACATCGTCGATACCGTGGACCGCGTGCTGGCCGCCCTGCCCAAGCTGCAAGAGATGCTGCCGGCCTCGGTCGAGGTGTCAGTGCTGCAGGACCGCACCCAGACCATTCGCGCGTCGCTGCACGAGGTGGAATTGACGTTGATGATCGCCGTGGCCCTGGTGATCGGGGTAATGGCGTTGTTCCTGCGCCAGTGGTCGGCAACCATGGTGGTGTCCAGCGTGCTCGGCGTGTCGCTGATCGCCAGCTGCGCGCTGATGTACGTACTGGGTTTCAGCCTGAACAACCTCACCCTCGTGGCCATCGTCATCTCGGTGGGCTTTGTGGTCGACGACGCCATCGTGGTGGTGGAAAACATCCACCGTCACCTGGAAGCCGGCGACGACAGCCGCACGGCGGCGCTTAAGGGCGCCGGGGAAATCGGCTTTACAGTGGTGTCGATCAGTTTCTCGCTGATCGCCGCATTCATTCCCTTACTGTTCATGGGCGGCGTGGTCGGTCGGCTGTTCAAGGAGTTCGCCCTTACCGCCACTGCCACCATCCTGATTTCGGTGGTGGTCTCGCTGACCCTGGCGCCCACCCTGTGCGCGCTGTTCATGCGCCGACCACCCGGCGAACACAAAGGCGGCTTTGGCGAGCGCCTGGTCAAGTGGTACGAAAAGGGCCTGAACCGGGCCCTTGCCCACCAACGCCTTACCCTTGGCGTGTTTGGTGTGACCCTGGCGCTGGCGGTGGCAGGTTACGTGGCCATCCCCAAGGGCTTTTTCCCGCTGCAGGACACCGGTTTCATCCTCGGCACCAGCGAAGCTGCGGCGGATGTTTCGTATCCGTCGATGATCGAGAAGCATCAGGCGCTGGCCAAGATCATCGAGGCGGACCCTGCGGTGCGCGCGTTCTCCCATTCGGTGGGTGTCACCGGCAGCAACCAGACCATCGCCAACGGCCGCTTCTGGATCGCCCTCAAGCCACGTGGTGAGCGCGATGTGTCGGCCAGCGAGCTGATCGACCGGCTGCGGCCCAAGCTGGCCCAGGTACCGGGCATTGTCCTGTACATGCGCGCCGGCCAGGACATCAACCTCAGCTCCGGGCCTTCGCGCACGCAGTATCAGTACGTGCTCAAGAGCAATGACGGCGACGCGCTGAACCTGTGGACCCAGCGCCTGACCGACCGTCTGCGGGAAAACCCGGCCTTCCGCGACCTGTCCAACGACCTGCAACTGGGCGCCAGCGTCACCCGCATCGACATCGACCGCCAGGCCGCGGCGCGTTTTGGCCTGACCACCACCAACGTCGACCAGGCCCTGTACGATGCCTTCGGCCAGCGGCAGATCAGCGAATTCCAGACCGATACCAACCAGTACAAGGTGATCCTCGAACTGGATGCCCGCCAGCGTGGCAAGGCCGAAAGCCTCAACTACTTTTACCTGCGCTCGCCGCTGACCAACGAAATGGTGCCGCTGTCGGCCGTGGCCCACGTGGCGCCACCCAGCACCGGGCCGCTGTCGATCAGCCACGACGGCCTGTTCCCGGCGGCCAACCTGTCGTTCAACCTGGCCCCCGGCGTGGCCTTGGGTGATGCGGTGAGCATCCTCGACCGCACCCAGCGCGAACTGGGCATGCCCGACGCCATCAGCGGCAACTTCCAGGGCGCGGCCCAGGCCTTCCAGAGTTCGCTTTCGAGCCAGCCATGGCTAATCCTGGCGGCGCTGGTGGCGGTGTACATCATCCTGGGCGTGCTGTACGAAAGCTTCGTCCACCCGCTGACAATCATCTCCACCCTGCCCTCGGCCGGCCTGGGCGCGCTGATATTGCTATGGGCCATGGGCCAGGACTTCAGCATCATGGGGCTGATCGGCGTGGTGCTGCTGATCGGTATCGTCAAGAAAAATGGCATCCTGCTGATCGACTTCGCCCTTGAAGCCCAGCGCCATCACGGCCTGACACCGGAACAGGCGATTCACCAGGCCTGCCTGACGCGCTTCCGGCCGATCATCATGACCACCTTGGCGGCCTTACTGGGCGCCGTGCCGCTGATGTTCGGCTTTGGTACCGGCGCCGAGCTGCGCCAGCCACTGGGCATTGCGGTGGTTGGCGGGCTGCTGGTGAGCCAAGCCCTGACGCTGTTCACCACCCCGGTCATATACTTGGCCCTGGAGCGCCTGTTCCACCGCCGCCAGGCTGCCCGTGCGGCAGCGCCAAGTGCCAGCTAGGACAAGACCATGCGTGTGCTGATCATCGAAGACGAAGAAAAAACCGCCGACTACCTGCATCGCGGCCTGAGCGAACAGGGCTTTACCGTAGACCTGGCACGGGACGGTATCGATGGCCTGCACCTGGCCCTGGAGGGCGACTACGCGGTGATCGTGCTGGATGTGATGCTGCCCGGCCTGGACGGCTATGGCGTGCTGCGCGCCTTGCGCGCGCGCAAGCAGACGCCGGTGATCATGCTGACCGCCCGCGAACGGGTCGAAGACCGCATCCACGGCCTGCGTGAAGGCGCCGACGACTACCTGGGCAAGCCGTTTTCGTTTCTGGAACTGGTCGCCCGCCTGCAAGCCCTGACCCGGCGTAGCAGCAGCCATGAACCATTGCAGGTGCAAGTGGCAGACCTGTGGATCGACCTGATGGCGCGCAAGGCCACGCGGGCCGGCCAACGTCTGGAGCTGACCGCCAAGGAATTCTCGTTACTCAGCGTGCTGGCCCGCCGGCAGGGCGAAATCCTGTCGAAGACAGCGATTGCCGAGCTGGTCTGGGACATCAACTTCGACAGCGACGCTAACGTTGTGGAAGTGGCAATCAAGCGCCTGCGCGCCAAGCTCGACGGGCCCTTCGACAACAAGCTGCTGCACACCATCCGAGGCATGGGCTATGTCCTGGAAAACCGTGCGGGGTAATTCCATCGCGCTGCGCCTGTCGGCGCTGTTCATCCTGGTGGCGCTGGGCGTGTTCGTGCTGATCGGCTCGGCGCTGTACCGCCAGGTCGACCGCAGCCTGGACCTGCTACCGCAGGCGGAGCTGGATGCGCGCTTCAGCGTGCTCGAATCCACCCTCAACCGCTTTGGTACGCAGGAACACTGGGCCAAGATCAACAACAAACTCAACCTGCTCAGCGAAGAAGACAAGCGCATCCGCTTCTGGGTAGTCAGCAGCAACCCCACCTACGAATACGGCCACCCCAGCGAGCTGGTACGTGCCTTTGCTGAAGGCCCGCAGGGCATGCGCGACCTGCGCCTGCCCGACCGGCCTTACCCGTACAAGGTGCTGGTCAGTGAATTGCCCGCGCTGGGCGAGCGACCGGCGATGCGCTTTCTGATCGGCATCGACACCGAAACCTTCTGGCAGGCCCAGCACAGCCTGCTGGTGGCGATTGTCGGGCTGGCAGTGCTTGGCGTGCTGCTGGCTTCGATACTGGGCTACTGGGTGGCGCGCATTGGCCTGCGCCCGCTGCTGGCCTTGTCCAACGAGGCCCAAGCCCTGGCCCCGCCACGCCTGGACGGGCGTTTGCAAACCCACGCCCTGGCCCCGGAGCTGGCACAGTTTGCGGGCGCCTTCAACGCCGCGCTCGACCGGGTCAGCCAGGCCTACTCACGGCTGGAGGCCTTCAACGCCGACGTCGCCCACGAACTGCGCTCGCCGCTGACCAACCTGATTGGCCAGACCCAGGTGGCGCTGACCCGCGGCCGCAGCGCCGAGCATTACTTCGAGGTGCTGCAATCGAACCTGGAAGAGCTGGAGCGCCTGCGCAGCATCATCAACGACATGCTGTTCCTGGCCAGCGCCGACCAAGGCAGCAAGGCCACCGCCCTGACCCAGGCCTCGCTGGCCGAAGAAGTGGCGACCACCCTCGATTACCTGGACTACATCCTCGAAGACGCCCAGGTCAGCGTGAGCGTGACCGGCGACGCCCAGGCCCCCATCGAAAAGGCCCAGTTGCGCCGGGCGCTGATCAACCTGCTGAACAACGCGGTGCAGCACACCGCGCCGCACCAGGTGATCCAGGTGCAGATCGATGCCGGGCCCGAGCAGGTCAGCATCGCCGTGAGCAACCCGGGGCCGGCGATTGACGATGAGCACCTGCCGTTGCTGTTTGAACGCTTCTATCGGGTGGATGCAGCGCGCAGCAACAGCGGTGGGGGCAACCATGGGTTGGGGTTGGCGATCGTCAAGGCGATTGCGCTGATGCATGGGGGGAGGTGTTTGTGCGCAGTGGAGCCGGGCTCAATACCTTCGGCATCCAATTGCCGACCTTGAGGCCTGCGCGCCCTGTGTAGGAGCGGCCTTGTGCCGCGAAAGGGTCGCGAAGCGGCCCCAAACTCTTTGTCAGGGCCGAGATTGCCGGGGCTGCTGCGCAGCCCATTCGCGGCGCAAGGCCGCTCCTACACAGGGCGCGTCTAGCGCGGGGGTTTGCGGCGAAAGTACTATTGCTTTTTCATGGATCGTTACCTTTTGCGCAACAGTGCTTATCGCACTTCGCTCTGTTTCAAGTGCATTGAAAGGGCTAACTTTACCCCCGTCCTCATTAGCACTTGCACCGCAAGAAGGTAGTTTCAAATGTCCAACAGTATGGGTATTGCCAGCGTCTTCGTTCTGTCTTCCCTGTTGTTGTCGCCCCTGGCCATGGCCGAAGAATCCAGCGCTTTCGTCACCCGTAATGCAGAGCTTGCCGCCGTTCATCAAGATGCCCGCGACGCTGTAGCTGCAAACAAGGCTGACGCCGCCAAAGATGCAAAACAGACAGCTTCCAAGATTTCTGTCGATGCCAACGCCGACAGCTGATCACGCGCTGTTGCTGCTCCCGTTTTCCCTTGGCTACGCCATGGGCACCACCGGTGCCGATATGTTAGCCTTTTAAAGCCGCTGCCGATCAGCGGCTTTTTTTATGTGCTTTAACTCTCAGCCAAGCTGTAACGTCTACCTATAAAAAAGACGCACATTCAAAAATAAAAACTGCCCCACCGTCAGACCAAAGGAGCTAGTACCGGTGCCTTCCGCGTTCCGTTTTACCCCGCTGTTCATTGCGTTGACTGCAACGATCCCTTTCGCCGCCCAGGCAGATGAAGACAAGGCTGATGGCTTCATCGAAGGGTCGTCCTTCAACCTGCATTTCCGTAACGCCTACTTCAACCGCGACAACCACAACGCTGGCGTGCGTGACACCCGCGAGTGGGGCCAGGGCGCGGTTGCGCGCTTCGAATCGGGCTACACCCCGGGCGTGGTCGGCTTCGGCCTGGATGCCCATGCCATGCTGGGCCTCAAGCTCGACGGCGGTGGCGGCCATGCCGGCACCAGCATCCTGCCAACCCACCATAAAAACGAAGACGAACTGGGCGCTGCCCCGCACTCGTTTTCCACGGCTGGTGCTGCGGTCAAGCTGAAGGCGTTCGACACCGAGCTGAAAGCCGGTGACCTGTTCCTCACCAACCCGGTAATCGCTGGCGGCGAAACCCGCATGCTGCCGCAAACCTTCCGTGGTGTGAGCCTGACCAACACCAGCATCGACGGCCTGCTGCTCGAAGGCGGCCAGGTAAGCTTCACCCACCCGTACAACCAGAGCGGCCACCGCCGTATCGACACTTATTACGGCTCGCTGAACGAGCACGACAAGAGCAAGCACCTGAACTGGGCCGGCGCGTCGTGGAGCGGTACCGAGAACATCACCGCCAACCTGTACGCCGCCGAGCTGAAGGACATCTGGAACCAGTATTACGCTGATTTCGACTACACCTACGTGGTCAATGACCTGGTCAGCCTGAACCCGGGCGTGCACTTCTACCACACCCAGGACACCGGCCAGGCCCTGCTGGGCAAGATCGACAACAACACCTACAGCGTGCACTTCACCGTCAACGCCGGGTACCACAGCGTCACCGCCGCCTACCAGCGAGTGAACGGCAACACGCCGTTTGACTACATCAACCTGGGCGACAGCGTGTACCTGGACAACTCGCGCATGTACTCGGACTTCAACGCGCCGAACGAGCGCTCGTGGAAGCTGCAGTACGACTATGATTTCGCCGGTGTCGGCGTGCCTGGCCTGACCACCTCGCTGTCGTACTCGCGCGGTGAGGCCGACCTGACCAAGGCAACCCAGGACACTACTCACTACAATTACTACGTTGAAGATGGCAAAAACGCCATGCACTGGGAACGCGACCTGGACGTGAAGTACGTGTTCCAGGAAGGTGACCTCAAGGACCTGTCGGTACTGGTGCGCTATGCCACCCACCGTGGCAGCCAGGGTTATGCGTCGATCGACGACAACAGCGACAACGATGAAGTGCGGGTGATCGTGGATTATCCACTGAACGTGTTCTGATCCAAGACCGCAGGCGAGGGCTTTGCCCTCGTTTCGCCGGCAAGCCAGCTCCCACAGGTATTGCACAGGCTCAAGAGCTTCGCAGTACCTGTGGGAGCTGGCTTGCCGGCGATGGGCTGCACAGCAGCCCCATACGTGATTCCGTCGGACAAATCTTGTCCGACAATCCCGGCTTCCCTAGAATACTGCCGCCGCGAATGGCCCTGCCCACGCAGTAGCGAGCATGCCCACCCGATTACCGCGTTTCGCATTTCACAGGTCGCACCCCGAGCTGACCCTCAACCTGGGCAGTTGCCTTGCCGTGCTCGCCATCGTGGCCATCGTCAGCTTCCTGCTGGCGCGTGAACGGGACAGCGTCGAGCTTTCGGCCATTCGCTCGTCCAACAACATCGTCCAGCTGATCGAAAGCGACATCCTGCGCAACGCCGAACTCTATGACCAGTCGCTGCAGGGCCTGATCTGGGCCGTCGGGCGCAAGGAACTGCCGGCAATACCAGGCCCGTTGCGCCAACGCCTGCTGTTCAATGAAGCCTTTGTCGACCGCAAGCGCGGTGACGTGCTGTGGCTGGACAAGCAAGGCAATGTGGTAGGCGACTCCACCAGCAACGTGCCGCGCCAGGCCAACTTCGGCGAAACCGGAGTATTCAAGGCCCACCAGCACAATGCCAACCTGGGCTTGCTGGTGGGCCCGCCGTTCAAGGCCAAGCTCGGCGACCTGGACTGGTGTATCAGCTTCAGCCGGCGCATCTCCGGCCCCGATGGCGAGTTTGCCGGGCTGGCCGCAGGCGCATTGCGCCTGTCGTACTTCAGCGAACTGTTCCAGCGCCTGGACATCGGCGACGACAGCAGCATCAACCTGTTCAACACCGACGGGCAACTGCTCGCCCGTCAGCCCTCGCGCCCGCAAGACCCGCTGATCGGCACCAACTATGCCGAGCGCCCCAACTTCAAGCGCATTCTCAGCGAACAGAGCGGTAACTTCACTGCACGCTCAGGCCGCGACGGCAACTCGCGCATCTACACCTTCGCCCGGGTCGCGCAGTTGCCACTGATCGTATTGGTGGTGCACTCGGCCGACGAGGTGTTCCAGTCGTGGCGCCGCACGGCGATTCTGGTCAGCGTCGCCACAGGCGTGCTGTGCGTGGGCATTCTCTGGCTGACCCTGCTGCTGGGCCGCGAACTGCGCCGCCGCCAGGAAGCCGAACAGGGCCTGGCGACGCTGGCTGCCACCGACAGCCTGACTGGCCTGGCCAACCGTCGTCGCCTCGACCAGGTGCTGCGTCAGGAGTGGGCCCGCGCCCAGCGCAATCGCAAACCGCTGGCGGTGCTGATGGTAGACGTGGACCACTTCAAGGCGTTTAACCAGCGCCACGGCCATGCCGGTGGTGACCACGCATTGCGCGAAGTGGCCAAGACCATCGAGGCGAGTATTCGCCGCCCGGCAGATTTGGCCGCTCGTTACGGTGGGGAGGAGTTTCAGGTGGTACTGCCAGAAACCGATCTGGCCGGCGCGCGGCTGCTGGCGGAACGCATTCGTACCAGCGTCGAGGCGCTGGCACCGTTTGCCGATGATGCCCACGCGGTAACGGTAAGCATCGGCATCGGCCTGTCCGGCACCCAGCACGACCTGAGCAGGGTGCTGGGGGCCGCGGACGAAGCGCTCTACCGGGCCAAGGCCAAGGGCCGCAACCGGGTAGAGGGGCCTGACGCTTAGGAGCGGGCGCGGGCGGCGTTGCGCAGGGCCTTGACCTGGTCATGGTTGCGCTGCACGCCTTGCAGCTGTTTTTCCACCAGGCTGTAGGTCATGTCGCTGGCACTGCGGCCCAGTTTCACCAGCTTCTCGCGGGCTTCCTTGTAAGCCTTGAGGGCGTGGTCCTCGCCGCGCTCGACCTCGTTCAGCACCGCTTCTTCGTCCTTGCCGGTGACCATCGACTTCAGGTTGACCCACCCGCGATGCAAATCGCCGCTAATGCTGGTGGAGGTTTCCGGGTCGCCGCCCAGACGGCGCACTTCGCTTTGCAGTTCGCCAGCGGCATTGGCGCATTCACCCGCACGCTGGACGAAGAACGCTTTCAGCTCGGGGTTTTTCACATCATCGGCCGAGGCTTTGAAGCCTTTCTCGCCATCCTTGCTGTACTCGATCAGGTCGTTGAGCACATCAATCACGTCTTTGTTGGGATTGCTCATGGTCGAACTCCTTGGCAGGTGGTAGTCATCTGTAAGGGAGCAGAGTTCGTGCCAGTCCATGATCGAAAAATAAATGCTTATAAATCAATTAGTTATTAGATTTATAGGACGACTTGATGAGGGCGTTCTGCATGATTGCCGCTTGGGCGTTCGTGCAGATTGCAGTATGGTCGGCGCTTTTCCATAGCCAGGTATGCCGAAGATGAAGCCGGAAACCCTCGAACTGCTGGTGACCCGGACCATGCCGTTTGGCAAATACCAGGGCAGAGCCATTGCCGACCTGCCGGGGGACTACCTGGCGTGGTTTGCGCGCAAGGGCTTCCCTACGGGGGAATTAGGTGGGTTGCTGGCATTGATGCATGAAATCGACCACAACGGGCTGGGTGATCTGCTGGTGCCGTTGCGGCAAAAGCATGGGCGCTGACATGTTCCGGCCCTATCGCCGGCAAGCCAGCGCCCACAGGGACGGCGCAGATCCTGAGGCCAGCGCAATCCTGTGGGAGCTGGCTTGCCGGCGATAGGGCCAGCGGGGCCAACGCAAGCTCTAGCCTTTCACCGGCGCCACGGCCAGCTCTACCTGCTCGCTCTTCTTGATCACCGCATACACCACCGCTGTCAGCAGGCTACCCGCCACGATCGCCAGCAAATACAGCAATGTATGGTTGATCGCATTGGGGATCAGCAGCACGAACAAACCGCCATGTGGCGCCATCAACTTGCAGCCAAAGTACATCGACAGCGCCCCGGTCAGCGCACCACCGGCCACGCTGGCCGGGATCACCCGCAGTGGGTCCTTGGCAGCAAACGGGATCGCCCCTTCGGAAATGAAGCACAGCCCCAGCGCCAACGCGGCCTTGCCCGCTTCGCGCTCGCTCTGGGCGAACTTGCGCCGGGCCAGGAAAGTGGCGATGCCCAGACCGATCGGCGGCACCATGCCAGCGGCCATGGTGGCCGCCATCGGTGCGTAGCTCGACGACGCCAGCAACCCCACCGAGAAGGCATAGGCAGCCTTGTTGATTGGCCCACCCAGGTCGACACACATCATGCCGCCCAGCAACAGCCCAAGCAAAATGGCATTGGTGGTGCCCATGCTGTCGAGGAAGTGCGTGAGGCCTTCGAGCATGGCTGCCACCGGCTGGCCGACCACGTAGATCATCACCAGGCCGGTGACCAGGCTGGCCAGCAGCGGAATGATCAAGATCGGCTTGAGCGCTTCCAGGCTACTGGGCAAGCGCGCCCAGCGGGCAATGGCCTTGGCGCTGTAACCGGCAATGAAACCGGCGACAATCCCACCAATGAAGCCGGCACCCAAGGTGCTGGCCAGCAGGCCACCGATCATGCCCGGTGCAAGCCCCGGGCGGTCGGCGATGGACCAGGCGATGTAACCCGCCAGCAGCGGCACCATCAGTTTGAACGCGGCCTCCCCGCCGATCTGCATCAACGCTGCCGGCAGGGAACCCGGCTGCTTGTAGGCCTCGATGCCGAACACGAACGACAGGGCAATCAGCAGGCCGCCCGCCACCACCATGGGCAACATGAACGACACACCGGTCAGCAGGTGCTTGTACACCCCGGTCTTCTCACCCTTCACCGGCGTGGCAGCCGCTGCGGCATCGGCGCTGTTTTCCACCTTGGCTTCGGCCAGGGCCTTGTCCAGGGTGGCGCGTGCCTGCTTGAGTGCAATACCGGTGCCGCAGCGGTAGATGCGCTTGCCGGCAAACCGTGCGGTAGGCACTTCAATGTCAGCCGCCAGCAGCACCACATCCGCTGCGGCAATGGCCTCGGCTGACAAGGGGTTGCGCGCCCCCACCGAGCCCTGGGTTTCGACCGTGAGCTGATAGCCCATCTGTTGTGCGGCTTGCTGCAAGGCCTCCGCCGCCATGAACGTGTGCGCGACGCCCGTCGGGCAGGCCGTGACCGCGACGATGCGCGTGCCAGTGCTCCCAACCTCGGCTGGCACGCCTGGTACAGCCACCAGCGGTTGGGCGTTGGCCGCCGCTTCATCGAGGAAGCCCTCGCGGTCGGCCAAGGCCTGTGAAGGCGTGCTCTGGTACACGCGCTTGCCAACGAAGCGGGCCAGGTCTACCGGGCCGGTGCTGATGACCAACACCCAGTCGGCCTCGGCAATTTGCGCGGCGCTCAGTTGCCGCTCGGGGTGCCCGGCATCCTGCACTTCTACACTGGTGCTCCAGCCGCGCCGCTGGGCAGCGGCAGACAGCAAGCGCGCGCTAAGCACACTCGACACCTGGCCATTTGGGCAGGCGGTGACAATGGCAATGTTCATCGGCAACCCTCTTGTTGTTCTGTCAGTTGCACGGCGGCTTCCAGACGCGCCAATTGCTGGCGGTCACGGATGCCGAAGCCAACCTGGGTGACGGCCTGGGCGGCAATCGCGGTGGCGCGGGCCAACGTCTGCGCCGGGGCCTCGCCCAGCAGCAGGCCATGGACCATGCCGGCCACCAGCGAATCCCCCGCCCCTACCGTGCTGGCAACCTGCACCGTTGGCGGGCAGGCATGCAGGGCCAGGCCGCGGGCGAACCAGCTGACGCCCTGCTCGCCCGCAGACACCACCACGTGTTCGACACCGTTGGCGAGCAGTTGCTCGGCAGCGGCACGTTGCTGCACCGGGTTATCCACAGCCAGGCCAAGCACCTCGCCAAGCTCTTCGGTATTGGGTTTTACCAGCCAGGGCGCGCTTTGCAGGCCGGCGCGCAAGGCTTCACCACTGCTGTCCAGCGCCACCTTCAAGCCAAGGGCCTTCAACTGCTCAAGCAGCTGGCGGAACCAGTCGGCGCTGATCCCACGCGGCAGGCTGCCCGCCACCACCACGGCATCGTGCCCCGGGGCAACCTGCTCCAGACGGCGCAGCAAAGCACTGCGCGCCGCCTCGTCAACCTCCGGGCCTTGGCCATTGATGTCCGTCACGCGGCCATCGGCTTCCACCAGTTTGATGTTGCTGCGGGTTTCGCCCGGTACGCGAACAAAGCAGTCGGCAAAGCCGCGCCAGTCGATCAGCGCCTCGAACGGCTGCAGGTTATCGCGCCCGAGGAAACCGCCAACGGTCACGCTATGCCCCAGGTCGGCCAATACCTGGGCAACGTTCAGCCCTTTGCCCGCCGCGTGGCTCTGTTGGGCCTGGCTGCGGTTGACCTGCCCCGGGCGCAAGGTAGCGAGGCCGATGGTGATATCCAGCGCCGGGTTCAGGGTGAGGGTGAGGATCTTGGCCATTCAGTAACGCTCCACCAGCGCGCGAACCGCTGCGGCGCTGTCTTGTTGCAGGGCCTCGCGCGCCAGGGCGCGGGCCGTCTGATGATCGGCCTGGCGAACCAGGGCCTTGACTTCGGCGATGCTGCGCGCGGACACGCTGAGTTCGTCCACGTCCAGCCCCAGCAGCACAGGCACCGCCTGCGGGTCGGCCGCCAGCTCGCCGCACACGCCCACCCACTTGCCGTGGGCGTGGGCAGCGCGCACGGTCATGTCGATCAGGCTCAATACCGCCGGGTGCAGGCCGTCGGCCTGTGCCGATAGGCTGGGGTGGCCACGGTCGATGGCCAGGGTGTATTGGGTCAGGTCGTTGGTGCCGATACTGAAGAAGTCCACTTCGCGCGCCAGTTGCGCGGCCAGCAGGGCCGCCGAAGGCACCTCGACCATGATGCCCAGTTGCAGGTCGGCCACCGGAATTTCTGCCCGCAGACGTTCGACCATGGCCCGCGCCTCGCGCCACTCGTGCACCTGGCCAACCATCGGGAACATGATGCGCAGCGGACGCTGGTCGGCAGCGCGCAGCAAGGCACGCAACTGGTCTTCCATGATCTGCGGGCGCTGCAAGGTCAGGCGTACACCGCGCACACCGAGGAAGGGGTTTTCCTCGGCAGCGATCGGCCAGTACGGCAACGGCTTGTCGCCGCCGACATCAAGGGTACGTACCACCAACGGCCGACCGTCCAGGCCATCGAGCACGCGACGGTATTCAGCCTCCTGCGTGGCCACATCCGGGGCCTGAGGGTGGGCCATGAAAATCAGTTCGGTGCGCAGCAGGCCCACGCCTTCGGCGCCCTGCTCCACCACCTTGGCAATGCCGTTGCTGTCGCCGATGTTGGCAAACACCTCGACAGCGTGGCCATCGCGGGTTACGGCGGGTTCGAAGCGGTTGGCCCAGGCGGCCTGAAGACGTTGCTCGCGAGCATCACGCTCGGCCAGGGCGCGTTGCAATTCATCTGCCGGCGGCGCCACGCAGACCACACCGCGCTGGCCATCGAGCAACAGCGGCGTACCGGATTCAAGCAGCAGGACTGCTGCCCCCACGCCCACCACTGCCGGAATACCCAGAGCACGGGCGACGATGGCACTGTGGGCGGTGGCGCCGCCTTGGGCGGTAACGATACCGGCGACCCGGCTTGGGTCCAGCCGTGCCACATCAGACGGGCCGACTTCGGTCATCACCAGCACGTAAGGTTGCTCGGGCTCAACCTGGGCCCGCACGCCACACAATTGCGCCAGCACACGGCGGCCGATGTCGCGCAGGTCGGCGGCACGCTCGGCCAGCAAGGCATCGTGCAACGCTTCCTGCTGGCGGGCGGCGGCTTCGATTACCGCCATCCAGGCTGCCGCTGCGCTTTCGCCCTGGGCAAGGCGCTGCTCTACATCGTCGGTCAGGGCCGGGTCGGTGAGCATTTCCTGGTGGGTGACAAAGATCTCGCCAATGGCCTTGTCGCTTCGCTGGACCAAAACCTGCAATTCGCCGTTCACGCTGGCCAAGGCTTCGCGCAGCTTCTGCCGCTCCTGGGCACAGGACTCGCCACGCAATGGATAGTCGAACTCGCGCTCGACACACACATGCGCAGGGCCGCTGGCAATGCCCGGGGCTGCACCCACACCCTGGATGCGGCTACCGGCCTCAGGGGCTTGCAGTATTTCGGGCACGCTGTCGGCGGTGGGTGCCTCGCTTTGCGGCAGCGGCTCCACCTCTTCACCCAGGCCTTGCTCGATAGCAGCCAGCAGTACCGGCAAGGCATCGGCGGCAATGCCCGGCTCGGCAACCAGCTCCAGCGTCTGGCCACGGCGGGCGCCAAGGCTCAGCAGTTTGCTCAGGCTCTTCACCGACACCGCCGGCAGCGCGCTGTCGACCAGGCGTATACGGATTTCCCCTTCAAAGCCTTTCGCCAGTTGCGCCAGCACCTTGGCCGGGCGGGCATGCAAGCCATGCGGGTTGGCCAGCACGATGCGCGCGCTGGGCCAGTCGGCTGGCGCCTCGCCCCCCAGCACTTCCAGCACTGCACGGCTACTGGTGGCCTGATAGAGCATCTGCCCGCGGCCTTCGATCAGCACTTCACACAGGCGCTCAAGCAGGGCCTGATGAGCAGCGCCAAGGCTGGCCAGGCAGAACAGGCCATTGAGCGGCTGGTCACGGTAACGCAGTGGCTGCTGCGGGGTAATGAAAGCCAGGCCCGGCTGGCGCACCTGGCGCTCGCTGTGCAGCCACCACAGGCCCTCGCCCAGTGGCAGCGGCTCGGCCTGCTGCAGCACAGCGGCAAAACCGCTGTCGACGCAGTCGGCGCGCTGCAACAGGCGGGCACCACGCCAGGCCAGTTCGTCGAAATCTTCTGCGGGTACGTTCAGACCCACCAGTTGCGCATCCAGCGCCAGTTCCTGAGGCGCACCTTGCAGCAGCTTGAGCAGCGCATCGGCAGAACTGGCCCGGCGCAGCGCTTCGGCCAGGTCGGTCTCGCCCAAGGCACGGGTCAGCAGTTGCAGCAAGCGCAGGTGCTCGTCGGAGCGGGCGGCGATACCAATGGCCAGGTAGACCATTTGCCCGTCGCCCCAGTCCACGCCCTCGGGAAACTGCAGCAGGCGCACGCCGGTGGCATACACCAGGTCACGGGTTTGCGGCGTGCCATGGGGGATGGCGATGCCCTGGCCAAGGAAGGTGGAACCTTGCGCCTCGCGGTCCTGCAGCCCTTGCAGGTACCCCTGCGCGACAAGGCCATCAGCAACCAGCCGGTCCGCCAGCAGGCCCAACGCCTCGGCCTTGTCGGCGGCCGTCAGGCCCATGGCTATCTGCTCCTTGGCGAGTTCGAGCATGACCTTCTCCTTTTGCAGTTCCCGGTCGGGTACTGGAGTATTGTTGTAAAATTCACATGAAGGGCCAGTTCAACAGCCTTGCACAGATGGCAGCCGAGGCAGAAAATTCGGCAGCTGAAACGTTTAATCTGACCAGACGGCCACGTTACTCGATAATCTGCCCGGTAAAAAGCCCCATCCTGTCGGACAATTGCGACAATGGTCGTCTGCGCATGGCCCCAGCGCCGGGTCAAAATACCCGGTCCGGCCTCACAGCCAGCCCCGGAAATAACAAGGAAAATTCGGTGAAACTCAGCGATATCGCCCGTCTGGCCGGTGTATCCGTGACCACGGCCAGCTACGTCATCAACGGCAAGGCTGAACAGCAGCGCATCAGTAATAGCACTGTCGAACGGGTGCGCGCGGTGGTCGAAGCCCACGGCTTCACCCCCAACCCACAGGCCGCGGGCCTGCGCAGCCGACACACCCGCACCCTGGGCTTCATTCTCCCGGATCTGGAGAACCCCAGCTACGCCCGCATCGCCAAGCAGCTGGAGCAAGGCGCCCGTGCTCGTGGCTACCAGTTGCTGATCGCCAGCAGCGACGACCAGCCCGACAGCGAACGCCAATTGCAGCAACTGTTCCGCGCGCGCCGTTGCGATGCCCTGTTCGTCGCCAGCTGCCTGCCGCCGGAAGACGACAGCTACCGCGAGTTGCAGGACAAAGGCCTGCCAGTGATCGCCATCGACCGCCGCCTGGACCCTGCGCACTTCTGCTCGGTGATCAGCGATGATCGCGATGCCAGCCGCCAACTCGCCGCCAGCCTGCTCAGCGCAGCCCCACGCAGCATTGCCCTGATTGGCGCACGCCCCGAGCTGTCGGTCAGCCAGGCGCGTGCCGGCGGGTTCGACGAAGCCCTGCAAGGCTATGCCGGTGAGGTCCGTCGCTACCAGGGCGAAGCGTTCAGCCGTGAGTGCGGCCAGCGTCTGATGCAACAGTTGATCAATGACCTGGGCGGCCTGCCGGATGCCCTGGTGACCACCTCGTACGTGCTGCTGCAGGGGGTGTTCGACACGCTGCAGGCACGCCCTGCCGACTCGCGCCAGCTGCAGCTGGGTACCTTTGGCGACAACCAGTTGCTCGACTTTCTGCCGCTGCCGGTCAATGCCATGGCCCAGCAGCATGGCCAGATTGCCGCCACCGCGCTGGACCTGGCGCTGGCCGCGATCGAGGAAAAGCGCTACGAACCAGGCGTGCATGCCGTAGGCCGCACGTTCAAGCAGCGCATCACGGCGGCCTGAACATGCGCCTGATCGACACCCACACCCACTTGGACTTCCCGGATTTCGACGCCGACCGCCCGCGTTTGCTGGCCAACGCGGCGGCACGCGGGGTGGAACGGATGGTGGTGCTGGGGGTGTACCAGGCGAACTTCCAGCGGGTGTGGGACCTGGCCTGCGCCGATCAGCGCCTGTTCGCAGCGCTCGGCCTGCACCCGGTGTACCTCGACCAGCATCGCCCGGAGCACCTGGTGCAATTGCACGAATGGCTGGAGCGCCTGCGCGGCGACCCACGCCTCTGCGCCGTGGGTGAGTTTGGCCTGGACTACTACCTCGAAGACCTGGACAAAACCCGCCAACAGGACCTGTTCGAAGCGCAACTGCAAATGGCCTGCGACTTCGACCTGCCCGCCCTGCTGCACGTGCGCCGCAGCCACGCCCAGGTGATTGCCACGCTCAAGCGTTACAAGCTGGCGCGGGCGGGCGTGATCCATGCATTTGCCGGCAGTTACGAAGAGGCGCGCGAGTACATCAAGCTGGGCTTCAAGCTTGGACTTGGCGGTGCCGCAACCTGGCCGCAGGCGTTGCGGCTACGCAAGACCTTGGCGCGGCTGCCGTTGGAAAGTGTCGTGCTGGAGACCGATGCGCCGGACATGGCGCCGGTGATGTACCCGGGGGAACGCAACAGCCCGGAGCATCTGCCGGAGATTGCCGGGGCGCTGGCAGAGGTGATGGGGCTCGATGTGGAAGTGTTGGCGCAGGCCAGTAGCCGCAATGCCTGCGAGTTATTCAGATGGTAAAACTCGGGTGAACGCGTTTTTTGTGGGAGCGGCTGGCTTCAGACCAGCACGGTCCACAGCGCAAACCCGGCATACCACAGCACCGCACAGCGCAACAGCAGCTCCCACAGGCTGTCCAGCCGGCCCAACCCGCGCTGGCTGTCTTCTTCATCGGGAATGTCATCGGCAATACGTCCCACCCGCGCCACCAGGTGTGCAGCGCTGATATGCCAGTTGAGCACCTCGTGCAGCATCACCCGGGTAACCGCGAGGAAGTTGCCCACCAGCGCAAAGCTCAATGCCAGCAAGCGAACCGGTAACCAGTCCATGATGTGCCGCAGCTGTTCGGCACGCGCCTTCAGCGCAGGCTGCTGGCTGTGCTCGCCACACAGCGCCAGCAGGCGATAAGCCAGCGCCGCACCAGGGCCCAGCACGAAATACCAGAAGATCACCGCGAAAAAGCCTTGGTACACCTGCCACAGCAAGTTGCCCTGCACACGCACCAACAGGCTATGCGGCTCATCCGCCACCAGGCCCAGGTCGCGTTCTGCAACATGCAGCGCCGCCTGATCATCACCGCGCCGCCAGGCATCACGGAACGCACCAAGCGACGCCTTGGCATCCCCTCGGCCCAGGCTGTAGACCAGCACCAGCAGATGCACTGGCAAAGCCAGCAACCCATAGGCCACCGGTTCCAGCACATGCAGCAGCAACACCAGCAGTGCTACCGGTGCCAATACCAGAATGGCCAGCGTCCACCAGGGGTGCACCTTGCCGCTGCGCTCCAGGCGTACCAGCTCGCCGAGGAAGAACCCATCACGCTGCACTTGATGACGCAGGGCCGAAAACTTCTCGACCCACAGCGCCAGCAACAACACCAGAAAACTCATGCCTTGTCCTCGTTGTGCAGCAACGCTTCGCGGTAGCGCGGCCAATCGAACGACGGGCCGGGGTCGGTCTTGCGTTGCGGGGCAATGTCGCTGTGGCCCTGAATGCGGCCCAGGTCGATGGCCGGCCAGGCGCTACGAATGTGCCGGGTAAGCTGCTCCAGCACGCCGTACTGAGCATCGGTATAGGGCAGGTCGTCGGTGCCTTCCAGCTCGATGCCGATGGAAAAATCGTTGCAGCCTTCGCGCCCGTCGAAGCGCGACACGCCCGCGTGCCAGGCACGCTCCAGCAACGACACGAACTGGGTCACCGCCCCGTCACGCTCGACGAACAGGTGCGCCGACACGGTCAGGTGGCTGATGCTGGCGAAATAAGGATGTTCGTTGGGGTCCAGGCGGTTCTGGAAGAACGCCTGCACCTTGCCGGTGCCAAAACAGGCCGGCGGCAAGCTGATGTTGTGGATCACCAGCAGGGAAACCGATTCGCCTTCGGGGCGGGCATTGAAGTTCGGCGAGGGGCAGTGGGTGATTCCGATTCCGTGGAACCAGCCAGTGGCACGGTCCAATTGCATGGGGCAAATCCTGAAAGCGCCTTGAACAGAACCACAGTATGCCCTGCCGCCAACACCGTTTGCATGTGAATGATTGTAATGTTGCCAGCTACCGCGCCTGCGGCTGCCGCAGCCCGTCGAGTACCGCCTCCAGCGCACGCTCGAACAACAACCCGTCATCCAGCACCCGCACGTCGCCTCGGTGTAGCGCCTGAGCCAGGCCGGCACCGTTCCACTCTCGCACCTTCATCCCGGTGCGGTTGGCAAACACCAGCCTGTCGCTGCTGTCGATGCGCGCCACCAGCTTGCAGCGCAGCGGTTCGTCGTCATCAAGTACTTCAACCCAGGTACCGATGCGCAAGCGCTGCACCTGCCGCAATGCCGCTGCCTGGCCATCGGCAACGTGCAAGGGCGCACAGGACGGTTCTTCGGCAATCGCCAGCACGATATCTTCGTCCACCAACACTTCGGCCAAGGGCTGGCCATGGCCAACCGGTAGCTCCGCACCTGCGCAGGCACGCAGGTGCAGTTGCTCCAGTTGCAGGAAGAACTCACGGGTTGCCACCGAGTTCAGGGCCACGCTGGCCAACCCATCGCGCAGCGCCTTGAGCAGGCCCGGTACCTGCTGCAACAGGGTTTGCGGCTCATGCCCAGGGGTGATGCTGGCCAACAGCGTGTCCAGTGTCTGCAAGCCATCCCGCCAGGCCTGGGAGGCCTCGCCCTGCTTGAGCCAGGCCAGCAGCAGCACCTGGCTCCAGGCCTGTACCAGCATTTGCACCACCACCAGGGGCAACACACGGCCACGCAGGCGTTGGTTGAGCACCCGCTGCACCTGCTGTCGCGCCTGCAGGGCGCGGGCGCGCCCTTCTTCGGCGTCGCGAGTGCGTTGCTCAAGCAACTCGTTACGCCGACGCTCCTCCTGGTTGAACGCCAGGAACTCATCGAGTAGTTCGGCAAACAAGCCAGTATCTTCTGCAAAATCATTGATCAAGCGCTGGACTATGCGCTGAACGCGCAGGTGCAGGCTGTCGCGCAGGCCTTCGCCGCCACACTCCCAGCCAATGGCTGCACCCGCCATTTCGTTGAGCAGCCGGCGTGCAGGGTGGCTGGCCCGGCTGAACAGCCCCTTGTCCAGCAGGGCCACCTTGAGTAGCGGGATGTGCAGGCGCGCGATCAACGCCCGCAGGCTGGCCGGCAGGTTGTCATCGCCTTGAATACAGGCGAACAGCAGGCCGACCAGGTTGATCATGTCCTCGTCGGCCACGGCGATGCGCCGGCGCGTGCCACTGCGTACGCTGACCCTCAGCAGCAGTTGTTCAAGCTGCTGGCCAAGTTCGAAATCATCAGCCTCTCCGGTAGCGGGCACGTAGTGCTGCAAGTGCGAAAGCAGGCGGACCAGGTCTGCGGTGCTGATCGACTGGGCGGCAGCCACCGCCTGCAGTCGCGGTGCGAACTGCCCGCGCGCCGGGGCCAGCAAGGTTTGCAACGAGGCAAAGAACGCCTGCCCTGCCGCGTCCGCACCCACCTCCTGGCGCTGGCTCGCCGGCCCTCGTCCTGCCCTCATGCGCCGGTCCTCGGCGCGACGGCGCGGGGCCGGTTGCAACTCGGGCAGCACACCGGCGACGGCCAGCAACTGGTTGGCTTCGGCATAGATGACATCGGCATCACGCAAGACATAGCGCTCGAACAGCTTGAGCAGGACCAGTTTGACCCTCAGGCCTACCCCCAGGTTACGGCCCGCCTCAAGGAAGTACCCGCACAGTGCAGCAGGGCCCAGCGGGTTGAACTGCTCATGCACGGGGCGGTCGAGCAAGGCCTGCAAACGCAGGCCCAGTTGCTGCAGGGCAATGCCATCGCGTGACAGCACCCGCGCAACCATGCTTTCGAGGGCCGCGGCCCGCTCTGGTTGCACCTTGCTGCGCAGCGTGCTCGGGTCGGCCAGATGCGCCAGCAGGTCGACCTGGCCGATGCGGGCGTAGGTGTCGTAGAAGGTATCGAGAAAGCCCCGCTCGATGCTTTTGCGCTTCAGGCGCAGGTCGCGCATGGCCTCGAAGTACAGGTTCTGGTCGCACCGATCAACGGCCTTGTCGGCCATCTCGAACAGGGTGTCGTCGGCATTGTCGAACAACGCCTGCAAACCCTGACGCAATTGCAAGGCAGCCTTGTCGCGCACCTGCAGGAGCAATACCGGAAGGCAAGGAAGAGGCGTACGCCCCCCTCGGTCGATGGCTGCCGCCAAGGGCACCACCTTGCCTTCTTTTTGCATCCTGGACTCCTTGCAGGGTGTCATGCCCGAAGGGGCTGAAAATCGTCAAAGCTATGACGCCAAATACTGGTCGCCATTATCGATAAAAAACCGCACAGCTGCCAGCGCCGATTCATGGTCGGGTTAATGACCCTCGATTGCGTTCATTGCTCACAAAGACCGACCAAAGGTCATGGCCGGGGCGGCTGTACACATCGGCCCCCTGCCCTATAATCGCCGGCATCTAGCTTGTGGAGCCGACCATGCCGAACCTACGCCTTGCCGACCTGACCGCTGAAATCGAAGCCAACGTGCGCCGCGCACTGTTGGAGGACATCGGCAGTGGCGATATCACCGCGCAGTTGATCCCGGCCGAGCGCCTGGCCAAGGCCACCATCATCACCCGTGAAGACTGCGTGATTGCCGGCACTGCCTGGGTCGACGCCGTATTCCGCCAACTCGACCCACGCGTGGCCGTGCATTGGCAGGTGGCCGACGGTGATCGCGCCACGGCCAACCAGCCACTGTTTCACCTGGAGGGCCCCGCCCGCTCGCTGCTGAGCGGTGAGCGCAGTGCCCTGAACTTCCTGCAGATGCTGTCGGGGGTCGCTACCCGTGCGCGCTTCCTGGCCGACCTGGTCGAAGGCACCCAGGTGCGCCTGCTGGACACCCGCAAAACCCTGCCCGGCCTGCGCCTGGCGCAGAAGTACGCGGTTACCTGTGGCGGCTGCGACAACCACCGCATCGGTTTGTACGACGCCTTCCTGATCAAGGAAAACCACATCGCCGCCAGCGGTGGTGTTGCCGAGGCCGTAACGGCGGCGCACCGCATTGCGCCAGGCAAGCCGGTGGAAATCGAAGTGGAAAGCCTGGAGGAACTGCGCGAGGCTCTGGCAGCTGGCGCAGACATCATCATGCTCGACGAACTGAACATGGATGAAATGCGCGAAGCGGTGCGCATTAACGCCGGTAAGGCCAAGCTGGAGGCCAGTGGCGGGGTCAACGAAACGACCTTGCGGGTGATTGCAGAAACCGGTGTGGACTACATCTCGATTGGTGCCATGACCAAGGATGTGAAAGCAGTGGACCTGTCGATGCGGTTGAGCCTGTGAGCTGACCGCAGGCAATAAAAAACCGGCCTTACGGCCGGTTTTTTATTGGGGGCACTATCTGATCAGAACGAGGCGTTGGCCAGGCCGTCCAGGTAACGCTCCACGTCCAGGGCTGCCATGCAGCCAGCGCCGGCCGAGGTAATGGCCTGACGGTAAACGTGGTCAGCCACGTCACCCGCAGCGAACACACCTTCAACGTTGGTGGCGGTAGCGTTGCCTTCACGGCCGCCGTTGACCACCAGGTAGCCGTCCTTGAGGGTCAGCTGGCCTTCGAACAGCGAAGTGTTCGGGGTGTGGCCAATGGCGATGAATACGCCGTCGACCTTGATTTCGTCGCTGCTGCCGTCGTTGTTCTTCAGGCGCGCACCGGTCACGCCCATGTTGTCGCCCAGCACTTCGTCAAGGGTGGCGTTGAGCTTGAGCTCGATCTTGCCTTCGGCCACACGGGCGTTGAGCTTGTCGACCAGGATCTTCTCGGCGCGGAAGGTCTCGCGACGGTGCACCAAGGTTACCTTGCTGGCGATGTTGGCCAGGTACAGCGCCTCTTCCACGGCAGTGTTGCCGCCGCCAACCACGGCGACCGGCTTGTTGCGGTAGAAGAAACCGTCGCAGGTAGCGCAGGCCGAAACACCCTTGCCCATGAAGGCCTCTTCCGACGGCAGGCCCAGGTAACGGGCGCTGGCACCGGTGGCGATGATTAGTGCGTCGCAGGTGTACGTGCCGCTGTCACCCTGCAGGGTGTACGGCTTGTTGGCCAGGTCGACGGCATTGATGTGGTCGAAGACGATTTCGGTTTCGAAACGCTCGGCGTGTTCCTGCATGCGCTGCATCAGGGCCGGGCCAGTCAGGCCGTGGGGGTCGCCCGGCCAGTTGTCGACTTCGGTGGTGGTGGTCAGCTGGCCACCTGCCTGCATGCCGGTAATCAGCAGCGGCTTGAGGTTGGCGCGGGCAGCATAGACCGCAGCACTGTAACCGGCAGGGCCGGAACCGAGAATGATGACGCGCGAATGACGTACTTCAGACATGTCGAACTCCTGTCGAGCCGGCGGCACGGGCCGGCATCGGTGTACCGGCTGCGCCAGCTGGAAAATTAAAACGGACCCACGCAGCACTTGGGGAAGGCTACAACGCGCAGGCCCGAAAAGCGGAAAGTTGAGCGCACTGTAGCGAGGTCGCAAAGATTAAGGAAATATCCTTAGACAATCCACCTCATAGGCACCGTCTATTCATTGATTTCATCGATAGCCTAAACCCCGGCGCTTTTGTTACAGCCCGTTTCCCGTTTGCCAGCCGCCTTTCGTCGGCGCGGCAAACTCGGTAAGGTCAGCGCGTTTTCCTTCTCTGCGGAGTCTCCCGATGCAAGCCCCTGTCCTCTCCGGCCCCCAGTACCTGCGCGAAGGCCTGAAACTGGTGCTGAGCCCCAACCTGCGGTTGTTCGTGCTGCTGCCGCTGGCGGTCAACCTGCTGCTGTTCGGTGGCATGGTCTACTTCGCCGGCCACCAGTTCGCCCTGTGGCTCGATGCCCTGATGCCGACGCTGCCAGACTGGCTGAGCTTCCTCAGCTACATACTCTGGCCACTGTTTGTTGCCTTGTTGGTGCTGATGGTGTTCTTCACCTTCACCTTGGTGGCCAACATCATTGCCGCGCCGTTCAATGGCTTCCTGGCGGAAAAGGTCGAAGTGGTTGTGCGTGGCGAAGACACCTTCCCGGCGTTCAGCTGGGGTGAGCTGGTGGCCATGGTGCCACGCACCTTCAGCCGCGAAATGCGCAAACTGGGCTACTTCCTGCCACGGGCCATCGGCTTGTTCATCCTGTCGCTGATCCCAGTGGTCAACGTCGTCGCCGCGCCACTGTGGCTGATGTTCGGGGTATGGATGATGGCCATCCAGTACATCGACTACCCGGCGGACAACAACAAGATGAGCTGGCAGGACATGCTCGCCTGGCTGCGCAGCAAGCGTTGGCAGTCGCTGGGCTTTGGCGGCATCACCTACCTGGCGTTGATGATCCCCGGCGTGAACGTGCTGATGATGCCAGCAGCGGTGGCGGGGGCTACGTTGTTCTGGGTGCGAGAGCGTAACTGACCTTCGGGCTATACGCGATCCCTGTAGGAGCAGCCTTGTGCTGCGAAGAGGCCATTGCAGCCGAAGATAATCTTTAGCCTTGCCGGCCTCTTCGCAGCACAAGGCTGCTCCTACACGGTGAGGCGGCAGCCTGAGAGATGGTGAAAGACAGATCGCTTGGGGCTCTACTGCCCCAACCGGCTGGAAAACTGCCCCACCACATCCACCACCCGCTTCGCCCCGTCCTGGATCTCGACAATCACGTTGCCCGTCTCGTCGGCCAGCGCCAGCCCCTGCTCTGCCTGGCGCTTGCTGGTGTCGATGATCTCCACCGCCGCCTGCGCCAGTTGCTCGTTCTGCTTCACTACCCGGGCAATTTCCTCGGTGGCGGTGCTGGTGCGCGAAGCCAGTTGGCGCACTTCGTCGGCAACCACAGCAAAACCCCGGCCCTGCTCGCCTGCACGCGCAGCTTCAATGGCGGCGTTGAGCGCCAGCAGGTTGGTCTGCCCGGCAATGTCGCTGATAGTCTTGATGATCGAGCCGATTACCCGCGACTGAGTATCCAACGCCTGGATGCGCTCGGCCGCCTCCTGCATCGAGGCCTCAAGGCCGCGCATCACAGTGACGGTCTGGGTGACCACATCGGTGGCCTTCTGGGCGCTGACATCCGTCCCCAGCGAGGTGTTGTAGGCAACATCGGCTGCCTCGGCCACCGCCTGCTCCTGATTGACCTGGTCGGTAATCACGGTGGCAAACTTGACCACTTTGTAGAGTACGTCGTGGGCGTCGAAAAGCGGGTTGTACGAAGCCTCCAGCCAGATCACCCGGCCATGGGCATCGATGCGCTTGAAGCGCTCGGCAACATACTCGCCACGGCGTAGTTTTTCCCAGAACGCCTGGTAGCCGGCCGAGTTGGCCTCTTCCGGCTCGCAGAACATACGGTGATGCTTGCCGAGGATCTGCTCCAGGCGGTAACCAACACAGGCCAGGAAGCGATCATTGGCCGTGAGGATAGTGCCGTCGAGGGCAAACTCGATGACCGCAGTAGAGCGCATAAGCGCCTTGATCAGGCTTTCGTGCTCGCGAGACGTCTCGATGGTGCGGGTCAGGTCGCTGGAGTGCAGCGTGAAGTACTTGATACGCCCTTCGCTGTTCTTGACCGGCTGCAGGATCGACCGCAGCCAGGCTTCCTGGCCGTTACCACGCAACAGGCGGAAAGCGCCGTTCAGGTGCTCGCCACGGCCGATCGCGCTTTTCATGCGTTGGTAGAAATCCAGCGATTTGACATGGGCAGGGACGATGTCCTCGATGCTGCGTCCAAGCAATTGTTCGGAACGGTAGAGCATTTCACTCTCGAAATTACCGTTGACCATCTCGATCCGTCCCTGTGGGTCGAGCTGAAGTACCAGCATCTCGCTGTCGAGGCTACTCTTGACCTGTTCCACGGACATCAGGTCTTCGCGCAGTTGCCGGATTTCTTGCTTGAGCTTGCTGTTGAACATCACCGCACTCCTGGAGCGCATCACCTAGTCGAATGCATCTTCATCGGCTGCCGGTTGCACCTTCTTGAGCACCGCGCAACGAAATATTCATAAAGGCTAAAGCGTCAGCAGTCAGGCGTCATTTGCCTGTCATATTGCAGTCACATTGGCGCAACCCAGTAGGCGGAAACTTTTTGTCATGAATACACCCGCCCTGCGCATTACCCTGGTCAGCGAAACCTTCCCACCCGAGATCAACGGCGTGGCCAACACCCTTGGCCGCCTTGGCGAAGGGCTGCGTCAGCGTGGCCATGAGATCGAGGTTGTACGCCCGCGCCAGGCCGGCGAAGCGCCTGTGCACAACGACCCGCACCTGATGCTTTGCCGTGGCTGGGCGCTGCCTGGCTACCCCGGTTTGCAGTGGGGCGAGGTGTCGATGCACTCGTTGTTGCGCCGCTGGCGGCGGCAGCGCCCGGATGTGCTGTACATCGCCACCGAAGGGCCGCTGGGGCTCAGCGCACTGCGCGCGGCCAGGCGCCTGGGAATCGCGGTGGTCAGCGGTTTCCACACCAACTTCCCGCAGTATTCCGGCCAGTACGGCTTGGGCCTGCTGGCACGCCTGCTCACCCACTACCTGCGTTGGTTCCATCGGCGCACGGCCGTCACCTTGGTGCCCAGTGTCAGCCAGCGACTTGAGCTTGAACGCCGTGGTTTCGAGCGCCTGGAACTGCTCGCCCGCGGTGTCGATGCCTGCCTGTTCAACCCGGCACGGCGCAGCCAGGCGCTGCGCGAAAGCTGGGGGCTGGGCCCGGACGATATCGCCGTGCTGCATGTCGGCCGGCTGGCGGTGGAAAAGAACCTTGGCTTGCTGCGGCCATGCCTTGAGGCATTGCAGAAGGCTTATCCACAGAAGCGCTTGCGTCTGATTCTGGTGGGTGACGGGCCACAGCGCGCCGCCCTCCAACAGCAGATACCGGATGCCATGTTCTGCGGCGCCCAGCGCGGCGAGGTGCTGGCCGAGCACTACGCCAGCGGTGACCTGTTCCTGTTCCCGAGCCTGACCGAAACCTTTGGCAATGTGGTGCTCGAAGCCATGGCTTCAGGGTTGGCAGTGGTTGCTTATGACGAGGCGGCCGCAGCGCAGCACATACGCCATGGCCACAGCGGCGCGCTGGCCATGCCAGGGGACCAGGCAGCGTTTGTCGATGCGGCTTGCTGGCTGCTGGAGGAAGAGGAAACGTTGCGCCGGGTACGCCTGAATGCGCGGCAGCATGCCAGCCGTCAGGGTTGGGCGGCGATTGTCGAGCAGTTTGAGGGGTATCTGCATGCAGCCCGGAATCAGGCTGCTGCCACACCCGCTTCGAGCTTGGGCCCTACGCGATCAGTGTAGGAGAGGCCTTTGCCGCGAATGGGCCGCATAGCGGCCCCGGATCTCGGTGTGAGCGCAGCCATCGAGGGGCCGCGTTGCGGCCCATTCGCGGCACAAGGCCGCTCCTACAAAGACCGCGTAAACCTTCAGGCCAGTGCTTTTTCTATAGCCTGCACCACCGCAGGGTCATCCGGCGCCGTGCGCGGCGAAAAACGCGCCAACACCCGCCCGTCCTTGCCCACCAGGAACTTCTCGAAGTTCCAGGTGATGTCACCAGGAAACTCGGCCCCCTCGCCCGCCAGCAGGCGGTACAGCGAATGACGCTGCGGCCCGTTGACTTCCAGCTTGCCCCCCAGCGGGAAGCTCACCCCGTAGTTAAGGCTGCAGAAGTCCTGGATTTCCTTTTCGCTGCCCGGTTCCTGGCCGGCAAACTGGTTGCACGGCAGGCCAAGCACGTTGAAACCCTTGTCCTTGTAAACCTGGTAGAGGTTTTCCAGGGCCTTGTATTGCGGCGTTAGGCCACATTTGGAGGCAACGTTGACCACCAGCACCACTTGGCCCTTGAACGGTGCGAGGGGCAGTTCCCCGCCGTTAAGCGCGTCCAGTTTCAGGTCGTGAAATGCACTCATGATGAAATCCCCTCTCAGGTTCCCGGTTGCCGCGGGGCGAATTGCGCCCACTAAAAAGGCGCTCGTCCAAACCGTCCACCTCCCGTAGGAAGGCAAATCGGCTTGCCCGAGCGCCTGGCGACCTTCTGAGCTTAGCGCAGAAAATCAGTGGTGATGGCCACCTTCACCGTGGATGTGGCGGTGAGCGATTTCTTCTTCGCTGGCATCACGCACATCAACAACCTTGACCTGGAAGGTCAGGCGCTGGCCGGCCAGCGGGTGGTTGCCATCAACGGTGACGTCGTCGCCGTCGAGGTCGCGGATGGTGACGATCTGCATCTGGCCGTCCGGTGCAGAAGCGTGGAACTGCATGCCCACTTCCAGCTCGTCGACGCCTTCGAACAGGCTGCGGTTCAGGGTGCTGACCAGCTCGGCCAGGTATTCGCCGTAGGCGTCTTCCGGCTCGATGGTAACGTTCAGCTCGTCACCGGCCTGTTTGCCTTCCAGGGCTTTTTCCAGGCCCGGGATGATGTTGCCGGCACCGTGCAGGTAGACCAGCGGCGCGCCACCGGCGGAGCTGTCGATGGTCTCCCCGGCGTCGTTGGTCAGGGTATAGTCGATGGAGACAGCCTTGTTGGCGGCGATCAGCATGGGGCAAGACCTTTTGCAAAAGTATGTAGAGCGGACAAGTGTAACCAAGCCATCGCCCGATTGCGAACGCACTGCGGACAAGCAACGGCCCATCAGTCGGATCACCGGCTTTCACCAGGACGAAGAAGGCCACTGGGTGGCCGAACTGTCCTGCGGCCATACCCAGCACCTGCGCCACCAACCGCCATGGCAGTCACGGCCCTGGGTGCTGGACCCGGCACAACGTGCGCAGCGCATCGGCCAGCCTTTTGCTTGCGGCTGGTGCGCACAAGGGGCCGATAGCGCTACCCTTGGCCGCTAAATTCTTGCACCGCTTATTTCGAGAAGCACGCATGCAGACATTTTTCATTGCGCCGACCGACTTCGGTGTCGGCCTGACCTCCATCAGCCTGGGCCTGGTGCGCACCCTGGAGCGCGCGGGCCTGAAGGTCGGTTTCTTCAAGCCGATCGCCCAGCCCCACCCGGGTGACACCGGCCCTGAGCGTTCTACCGAACTGGTGGCCCGCACCCACGGTATCAACCCTCCGGTACCCCTGAGCCTGGCCCAGGTCGAGCGTATGCTCGGCGACGGCCAGCTGGACGAGTTGCTCGAAGAAATCATCCGCCTCTACCAGCAAGCCTGCATCGGCAATGACGTGGTGGTGGTCGAAGGCATGGTGCCCACCCGCCACGCCAGCTATGCGGCGCGGGTCAACCTGCACTTGGCCAAGAGCCTGGATGCCGAAGTGATCCTGGTGTCGGCCCCGGAAAACGAAGTGCTCAGCGAATTGTCCGGCCGGGTCGAGCTGCAAGCCCAGTTGTTCGGCGGCCCACGCGACCCGAAAGTGCTCGGGGTGATCCTCAACAAGGTGCGCACCGACGAAAGCATGGCGGACTTCGCCACCCGTCTGCGCGAGCACTCGCCCTTGCTGCGCGGCAACGACTTCCGCCTGCTCGGCTGCATCCCCTACCAGCCCGAATTGAACGCCCCCCGCACCCGCGACGTGGCCGAGCTGCTCGGCGCCCAAGTGCTTAACGCCGGCGACTACGAGCAGCGGCGCATGAGCAAGATCATCATCTGTGCACGCACCGTGGCCAATACGGTGCCGCTGCTGACGTCGGGTACCCTGGTGGTTACCCCGGGCGATCGCGACGACATCATCCTTGCCGTCAGCCTGGCGGCAATCAATGGCGTACCGCTGGCCGGGCTGCTGCTGACCAGCGACAGCAAGCCCGACGCGCGCATCCTCGGCCTGTGCCGCGGCGCGCTGCAGGCCGGCCTGCCGATTCTGTCGGTCAGCACCGGCTCGTACGACACCGCCAACCAGCTCAATTCGCTGAACCGCGAAATCCCGGTCGACGACCGCGAGCGTGCCGAGTTCATCACCGACTTCGTCGCCAGCCACCTCGACGCGGCCTGGCTGCACCAACGCTGCGGCACCCCGCGCGAACTGCGCCTGTCGCCAGCGGTGTTCCGCTATCAGTTGATCCAGCGGGCGCAGCAGGCCGACAAGCGCATTGTCCTGCCAGAAGGTGCCGAGCCGCTGCTGGTGCAAGCCGCTGCCATCTGCCAGGCGCGGGGCATCGCCCGCTGCGTACTGCTGGCCAAGCCCGAAGATGTCGAGGCCGTGGCCCGCGCCCAAGGCATTACCTTGCCGCCTGGCCTGGAAATCCTCGACCCCGAGCTGATTCGCGGGCGCTACGTAGAACCGATGGTCGCGCTGCGCAAAAGCAAGAACCTCAACGCACCGATGGCTGAGCAGCAACTGGAAGACCCGGTGGTGATCGGCACCATGATGCTGGCCCTGGACGAAGTGGACGGCCTGGTATCGGGCCTGGTGCACTCCACCGCCAACACCATCCGCCCGGCCCTGCAACTGATCAAGACCGCGCCGGGCTCCAGTCTGGTGTCGTCGGTGTTCTTCATGCTGTTCCCCGAGCAAGTGCTGGTGTACGGCGACTGCGTGATGAACCCCCACCCGAGCGCTACTGAACTGGCCGAGATTGCCCGACAGAGCGCTGAATCGGCGCAGGCCTTCGGCATCGCGCCACGGGTGGCGATGATCAGTTATTCAAGCGATTCGGCGAGTGACGAAGAAGTCGGGAAAGTGCGCGAAGCGACACGCCTGGCACAAGGTGCAGTGCAGGGGCTGCTGATTGATGGGCCGCTGCAGTATGACGCGGCGGCCAACCCGGCGATTGCACGGGACCTGGCACCGGATAGCCCGGTGGCCGGGCGTGCCACGGTGTTCGTGTTCCCTGACCTGAATACCGGCAACACCACGCACAAAGCGGTGCAACGCAGTGCCGACGGGGTCAGCCTGGGGCCGATGCTGCAGGGGTTGCGCAAGCCGGTGAACGACTTGCCACGCGGGGCTCAGGTTGACGATATCGTGCATACCATTGCCCTGACAGCCATTCAGGCCAGCGTGGTGCGCTAAAAGCTGGGGCTGCTTTGCAGCCCATTCGCGGCACAAGGCCGCTCCTACAGGGATCGCGTAATGCCTGTGGGAGCGGCCCGGCGATCAATCAGGGATACTGCTGAACCTGGCCTTGCTGCTGATCATACTGCTGGCCTGGAATCGGCTTCAGGTTAACTTCCACGCGGCGGTTCTGCGCACGGCCATTGGCGTCGGCGTTGCTGGCGATCGGCTGGTCCGGGCCCATGCCACGCACCGAGATACGCGAAGCATCCACACCCTGCGAGGTCAGGTAGGTGCTGACCGCCTGCGCGCGGCGCTGGGACAGGTCCATGTTGTGCTGGCGGCTGCCGGTGCTGTCGGTAAAGCCGACCACTTCGATGGTGTTCTGGTTGAACTGCTTGAACGAGCCTGCCAGGTTGTTCAGCGGCGAGTAGAAGCTTGGGGCGATGTTGGCCGAGTCGGTGGCAAAGGTGATGTTGCCCGGCATGATCAGCTTGATCTGGTCACCCTGACGCTGCACTTCCACACCCGTGTTGGCCATCTGGGCACGCAGCTCGGCCTCTTGCTTGTCGGCGTAGTAGCCATAGCCGGCGGCGGCGGCGCCCACCGCAGCGGCGCCGATCAGTGCACCCTTGCCACGGTTGTTGTGGTCGATGGCAGCACCGGCGATGGCGCCAGCCAGCGCGCCCAGGCCGCCGTATTTGGCGGTCTTGCTCATCCCCGTGGAGCCCTGCGCCTGACCCTGGTTGTCATAAGGGTTCTGGCTGGCACAGCCAGTCATCAGGGCAGCGGCAGTTGCGACGATAATCAGACGACGCATGGTGAACATGGACAAGCTCCTACTGAAATTCATAAATGCGGCAGGCCCCGAAGGGATCTATGCCAGCCTTGGATTGCATCGGCAACGAAAAATTCCATGAAAGTGCCTTCATGTGCCATCAGGCACGCACGAAGGGGTTTTCGCGCATTTCGTCGCCCAGGCGGGTATCGGGCCCATGGCCGGTCACCACGATGGCCTCTTCGTCCAGCCGGTACAGCCGCTCCTTGATGGAGCGCACGATAGCCCGCTGGTCACCCCCCCACAAATCGGTGCGGCCAATGCCACGGCGGAACAGGGTGTCGCCGGCAATCAGCAGTTTGGCGTCGGCGAACCAGAAGCTCATCGAGCCCGGGGTATGGCCTGGCGTATGCAAAGCCACACCGCAGCCACAGGCCAGCTCTTCGTCATCGCCCAGCCAGCGATCGGGTGCCGGTACCGGGGTATAGGGGACGCCGAACATCTGGCACTGCATCTCCAGGTTGTCCCACAGTACCTGGTCGTCTTTGTGCAGGTGCAGGGTGGCGCCGGTCAGCGCCTTGAGCTTGCCCGAGGCGAGGAAGTGGTCGAAGTGCGCGTGGGTGTGGATGATGCTGACCAGCGTCAGGCCGTGGGCCTGCAGGCGCGCGAGGATCTTCTCCGGGTCACCGCCCGGGTCGACGACGATGGCCTTTTTGGTCAGTGGGTCGCCGATCAGTGTGCAGTTGCACTGCAAGGGGCCTACGGGGAAGGTTTCGCGGATGAGTGCTGACGATGGATTGTGCATGGTGAATACGGGAACCGGTTAATCGAATAGGGTTTGCACACGGGCCAGTGCATCTAGTATGACGACTTCGGGCACCGACTCTACGCGCTTGGCAAAGCGTGCTTCAAGGTCGACTGTGCGTACCTGGTTGCAGAGCATCACCCCCTGAGTCTGCGTGCCCGCACCGCTGAGCGTCACTGCAAAACCCGCATGCCTAGCAAAATCACCACCTTGGGTGATCGGGACGATCACTGCCAGGCCTGACGCATTGAATGCCGCCGGGGTGAGTACCAGTGCGGGTAGCCCATCACCCTGTTGTTCTCGCCCCACTGTGGGGTCGAGGTTGACGCGAACGATATCGCCCCTGGCGAATTTCACCCGTTTCACACTTCACGTCCTACTGGGCGCATCGCATTCCAGTCGGCCATGTCCTCTGACTCCGGTGCGCTCAGGTCGCACTGGGCCATCAATTCCTCAAGGGTATATTTGGGTTTCGATCGGACGGGTTTGAGCACCATCGTCTCTCCCGCTGTGTCCAGGCTCAGGGTGGAGCCGACACCGAGGCGCATCTGTTTGAGCACTGTGGCCGGCAAGCGGATGGCGGCGCTGTTGCCCCACTGCTGAATCTTGATCTGCATGAGTATCTCCCAAGGTAGATACATAGTAGAAACCCTCCAAGCGATTGCAAGCGAAATGTAGAGACGTCGTATCTACATTGTCATCTGTCCGGAGCGGACAAAAGCCCTGCAACCTCAAGAAGGAAATCCCCTACATCACCTTGGAAAGCCACCTTCCATCTGCAAAAACACGAAACGCAAACTCAGCCAGTTATCAAGGCAGGGACAACCTGAACAACCCGCCCCCAAGCGCCCCGCCATTGGAGATCTCGATCCGCCCGCGCACCCCGCCGCTTTCATGCAGTGCCGCGATCCGCGCCGCGAAGTACAGGCCAAGGCCGGTGCTGCCGCTGGTCGAGTCAATGCCCTGAATGTATTGCTCCTGGCGCTCGAGCATGTGTTTTGGATAACCCGGGCCGTCATCGTTTACGCAGATGGCCAACTGGTTGTCGGCCTCTTCGATGGTAATCAGCAAGGCGTGCCCGGCAAAGCGGGTGGCGTTGGTGATGACGTTGGCAATCACCGAGGCCACCAGTTCACGGTCGAAGAAGCCAAGCGGGTTGTCGGTGTCGACGCGCCAGGTGGCGAGGATGTCGTTGTGCTTGAGCACTTCCTGGTGCGCCGCCAGTTGCGCTTCGATGAAATCATCCAGTTCGTGGTAGTCCGGGCACACCGGCAACTGGTTGATGCCCAGTTTGTACAGCCCAAGCAGCTGTACCAGCATGCCATTGAGGTGGCGGAACTCGTGCTCCATGATCCCCTGCTCGGCACCACCGCGCAGCTCTTCGGGCAAGCGCTCCACCCACTGGCTATGGGACTGGATCAGCGCTGACAGAGAGCTTTTGAGGTCGTGCACGGTGGAGGCGATCACCGTGGAAAAATCCAGCCCCTGATTGTCTTGATTCATGCGCCGAACACTCGGATGTGCAGTTTGCGGTAACGGTCATAGCGATTGTCGCTGGCAGGGATACCCGCCACGCTGGTCAAGGCGTCCTGGCATTCCTGCATGATCGCGGGCTGAGGGTTTTCACCGCCGATGCGCAGCAGCGCCTGGGCGGTGTTAAGGGCGATGCTGATGTTCTTCGGCTGCATACCCAGCGCCTTGCGGAACAGTTGCAACGCCTCGCCAAGCTGCCCTCCCTGGTAACTGCGCACACCCTGGCGATTGAGGGTGACCGCTTCGGTAATGGCGTTGAGCACGCTGGGGTCGTCCGTCAGCTTGCCCACTTTCTCCATGACCTTGGGGTCATCGCCATAGCTTTCCACACAGTTCTTCAATACCCCGAGGGCGGCGGCTTCCTGCCCCATTGCCTGTAACTGCGCGGCAACGGTCAGGGCCGAATCGACCGAGAAGAACTGGTTCATCTTGTCCAGGCGCTGGATCGCCTGTTCGGTCAGCTTGCCGGCTGTTTCCGGATCACCCGCCTGCTGAAGGCTGGCCGCCTTCATCATCCGCGCACGCACCTGCAAGCCTTGGTCCTCGGGGTACTCCTTGGCCACTTCGCTGAGGGTGGTATTGATTTCGACCCGGGTACGGGCGTCCAGGCCAAAGCCTGCGTTCTTGCTCATCAGTGCCTGCACCAGGCCAAGGTTGTTTTCAGCATCCTTGTAGCGCGAGCTTTGCCCTTGGTTTACTGCATGGCGAAACGCCTTCGACGCGCTCTCGAAGTCTTCGTTTTCCAGCGCCAGCTTGCCCAGCGTGGACTGCCGACGCACTGACAGTGGCGACAGGCGTACGGCCTCTTCCAGCAGGTTTTGTGCACGCCTGGTATCGCCCTGGGCCACCAGCACCTCGGCCATGCCATCGTAAAGGCCGGGCATGATCGGAAACGCCTTTAGCGCCTGCTCGTACACACCCTGGGCTTGGGCATTCTGGCCACGCTTGTGCATCAGGGCGCCTAACGCGGCGTACACCCAAGGCTGCGGGCGGCTGGCGAGGATGGCCTTGAGGAATTTTTCCAGCTCCTCGAAACGGTTGAGATTGCGCAGGGCGTCGGCCCGGTAGCGCAGGCACAGCGGTGCCAGGCGCGGGTCCTTCTTGCACAGCTCGGCACAGGCGGCCAGCACTTCGGCCGGGCGGTTGCGGTCCAGCGCCTGCAAAATCGGCTTGAGCAGCGTCTTGCGCTGGAACAGTTTCTCGACGCGCTGGGCCAGGCCAACGCGGTTGAACGGTTTGGTCAGGTAGGCATCGGGCTCGTGCTCGATGGCGCTGAGGACAATGGCCTGGCTGCTCTCGGCCGTGACCATGATGAACACGCACTCATGGCTGATGTGCTTGTCGATGATCAGGTCTTCGAGCACCTGCTGGCCGTTCTTCTTGCCGTCGCCCAGGTGGAAGTCCTGCAGGATGAAGTCATAGCGCTTTTGAGCGCACATGCGCAGCGCCTGCTCGCCGCTGTCAGCGGTGTCCACATCGCGCACGCCCAACTCGCGCAGCATGGACCGGGTCGACGTGCGAAAGTCGGTAAAGTCGTCGACGATCAGAAAGCTTTTTTGCCCGTACTGCAGCATCAACACGACCTGCCTTGGAATGATTGAAAAATCGCGCGAGGCGATGCCACCGATCGCTGTATCGGCAGCTGGTCGGGAAAGATGAGGGTAGAGCACCGCCGGCCATAATCCATGGCCTCAGGCCATCACTTTAGCGGGCAACGACCTGCAGGGCCAGTATCATGCCAGCAGCCCCAACGATTGCGCCTTGGCCACCGCCTGGGTACGCCGCTCAACCCCCAGCTTGCTGTTGATGTGGCTGGCGTGGGTTTTCACGGTGTGCAAGGAAATAAACAGCCGCTCGCTGATCTGCTGGTTGGAACAGCCCTGGGCAATCAGTTCAAGCACGGCCAGTTCGCGCCCGCTCAGGGCTTCGCCGGTGCCCGTGGTGGCGCTTGGCAGTTGCGGCAGGCGCTTGAGCAGTTCGCCCTGAACCGGGCAGGCGGCACTTGCCTGCAGTTGTTCATGAAGCCAATGCGGATGCTTTTCAAGCAGCGGCTGGAAGGGTTGCAGCACGCCACCCTGAGCGGATGCCAGCAGGCTTGGCAACAACTGCGCGGCCTGCCCTTCCCGGCCTTCGTCCAGCAGCAGCGAGAGCCATTGGCACAGGGCGCTGACGGTGAGCAGCATGCCGCCACTGGCCTGGCCGCGTTCGACCAGGCTTGCCAGGCGTTGCACGGCGGCGTCGCCACGTAACTGGATACGCTCGAGCAGCGCCTGTTGTAACGCAATGTGCAGCGGCAGCAGCGGGTGAAACTCCGGCGCTGCCGCCGGCTGCTCGCCGCCGTAGGTCTGGCCCAGGCGCAGCAGCCAGGACTCGGCCAGGTCTGTACGCCCCTGGGCCAGCCACAGTTCGCATTTGACCAGGGTAATCATGGCCAGGTAGTAGACCGGGGGCACGTCCCAGATATGCATCAGGCGCTCGGCTTCGGCCAATTCGGCAAAGGCCTCGGCAAAGTGCCCTTCCCGGCCATCGAGGGTAGCAATGACGCAATGGCCGATCAGCACACTGATATCCCGACAGGCCCGCGCCTCGCCCAACCCGGCGCGCAAACGCGCGCGCCCCTGGGCAGGTTGCAGGCGCGAGACCAACAGGTAACCTTCGTAAAGCGTCAGGCGCGCGCGCACGGCGTACAGCCGCTGCGCCGAAAGCCCTTGCAGACGCTGAAGCCCGTGGCGCACTTCGTCCAGTGCGCGCAACACCTCGCCACGGGCGTGCAGCACTCGCGCCCGGTCGTAATGGGCCAGCGCCTCGAACAACGGATTGCCGACCCGCTGGGCCAGCTCCAGGGCTTCGCGGTTCCAGCCTCGGGCCCGCCAGAAGTCGCCATCGGCAATGGCCAGGTTGGACAGCGTCGACAAACACACCAGGCGTTGGCCATAACGCTTGCTCGGCAGGCTCTGCAGCGCTTCGCCGCAATAGGCCAGGGTGCGCTCGCGGTCACCTCGGCCACGGGCAATGACCCCACTCAGCGCCAGCCACTGGGCCAGCATCGACTTCTGCGCAGTCGCCGAGGGGGCAGGCAGAAAGCGGCTGAGGTAGCCGGCCAGTTCCTCGGCTGCGTCCAGCTGGCACGCCAGGCCCAGCGCCCAGCTGTACAGCACGATCAACCGTGGCGTGCTGATCAGCAGGCTGTCGGGCAGGTCCATCTTCCAGCGCAGCAACATGCCAACGTTCTGCTCGGCCAGCAGTTGCTCTTCGGACAGGCTCTGCACCAGATTGGCGGCGACATCGAGGTGGCCGGCACGCAACGCCTGCTCCACCGCCTCGTCCAGCAGGCCCTGGCTTTCAAACCAGCGACAAGCACGCAACTGCAGGCCGGCCAGCGGTTCACTGGCCTGCCGGCTGCGCAGCAGATCGGAGAACAGGTGATGGTAGCGGAACCAGTGGCCATGCTCGTCCAGCGGCACCAGGAACACCTGGTGTGCCTGCAAGAAGCGCAGCACAGCGGCGCTGTCGTGGCGGCCCCGCAAGGCATCGCACAACGGGGCGCAGAAGCGCTCCTGGCAGGCCGTGTCGTACAGGAAGGCCTGTACGTCGGCGGGCAGCATGTCGATGACTTCTTCAAGCAGGTAGTCGCGGATCAGGCCTTCGCCGCCATGCAAGGCCTGGGGCAAGGCTTGCTCGTCCGCCGACTCGCTGGCTGCCAGTTGCCAGAAGCGCAAACCGGCCACCCAACCGTCGCTGCGCTGGATCAGGTTGTCCAGCGCCTGGCCACGCAGGCCTGTTGGCTGCCGGCCGATCACCGCCAGCGACTCTTCGGCGGTAAGGCGCAAATCCTGTTCGTTCAGTTCGACTAGCTGGCGCGACAGACGCAAACGCGCCAGGTGCCAGTCCGGGCGCTGGCGGCTGGTAACCAGCAACACCAAGCCGGCAGGCAGGTGATTGAGGAAGAATTGCAGGCAACGGTCGAGCACGGGCCCCTGGGCAAGGTGATAGTCGTCCAGCACCAGCAGCAAAGGGGTATCGGCTTGCAGGTACAGCGCCAGCTCGTCGAGCAGGCCGTCGATCCACTCCTCGAAGGCGAACGGTTGGTGGCGCTGGCGCATTTTCAGCAGGCCCATGGCCTGCCCGCCCAGTGCCGGGCAGTACTGTTGCAGGCCTTCGAGCAGGCGCTCAAGGAAGCGACCAGGGTCGGCATCACGCTGGCTCAGGCCCAGCCACAGGCTGCGCCAGTGCTCGGGTAACGCTTCACAAAATTCGATGGCCAGCGAGCTTTTGCCGAAACCCGCCGGGGCATTGACCAGCAGCAGCCGGCCACCAAGCCCGGCGTGCAGGCGCTGGCACAAGCGCAGGCGCGGTACATGGCCGTCTGGCAGCGGCGGCCGGAAGAAACGCCCGTCCAGCAGGCCCAGGGCCTGACTCGCGAATCCATGCGTACGGGACAGATCTGTCATGGCCGGCTCGTTCTGGGTGGAGGACTACGGCGGTATGGATGCTTGCGAGACTAGCCGGTAACGCAGCGCATTTGAAGATGATGGGCGCAATTGCACCGGAAAAGACTGCGACAAAAAGCAACATGGCTGATGGACAAGGGCTGGGGCGGGGGTTTGGGTGGGTATTCAGCAGATTTATTGCCTGTACTGGCCTCTTCGCGGGTAAACCCGCTCCACAGGGAATTGCACAGCTATCAAGACCAGTGCAATACCTGTAGGAGCAGCCTTGTGCTGCGAAGAGGCCATTACAGCCAAAGATATTCTTTAGCTTTACCGGCCTCTTCGCAGCACAAGGCTGCTCCTACAGGGCTAGTGTTTGACTGGAAATTATCGCCGGAGCAGGAAAACAGAAACGCCCCGGGCAGGCCGGGGCGTTCTGGGGATCACACGGGGTGAAAGGCTTTCAGATCAGCGAATACCCGACTGGCGCAACGCCGCAGGCTGGAAATCAGCCTTGCTGGCACTGAAGCCGAAGTCGTAGGCGCGCTTCTCTTCGTTTTTCATGCCCAGGGCCAGGTAACGACCCGACTGCAGGTCGTAGATGGTTTCCAGGGTGTACCAAGGCACCTCTTTGTTGTAATACGGCTGGGAATGGGCTTCGGACACGCGCCACAGCTGACCACGGCCATCGTACTGGTCGATCACTGCAGCCTGCCAGGTGTCCTCGTCGATGTAGAAGTCACGCTTGGCGTAGATGTGCCGCTGGCCCGGCTTGAGGGTTGCGACCACGTGCCAGACGCGGCGCAGCTCGTAACGGGACAGGTCCTGGTTGATGTGCCCGGCCTTGATGATGTCGGCGTACTTCAGCTTGGGGTCATCCAGCTTGAAGGCGTTGGAGGCAATGTACAGCTCCTTCTTGCCTTCCAGCTTCCAGTCGTAGCGGTCTGGCGCACCGTTGAACATGTCCAGGTTGTCCGAGGTTCGCAGGCCGTCGGCGGCGGTACCCGGGCCGTCGTACGACACTTGCGGCGCCTGGCGTACGCGACGCTGGCCGGCGTTGTAGATCCAGGCCTTGCGTGGCTCCTTCACTTGGTCGAGGGTTTCGTGCACCAGCAGCACCGTACCGGCCAGGCGTGCCGGCGCGGTCACTTCCTGCTTGAAGTAGAACAGGATGTTGCCCGGGTTGGCCGGGTCGTAATCCTTCATCCTGTCGCGGAAGACGAACTGATCGGAGAAGTACACCGGGTTGAAAGAGCCGTTCTGCTGTGGCGTTGCCTGGGTCACCAGGCGGCTGACACTGCCGCCCCGGTAACGGGTGATGTGGTTCCAGATCACTTCCAGGCCGCTTTTCGGGATCGGGAACGGCACCGCCGTGTCGAAGTTGTTCAGGCCGTTGCCACCTTCCACCAGCGTGGTCTGGGTGGCGTTTTTCTTGATGGCAGCGAACACGTCGGCAGGTACCGTGGAGCCGCGATGGGTTTTGAAAACCGGGATCCTGAAGGTTTCCGGGTAGCGCTTGAACATCGCCAGCTGGCCCGGCGAAAGCTTGTCCTTGTACTGCTCGGCGTTCTGCGCAGTGATGGTGAACAGCGGCTTTTCACTGCCATACGGGTCGGCCAGGAAGCCTTTGCCGTCGACGCTACCCGCACTCTTCGACAGTGGCTCCCACGGGCCGATCGAGCCATCGGCGTTACCGGCCTTTTCGGCGCCCATCGGGGTCAGGGTACTGCCCAACTTGGCCGCCTCGTCGGCGGATACCGCAGCCATGACGCTGGTCGCCAGCAGGGACAGGCCCAGTACACCGGCTTGCAGCAGACTTCTGGTCTTGTTCATGTCGTGTCGTCCTGGATCTGTATGCTTAGAAGTTCACGCCGAAGCTGAGCGCGACAAAGTCGCGGTCATCCACGGTGCTGTACTTGCCGTCGAAGAAGTTGGTGTACGACAGGCTCGCCGTATAGGTTTGCTGATACTCGGCATCAAGGCCCAGGCTGATAGCCTTGCGGCCTTCTTCGAAGTTGCCGCCAGGGCCAGGCGAGTAGCCATCGACGTCGTGCGACCAGGCTACGCTCGGGCGCAGGTTTATACCGGCGAAGACGTTGTTGTAGTCCCAGATTGCGCGGATGCGGTATCCCCAGGAGTCAGACGTGGTGTAGCCGTCGTTCTCGCAGTAGCGAGACACGTTGTTGGCATTAGCAGTGCCCAAGGTGCCCGCATTGAGCGTCTCGCACTGGCCATTGGGCAGCGGGCCCGGACCAAATACCGGGTCACGCCCATAGCGCAGCTTGGACGTGCTTTCCAGCCCGCCGACGTGCGTCCAGCCAACTTCGCCTACCATGGTCAGCCGCTCGGCACCCATTACCTGGTCGAAGAAGTGGGTGAACGTTGTCTGCAACTGCGTAATTTCCTTGCGGCGATAACCTGGCTGATCAGCGCCGGGCGTGCCTTGCAAAACCGATACATCCGGGTTGAGCGGCGTCAGGCCCGAAAAGAGGATATCGGTGGTGTTCAACTGCACGGGGGCGTTTGGACGGTAGCTGATCTCACCGCTCCAGGCCGTACCGGTTGGCAGCGTCGTGGAGAAGCTCAAGCCATACAGGCGAATGTCCTCCGGGTATTCGACGTAATAGCTGGAGTTGCCTGCCACTTGCAGCGGCAACAGGCTTGGTATCAGATTGGCCAAGGCCGCTGCCGGTACACCCGCACTGACCAGCGCGCCCGCCAGACCGGTGGCGCTGTAGTATTGAAGATCGGCGCCACGACCACTGAATATCGGCGCGCGGCTGTGGTAGTTCATGAAGTAACCACCGAACTCGGTGTTCAGCGGTTCGAACATGTAGCGCATTGCAACGCCGAACTGGCCACTGTCACGTGCATCACGGTCCGGGCCGCGACGCACGATCACCCCCTCGTCGGGCGAACCATAGGTTACGCCTCGCGCTGCCAGTGTGGCCGCAACCGGAGCTGTAAGTGGCCCAAGCCGGCTAGCCAGGGAGTTCTGGGTCGCCAGAACAGCCAGATTGTTGTTACAACCATCGGCAATGACATCCGGCTGGGAGAAGAAAGTACCGCAGTTATCGACAACCGTCTGGTCCCATTCGATCTGGTAGAAGGCCTCGGTCGACAGGTTGTCGGTCAGGCTCTGTGAAACGTAGAACATGTTCACCGGGATCAAGCCTTCCTTGATCTCGGCCCCCGGGCGTCGAAACGCCGACACGTCGATAGGGTTGATCGAGTTGATACCACCGCCGATGAAAGTACTTTCACCCCAGCTCACCACCTGCTTGCCCAGGCGTACCGAGCCAGGCTGATCGCCGATGGCGTAGTTGTGGTAGACAAAGGCGTCGAGCATCTCGGCGCCGGAAGACTTGGCGCCTTCCTTGCGATTGGAGTCGCTGATGTCCTTGAATTCGCGGCCTTCGTCCTTCAGCTCGAAGTCGTACCAGTACTTGCCGCGCACGAACACGCCGGTATCGCCGTACTTGAGTTCGAGGTCGTGGATGCCCTTGAAGATCTTGGAGAAGGTTTCGCCCTTCTTGAAGTTCAGGTGGCCATCGTCGGAGGTCTGCGACAGGCCCTTGCCGCCGTTATTCACCCCGATCAGGTTCTTGTTGGGGTTGGCTGTTGACCAGCTGGCGCCAATGGAGAGCGACGAGTCGAACTGGCCTTCGATTTCACCAATGTTGAAACTGACAGCGAAAGCAGGACTTGCGAGCGTGGAAGCAAGGCTGACGGCCAAGGGCAACTTGGCCCGGCGCCAGAACAGGTTTGCAGATTTCATCGACGCTACTCCATGTACTTTATTGTTATGGCAGTGAGTCCTTTCAAGAACGGCCCGAGCGACCGGTTTGCAGGTTTGCACCTGCGGCGACACGGCTTGCGCGTATCGCCCTCCCCCATTCCTGAAAATCCCCTGGCCCCGACTATAGCCAGCAAGGCACAGGCGCTTGATCCCTCTAAAGTGTGATTTGCGCTCCATGCCGCCAACTCGCTGCAGTGTTGTCCCGGTTGCGGGCTGGCAGAGCTCAAGGATGGCGCATTTCTGCCATTTGGCAAGGCGCCAAGGCCTCTAGCGTGCGGGTCGCGTTCTGACGTACGCGACCCGCACGGCAGTTACAGCGTGGAAAGGAACGCGCTGTTGCTGGCCTGCCACTGGACGATGTCCTGGCGGATGCGTTTCTTGTCGAGCTTGCCGACACTGGTCTTGGGAATTTCAGTAACAACGGCGATCTGGCTAGGAATCGCCCACTTGTTGATGTGCCCCTGCTCGACAAACGGCTTGAGATGGTCCTTGAGCGCCTTGGCATCGATGGCCTGGCCGTCGCGCACCACCAGCAGGGCAAACGGGCGCTCGCCCCACTGCGGGTCGGCCACCCCCACCACCGCCACTTCGCGCACGGCCGGGTGTCGGCTGATCAGGTCTTCCAGGTCGAGCGAAGAAACCCACTCGCCACCGGTCTTGATCACATCCTTGATGCGGTCACGAATGTCGATGTAACCCATGCCGTCGAGGGTGGCGACATCGCCAGTGTGCAGCCAGCCCCCCTGCCACAGTTCTTCGCTCTTTTCCGGCTCCTTGAAGTAGCCCATGGTCAGCCATGGCGCACGCAGCACCAGTTCGCCCTGGGTTTCGCCATCTGCCGGAAGGAAGTTGCCGTCGCCATCGACAATGGCCGCCTCGACCAGCGGCACCGGCACGCCGGCCTTGATGCGGTAGGTAACACGCTCATCCTCGCTGCCGGCCTGCAGTTCGTCGTTCAGGTGCGCAGCGGAGATCAGCGGGCAGGTTTCGGACATGCCATACGCAGCAGTCAGCTGGATGCCACGCGCCAGGGCAGCCTGGTACAGCGAACGGTTGAGGGCGCTGCCGCCGATGATGATCTTCCAGCCGCCAAAGTCCTGCCCTTGCGAGGTCGGGCAGTTGAGCAGCATCTGCAGGATGGTCGGCACGCAATGGGAGAACGTGACCTTTTCTTCGCGCCACAGCTTGACCAGCATGTCCGGCTCGTAGCGCCCCGGGTATACCTGCTTCATGCCAAGCATGGTGGCAGCGTAGGGAATGCCCCAGGCATGCACATGGAACATCGGGGTGATGGGCATGTACACGTCGTTGCTACCCAGCAGGCGCACGCTGTCGATGCTGCCGGTGACCGAAGCTTCGGCCAGGGTGTGCAGTACCAGTTGCCGATGGGTGAAGTACACGCCCTTGGGGTTGCCGGTGGTTCCGGTGGTGTAGAAGGTGGTGGCCACCGAGTTTTCGTCGAAATCAGGGAAGTCGTAGCGCGGGCTGGCGGCTGCCAGCAGCTGCTCGTACTCGCCCACCAGGCCGGGCAGCTCGGCGGTCTTGTCCGGGCCATCGGTCAGCAACAGGGTCTTGTCGACGGTGGTCAGTTGCCCGGCAATGGCCTGGTAAAGGCCGACAAAATCGCTGTTGACCAGCACCACGCGGTCTTCGGCGTGGTTCATGGTGTAGAGGATCTGCTCGGGCGACAGGCGCACGTTGATGGTGTGCACAACGGCGCCGATCATCGGGATGGCGAACATGCATTCCAGGTAGCGGTGGCTGTCCCAGTCCATTACCGCCACGGTGTCACCGGCCTTCACCCCGGCCTCGGTCAGCACGTTGGCCAGCCGCGCGATGCGCTCGTTGAGCTGCGGGTACGTCAGGCGCAACTGGTCGCGGTAGACGATTTCGCGGGTTTTTTCATAGCGGCTGCCGGACATCAACAGGCGTTTGATCAGCAGCGGGTAGTCGTAGGCGCCCTCGGCGGGCTTGATGATGCGGGTCTGCAGCATGGGTATCCCTTTTCTGAAAATCGGGCCGGACAAGTCTGGCAACTACTGTAGTTCGCGAATGTGACGGCTAAATCAGCCGAAGGAATGATTTGGCTGCGCGGGGTATGAGTGGCATTGTCCGGGGATGGATCATCCCTGCCCTGCCAACGGAGCCTTACTGATGCCCAGCCCGCGTCGCGCCGTGTTTCTCGATCACCAATCCCTGGACCTTGGTGACCTCGACCTTTCCCCGCTAAAAAGCCAGTTCGACGAGTTCGAGCTGTTCGCCGCCACCCACCCGGAGCAGGTCGCAGAGCGCCTGCAAGGCGCCGTGGCGGTGGTCAGCAACAAGGTCATGCTCGACGCCACGACCCTGGCCGCCAACCCACAGCTCAAGCTGATCCTGGTGGCCGCCACCGGCACCAACAACGTCGACCTGGCAGCAGCGCGCGCCCAGGGCATCACGGTGTGCAACTGCCAGGGCTACGGCACGCCGTCCGTCGCGCAGCACACCCTCGCCCTGCTGCTGGCCCTGGCCACCCGCCTGTGCGACTACAACCAGGCGGTGGCCGACGGCCAGTGGGCCAAGGCCAGCCAGTTCTGCCTGCTGGATTTCCCCATCGTCGAACTGGAAGGCAAAACCCTCGGCCTGCTCGGCCACGGCGAACTGGGCGGCGCAGTGGCGCGGCTGGCCGAAGCCTTCGGCATGCGCGTATTGAGCGGGCAGATTCCCGGCCGCCCGGAACGCGCCGACCGCCTGCCGCTGGACGAGCTGCTGCCACAAGTCGACGCCTTGACCCTGCACTGCCCGCTGAACGAGCACACCCGGCACATGCTCGGTGCCCGCGAACTGGCCCAGCTCAAGCCCGGTGCGCTGGTGGTCAATACCGCCCGCGGCGGCCTGATCGACGAGCAGGCGTTAGCCGATGCCCTGCGCAGTGGTCACCTGGGCGGTGCGGCCACCGACGTGCTGAGCGTGGAGCCGCCGGTCAATGGCAACCCATTGCTCGAAGCCGGTATCCCGCGCCTGATCATCACCCCGCACAGCGCCTGGGGGGCAGTGGAATCGCGCCAACGCATCGTCGGCCAGCTCAGCGAGAACGCCCAAGCCTTCTTCGCCGGCCAGCCACGCCGCGTGGTCAGCTGAGCGGGGCGCCCGCCTCTGCTACACTGCGCCACTTTTTTCCAGGAGGCGTCGTCCATGGACCCGCGCAGTGAAGTATTGCTCCGCCAGGCAGAGCTGTTCCAGGGGCCGCTGCTTATTGCCGGCGCCCCCGCCGACGGCCTGCTCGGCCTATTGCCGCAGGCCCAGGCCTGGACCTGGCATGCGGGCGATCAGGCGATGCTCGACAGCCGCTTTGCCGGCCGCAGCCACTATGGTGTCGAGCCGCCTGAAATGGCTTTCGACAGCGCCGTGCTGTTCCTGCCCAAATCCCGCGAGCTGGCTGCCTACCTGCTCAATGCCCTGGCGTCGCGCCTGGCCGGCCGTGAGCTGTACCTGGTGGGCGAAAAGCGCGGCGGCATCGAAGGCGCGGCCAAACAACTGCAGGCGCTTGGCAAACCGCGCAAGCTGGACAGCGCCCGGCACTGCCAGCTTTGGCAAGTGACCATCGAGCAAGCACCCGAGGCCAAGCCGCTGGAAAGCCTGGCCGAGCGCTTCGAGCTGGCCCTGGAGGACGGCCCGTTGCAAGTGGTCAGCCTGCCTGGGGTATTCAGCCACGGGCGCCTCGACCGCGGCACCGCCCTGCTGCTCAAGCACCTCGACGGCCTGCCGAACGGGCATGTGCTGGACTTCGGCTGTGGCGCCGGGGTATTGGGCGCAACGGTCAAGCGCCGCTATCCACAAAGCCGGGTAACCCTGCTGGACGTGGATGCCTTCGCCGTGGCAGCCAGCCGCCTGACGCTGGCTGCCAACGGCCTGGAAGGCGAGGTGATCAGCGGTGACGGCATCGACGCGGCACCCACCGAGCTGAGCCTGATCCTGAGCAACCCACCGTTCCACACCGGGGTGCATACCAACTACCAGGCTTCGGAAAACCTGCTGAAAAAATCGGCCGTTCATCTGCGAAAAGGCGGCGAAATGCGGCTTGTTGCCAATAGTTTCCTGCGCTACCAACCGCTGATCGAAGGGGCGCTGGGCAACTGCAAGGTGCGCGATGAGGCTGACGGCTTCCGTATCTATCAGGCAACACACGGATAAAAACAGCGCTTGCCGAAAGCGTTTTGCCTAGGCAGAATCCGCACCGTCCTAGGGGAGTAGTCTCCCGCGAGCACCCTGCTCGCCCGGTACGCGTCAACATACTTGGTCCACAGACCATGGCGCGTGCGACCCACCATGCCAGCCTGCATGGAAGATCCGCACAGACGGATCCAGGGTTTGACAAGACCTATGACACGCACACCTTACCCGGGGCGGGGAGGCTGTACGTGTCATAGCCGTGTCGACCCGCCCCCGTAGGAATCCTGATGCTGGAATCTCTGTTGGTCCCCACCGCTATCGTTGCCCTCGCCGAAATCGGCGACAAGACGCAACTGCTCGCGCTCATTCTCGCTGCCCGCTTCCGCAAGCCGTGGCCGATCATTGCCGGTATCGTCGCCGCTACCCTGGCCAACCATGCCGCGGCCGGTGCCGTGGGTGCCTGGTTCGGCAGCTTCTTCAGTGACTCGGCGTTGCACTGGATCCTTGCCGCGAGCTTCACCGCCACTGCGCTGTGGACCCTGGTACCCGACAAGATGGATGACGACGAGAACCCGGCGCGCCGCTTCGGGCCGTTCCTGACCACGCTGATCGCGTTCTTCCTGGCCGAAATCGGTGACAAGACCCAGGTCGCCACCGTGATGTTGGCGGCGCAGTACCCGCACCTGATCATGGTCATCATCGGCACCACCCTGGGCATGCTGATTGCCAACGTGCCGGTGGTATTGGCGGGCAACTTTGCGGCAGACAAACTGCCATTGACGCTGATCCGTCGCCTGGCGGCCACGGCGTTCTTCGTGCTGGCGATCGTGGCCGTGTACTCGGCGATGAAGGCCAGTGGCTGGGTTGGCTAACTGAAAAAAGCGGGGCCGCTTCGCAGCACAAGGCCGCTCCTACAGGGTATCGCGTACCGGTGTAGGAGCGGCCTTGTGCCGCGAAAGGGCTGCAAAGCAGCCCCTTGCGGTCTTACGGCTTGGCCGCAGCCTGATACAGCGGCATCACCTTCGGAATCGCCGACTGCAACGAAGCAATGCGGCTTTCGGATGCAGGGTGAGTGCTCATGAACTCAGGCGGTGCGCCTTCGGAAGCCTTGCTCATTTTGTTCCACAAAGTGATCGCGGCATTCGGGTCGTAACCGGCACGCGCCGACAGTTCCAGGCCAATCAGGTCGGCCTCGTTCTCGTTGGCCCGGCTGTTGGGCAGGGTCATGGCGTAGTTCACCACGGTGTCGGCCATGGCCATGCTGCCCTGGCCAAGGCCGAAGATGGCACCGGCACCCTGACGGGCCATTTCCACGCCGTACGCCTTGGACATGGCTTCACGGCTATGCTCACGCAAGGCGTGGGCAATCTCATGCCCCACCACGGCGGCGATTTCCGCATCGGTGAGCTTGAGCTGATCGATCAGCCCGGTGTACACGATGATCTTGCCGCCGGGGCCGCAGTTGGCGTTCAGTTCGTCGCTCTTGATCACGTTGACTTCCCAGTTCCATTGCGCGGCATCCGGGCGGAACTTGGGCGCCTGGGCAATCAGGCGGTTGGCGATGACCTGTACGCGCTTGGCATCGGCACTGGACTTGTCGAGCACACCTTTGCTCGATGCTTCACCCAGGGTCTGTTGGTACGACTGGGCGTACATCTGGTTGACCTCATCGGTCGAGAGCATGCTGAACATGTATTGCTGGCGCTGCACGCCGACAGCGCCGCCGCTGGTGGTGTTCACCGCCTGGCAGCCGGCCAGCAGGATGCCAGCACTCAACAGGCTGACGACAAAAGACTTACGCATGAAAACACTCCCTTTTTACATGCGCCGTATCCTAGGCCGAGTCGCCAGTGCCCGCTATAGCCGTAGGGAAGATTTTCTTTGCCTGCACATCAGGCAGGGGTCAGGCACTCTGGCGCATCCAGCTTCGGGTCATTGACGAAATTGGCCAAGGCCCGCTCTCGCAACGTTGCCGGCGGGCTGGCCAGCAGCTCGTGCAAGCGAATGATCGGTGTGTCCGGGTCAAGCCAGGCCGCCTGCCCCGCCTCGTCCAGTATCAGTGGCCGACGCTGGTTCATCGCCGCCTGGGTCACCACCGCGCAACTCAGCCACACCTGGCCCTGCACGGGGTAGGCTTCCCACACCGCCGCAAAGTACAGCGACGCGCCTTCCCCCGGGGTCAACCAGTACGGGCGCTTGCGAACATTGCCACGCCATTCGTAAAAACCGTTGGCCGGCATCAGGCAGCGACGCTGGCGAAATGCATCGCGAAACATGGGCTGCTCGGCCAGGGTTTCGGCGCGGGCGTGGGCAGGGGTGCGGGACAGGTCCGTGAGCCATGCCGGGGTCAGCCCCCAACGCGCCTTGGCCAGTTGCTGCTGGCCGTCGAGCGACGCTGGATCAGCACCGATGCCCCGGGCGAAATATTCCATTGGGCCGGCTGGCCTTCGGGGAAACCAGGCAGGCCGGCAAGGGCCTGGGGCCAGCGAAACAGGGCGTAACGTCCACACATGGCGAATTCAGAACCTAGCAGATCAAGGTACCGGGGAAGCTCTCCGGTTCGTCGCCAACCAGTGGCTGGGCATCATTGTACGCATCGATCAACTGCCGTGCGTACTCGGCCTGCTCATCCGCCACTGCAAGCCCCAGCAAGCCTTGCAGGGGCAACTCACCCACACCGCCCATCAGGTCACGGCCCACCAACTGCACGCTGATGCCTTCACTGGCCAGCATACCGAGCAGCATTTCGGCTTCGAGCAGGTTTTCAGGTTCGTAGATCCGTCGCATCAGTCGTTCTCACCGAAAACATCCAGCATCCACTCCTCGCCGTGAACCTGCAGCACGAAGCGGATAGGCTTGCAGCATACCTGACAGTCCTCGATGTACTCCTGATCGCCACCGGACAGGTCCACCGTGGTTTCGACTTCTTCGCCACAATAAGGGCAATCGTAGATCGCAGTTTCCAGCATCGCGGCCTCCGGGGTGACTTATGCGTATAATTGCCGGTCTGTTTACAGGGCCTGTGTGTGTCCGAGCCGTTTTTCGGAGCCCGCCCCTACCTTATTACCCTAGCCGTTTCCAACAAGAGAGCATGATGGGCGAATTCGATGCCATCCGACCGTACGACGACGCTGAGGTCCCTGCCGTTCTGGCACGCCTGCTCAGCGACCCGGCATTCCTCGATATCCTCACCCACTTCCGCTTCCCGCGTGCGGCCGGTGCTCTCGGCTGGTTGCTCAAGCCACTGATCGCCCGCCGCCTGCGCAAAGAATTCGCCGGTGTTACCTGCGTTTCGACCTTGCAGGACAAAGTCGAGTACTACGTCGACCAAACCATCGACCGCGCCACCGACGGCGTCACCTACTCGGGCGTGGAGCAGCTCAAGGCCGGCACCGCCTACCTGTTCCTGGCCAACCACCGTGACATCGTCATGGACCCGGCCTTCGTCAACTACGCGGTGTACCACGCAGGCTTGCCCACCCCCCGCATTGCCATTGGTGACAACCTGCTGCAAAAGCCCTTTGTCAGCGACATGATGCGCCTGAACAAGAGCTTCATCGTGCACCGCTCGATCAGCGGGCGCCGTGAAAAGCTGGCGGCCTACCAGTTGCTTTCGGCCTACATCAACCACTCGATCCGCAACGACGCCACGTCGATCTGGATCGCCCAGGCCGAAGGCCGCGCCAAGGACGGTGACGACCGTACCGATTCGGCGATCCTGAAGATGTTCCACATGAGCCGCAAGGACGAGCCGTTCGGTGCGGTGATCCAGAGCCTGAACCTGACGCCGGTGTCGATCAGCTACGAATATGACCCGTGCGACCAAGCCAAGGCCCGCGAGCTGTACATCCGCGCCACTACCGGCACGTACAAGAAGGCGCCCGGCGAGGATGACAACAGCATCGCCAAGGGCATTACCGGCTACAAGGGCCGGGTACATATCAACTTCACCCCGCCGGTGACCGCGTACCACGAGGACACCAAGCAATTGGCCGCGGAAATCGACCGGCAGATCCTTGGCGGCTACCGCCTGTTCCCGGTGCATTACCTGGCGTATGCAATGTGGGACAGCAAGGATGAGGCGCTGCAGGTGCCAAGCGCCGAGAAGGTGTTCCCCGCAGACGAGCTGGCCAAAGCCAAGGAAGAATGGCAACGCCGGCTGGATGCCTGCCCTGAAGAGCAGCGGCCTTACCTGGTGTTGCAGTATGCGACGCCGGTGCGTAACCAGTACCAGGTCAGGCAGCAGGCACCGGTCGCCTGATCGATTTTGGGGATGCGTTGCAGCCCAATTGCGACACAAGGCCGCTCCCACAAGGAGTACGCAATTCCCTGTGGGAGCGGCCTTGTGTCGCGATGGGCCGCAAAGCGGCCCCAATGGTTCTCAGACCCAGGTACTGAACCAGGACAACAGCAGCGCCATCGCCAGGCAAGCAAACCCGAGGATGTAGAAATACTTGGGCACCCGAAGGTCGAACGCGTCCACTACCCCTTCGTCCACAGCCATGTATTCGCGGGTCTCGGCCTCGCGCCGCCGTGCACTGTGCAGCAGCAACCCGCCCGGGCAGGTCAGCAGCAGCGCCAGCAGGTTGATCAACTTGGTGGGATGGGCGGCCAGGAACCCCCAGAGTACTTGCAAGGACATCACGCAACCTCGGTGTGAGCAGCGGCAAAGGCCCGCATTCTACCCAAGTCGTGCTCCGGCGCCCGGCATGGGCGACAAAGTGTCATTAAATTTCATCTGTCATTCGCTCGTCATCTGAACAGGCCACCCTGTCGGCCTTTCATGACCCGGAGCTTGTTCATGCTGCACGCCGAAAACCAGGACCGCCTTTACCTCGTTGCCCAGAGCGATGAACAACAGGCGCTGATCGATGGTTTTGCCATCAACGTGCAGGACCGCCAGTGGCTGGTCTACTGTGCACTGGGCGGGCATGTGCATGAAGATTTGCCGGAGATGGATGCCGGGACTGGCTTCAGTTTGCTCGATTTCCACATAGAAGCCGCTTGAACCGGTACCAAAAAAACCCGCTGCCTGGCCCTCAGGCAGCGGGTTTTCTTTTAAAGCAAAGGCTTACTGGCCCAGCACCTGCCCGATGGTTGGGTCTTTGAACAGGCGGGTCAGGGCATCGCTCAGCACATCGCCCACCAGCTGGGTGTTGGTGTCCTGGTTCGGCGCCATGCCGAAACGCTGATCCAGCGAAGCGCCGTAACGGCCGTTGTAGCTGCGGCCGCCATTGCGTACGTCAGCACGGAAGGTGGCGCCGATGGTGGCTTCGGTCACGTACAGGTTGTCCTTGGGCGACTGATATTTCAGCTCGGCCAGGGTCACGGTCAGCTGTGGTGCATTAGAGGCGTTAGGCGTCGGGGTGAAGCCGAGCAGGCGCACGGCAGCTTCGGCCTGGGCCTGCAGCTTGGGCACCACGTCGTTACCGCTGACGCTGATGGTGCTGGTCTCAGGGTACATGCCACCGCGGGTACCCAGGGATTGCGAAGCCCGGCCGTCAACCACCCGGACCACCACTGGCTGGCCGTGGCCTACCGGGGCGAGCTGAGCCTTGAGCGTGGGTTGCGGGTTGAGTTGTTGCGGGCTGTGGGCACAACCGACCAGGCTGAGGCTGGCCACGGCGATCAAACCGAACAACAGACGTTGCAACATGCGCGTTTCTCCAGAAAATGCGGCAAAGGCCCACAGTATACCTAGCCAGGCACTGACCAGTCATCGGCCCGAACCGCTTGTCACAATCGTTTCATGGCCACGCCCTTATCCTTGCGCCAAGCCCTCACGCAAAGGACTCGTCGCCATGGCCTCGCTCTGGACTCTGCTCTTCCAACGCCCGCGCCACAACGCCTACGCCCGCCTCGATGCCCAAGGCAAATGCCTGGCGTTCAAGCAATGCAGCCAGGTACCAAGCGGCAGCGGCTGGGTCCAGGTAAGTGAAATCCAGCTGGCCTGGCTGGGCCGCGAGCTGCCTGCCGACGCCCGGGTTTGCGCCCGCGCAAGCCGCCGCTGGCACCAGCGCATCCTCGCGGCCTGACAAACGCTGCAATAAAAACCACGAATGGCGACATTTCTGCCCGCGACATCGCTATAATCTCCCCCCGATTATAAGGACGTCTCCTGATCGGGCCCCGCACTCGCCGATTGACCCCGGCAACTTCACCGCTTCGCCCACAGAGAGCCTTCCACTCAGGTCTTGCATCGGCTGTCGTGCCTGCTTTTCCGGCCCTTCACACTGCATGAACCTGCGGGTTGCCATCGCGCAGTCCCCTTTTGAGGTTCACGTCTCCAAAAGAGCGTGAAAAAACGGTTTTCACAACTTCACAAGAGTGTGGCGAGCAAATGAACAGTCTGGCATGTGCAAAAGCGGCAGATGTGTCCCGAACAGCCCTGAACAGGCGGCAAATGCGCTCATCCCGTATGAGTGTCTGAACCGTTCCATAACGCACGCACGACACCTTGACCATAAGTCGAATTGCCGCACCCGTGGCAAACGGCGTTCAATAGCTGAACCCGAAGACTGATTGGCGGTGTCCGCGGAAGTTGCAAGAACTGCGAAAAGTCGGACATGGCGACCCTGGCTACCCCAGGTCCTATGCTGTCAATTAGGTAGCTGTAGATTGTGGAGACGCGTTAAATGGCGCAGAACGAATCGGTTGATGTAGTACTGGTAGGCGCGGGCATCATGAGTGCCACCCTGGCCGTACTGCTGAAGGAGCTTGACCCGACCCTGAAGCTTGAGGTCGTCGAGGCGATGGACTCCGGAGCCGCGGAAAGCTCCAACCCCTGGAACAACGCAGGCACCGGCCACGCTGGCCTGTGCGAGCTTAACTACACGCCCCAGGCCGCCGATGGCAGCATCGACATCAAAAAGGCCGTGCACATCAACACCCAGTTCGAGGTTTCGCGCCAGTTCTGGGCCTACCTGAGCAAGAAGGGCAACTTCGGCTCGGCGCGTGCGTTCATCAACCCTGTCCCGCACCTGAGCTACGTCGAAGGTGACAAGGGTGTTTCCTTCCTCAAGAAGCGCTTCGAGCTGCTCAAGCAGCACCATGCCTTCGCTGACATGGAATACACCGAAGACAAGGCGGTGATGAACGACTGGATGCCGCTGATGATGCCAGGCCGCCCGGCCGACCAGCACATTGCAGCTACCCGTGTAGCCAAAGGCACCGACGTCAACTTCGGCGCCCTGACCAACAAGCTGCTCAAGCTGCTGGGCGACTCGCCGGACGCGCAGGTGAAGTACAGCAAGAAGGTCGTCGGCCTGCGCCGTAACGGCAACGGCTGGACGGTAAGCATCAAGGACGTCAACAGCGGCGGCAGCCGCGAAGTTGACGCTCGCTTTGTCTTCCTCGGCGCCGGTGGCGCGGCCCTGCCGCTGCTGCAAGCGTCCGGCATCCCGGAAAGCAAAGGCTTTGGCGGTTTTCCGGTCAGTGGCCAGTGGCTGCGTTGCGACAACCCGGAAATCGTCAAGCAGCACCAGGCCAAGGTTTACAGCCAGGCTGCCGTAGGCGCCCCGCCAATGTCGGTACCGCACCTGGATACCCGCGTTGTGGACGGCAAGACTTCGCTGCTGTTCGGCCCGTACGCCGGTTTCACCACCAAGTTCCTCAAGCACGGCTCGCTGATGGACCTGCCGCTGTCGGTGCGCATGGGCAACATCGGCCCGATGCTGGCCGTGGCCCGTGACAACATGGACCTGACCAAGTACCTGGTCAGCGAAGTGATGCAGTCGATGGAGCAGCGTCTGGAAGCCCTGCGTCGCTTCTATCCGCAGGCCAAGGCCGAAGACTGGCGCCTGGAAGTGGCGGGTCAGCGCGTGCAGATCATCAAGAAAGACCCGAAAAAAGGCGGTGTGCTGCAATTCGGTACCGAGCTGGTCTCGGCACAGGACGGCAGCCTGGCCGCACTGCTCGGCGCCTCGCCGGGTGCTTCGGTAACCGTGTCGATCATGCTGGAACTGATCGAGCGCTGCTTCCCCGAGCAGGCCAAAGGTGCCTGGGCTGCCAAGCTCAAGGAAATCTTCCCGGCTCGCGAGAAGACCCTGGCAACCGATGCTGCCCTGTACCACAAGATCAGTGCCGAAAACGACGCGGCGCTGGACCTGGTGGAAAGCAGCCCGGCGGCCAAGCACTACGCCTGAACCGCCCGGTAACGAAAAAACGCCCCTCGGGGCGTTTTTTTGTGCCTGGATCTCCATCAGCCTGTGCCGGCCTCTTCGCGGCTTTAGCCGCGAATGGGCCGGTACAGGCTTACAAATCAGCCGCGGGCGTTGTCGATGATCTCGATGTACTCCGGGGCATTGCGCTGATCGGCAATTTGCTCGACGAAGGTCTTGCCGTGCTCGTCCTTGCCATCCAGGTCCAGGCCAGCTTCGACGAAGAAGCCGACAAAGCGCTCGAAGTCGTCGACGCGCAGCCCACGGTAGGCCTTGACCAGCTTGTGCAGCGAAGGCGAGGTCACGCCATCGGCAGGCTCGAACTGAAGAAACGACTTGATGTAGTCGTCGCTGATTTCGTCACCGATTACCTGTTTCTTGTCTTTACGCATTGCCGACTCCAACTGGACCATCACGGAATTTCGAAGGCCGGCAGTTTACCCCCCGCAGGCTGCGCGCCTCAACGCGTACGTACGGTACCGGTGTGCAGGTCGGCCCAGATGTGGCCGTTGCCGTAGGTAAGAAACTGCACGTAGAGGGTTTCGTTGCGCAGCAGGTCCATGATCACCCGGTAATCACTGACCGGGTAATTCAGGCTCAAGGTACGGCTTTTCTCGTCATACACGGGCTTCTTCAGGCTCTTGGCCGCTTCACCGTCGAAAGTCAGCAGCACCTGGGCGATGGTCGCGCCCTTGCTCAATGGCTTGCCCTTCAGGCGCACCTGCAACGACGAGGTGATCGGGATCGGCTGTTGGTCGGACTGGCGCTGGGCCCCCACCACCACCGAGTAGTCGGTCACTTGCAGCAGTTGCTGGCCGGTCGGCGCTTCCTGGCGCAGGGCCTGGTCGTCAGGCGGCAGGAACTGGCTGTGCATCGGTGCGGCGGCGAGTGGCAGGCTGACCGCCAACAGAAGGGAAAGAATCGCACGCATGTGAGGCTCCTTGAATGAAGGAGCACTCTAGCATGCTGTATTCAGGCTGTACCGGCCCTATCAATCGAACTGCGCAAGCATCCAGGCCTGGTACTCGGCCACGCCGGCTTCACCCTCGCGCGGTGCCCAGTGCGCATGTTCGCCCTCGCCCACCGGCCGGTATGGCCCGGCCTTGCATTCGAACAGGATGCTGTCCGGCTCCAGCACCACCAACCCATGGTAGGTACCGGGTGCCAGGTCCACTCCCAGGCAGTCACCGCCTGCCTGCAGCACTCGCTTGTCGGTCACGGCGCCCTGCTCATCGAAGATCAGCAAGCCCAGGCGCCCCCTGAGCACGATCAGGGCTTCGGCCTTGTCGTCGCTCAGGTGGCGGTGCGGCGGAATGTAGGTACTCGGCTGAAGCCCCACCGCCATGCGGTGGCAAGGCTCTTCCATTTCATGGAAGTTATGGTGCTGCCGCCCGCGCGGGTTGGCAGCGGCCTTCTCGGCCAGCCCGGCGAACAGCGATTGGTCGATGAACGCGGGCTGACGCATGGTTACAGGCCCTTCACGGCAAAAATGCCGTTGGCATTGCGCCAGTAGCCTTTGTAGTCCATGCCGTAACCGAAGATGTAGCGGTCGACACATGGCAGGCCCACGTAATTGGCCTTGAGGTCCGGGCTGGCCTTGCGGTCGTGGTCCTTGTCGATCAGGACCGCGGTGTGCACCGAGCGCGCGCCGGCATGCTTGCAGAATTCGATGATGGCGCTGAGGGTGTGGCCTTCATCAAGGATGTCGTCGACGATCAGCACGTCACGGTCGATGAACGACACTTCCGGCTTGGCCTTCCAGAACAGCTCGCCGCCGCTGGTCTGATTGCGGTAGCGGGTGGCGTGCAGGTACGAGGCTTCCAGCGGGAACTGCAGGTGGGTCAGCAGTTTACCGGAGAAGATCAGGCCACCGTTCATCACGCAGAACACCACAGGGTTCTTGTCGTGCAGGTCCTTGCAGATCTGCTCGCCGACTTTGGCGATGGCCGCTTCGACTTCGGCTTCGGTGTACAGGCAGTCAGCTTCACGCATGACTTGACGGATGTGCTCGAGATCGGCGGACATGGCGCTCTCCGGGGGGTGCATTTTGGAAAAGCGGGCAAAGGTACGCATCCGCTCGTCCCAGATCAAGCATTTATGGACTAACGTCCAGAATGACCAGACGACAGCACAGGCTGAATAGATTAATCTAGCGCGGTTTTTTTGCCCGCCTTTCGGAGCCCCCTATGCCCACTCGTGAGATCCGCCACCCGCTGATCCGCCACAAGCTCGGCCTGATGCGCCGTGCCGACATCAGCACCAAGAATTTTCGCGAACTCGCCCAGGAAGTCGGCGCGCTCCTGACGTATGAAGCCACCCAGGACCTGCCACTCGAAACCTACGAGATCGACGGCTGGTGTGGCAAGGTGCAAGTTGAAAAAATCGCCGGCAAGAAGATTACCGTAGTGCCCATCCTGCGCGCCGGCATCGGCATGCTCGACGGCGTGCTCAGCCTGATCCCGGGTGCCAAGGTCAGCGCCGTCGGCGTTGCCCGCAACGAAGAAACCCTCGAAGCCCATACATACCTGGAAAAACTCGCGCCGGACATCAACCAGCGCCTGGCCCTGATCATCGACCCGATGCTGGCCACCGGCGGTTCGATGGTAGCCACCATCGACCTGCTGAAAAAAGCCGGCTGCAAAGAGATCCGGGCCATGGTCCTGGTCGCTGCGCCAGAAGGCATCGAAGTGGTGGAAAAAGCCCACCCGGACGTGAAGATCTACACCGCTTCGATCGACCAGCGCCTTAACGAGCACGGCTACATCGTGCCGGGCCTGGGCGATGCCGGTGACAAGATCTTCGGCACCAAGCAAAAGGACGCCTGACCATGCAGGACGGCTTCAACGACCCGCTCTGGCGCCAGGTCGTTTCGGGCGCGCAGATGCTTTTCGTGGCATTCGGCGCGTTGGTGCTGATGCCACTGATCACCGGCCTGGACCCGAACGTCGCGCTGTTCACCGCCGGCATCGGCACCCTGCTGTTCCAGCTGGTCACCGGCCGCCAGGTACCTGTGTTCCTGGCCTCCAGCTTTGCCTTCATCACCCCGATCATCCTCGCCAAGGGCCAGTTCGGCCAGGCCGAGACCATGGGCGGCGTGATGGCTGCCGGTTTCGTGTACACCTTCATGGGCCTGATGGTGAAAATCAAAGGCACCGGTTTCATCGACCGCATGCTGCCACCTGTGGTGATCGGCCCGGTGATCATCTCCATCGGCCTGGCCATGGCACCGATTGCCGCCAACATGGCGATGGGCAAAGGTGGGGACGGCGCAGCACTGATGCCGTACAAAACCGCCATGCTGATCTCCATGCCCGCCCTGCTGACCACCTTGATCGTCGCCGTGTTCGGCAAGGGCATTTTCCGCCTGGTACCGATCATCTCCGGCGTGCTGGTGGGCTTTGCCCTGTCGTTCGCCTTTGGCGTGGTCGACACGGCCAAGATCGCCGCCGCACCGTGGCTAGAAATCCCCAACTTCACCGCACCGGCGTTCAACTGGCAGGCCATCCTGTTCATCGTCCCGGTTGCCCTGGCACCGGCGATCGAACACATCGGCGGAGTGATCGCGGTCGGTAGCGTGACCGGCCGTGACTACCTGAAAAAACCAGGCCTGCACCGCACCTTGCTGGGTGACGGCCTGGCCACCACGGCAGCTGGCCTGTTTGGCGGCCCGCCGAACACCACCTATGCCGAAGTGACTGGCGCGGTGATGCTGACCAAAAACTACAACCCGAAGATCATGACCTGGGCGGCGGTCTTCGCCATCACCCTGGCGTTCATCGGCAAGTTCGGCGCGCTGCTGCAAAGCATCCCGGTGCCTGTGATGGGCGGTATTCTGTGCCTGCTGTTTGGTTCGATCGCCGCGGTAGGCATGAACACCATGATCCGCCACAAGATCGACCTGGCCGAAGCGCGCAACCTGGTGATCGTGTCGGTAACGTTGGTGTTTGGTATCGGCGGCGTGCTGATCGGTAGCGGTGACGGCCCGGATGACTGGGGCCTGAAGGGCATCGCCCTGTGCGCCATCGTGGCGATTGCCCTGAACCTGATCCTGCCGGGCAATGATGGCTGGAAGCACAAGAAACTGGATGACCAGTTGCCTTGATCCGGCTTTGACCTGATCTGGCCCTATCGCCGGCAAGCCGAGCTCCCACAGGAATGCCACAGTTTTCGAAACCCGTGGTCCTCCTGTGGGAGCTGGCTTGCCGGCGATAGGGCCGGTACAGGCAACTAAAAAGTCAGGCCTTTTCACACATCCCGGCCAGCACCTTCACCCACTCCGGGTGGTCATTCAGGCACGGCACCAGCACCAGCTCACGCCCGCCGGCCTCGACAAACTGTTCACTGCCACGCATGCCGATCTCTTCCAGTGTCTCGATGCAATCGGCCACAAACGCCGGGCACATCACCAGCAGCTTCTTCACCCCCGCTTTGCCTAGCTCGTCCAGGCGCGCCTCGGTATAGGGCTCGATCCACTTGGCACGCCCCAGCCGCGACTGGAACGACACCGACCATTTGCCATCCGGTATGCCCATTTTCTGCGCAAAGGCCCTGGCCGTGGCCAGGCACTGCCCGCGGTAGCACACCGCGCGCATCTCGGCGCTGGCATCCTTGCAGCAATCAGCGGCCTGGAAGTCGTGCTTGCCGGTGGGGTCCAGCTTTTTCAAATGCCGTTCCGGCAAGCCATGGAAGCTCAGCAGCAGGTGATCGTAATCCTGCTCCAGGTACGGCCGGGCGCTGGCAGCCAGCGCTTCAATGTAGTCAGGGTGTTCGTAGAACGGCTGCAACACGCGCATCTGCAACGGCAACTGGCGCTCGCTCAGCGTCTGTTTCGCCAGCTCGATCACAGTGGTCACCGTGCTGTCGGCGAACTGTGGATAAAGCGGCGCCAAGGTCACCTTGCGTACACCCTGCGCTGCCAGGCGTTCCAACACGTCGGGCAAGGCCGGCTGACCATAGCGCATGGCAATCTCTACCGGGCCATGGGGCCAGTGCTCGACCATTGCCGCCTGCAGACGACGGGTCAGCACCACCAGCGGCGAGCCCTCTTCCCACCAGATCGAACCATAGGCATGCGCCGACTGCTCCGGGCGCTTGACCAGGATCAGCGACACCAACAAGCGCCGCACCGGCCAGGGCAGGTCGATCACGTACGGGTCCATGAGGAACTGGTTGAGGTAGCGGCGCACATCGGCCACCGAGGTGGAGGCCGGGGAACCCAGGTTGACCAGCAGCAGGGCGTGATCGGTCATGCAGCGTCCTATGTCAGAGGCGGCTGGACAGGTTGTCCAGGGCCGATTGCAGATCGTTGAAGCGGAAGGTGAAGCCAGCCGCCAGCAAGCGTACCGGGCGTGCCCGCTGGCCGCCCAGCAGCAAGGTGGACATCTCGCCCAGGCCAGCCTTTAGCAGCAAGGCCGGCACCGGCAGCAGCGCAGGCCGGTGCAGGGCCCGGCCCAGGCGCCTGGTGAACTCGCGGTTACGCACCGGCTCCGGGGCGCAGGCATTATAAGGACCGCTGGCATCCTTGTGCTGCAAGAGAAAATCAATCAGGGCGACCTGGTCGTCTATATGGACCCACGGCATCCACTGCCGCCCATCGCCCAATGGCCCGCCCAGCCCCAGTTTGAAGGGCACACGCAGGCGCGACAAAAAGCCGCCATCACTGGCCAGCACCAGCCCGGTGCGCACCAGCACCACGCGGATACCCTGTGCCTGGGAGCGCTGGGCCGTCTCTTCCCAGGCAATGCACAACTGGCTGGCGAAATCTTCGCGCACCGGTGGCGAGGCCTCGGTCAGCTCGCGTTCGCCTCCATCTCCATACCAACCCACCGCAGAGCCGGAGATCAGTACGGTCGGGCGTTGCTCACGGGTGCCTAGCCAAGTCAGCAATTGCTCAGTCAGGGTGACGCGGCTGGCCCAGAGCAGGTTGCGCCGGGCAGCCGTCCAGGGCCGATCGGCAATCGGCGCACCGGCCAGGTTGACCACCGCATCAAGGTGATCGTCCGCCTCCAGTTGCTCCAGACGGGCGATGCCACGTACGCCACTGCCACATATTTTTGCCACCTGTTCAGGTCGCCGGCTCCATACCGTCAGCCGATGCCCCTGGCCGAGCCAGTACTGGCACAGATGCTTGCCAATCAAACCGGTGCCACCTGTCAGCAATATATGCATGGCTGTGTCCTCGCAGAATGCGGCGGTGGTCTATTTTTAACATCAAGGCACTTTTTTGACCCGACGCTCTCGGATAAACATAGGCCAACCTGCCCGCCAAAGCGGAATAACCTTATACAGATTTTCTGGATTGTACAGGTTTGCCTGACAGCGTAGTCTGCTCACAGCAAGGTTTAAAGAGGCCATCATGACAGTACCTATTGCCATCATCGGGGCCGGTATCGCCGGCTTGTCAGCCGCCCAAGCCTTGCAAAAGGCCGGGCAATCCGTGCATCTGTTCGACAAAGGCCACGGCAGTGGCGGGCGCATGGCCAGCAAGCGCAGCGAGGCCGGCGCCCTGGACCTCGGCGCGCAGTACTTCACTGCCCGTGACCGGCGCTTCGTCGAGCAGGTGCAGCAGTGGGTTGCCGCTGGCTGGGCCGAGCAGTGGAAACCTCAGCTGTATAACTACCGTGATGGCGAACTCACCCCCTCCCTGACGAGCAGACGCGCTGGGTGGGCGTGCCACGCATGAGCGCCATCACCCGTGGCCTGCTCAAGGATGTAACGGTGAACTTCGGCTGCCGCATCGCCGAGGTGTTCCGCGGCAAGCAGTACTGGCACCTGCAAGACACCGAAGGTTGCAGCCATGGCCCCTATAGCCGCGTGGTGATCGCCGTGCCGGCACCGCAGGCCACACCACTGCTGGCCGCCACCCCGAAGCTGGCCGCCGTGGCTGCGGGCGTGCAAATGGAACCTGTCTGGGCGGTCGCGCTGGCCTTCCAGTCCCCTTTGGACACCCCGATGCAAGGCTGCTTCGTGCAGGACAACCCGCTTGACTGGCTGGCCCGTAACCGCAGCAAACCCGGCCGCGACGAGCAACTTGATACCTGGGTGCTGCACGCCACGTCTGACTGGAGCCGGCAGCACATCGACCTGCCCAAGGAAGAAGTGATCGAACAGCTGTGGGGCGAATTCGCCGAGCTGGTCGGCTGCGTGGTGCCGGCGCCCACCTTCGCCCTCGCCCACCGCTGGCTCTATGCGCGCCCCAGCAGTAATCATGAGTGGGGCGCACTGGCCGATGCTGATCAAGGCTTGTACGCCTGCGGCGACTGGTGCTTGTCCGGGCGGGTGGAAGGCGCGTGGCTCAGCGGCCAGGAAGCGGCGCGACGGCTGCTCGAACACCTGGAGTGATGTAGCGCTATACACAAATTCTAGTTTGCATAACGTCCGGGCTGTGCTGGAATAAACTTGTACAAGATTTTATATTCGTACAGGTTTACCGGAGGCAGCCATGCACGACCCATCAGCCCACAGCAAGCCGCGTATCGCCATCAGCGCTTGCCTGACCGGGCACAGCGTGCGCTACAACGGCGGCCACAAGGCCTCAGACCTGTGCCGTACGCAACTGGATGCTCATTTCGATTGGCTGCCGGTGTGCCCGGAAGTCGCCATCGGCCTGGGTGTACCGCGCGACCCAATCCGCCTGGTCGGCAATCCTGAACGGCCTGAGGTGGTCGGCACCCGCAACCCTGGCATGGACCTGACCGGCCCGCTACGCAGTTATGGTGAGCAGATGGCCGCCGAACTCGACGATATCTGCGGCTACATCTTCATGCAGAAATCGCCCTCCTGTGGCCTGGAGCGGGTCAAGGTGTATCAAGACAACGGCAACCCGGCCTTTCAGGGCGGGCGCGGCGTGTACGCCCAGGCCTTTTGCGCAAAACGCCCGGACCTGCCAGTAGAAGAAGAAGGCCGCCTGCATGACCCCGTGCTGCGCGAGAACTTCATCAGCCGCGTGTACGCCTACGCCGACTGGCAGCGCCTGCTGGCCGAGGGCCTTAGCCGTGGCAGCCTGGTGCGCTTTCATTCGCGTTACAAGTACCTGGTGATGGCCAACAACCCTCAGGCCTACCGCACCTTGGGCCGCCTGCTCGGCAGCATGAGCAAGGATGACGACCCACACAGCATCGGCCCGCGCTACTTCAGCCAGCTGATGCAGGCCCTAAGCCGCTGTGCCAGCCGAGGCACCCACTGCAATGTACTGCAGCACCTCAGCGGCTACTTCAAGGACAGCCTGACACAACAGGACAAAGCCGAGCTGCAGGCAATCATCAGCCAGTACCAGCAAGGCGTAGTGCCGTTGGTAGTGCCGCTGACCCTGCTCAAACACCATTTGCGCAAGCACCCCGACCCCTACCTGCAGCAGCAAGCCTACCTGCAGCCACACCCCGAGAGTTTGGGTTTGCGCAATGCGGTCTGAGGATTTGCTGCCCATCGGCGAACTGGCCCGCCGCACTGGCGTAAACCCGGTCACCTTGCGCGCCTGGGAACGCCGATATGGCCTGCTCAAGCCCCAACGCACCGCCAAGGGGCATCGCCTGTACCCGCTGGAGCAGGTTGAGCGGGTACAGGCAATCCTTGGCTGGTTGCAGCGTGGGGTATCGGTCGGCCAGGTACGCGAGTTGCTCGACAAACCCTCCAGCACGCCGCCCAAAGGTGACTGGCAGGCTCGGCAGTTCCAGCTGATCGAGTCCATTGCCAACCTGTCACAACGCGCCCTTGACCAGCAACTCAACCAGGCCATGGCCCTGTACCCGGCCGTTACCCTGTGCGAACAACTGCTGCTACCGTTGCTCGACCTCCTCGACTTGCGTTGGCGCAATTACTTCAATACGCAACTGGAACAGGCGTTTTTCCACAGTTGGCTACGCAGCAAGCTAGGTGCCCGCGTCTACCATGACAACCAGCTGCTGCAAGGCCCTGCGGTGTTGCTGGTAGAAGACAGTGAACGTGCCTTCAGCCCCGGTTTATGGCTATGCGCCTGGCTACTTACCAGCAACGGGTTCCCGGTCGAGGTGCTGGAGCAGCCCGTTGCTGGTGCGCACCTGCAACGCGCAGTCACCATGCTCAGCCCCCGCGCCGTGCTCCTGCATCTGGGCCCACGCACCGATACCAAGGCACTGCAACGCACCCTGCCCAACCTGCCCGTGCCAACCTTGGTTGGTGGCCCGACGCTAGCGCTGCATGAAGCGCAGCTGCGTGCCCTCAAGTTGCCCAACCTTACCTTGTTCGATACCCCGCAAGTGGCATTGCGCTTGCTTCAAGCCCATGACCGCCAGCCTGTAGAGATGAATGCCCCATGCACCTGACCTGGCTGCGCAGCGACCTGCGCATCGACGACAACACCGCACTCAGCGCCGCCGCCGAGCGCGGGCCAACCATCGCCCTGTGGCTGGTCAGCCCCGAGCAGTGGCTGGCCCATGATGACGCCGCCTGCAAAGTCGATTTCTGGCTGCGCAACCTGCGCAACCTGCGCCAGTCGCTGGAAGGCCTGAATATCCCCCTGCTGATCCGCAAGATCGAGACCTGGGACCAGGCCCCCAACGCAGTGCTCGACGTATGCCGCCAACACCAGGTGCAAAGCGTGCACTGGAACGAGGAATACGGCATCAACGAACAGCAGCGCGACGATGCAACCCGTGCACTGTTAGAGAAGTCATCCATCCAGGCCTGCAGCCACCTCGACCAGTTGTTTTTCCGCCCAGGCACCATCCTCACCCGCAGTGGCGACTACTTCCAGGTGTTCAGCCAGTTCAAGAAAACGTGCCTGGAACACCTGCACCGCAGCCTGCCTGCCTTGGCCCACCGGGTTAAGCGTCAGGCACCGCTGCAGGTCCATAGTGACCCGATCCCGCAACACGTGGACGGCTTTGAAACACCCGCGCGCGCCTTGCGTGAACATTGGCCAGCGGGAGAAGCCGAAGCGCAGGGGCGGCTGTCTCGCTTTCTCGACGAAACCATCGACGACTACCAGCTACTGCGTGACCTGCCTGCCAAGCCCGGCACCAGCCAGCTTTCTGCCTATCTGGCCGCCGGCGTGATTTCGCCCCGCCAGTGCCTGCACGGCGCACTGGCCAGCAACCGGGGCGAGTTCGACAGTGGCAGTACAGGCGTGCAAACCTGGATCAACGAGCTGCTCTGGCGCGAATTCTACAAGCACATCCTGAACGGTTATCCACAGGTCTCGCGCCACCGCGCCTTCCGCGCACAAACCGAAGCCTTGCCCTGGCGCGATGCACCGGCCGACCTCGAAGCCTGGGAACAAGGCCGCACGGGTTTCCCGATTATCGACGCCGCCATGCGCCAGTTGCTGCACACCGGATGGATGCACAACCGCCTGCGTATGGTGGTGGCCATGTTCCTCAGCAAGAACCTGCTGATCGACTGGCGCAAGGGTGAGCGGCACTTCATGCGCCACCTGATAGACGGTGACCTGGCTGCCAACAATGGCGGCTGGCAGTGGAGCGCGTCCACCGGCACCGATGCAGTGCCCTATTTCCGCCTTTTCAACCCGATTTCACAGTCCCAACGTTTCGACCCTCAGGGGCATTTCATTCGGCAATGGCTGCCGGAGCTGCGTGATACAAATGAGAAATCTATCCATGAACCAATGAAATCCAAGGATCTATTTGCTAATAATTTGTATCACCGTCCAATGGTCGATCTCAGCAGCAGTCGCCAGCGTGCACTGGAAGCCTTCAAAGGCCTACCACGCCGGCAGGATTAGAGGGCAACGTCTTGACTGACTCACGTAGTTTTTGGGTTACGGGCGCCAGCAATGGACTAGGTCTGGCTTTGGTGGAACGCTTGCTCGAACAGGGCCATCGCGTTGCCGCCAGTGCGAAGGAAAGCGACGAACTGAACACGTTGGCAGCACAACATGGCCGGCGCTTCTTGCGCCTGCCCTGGCAGTTGCATGCCGAGCCGAACGCAGCAGATGCCTGCCAGCAGATATGCCACGCCTGGTGCTCGCTGGATGGCCTGATCATCAATGCCGGTACTAGCGATTACCTGCCGGACGACGTAGCGGACAGCGAGCTGTTCGAGGCGATCGTCACGACCAATCAGCTAGCGGCCGAGCAGTGCCTTGGAAATGCGTTAACCCTGCTGGCCAAGGGGCACTCACCGCAGGTGATGGCCGTGTTCAACCGCTATTCGGCATTGCAGATGTATGCGCCGACGCAGGTGACTGCTGGCTGGAACAACCTGCCGCAGTGGATGCGCGAGCAGCGTAAAGCGCTTGATGCTCAGGGCGTCAAGCTGACAGTCGTGGGCCCACAGTCCCAGAAGACGCCCGTTACTTCGGCTGCGGCGATACCAGAAGAGTGGACGCCGCAGGGTGCGGCTGAAGAATTACTACGCCGGTGGCCGCAGGGGGAACCGGAACTGGTCCTGGAAACCCTGGACCTCAGTAGCCTTTGGCCCTTGCCACAAAGGTAGAAGATGCAGTGCCTGAGCGAGCCCTATCGCCGGTAAGCCAGCTACCACAGGTAAGGCGCAGGGCCTGAAGGCGGTGCCATCCTGTGGAAGCCGGCTTGCCGGCGATTGGGCCGGTGCAGGAAAGTCAGAGCGCCATGCGGTAATGCAGGCTATAGCTCTCTACCCCATCGTTGGGCTGCTTGATACCCGCGTTGGAGTAATGAATCGCCCGCACCCCGATCTCATGCCCGCCGGCAAAGCGTAATCCAAAGCCGATGCGGTCCTCGAACTGGAATGCCGAGCCTAGCTCGTTGCTTTCCAGCTCGGTACTGGAGAACGCCGCCACACCGACCCCCGCTTCGATGTAGGGCTTCACCGACTCACCGGCAAATTCATAGACAAACACGGGTGCGAACGACAGGCTGTGGTTGCTTGCAGTCTTGTCGCCATCCCAGTAGGTATAGGCGCCATCCCAATAGCCGGTCAGCCGACCGACGCTTGTCTGCCACCAGCTCGTGTCCCAGTTCGATTGCAGCCCTAGCCGATAGACCATGGTCGAGTCACCGGTCTGCCCCACCGAAAACGAAACGTCGGCAGCCTGTGCCGATATCGCCTGACTCAAGGTAAAGGCAGCAGCCGCCGCCAAGCCGAGCAGTTTCCTCATGAGAAACATCCTTCTTTCTGATGCTGTTATTAGTGTCCGCCTCATCTCAGGCAAAGCGGTAGAAAGCGGCAGTGGGACGATAGTTCAGCTATTTTTCACGTTTTTTTCACAACGCAAAGCTTTGCACATCGTCGGACTTATGCCACAGCACAGGCAGGATTTTCTTCAGGGTTTGTGGGTCAGCGCTGGTCCAGAACCGGGCATCGCCGGCCGGGCCTTCGGCCAACAGGTCATTGGCACCCAGCAGCCTCTGAAGTTGACGCGCCACAGCGGCGCCGGTGTCGATAATCGCCACGTCCGCTGGCACAAGCTCAGCCAGCAGCGGGCGCAAGAAGGGGTAATGGGTGCAGCCGAGGATCAGCGTATCGCAGCCGGCGGCCAGCAATGGCTGCACATAGCCAAGCAACATCTGGCGTAGCACCGGGCTGCCCAGGTCACCGGTCTCGATCAGCTCGACCAGCCCCGGGCAAGGCTGGGTGATGACCTGTACGTCGTTGGCGAAGCGGTCGAGCAAGGCGGCGAACTTGGCACTCTGCAAGGTACCGGTAGTCGCCAGTACACCGACTACGCCCGAGCGGGTGGCGGCCGCAGCAGGCTTTACGGCGGGCTCCATGCCCACCAGCGGCCAAGCCGGGTACAGCTCGCGCAGGTCAGCCACTGCCGCCACTGTGGCGGTGTTGCACGCCAAGACCATGGCCTTGGCACCTTGAGCATGGAAGAACCCGGCAATGTGCCGGCAGCGCTCGCGGATATAGTCCGGCGACTTCTCGCCGTAAGGCACATGGCCGCAATCGGCCACATACAGCAGCGTCTCGTTGGGCAGCAGGCGCTGGATCTCGGCGAGTACCGACAAACCGCCGACCCCCGAGTCCATCACGCCGACCGGCGCCGAGCGCTCAGCCATCGCGCTTGCCACAAACAGTGCAGGCCGGGTCGCGCTTGACCCGCAGCTCGCGGATGCGGGTGCCCAGGGCATCGATCAACAGCAGGCGGCCAACCAGCGGCTCGCCGAACCCGGCCAGCAGCTTCATCGCCTCCAGCGCTTGCAGGCTGCCCACCAGGCCCACCAGCGGCCCGATGACGCCAGCTTCGCTGCAGGTCAGCTCATCGTCACTGCCATGCCCATACAAACAGTGGTAGCAAGGGCTGTAGTCGCGCCGAGGGTCGAACACCGACAGCTGCCCTTCCAGACGGATCGCCGCGCCGCTCACCAGCGGTTTACCAGCAACCACACAGGCCGCGTTGACCGCTTCACGGGTAGCGAAATTATCGGAGCAATCCAGCACCAGGTCGACCGCCGCCACAGCAGCAGCCAGCGAGTCTTCGTCCAGGGCCTGGCGGTGGGCAACCAGGCTGATCTCCGGGTTGATCGCCTGCAACCGCTGCAAGGCCGAATCGACCTTGCTCATGCCAACGCTGGCACTGTCGTGAATCACCTGGCGTTGCAGGTTGGTCAGGTCGACGGTGTCGAAGTCGGCCAGGTGCAACTCGCCCACCCCGGCGGCCGCCAGGTACAGTGCAACCGGAGAGCCCAAACCGCCGAGCCCGACGATCAGCGCCTTGCTCTGCTTGAGCCGCAACTGGCCGTCGATGTCGATCTGGGCCAGCAACACCTGCCGGCTGTAACGCAACAGTTCCTCATCACTCAGCATGGCAGGCGCCCCAGGGTAATGCGTTCATGGCCGCCCAAGTCCGTCCGGCTGGCGACCTCGATAAAGCCTTGCTCAGCCAGCAAGGCGCGTACCGCCGCTGCCTGGTCGTAACCATGCTCCAGCAGCAACCAGCCACCCGGCAACAGGTGCGCGGGGGCCTGGGCAGCGATCACGCGCAGGTCATCCAGGCCATCGGCGCCGGCCACCAGCGCACTGCTGGGCTCGAAGCGCACGTCACCGGCCGCCAGGTGCGGGTCTGCTGCGGCAATGTAGGGCGGGTTGCTGACAATCAGGTCGAAACGCTCGCCGGCCAGGCTGTCGAACCAGTGGCTTACTCGCACCTGGGCGTTGGCCAAGCCCAGGCGCAGGCGGTTGCGCTCGGCCAGGGCTGCGGCTTCTTCCACCCGGTCAACCGCCGTCACCTGCCAGGCCGGGCGATCGCTGGCCAGCGCCAGGGCGATGGCACCCGTGCCGGTACCCAGGTCAAGGACCTTCGCTGGCGACGCAGGTTGCGGCTCAAGTGCGGTTTCGACCAACAATTCAGTATCTGGCCGCGGGATCAGGGTATGCGGCGCCACTTCCAGGTCGATTTTCCAGAAGCCTTGCTGCCCGAGGATGTAGGCGACCGGCTCACCGCCACGGCGGCGCTGCAGGTAACCGGCGTAGGTCTCGGCATCTTCGCTGCTGACAATTCGCTCGGGCCAGGTGTGCAGGTAGCTGCGCGACTTGCCGATGGCAGCCGCCAGCAGCAATTCGGCGTCCAGCCGCTCGGTGGGCGATTCGGGCAGCTGCGCGTTGCGCAGCAAGCTGGCGATGATGGTCATCAATCCCCCAGGGCAGCCAGTTGATCGGCCTGGTATTCGGCCAGTAGCGGTTCGATCACAGCGTCCACGCCACCGCTGAGGATGTCATCCAGCGAATACAGGGTCAGGTTGATACGGTGATCGGTCACCCGCCCCTGTGGATAATTGTAGGTACGGATGCGCTCGGAACGGTCACCGGAGCCCACCAGCAGCTTGCGCTCGCTGGCAATGGCATTCTGTGCTGCGCTGGTTTGCATGTCGTTGAGCTTGGCCGACAGCCAGGACATGGCACGGGCGCGGTTCTTGTGCTGCGAACGCTCTTCCTGGCATTCGACCACAATACCTGTGGGCAAGTGGGTGATACGGATCGCCGAGTCGGTCTTGTTCACGTGCTGGCCACCCGCGCCAGATGCACGGTAGGTGTCCACGCGCAGGTCGGCCGGGTTGATTTCGATGGCTGCTTGTTCATCTGGCTCGGGCAGCACCGCCACGGTGCACGCGGAGGTGTGCACGCGGCCTTGGGATTCGGTTTCGGGCACGCGCTGGACGCGGTGTGCGCCAGACTCGAACTTGAGCTTGCCGTACACGTTCTCACCCTCGACGCGGGCGATGATTTCCTTGTAGCCGCCATGCTCGCCTTCGTTCTCGGACAGGATCTCCAGGCGCCAGCCACGTTTTTCGGCGTAGCGCGAATACATGCGGAACAGGTCGCCGGAGAAGATCGCCGCCTCGTCGCCACCGGTGCCGGCGCGGATTTCGAGGAACACGTTACGGCCATCGTTGGGGTCTTTGGGCAGCAGCATGCGTTGCAGCTTCGCCTCCAGCGTCAGCAGCTGTTCCTTGGCTTCACGCACTTCTTCCACGGCCATTTCGCGCAGGTCCGGGTCGCTGTCCTTGAGCAGCGCCTGGGCGCCTTCAAGGTCGCCCTGGACTTTGCACCACTCTTTATAAGCAGCGTAGACCGGCTCGACCTCGGCGTATTCGCGGGAATACGCGCGAAAGCGCGTCTGGTCGGAAATGACCTCGGCATCACCGAGCAGGGCGGTGAGCTCTTCGAAGCGGTCCTGGAGGATATCCAGTTTGTTCAGCAGCGACGCTTTCATTGCGGGGATTTGTCCGTGGAGCCCTCGTTGAGGGCAAAGAGTTCCTGGGCCATGGCCAGCGCATCAAGGCGGCCCTCGGCCGAGAGCTTTTTCAACTGCACGCTGGGCGCATGCAGGAGTTTGTTGGTCAGTCCCCGGGCCAGTTGGGCCAGTACGTCCTCGGGGTTGCCGCCGTTGGCCAGCAGGCGCTGGGCCTTTTGCAGTTCTTCGTCGCGCAGGCGCTCACTTTGCTGGCGATAGGCCTTGAGCACGTCCACCGCAGCCAGTTCGCGCAAGCGCACCATGAAATCTTCGGCGCCCACCGATACCAGTTCTTCGGCGGCCTGGGCAGCGCCCTGGCGGCTTTTGAGGTTTTCCGCCACCACGTCGTGCAGGTCATCGACAGTGTACAGGTAGACGTCGTCCAGCTCGCCGACTTCAGGTTCGATGTCGCGCGGTACGGCGATATCGACCATGAAGATCGGCTTGTGCCGGCGCTGTTTCAGTGCACTCTCGACCGCGCCCTTGCCCAGGATTGGCAGCTGGCTGGCGGTGGAGCCGATGACGATGTCGCTGTTGGCCAGCTCCTGGGGGATGTCGGCCAGCAGCACGGCATGCGCGCCAAACTGTTCGGCCAAGGTACTGGCCCGCTCCAGGGTGCGGTTGGCCACGACAATGCGACGCACGCCTTGTTCATGCAAGTGGCGGGCGACCAAGGTGATGGTTTCGCCTGCACCGATCAACAAGGCCTGGCTACGGCCCAGGTCGCTGAAGATCTGTTTGGCCAGGCTGACTGCGGCAAATGCCACCGATACCGGGTTTTCACCGATGGCGGTGTCGGTGCGCACCTGCTTGGCAGCGCTGAAGGTGGCCTGAAACAGGCGCCCGAGCAACGGGCCGACGGTGCCGGCCTCGCGTGCCACGGCATAGGCGGACTTCATCTGGCCGAGGATCTGCGGCTCGCCGAGCACCAGCGAGTCCAGGCCCGAAGCCACGCGCATCATGTGCTTCACGGCGTCGTGCTCTTCGTGCACGTAGGCGCTGGCGCGCAGCTCGTCCAGGCTGAGGCGGTGATAGTCAGCCAGCCATTGCAGCACGGCGTCGGCGGACAGGTGGTCCTGCTCTATATAGAGCTCGCTGCGGTTGCAGGTCGACAGGATCGCCGCTTCGCGGCTGGATGTCAGTCGGCAGAGCTGTTGCAGGGCGTCTACCAGCTGCTCTGGAGTAAACGCCACGCGCTCGCGTACGTCTACCGAGGCAGTCTTATGGTTGATACCAAGTGCAAGAAAGGCCATGCAAGGTCGCTGGTTGTGACGGGAAGCCGATAATTGTCCTCTTTCGCAGGTTTTAGAACAACCACCGTTCGCTATTGCGCTGATAGCGCTGCGGCTATCGCCGCGTCCAGACGAGCACCGGCAAGGATTTCAGGTTCCACCCCTGCTTTCGCCCTGGCTTTTGATCTGCTTTTGATCTGCTCTTGATCTGGCTTTTGATTTGCTCTTGATCTGGCTTTTGATCTTGATCTTGATCTTCGCGACTTCAGGAGGCCGAACGCAGGCCTTGCGGAGGGAGGTGACGGGCATGGATGCCCGTCAAGCGCTGGGCCCCAGGATGGGGCCTGCAGCGCGGTCCTCCCGGGAGCAAGGCCGGAGTGAGGGAACCCCGGAGCGCAGCGTAGGGGCCGGATGATGGGAGCGCAGCGTTTTTTGGTTACTTTTTGCCGCGTTTGGCAAAAAGTGACTCGCCGTAAGGGCGAAAAGGTGAGTATGCGTCGCCATCGCAAACGGACTGTTCTCCGTTTCAAAACCGCCGCAGAAGCTCTTGACCTTAGGGTGTGGGCCTTAACACAGTGTAGACATTCGTTCGCGCAGGTGGCGCTTATTCACCTTTCCGCCCTTCCGGCGGGTTACTTTGGTCTTGGCCAAAGTAACCAAAGCCGTCCGCTCCCATCATCCGGCCCCTACGCTGCGCTCCGGGGTTCCCTCGCTCCGGGCTTGCTCCCGGGAGGACCGCGCTGCAGGCCCCATCCTGGGGCCCAGCGCTTGACGGGCATCCATGCCCGTCACCTCCCTCCGCAAGCCCTGCGCTCAGCCTCCTGAAGTCGCAATCCGCGTCGCCTGAACTGTCGCGCGCTTAGAAGCAAAAGCCGAAGCAAGAGCAAGAGCTCCGTGCAGTTTAGACATCGCTCTGGCTAACCAAGCTGATCAGAACAAGAAAACTTTCGACATATTTCAACAGGACTTATCCACAATCTTGTAGTCCTTTTCCTAAAAACATGTCCAGCTGTTGCCCTACCCTCTTTCCGTGCCTAGCCTTGGCGATCACTGACGGGGCATATCTCCCGCCGCCTTATCAATGCGTTCGGCTCGACCTTACGCAACAAGGGGTCTATCAAGAGAACGCTAGCCATTTCCACGAAACGCTTTTTACATTCGGGTGAAATTGCAGGATATGCAGATAAAGTTGCAGGCGTGGGGAAGGCTGCCAGCTTGATAAAAAAAGGTACGTACGTTGGCATAGCACTTGATGTCGCAGCGACGGGCTTGGCGATTCGCCAGGCTTGCATACTTGGCAGAGAAGATGAATGCACACGTGCAAAATTTCTCAACGGTGCATCATTAGTCGGTGGCCTGGCTGGCAGCGGCATAGGTGGATACGTAGGAGGAACCATTGTTGCACCCTTTGTATGTGCGGCTTTGGGAGTAGGGACGGCCGGCCTCGGATCAATTACCTGCGCAGTCATTGGTGGTGCTGCTGGGGGGAAGCTAGGCGGCGACTTCGGAGGAGAAAAGGGTGAGGAGCTTGGTGACTTCCTGTATCGCGAGCTTTCAAAGTGAATAACATGGATCCAGGCCTGATCGCGCTTGCCCTCATCACCTCAATGGTGATCGCCATTATCACCCAAATTTATATTGCACATAAATATACGGAGCACTTTGAGTCTTTCTTACCGACCTCTCGACTCGTATCTAACAATATAAAAATCTACCAGCACGCTGGCCTAATAGGAAAACTAATAAGAACCGGCCAAATTGCAACACTATTGGCCGCGCCCAAAATTTTCATTTACAGGGGTACAGCAGATATCGAGGAAATACAAAAATTCCCTCGCCGCGAAAAACTTGTCCTGGTTAACCTTTGGGCTATTCATATTGTATTATTCCTTGCACTCGCGCTATCTCACTATCTATAACCCGATGAAGCTGGCTGACGAATCAACATACTTGGCGTGTCACGTTGCTGGAAATTGAGAAGCTGTATCAGGAGCACATGAGTTCTGGGACTTTCAGTGCTAGCTTGCGAAACCAAGGGTCGATTAAAAGAACCCTTGGTATCTCCACGAAAAGCTATTTGCATACAGGAGAAATTTCAGGGTACGCGGATAAGGTTGCCGGGGTGGGCAAGGCTGCCAACCTGATAAAAAAGGCAGTTACATCGGCATAGCACTCGGGGTGGGGGCTACTGGACTCGACGTTCACAGGGCCTGCACCTTGGGGCGAGAAGAGGAATGCAGCAAGGTAAAATTCGTCGAAGGCGCATCATTGGCAGGCGGCATAGCTGGCGCGAGCGCTGGAGGTTATGCTGGTGCATTTGTTGGCCCTGCTGTGTGTCTAGCTCTCGGCCTTCCGAGCGGGGGCACCGGCTCACTCGTTTGCGCAGTTGTTGGAGGGGCCATTAGCGGAAAATACTTAGGTGATTACGGTGCAGAAAAAGGCAAAGATTTTGGAGAGCTTTTGTATCGAGAAAGCCTGAAATGAATACCATCGCACACGAAGTCGTTGGATTCCTGATTCTTACCGCTATGACGCTTACGTTTTTAATCCAATGGTACGTCGCCAATAAACACACTGAACATTTTGAGTCATTTCTATCAAACTGCAAATACGTCACGGACAATAGAAATATCTACAGACATGCAGGTATGTTAGGAAAATTGATGCGCACCGGCTCGATTTCATTAGTACTGGCGTTCCCCAAACTATTCATATGGCGAGGGGTAGCCAAAGCGGAGGATATCCAACATTTCCCATCACCTGAAAAGCCCATTCTGCTTTGGCTGCTAACACTGCACATTACGTTTCTCATGGCGCTTGTGCTTTCCCAGTTCCTGATTCCTGATGCGTAAAAATGCAGGCCGGGCTGGGTCATTGCGTTAGAAGCCCCCTCGAACCTCTCCCTCCCCCCGCTGTCCCACACCTGCACCACCCAGGCTGTAAACCACGACCTTCGCAGGTGGGTTTGCCCCCGCGCTTGTGTCATCATGCTCCGACCGCCGGTGAGTCCTCCTATAAGCCTTTCTATGAACAAACCATACGCATTGCTACTTGCCTTCGCCCTGCTCCAGGGCTGCCAGAGCCTGGCCCCGCAAAAGGCCGAGCCTCCCGTCGCCGAAGCCGGCAAGGACGAGGCCCAGAAGCCCGTGGTGTATGGCTCGTTCAAGCAGGACACACTCTATAGCCTGTTGGTGGCGGAGCTGGCCGGCCAGCGCAACCGCTTCGACATCGCCCTGGCCAACTACACCGACCAGGCAGCAAAAACCCAGGACCCCGCGGTTTCCGAGCGCGCCTACCGCATTGCCGAATACCTCGGTGCCGACGAGCCGTCACTGGACAACGCGCTGGTCTGGGCCCGCAACGACCCGCAAAACCTCGACGCCCAGCGCGCCGCCGCCATTCAGCTGGCCCGCGCCGGCCGCTATGACGACTCCATGGCCTACATGGAAAAGGTGCTGCAGGGCCAGGGCGACACCCACTTCGACTTCCTCGCCCTGTCCGCCGCTGAAACCGACCAGAGCACCCGCGACGGCCTGCTGCAAAGCTTCGAACGCCTGCTGGTGAAATACCCCGAAAACGGCCAGCTGATTTTCGGCAAGGCCCTGTTGCTTAACCAGGACGGCAAAGCCGAAGAAGCCCTGGAACTGCTTGAGTCGCACCCGGCACAAAACGGCGAAATTGCCCCGATCCTGCTGCGCGCCCGCCTGCTGCAGGCCCTGGACCGCGGCCCCGAGGCACTGCCACTGCTGCGAGGCGCAATCCGCGACAACCCGGATGACAAGCGCCTGCGCCTGACCTACGCCCGCACCCTGGTCGAGCAAGACCGCATCGCCGATGCCAAGGGCGAGTTCCTCAGCCTGGTCCAGCAATACCCCGACGATGACGAACTGCGTTACTCCCTGGCCCTGGTGTGCCTGGAGAACAAAGACTGGGATGAAGCCGAAGGCTACCTGCAGGAACTGGTCGAGCGTGACAGCAACGTCGACGCCGCGCACCTGAACCTGGGCCGCATCCGCGAGGAACGCCACGACCCGGCTGGCGCCCTGCGTGAATACGCCCTGGTTGGCCCTGGCCCCGACTACCTGCCGGCGCAACTGCGCCAGGCCGACATCCTGATTGCCAACGGCCGCGGCACCGAGGCCTCGCGCCTGCTCGCCGAGGCCCGCGAAGCCCAGCCGGACTACGCCATCCAGCTATTCCTGATCGAATCGGAAAGCTACAGCAACAACAACAAGGACGCCCAGGCAAGCCAAGTGCTGCAGCAAGCCATCCAGCGCTACCCGGACGACCTCAACCTGCTGTATACCCGCGCCATGCTGGCCGAAAAGCGTGACGACCTGGTGCAGCTGGAAAAGGACCTGCGCGCCATCATTGCCCGCGAGCCGGAAAACGCCATGGCGCTGAACGCCTTGGGCTACACCCTGGCCGACCGCACCACTCGCTACAGCGAAGCCAAGGCGCTGATCGACAAGGCCCACCAGTTGACCCCGGACGACCCGGCGGTACTCGACAGCCTGGGCTGGGTCAACTATCGCCTGGGCAACCTCGACGAGGCTGAAACCTACCTGCGCCAAGCCTTTGCCAACTTCCCCGACCACGAAGTGGCTGCCCATCTGGGCGAAGTGCTATGGGCCAACGGCAAGCGCCGCGAAGCCCGCCAGGTATGGGCCAAGGGCTTCGAAGCCCAGGCCGACAGCCCCATCCTGCGCAAGACCATCCTGCGCCTGACCGGATCCGAGACCCTTTAACGCCATGTTCCTGCGCCATTGCATCACCTTCACCCTGATTGCCCTTCTGGCCGGCTGTGCCGGCTTTGGTAGCCGCGAGGCCCTGCAAGGTCACGGCGACCCACAACAGTGGCGGGCACATAAAGAGCAGTTGAGCAGCCTTGATGGCTGGCAGATCAACGGCAAAGTCGGGATCCGCGCCCCTCGCGACTCCGGCAGTGGCACACTGTTCTGGCTGCAGCGCCAGGACTACTACGACATTCGCCTGGCCGGCCCGCTCGGCCGTGGCGCCGCACGCCTCACCGGCCGCCCCGGCGGCGTGGTGCTGGAAGTGGCCAACCAGGGCCGCTTCGAAGCCACCAGCCCGGAAGCCCTGCTGGAAGAGCAGCTTGGCTGGCAGCTGCCGGTGTCGCATTTGGTCTGGTGGGTCCGTGGCCTGCCTGCTCCCGACAGCAAGAGCAAGCTGACCCTGGACGGCGACAGCCGCCTGGCCAGCCTCGATCAGGATGGTTGGCAAGTGCAGTACCTGAGCTACACCGAGCAAAACGGCTACTGGTTGCCCGAGCGGCTGAAACTGCACGGCAAGGACCTGGACGTGACCCTGGTGGTCAAGGACTGGCAGCCACGCCAGCTGGGGCACTGATTCCATGCGTACGCTCACCCTGCCCGCCCCGGCCAAGCTCAACCTGTGGCTGCATATCATCGGCCGCCGCGCGGATGGTTATCACGAGCTGGAAACCGTGTTCCAGTTTCTCGACCATGGCGACGAACTGAGTTTCACCGTACGTGACGATGGCGTGATCCGCCTGCACACCGAGATCGAAGCCGTACCGCACGACAGCAACCTGATTGTGCGTGCCGCGCGCAAACTGCAGGAACAGTCCGGCAGCCCGCTGGGCGCAGACATCTGGCTGACCAAGGTGCTGCCCATGGGTGGCGGTATTGGCGGCGGCAGTTCGGACGCCGCCACCACCCTGCTGGCCCTCGCCCACCTGTGGCAACTGGACTGGGACGAAGACCGCCTGGCCACACTGGGCCTGAGCCTGGGCGCCGACGTACCGGTATTCGTGCGCGGCCATGCAGCGTTTGCCCAGGGCGTGGGCGAGCAACTGACCCCGGTCAACCCGCAAGAGCCTTGGTATGTTGTGCTGGTGCCGCAAGTGTCTGTCAGCACAGTAGAAATTTTTTCACATCCACAGTTGACACGTGATTCCCTCCCCCTTAATATGCGCCCCGTTCCCGAGGGAAACAGTCGAAATGACTGCCAACCGGTGGTAGAGCAGAGTTATCCAGAAGTTCGCAATGCGTTGAATTCACTGGGTAAATTCACTGAGGCTCGACTAACCGGCACTGGAAGTTGTGTGTTTGGGGCCTTCCCAAGCAAAGCCGAAGCTGATAAAGTTCTGGCCCTTCTTTCAGCGACCCAAACAGGGTTTGTGGCGAAAGGAAGCAATATTTCGATGTTGCATCGCAAGCTGCAAAGTCTGGTCAAGAAGTCGAGCGCATAAGCGTTCGCAGCAACAGATACAGGGGCGTCGCCAAGCGGTAAGGCAGCAGGTTTTGATCCTGCCATGCGTTGGTTCGAATCCAGCCGCCCCTGCCATTTTCCTTATACTCATCCAGGTATACCCTCAGCCTTCAGGTACTGCGCGTGTCCAAGATGATGGTCTTTACGGGGAACGCTAACCCCGATCTGGCTCGGCGTGTCGTACGTCAGCTGCATATCCCTCTCGGTGACGTCTCTGTCGGTAAGTTCTCCGACGGCGAGATCAGCACTGAGATCAATGAAAATGTCCGCGGTAAAGACGTTTTTATTATTCAGCCGACCTGTGCCCCGACCAACGATAACCTGATGGAACTGGTAGTGATGGCCGATGCCTTCCGCCGCTCCTCAGCATCCCGAATCACCGCCGTGATTCCTTACTTCGGATATGCCCGCCAGGACCGCCGTCCGCGTTCGGCACGTGTAGCCATCAGCGCCAAAGTTGTCGCTGACATGCTCACTGTCGTAGGTATCGACCGTGTTCTCACCGTCGACCTGCACGCTGACCAGATCCAAGGCTTCTTCGATATCCCCGTCGACAACATCTACGGCTCGCCCGTACTTGTCGATGACATCGAAGACCAGCGTTTCGAGAACCTGATGATCGTCTCCCCGGACATTGGTGGTGTCGTGCGCGCACGTGCCGTCGCCAAGTCCCTGGGTGTCGACCTGGGTATCATCGACAAACGCCGCGAAAAGGCTAACCACTCCGAGGTTATGCACATCATCGGCGACGTCGAAGGGCGCACCTGCATCCTGGTAGACGACATGGTCGACACCGCCGGCACCCTGTGCCACGCGGCCAAAGCCCTGAAAGAACACGGCGCTGCCAAGGTTTACGCCTACTGCACGCACCCTGTCCTGTCGGGCCGTGCGATCGAGAACATCGAGAAGTCGGTACTGGACGAGCTGGTGGTGACCAACACCGTTCCGCTGTCCGCCGCTGCTCAAGCCTGTGACCGTATCCGCCAGCTGGATATCGCACCGGTTGTGGCTGAAGCGGTCCGCCGCATCAGCAACGAAGAATCGATCAGCGCGATGTTCCGCTAAGCGGAACGCGTGTTGATGTGAAGCGCCCCGCCCCAGCATGTGTTGGGGCGGGGCTTTTTTGCCATCCCCGTTGGCGCTGGTCGCAAACGCCCTCGGGGGGCTATTTTGGAGAAACAAAATGACTGATTTTATTCTGAACGCCCAAGCGCGTACTGACCTGGGGAAAGGTGCGAGCCGCCGCCTGCGTCATGCGCTGAGCATCCCTGCCGTTGTCTACGGTGGCGATAAAGAAGCTCAATCCCTGACCATCCTGGCCAAGGAAATCACCAAACTGTTCGAAGACGAAGCTGCCTTCAGCCACGTTATCGAGCTGAACGTTGACGGTGTTAAGCAGAACGTCATCATCAAGGCCATGCAGCGCCACCCAGCCAAGCAGTTCATCATGCACGCCGACTTCGTTCGCGTTGTTGCTGGCCAGAAACTGACCGCTGTTGTTCCAGTGCACTTCATCAACGAAGAAGCACCGGTCAAGAAAGGCGGCGAGATCTCGCACGTTGAATCGCAGATCGAAGTTTCCTGCGAAGCCAAAGACCTGCCTGAGTTCATCGAAGTTGACCTGGCCAACGCCGAAGTCGGCACCATCATCCACCTGTCGGACCTGAAAGCTCCGAAAGGCGTAGAGTTCGTAGCTCTGGCCCACGGTGATGACAAAGCTGTTGCCAACGTTCACGCTCCACGCGTTGCTCCAGAAGCAGAAGGCGCTGCCGAGTAATCCACTCGCACGCCGGCGTTGATCGGGTTACAGTGCCGCGCGCACTGTAACCCACCAACTCCAAGGAAGAGCCCCTGACGTGACCGCCATCCAGTTGATCGTTGGCCTGGGTAACCCCGGCCCCGAATACGAACAGACCCGGCATAACGCAGGGGCTCTTTTCGTTGAACGCATTGCCAGCGCCCAGCGAGTTTCGCTTACCGCTGACAAAAAGTATTTCGGCCTGACGGCTAAGTTCAGCCATCAGGGCAACGACGTTCGTTTGTTGATCCCCACCACCTACATGAACCGCAGCGGCCAGTCCGTGGCGGCCTTGGCCAATTTCTTCCGCATCAAGCCGGAAGCGATCCTGGTGGCACACGACGAACTCGACCTGCCTCCGGGCGTTGCCAAGCTAAAGCGCGGCGGCGGCCATGGTGGGCACAACGGCCTGCGCGACATCATTGCGCAGCTCGGCAACCAGAACGACTTCCACCGCCTGCGGCTTGGCATTGGCCACCCGGGCGACGCCAAACTGGTCTCCAACTTCGTCCTGGGCCGCGCGCCGCGCGCCGAGCAGGAGAAGCTCGACGCCAGCATCGATTTTGCCCTCGGCGTGCTGCCGGACGTGCTTGCCGGCGACTTTGCCAAGGCGATGCGCGAGCTGCACAGCCAAAAGGCCTGATTTCCTTTAGAGAGGGGAATACCCATGGGTTTCAATTGCGGCATCGTCGGCCTGCCCAACGTCGGCAAGTCCACCCTGTTCAACGCACTGACCAAGTCTGGCATCGCGGCGGAGAACTTCCCTTTCTGCACCATCGAGCCAAACAGCGGCATCGTGCCGATGCCCGATGCTCGTCTGGCTGCGCTGGCTGAAATCGTCAAGCCAAACCGCATCCTGCCGACCACCATGGAATTCGTCGACATCGCCGGCCTGGTTGCCGGTGCCTCGAAAGGCGAAGGCCTGGGCAACAAGTTCCTCGCCAACATCCGCGAGACCGACGCCATTGCCCACGTGGTGCGCTGCTTCGAAGACGAGAACGTAATCCACGTTTCCAACAGCGTCGACCCCAAGCGTGACATCGAGATCATCGACCTCGAACTGATCTTCGCCGACCTCGACAGCTGCGAAAAGCAACTGCAGAAGGTAGCCCGCAACGCCAAGGGCGGCGACAAGGAAGCCCTGGCGCAAAAGGCCATTCTGGAAAAACTGATCCCGCACTTCACCGAAGGCAAGCCTGCGCGCAGCCTGATGAAGAACATGGCTGACGACGAAAAAGCCGTCATCCGTGGCTTCCACCTGCTGACCAGCAAGCCGGTGATGTACATCGCCAACGTTGCCGAAGACGGTTTCGACAACAACCCGCACCTGGACGTGGTCAAGGCCATCGCCGAGGAAGAAGGCGCGGTCGTGGTGCCGGTATGCAACAAGATCGAAGCAGAAATCGCCGAGCTGGATGACGGTGAAGAGAAGGACATGTTCCTTGAGGCCCTGGGCCTGGAAGAGCCTGGCCTGAACCGCGTGATCCGCGCCGGTTACGAGCTGCTGAACCTGCAAACCTACTTCACTGCCGGCGTGCAGGAAGTACGCGCCTGGACCGTACGGGTCGGCGCCACTGCACCGCAGGCCGCTGGTGTAATCCACACCGACTTCGAAAAAGGCTTCATCCGCGCCGAAGTGGTGGCCTATGACGACTTCATCCAGTTCAAGGGTGAAAGCGGTGCCAAGGAAGCCGGTAAATGGCGTTTGGAAGGCAAGGATTACATCGTCAAAGACGGCGACGTGATGCACTTCCGCTTCAACGTCTAAACAGCAACTTGTATTTCACCGGACCTTACCGGACACAGAACCCCTTGAGGAATGAAGCCTCAAGGGGTTTTTCTTTTCCGAAAAGGTCCGACAAGAATCTATACGATCCACATATTTACCGGGTACGCTACCGGGTATCGAAAAATTCACCCACCCATATAACCGGGTATAACAGGATTGAGCAGCCATGCCGCTTACCGATACCGAGTGCCGTACCGCCAAGCCCAAGGAAAAGCCCTACAAGCTCACAGATGGCAATGGCCTTTACCTTGAGGTGAAGCCTAACGGGGTTAAGGCATGGCGCTATCGGTTCGAGCTGAACGACGGAACCGGCAGGAAGGAAAGCGTGTTCGCGATTGGGGACTATGTAATCGCGCCCAAAGGGGAATCACCCGAGCACGCCGAAGAGCGCCGCAAAGGGCGCCGCTTCACTCTTGCAGAGGCACGCGATGAGCGCGTGAAAGCCCGTGCCCTAGTCATACAGGGCATCAATCCCGCGCACCACCGGCAACAGGAGCGGGTGAAGCGCGACCACGAGAAGGCCATTACGTTTGAAGCCGTCGCCAAAGAGTGGCTTTCACTGAAGGACTGGGAGGAGATCACCAAGTCCAGACGACTCAACATGCTTGAACGCGTCGTATTTCCCAAAATCGGTGAACTGCCGATCAAAGCCATCACCCCCATGCACATTCTTGAAGTGCTCAGAGCAGCCGCTCAAGATAATGGCCCATCTGTTGCCGCAGAGGCCAAGCGGAGCATGTCCGGAGTTTTCGAACTGGCAATTTCCACGTTGCGAGCCAGCACCGACCCGGTACACCCCGTTCGAAAAGCCCTGCCAGCCAACAAGACTCAGCACAAACGCCCTCTCTCCACCGAAGAAATTGGCCAACTGTTACGCGATGTCGAATCTCACGGCGGACGCCATGAGACCCTCTGCGCTTTCCAGCTCATGTGGCTGACTCTGTGCCGCCCCAATGAAGCTGTAGAGGCTCAGTGGGCAGAATTTGACCTGGAGAAGGCGCTTTGGCGCATTCCCGCCGAGCGGATGAAAAAGCGCAAAGAGCACACGGTGCCACTGCCGCGACAGGCAGTCGAAATACTGCGAGGCCTGCATTCCATCACAGGAAAATACACCCACGTATTTCCTCACCGCGACGTACGCACCCGCCCAATGGTTGCGGCCTCATTCCGCCAGATGCTCAACACCCTTGGCTGGGGAGGTAAATACAGCCCGCATGCCACGAGGACAACGGGCAGCACCAGACTCAATGAGATGGGCTATTCAGCAGACTGGATCGAAAGACAGCTCGCCCATACCGAGCAAAACGCTGTCCGCCGCACCTACAACCATGCCGAGTATTTGAGTGATCGAGCCATGATGATGCAGAGATGGGCGGACATGCTGGACAGCTGGAAAAAGGACTTAGGCTGAATGGAAAGAGACGTCGCTGATTACGAAAACATCGGCTGGCGCTTTCACCCGAATGCACCAACTACCCGAGAGAGGTTTGTGAGCTTGCGCTTGCCCATGATGAACGCGACCAGACCGAGGCGGCCTATTCGCGCTCCGACCTTCTGGAGAAGCGCAGTGCACTGATGGCGGAATGGGCCAAGTTCTGCACGAGCAAGAAGTGACCCACAGCAAGCCCAAAGCAGCCGGTAACAACAGGCAGAAACCGGCCCAGAGTGTGTAAAAACACTTTTGTATCTTGGATACCTCAGCCCAGCGCAGTTGGGCGAGTCGATTGCCCAGGCATTTGCCACGATCAGCACCGGTAACGCCCCAGGGCGCTTATGAAGCGCTTTAGCGCCACCTAGAGCAGCAAAAGCCGGGGCTTTTATGCCGCCAGCGCCTTCAGCAAGCTTTCCGTACCGATGATTTTCATGACTCGCTTCATGTTGTAGGCGAGCACATTGAGGCTCATCTCCGCGCTGACGCCGACCAGCCTACGTGTAAGAAAATGCGTGGATCCCATCCATTGCTTGAGCGTCCCGAAGGGATGCTCAACAGTGCGTTTTCGGATTCGCATCATGTCCGGCGCGTGGTTCAGCCGGATCTGCATTTCATCTAGCACTGCTTCATGCTCCCAACGCCGCACTCGTCGCTGCTTGCTCGGCGTGCACTGAGTTTTCAGGGCGCAGCTCTGGCAGTTCGAACTCCAGTAGCAGTGCATGTTCAGGCCTTTCTCGACGCTAGAGAAACGCCAAATCAATGCCTCACCAGCTGGGCAAACGTATTCATTTTTGGCTGCGTTAAAAACGAAGGCATCTTTGTTGAAACGCCCGTCCGCTTTAGCTCCTGAAGTCATCGGCTTGGGTAAATAAGCGGTAATTTTTGCATTATGGCAGGCCAGGATTTCCTCGCTTTTGAAGTAGCCCCGATCAGCCACTACCGACAGCGTTTCTGAACCAATGGCTTCCCGAGCCTGCTTCGCCATCGAGCTGAGTTGGTCGCGGTCAGAGCCAACGTTCGTGACCTCGTGAGCAACGATCAAATGGTGCTGGGTATCGACCGCCGTCTGTACGTTGTAGCCGACAATGCCATTGCCACGCGTCATCATCGAGCGGGCATCGGGGTCGGTCAGTGAAATCTGTTTGTCTGGAGAGTCGTTGAGTTGAGATTCGATCACCTGAAGCGCTTTCATCTGAGCTTTGAGCTTGGCGATTTTCTCTTCCAGGCGCGTAGCATCTGGCTCAGCGGCGCTTGGCAATTGCCGATCAGCTGCATCAAGGGAGGTCAGGTAACGGTTGATGCTCGACTCGATTTCCTCCATTCGCCGCTTTAGTTTGGCGCTGGTGAAATTGCGGTCGCGGTTGTTCACTGCCTTGAATTTGCTCCCGTCGATGGCCACCAGGTTTTCGCTAAACAGCCCCAACTGCTGGCACAGCACAACGAACTGGCGGCACGCGCCGCGAATAGCTTTGCTGTTGTCTTTTCGGAAGTTGGCGATGGTTTTGAAGTCGGGCATCAAGCGCCCGGTTAACCACATCAGCTCGACATTGCGCTGAGCTTCTCGCTCAAGGCGTCGGCTCGATTGGATGCGGTTCAGATAGCCGTAGATATAGATCTTCAGGAGGATCGCAGGGTGGTATGCCGGTCTGCCGGTTTCGGCTGGAATGACGCCATCAAAACCCAGCGTGGCCAAGTTGAGTTCATCGACGAAGACATCAACCACCCGTACCGGGTTGGTATCGCTGACGTAGTCGTCGAGGCTCTCGGGAAGTAAGGTGCTTTGCCCTCGGTGCTCACCCTGGATAAACCGTTTCATGGGCTTCCCTTGCGATGAAGTTCTCAGAAATCATAGCAAGGGTATGTCCGGGCGTTTTTACACACTCTGGGCCAAAAGCGGTCATCAGGGCTGGCTTGAATCGGGGCCGAAGGATTACGCTCTCAGCCCCATAATTGCTGGTCAGACAGTTACCACGATCTTGCCGATCTGCTGATTGGCTTCAAGGAAACGATGGGCATCCTGGATGTCGCTAAGTGTGAATGTCTTGGCGATGATCGGGCGCAACGCACCGGACTCCAACCCTTGCAGAATAAAAGCCTTTGCTCTCTCCAGGGCTTCAGGGTCGGCCACAATCTCTGCGTAGAGATAGCCCTTCAAAGTCAGGCTTTTGCCCAGCACGGTAAACAGTGGGAATGGTGTCGGTTCAGAGCTAAGTGCGCCGTACTCCAGCAAAATTCCGCCCCGCGCCATGCTCTGCGTGAGAGGTTCCAAGGACGGCCCGCCTACAGGATCGAATACAACGCGAGCGCCTTGACCGGCAGTTATCGTCATAACACGCTCGACGATATCCTCTTCATCGCTGACGATGACATGCGCAGCGCCTGCATCAAGTAGGGCTTGCTTCTTCGCGTGAGTTCGAGTGATCGCAATCGATGTGGCGCCGACCATACGAGCCATTTGGAAGGCGGCCAAGCCAACACTGCTTGACGCGGCGGTAACGATGACAAAATCGCCCTGACGTAGCTTCGCCTGTTCAATCAATCCCCCCCAGGCGGTGACGTACTGCATCCAAGACGCCGCAGCCTCTTCAAAGGACAAGTTCTCAGGGCTCTTTACCACCAGGTGGGCCGGTACATTGGCCAACTCGCCGTAGGTGCCCCAGCGAGCAATATCCAGAGGTGGGATCAGAGCGACCGAGTCACCAATCGTGATCTCGGTTACGTCGCTCCCAACTGCCGTTACGATGCCTGCGGCCTCGTAGCCTAAGCGGCTGGGGAACTCCGCTTCTTGTAGGTATGCGTGATTGCGGAACATCACTTCGGCTCGGTTCAAGCCAAAAGCTTTAACACTAATTTGCACCTCGTTTGCTGCTGGTGCCGATACTTCCAGATCTTCCAGCTTCAGAACGCTGGCGTCACCGTATTCATGAATTCTGACAATGCGTGCCATCATAAATACCTCGTTTATCAATGGGCCTCGACGTACATCCGGAAGGTATCCGGGCACTCGAAAGGTGACAAAAATTTAGTCATTGGTTGGCGCTAGATAAAGGCCTACGATGGCGTATTACTAGAAACAGAGTGTTTATAATGGATCGCCTGACCCAGATGGCCACGTTCGTCAAAACAGTTGAGCTGGGTTCATTCAGCGCCGCTGCGGACGACCTGAATCTGTCCCCTCAATTGGTAGGGAAACAGGTGAAAATGCTCGAACAACATCTGGGTGTTTCCCTGCTGCACCGGACTACGCGCAGGCAAAGCCTCACCGACTTCGGCAGGGCGTTCTACCCGCGAGCAAAACTGATCCTTGCAGACATGCAGTCTGCCGAGAGCCTTGCTGCCCTCACTCGGGGCACACCAAGCGGCCGCCTTCGCATCAACGCGCCGGTCACGTTCGGAATCCGCACGCTTTCGCCACGCCTGCTGGAATACATGGTTCGGTATCCTCAGGTGTCTGTTGACCTAACGTTATCGAACGAACTGGTCGATATCGTTGATGATGGTTACGACGTGGTATTTCGCATCGGCGAGCTGGCGAGCAGTGGGTTGAAGGCATTGCCATTGGAGCCCTATCAGATGGTTTTATGCGCTGCGCCGTCCTATCTTGCACGTCGCCCTCCCATCATCAATCCGTGGGATCTACAGCAGCAGGAATGTCTGGGGTTTACCTATTCTGATGGCCGCTCACACTGGAGCTTCGACAGCCCGGAGGGGCGTATAGATGTTCCTATTACAAGCAAATTAACGATCAATCAAGGTGATCCACTGCTGGCAGCGGCTGTAGCTGGTCTAGGCGTGGTTCTACAGCCGATAGAGTTGGTTAGCGATGCACTGCGCGATGGGACACTGGTGCGTCTGTTGCCGCAGTACCCGGTGCCGAATACCGCAATGCACATCCTCTATGCCCCTGACCGAAGAATGACTCCAAAGCTGCGCAGCTTCTTGGAGTTTGCGCGTGAGGCTTTTGGGCAGCGAGGCCCTCTCTAACGCACGAAAATCAATGTCTGCGCTATCCGGTATTCGTAAAGGACGACGATTACCGTGGCTCACCGGATATGACCAAGCACCCCTTGCTGAGGAAGTACCTGCTGTAGCACTTCGCGGCGGAAGTCGAAGAACTGAAAGATGCCATGTTCGTTGGCTTGGGGCCGTAGGTCCAGAGCGTGCTGGAACGCCTGATCCAGGAGCGGGTTCTGAATCCCGACCGGGTGATTGCCGGCATGCTGCACCCCTCCGGAAACTGCACCTACCGGATCAACGACCTCATCGGCGACAGAAGCGCGCTGGTCCCGCACGCCACCAGCCCTGTGCCTTACGACCAGGTCCGGCGAGCATTTCGGGAGCGGTTCGTCACCGCCTGATCGAACGTCGGATGAGTGGATGCTGACGCGGGTTCAATTCCCAAACGGGAATAGAACTGGCGCCCTGTCTGATGCGCTCGGTTGGTGACCCGACCAGGGCAGAACTGGTAGGATTGCGGGCATCAAGGTCCGGATTCCGCACCTTTCCGCAGGAGTTTGCAGCGGTCGCAAGGCGCTGAGTTACATAGGTTTGGCGCAGGGTTCCACCCCACCGAGCCCCTGCAGGAGTTCGAATCGGTACGCCCCCCCAGAAACCCTCACTAGCCCGAACGACCCGATGCTAGGTCGTTGATTTTCAACAAATCGCTCGATCGATCCGCGCTTGCGGACTGCGGACTTCCAATGGGCCGGAAATCTGGCTCGCCCAGACGGCTCTCGATACCGACACGTTGCAAACAGTCGGTACTTCTCGATAACTACCCGACGAATCGGAACATCACAGCCAGCCCTGATGTTGCCCCTGCTTGCTGACGCAGCTTGGAAGTTCTGGCTGCAATATTGCCCCCCGTCGCTGTGGAAGGTAGCTCCCTGGGCAAGTGCAATCGAGGGGGGGGGGACGCTGCGTAGAGCTTGTGCCCCCCATCCTGCAGCGCGACCTGATTGGGTCAAGGCCGGGTTGTCATGCAGGCAGTTTGGCTGCAAGCAGTTCGACCTTCTCGATATTGGGCGGAGAACTGAGCAAGGTCGCGGCGTTGGTCATCAAGGCCGCGGCGATCTGGCCGTTCAGATGTGCTTGGCGACCTGCCTCATCGGCAAAGGCATCGAACACACCGAACGTCGAAGGGCCAAACTTCAATGCGAACCAGGCAGTGGTGCCGGACTCGGCGTTGGCGAGCGGCAGTGCGCTGGCCAGGAAGTCGGCAAGCGCAGCCTCCTGGCCGGGTTTGGCTTCGAGGCGAACAAACAGGGCGAGCTTGGTCATACTGTAATCCTTTGGGTGAATGGGTTAGGTGAATGGATCAATGAGCCTGCAGTCTAAGTCGTCATGACAGCCATCTCTATAGACAATAATGACAACATTGATATCATTGTTGCCATGAAACTCCACATCCTTGTTTGTGATGGCGTGTTTGATCTGGGGCTTGCGGCGCTCACCGACACAGTGGGCTTGGCCAATGCGATGGCGGGCTCGCTGCCACAGACTCCCGCGCACATAGAGCTCACGCTGGTGGGCGTGCGGCATCGCATCCGAACTGCGCAAGGCTTGACGGTCCCCGTGGTCCCTGCGCGTAGTGTGCCGAAACCAGACGTCGTGCTCGTGCCCGCGTTTGGCGACAAGATGCCTGACACGCTCTCGGCTCGGCTCACACGCCCCGACGTGCCCGACGCGGTCGCGGCGCTACAGCAGTGGTCCACCGCTGGCGCGCACCTAGGTGCCGCTTGCTCCGGTAGCTTCTTGCTTGCAGAGAGCGGCCTGCTTGATGGGCATCGTGCGACGACGTCATGGTGGCTGGGGCCGATGTTTCGGCAGCGCTATCCGAACGTCAAGCTGGACGAGTCACGCATGATCGTGAACTCGACACGCTTCACCACCGCTGGTGCCGCTTTGGCCCACGTCGACCTGGCCTTGCGCATCATCCGGGAGCGCAGTCCGGCGCTGGCGGCCCTGGTGGCACGCTATCTGCTGGTCGAGGCACGCAGTTCGCAAGCCGAGTTCGTGATTCCCGACCACCTTGCGCATACCGACCCGATGGTGGAGCGCTTCGAGTGCTGGGCCAGAAGTCGCTCGCGAAGGGGTTCTCCCTGGCCGAGGCGGCCAGCGCCGCGGGCACAAGCGAGCGCACCTTGGCGCGGCGGCTGCAAAGCGTTTTGGGCAAGACACCCCTGTCGTATTTTCAGGACCTGCGCGTGGAGCATGCCGTCCATCTCTTGCGCACCGGAAACGCGAGCGTCGACCAAGTCGCCGCACAGGTCGGGTACTCGGATGGGGTGACCCTGCGGGCCCTGTTGCGCCGCAAGCTGGGCAGAGGTGTCAGGGAGTTGCGACGCGGTGGATGACCAGAGGCGTTTGGTGTATGTACAGCTGGAGACCGCCGGGAAACTGACGCAGGCCAAACGGCGCATTTGGACCTGACAAAACTACTGCGCCACGTTATTTGAACTGGTTTGCTAGGGTCTGTTGCCATTTCGCGCTAACCCATTGATTTATAAGAGCAAGCCCGTATCGTTGAAGCTCTGACCCAACATCGATACGAGCTTGCAATGCCCCGATTACTGCTCAGCGATGAGCATTGGTCGAAGCTGCGGGAAATTCTGCTGCACAAGTGGGCGGTCAGTAGTGGATCACCGTGCGAATCGACTTGCCTTCATGCATCAGGTCGAAGGCCTTGTTGATGTCGTCGAGGCCCATGGTGTGGGTGACGAACGGGGCGAGATCGATCTCGCCTTTCATTGCGTCTTCCACCATGCCCGGGAGTTGGGTGCGCCCCTTGACCCCGCCGAAAGCCGACCCCTTCCAGGTGCGACCGGTGACCAACTGGAACGGGCGGGTCGAAATTTCCTTGCCAGCACCAGCCACGCCGATGACGATCGACTGGCCCCAGCCACGGTGGGCAGCTTCCAGAGCCGAACGCATCACGTCGACGTTGCCGATGCACTCGAAGGTGTGATCGACACCCCAGCCGGTCATCTCGATCAGAACCTCGTGAATCGGCTTGTCGAAGTCCTTCGGATTGAGGCATTCGGTCGCGCCGAAGGTACGAGCCAGATCGAACTTCGCCGGATTGGTATCGATGGCGATGATGCGACCCGCTTTGGCCTGGCGTGCCCCCTGAATCGCAGCGAGACCGATGCCGCCGAGGCCGAAGATGGCCACCGAGTCGCCCGGCTGCACCTTGGCCGTGTTGTGCACGGCGCCGATGCCGGTGGTCACGCCGCAGCCCAGCAGGCAGACATGCTCGGGATTGGCGTCCGGGTTGATCTTGGCCAGCGAGACTTCGGCCACCACCGTGTATTCGCTGAAGGTCGAGCAGCCCATGTAGTGGTAGATCGGCTGGCCGTTGTAGCTGAAGCGGGTGGTGCCATCGGGCATCACGCCCTTGCCCTGGGTGGCGCGCACCGCCACGCACAGGTTGGTCTTGCCGCTCTTGCAGAACAGGCACTCACCGCACTCGGCGGTGTACAGCGGGATCACGTGGTCACCCGGCTTGACCGAGGTCACGCCCTCGCCGACCTCGACCACGATGCCGGCGCCCTCATGGCCCAGCACCGCCGGGAACACGCCTTCCGGGTCCTCGCCCGACAGGGTGAAGGCGTCGGTATGGCAAACGCCGGTATTCGTGATCCTGACAAGCACCTCGCCCTTGCGCGGCGGCTCGACGTCGATCTCGACGATTTCCAGTGGCTTTCCAGGCCCGAAGGCAACTGCTGCACGTGATTTCATGATGTCGCTTCCTTTACTAGCTAACTAAACTTTCCCTCACCGAGGGCACCCTGGTGCCTCTACCGCAGGTAGGAGCGGACGATGGAGATGGTCTCGTCAATGGACTTGTTCTGCGAATCGCTCCTGATTTCGCTACTGGGAAACTCTTCCCGTAGATAGCTCTCCATAACCGTTGCCATCAATCCGTTGTCAGCCCCACGAACAGCTGCAAGCTGCTGAAGAATTGCAGGGCATTCAGCACCTGCATCGAGCGCTTGCTTCTTTTCTTCCGGGCCATGTGGCACTCACCGCTTTTCACTCCAGATAAGCGGGGCCTGACGCCGAAGCGACAGGCCCTCAACTCATTAGAATTCCTGCACGGTTGGGCGCAGAACGATCTCGTTAATATCCACGTCAGCAGGCTGTTCAATCGCAAAGGCGATAGCCCGTGCGACGGATTCGGCGGGAATTGCTTGCTTGTAGAAGTCCACCACGAAGTCGCGGCTCTGCTGGTGGGAACTGCCGAATTTCAACTCGGAGTCCACGGCACCCGGTTCGATAGTCGTGGTGCGAATGCTGCCACCGACTTCGTGACGCAGTCCTTCGGAGATGGCCCTCACAGCAAACTTGGTGCCGCTGTACACCGTGCCGCCAGGGCTGAATACCTTCAGGCCTGCAACCGATGCGATGTTGATGAAGTGGCCACTGTTTTGTTTCTGGAAGACCGGCAATGCAGCCGCGACTCCGTACAGCAGCCCCTTGATGTTGATGTCGATCATGCGATCCCACTCGTCAGTGCGAGCATCACTGAGCGGTGCAATCGCCATCAGCCCGGCATTGTTGACCAGTACATCTATGCGCCCGTAGGTGTCCACGGCACCTTGAATGAGCGTTTTGACCTCTTCCTGAGAGGTGACATCGGTCTGATACGCGATTGCCTGACCACCTGCATTGGTCAGCTCAGTCACCAATGCGTCGAGTTTATCTTTGCGGCGTGCGGCCAGCACTACGCGCGCGCCAAGCGCAGCAAGGTGGCGTGCAGTCGCTTCACCCAAGCCACTGCTGGCGCCGGTGATAACGACAACTTTTCCAGAAATGTTATTGCTCATGTTGAGAACCTCATCGGCGGGTTTGTACTTCGCCATGGCTGGTTAACCTGGCAGTGCACAAACCTTAGCCCCATGATTGATCTCAATAAATGGAAATGATTGGATTAAGCTATTCCTGAATATGGAATAAATGGGAGGGCAACATGCTTAACCGCATGGAGATGGTCAGGATTTTTTGCACAGCAGCAGAGGCAGGTAGCTTCCGCGAAGCGGCAACCCGATTAGGTATCTCCCCGCAAGGGGTTACCCGAGCCATTCAAGCCCTGGAAACGGAGCTTGGCGAATCGCTGTTTCACCGTAATACCCGCCAGGTGAGCATCACTGCTTTCGGTCAGGATTACGCCAAAGATGCCAGATCAGCTCTGGAGCATTTCGACACGCTATTCCGGTCGCACAGGATGGAACCTGAGCTGTCAGGGAGGGTGGGGATCACGGCTCCACATGCTATTGGCAGGCGCTTCTTAATACCGTTTCTTCAGCCCTTGGCCGCAGCACATCCAGACCTGCAATTCGATCTCCGCCTGGAAGATCAGATGACCGATGCCGTTGAGGCGCATATCGATATTGGCATCAGGGTGGGTGTTATTCGCGACCGGCGCTACGTCGCACGGGCCTTAGCTCCCGTGCCGTTTTACGTTGTCGCAAGCCCGGCGCTAATAGAGCAAAAGGCAATACCTGGATCTCTGGATGCCTTGGCTCAGCTGCCACTTTCAGTCCTGATCGACCAGAAAAATGGTCGCCCTTGGCCTTGGCTATTTGCCGACGGGCAAACATTCACGCCCAGGCAGCCAGCGCTTATCTGTGATGATCCAGATACGGAATTGGAAGCCACCCTGGCAGGCATGTGTTTTGGCCAAATTCCTGCCTATCTGGCTGAGCCTCATCTGCGGTCAGGAAAGCTGGTTGCCGTTTTGGCTGATCACGCTCCAGCACCATGGGATCTGTTCATATACCGCCCGCAGCAGGGTCCTGTATCGAAGCGGGTGCGATTGGTGTACGACCATCTTAAGCAGGCTTTCTCAAACCCCGAGCTATTTCCCCAAGGCCTGGGGACATAGCGATGCATACCTGCCAGCCAATCGTCCGCTATTGGCCCAGGCTGTGTAAAAACATTGGCATCGACCTTGCTGTGATTTGAAGGATTCAGACTCAGCAGGGGCGGCCCATGAAGCGCTTTATCCAGGGAGTACATCGAGGCCAAAGCACGCTGCTGCCCGAGAGCCTGGATGACTACGTCGCGGACACCAACCCGGTGCGGGTGGTCGATGTGTTCGTCGATGCAACCAGCCTCCTTGATGAAAAAATCAAGGGAGCTGGCTGCATAGGCAACCCTGGCGCGAAGCACGGCGCGCTCCCAGCTGATCCAGAAGTGAGCTGCAAGGGCGTGGAACCATGCGTACGTGCCGGCATCAATATTAATATATTGACATATATGAATATCGAGAATAGCCTACCGATAACCGCGCTAGAAACCCCAGGAGGTAGTCCCATGAAAGATTCCAGCGATACCCATCCGAATCACCTTCCCGACAGCAGCTACGGCCTGTTTATTGACAACCAGTGAGTTTCGGACGAATACGGTGAAGCCCTCGACATTATCAACGCCACAGCTGCCGACGTCGCCCGCGCGGTGCAGGGCGCACAGCGCGCCTTCGTGACCTGGACCGCTCGGACTCTTCCGACCTCGTTGATCCATATTTTTTGACCCATGACATCGACTATTTTAGATATGCAGGTAAACAAAATGGCACAATCAGAACTTTTCAAAACCACTCAGCTGGGCCCATACACCCTCAAGAACCGTATCGTTCTGCCGCCACTGACGCGTTCACGCAGCTCCCAACCCGGCAATATTGCGAACGACCTGATGGCCACGTATTACCGTCAGCGCAGCGGTGCTGGCTTCATGGTGACCGAGGGCACACAGATCGAACCCCGAGGACAGGGTTATGCCTGGACACCCGGCATTCATAGCCCGGAACAGATACAAGGCTGGCGTAAGGTCACCGACGCTGTTCACGCCGAAGGGGGGGTCATCTTTGCTCAGCTTTGGCATGTGGGTCGCGTGTCGCACACATCGCTGCAACCCGGTGGTGAAGCGCCCATCGCGCCATCAGCCATCCGCGCGGACAACGTCAAGGTGTTCATCGAAACTGGCCCCGGCACGGGTACACTGACCGACCCTTCGACCCCACGAGCTCTGTCCACCGCGGAGGTAAAGGAACTGGTTGCGCTCTACGCCCAAGCAGCCCGAAATGCTTTGGACGCAGGTTTTGACGGGGTGGAGCTTCACTGCGCGAACGGGTACCTGGTAAACCAGTTCATTTCGGCCCATACCAACCAGCGTGATGATGAATATGGCGGTTCGCTGCAGAACCGTCTTCGCTTCCTGCGCGAAATCACCCTCGCCGTTGCTGGTGTTGTCGGCAAGGAGCGCGTTGGCGTTCGCTTCGCCCCGCTGTTCGCGACCACAGACGAAGACCGCGTCTACCTTGGTCTGGTCGAAGATGATCCTCATCAAACCTACATCGAGGCAGTGAAGATCCTCGAGGAAGTGGGCATTGCCTACCTGTCGCTCGCCGAAGCCGATTGGGAAAACGCACCCGAGCCTGCCTGAGACGTTCCGGGAAGCTGTTCGTAAGACCTTCAGCGGCAAGATTATCTATGCCGGCAAGTACACCGCTGAACGAGGAAATCGCGTGATAAAAGCTGGCTGGGGCGACCTGATCGCTTTTGGCCGTCCCTTCATTGCGAACCCCGACCTGCCCGCTCGTATCGCCAACAACTGGCCGCTTAACCCAGTTGATCCAAGCAGCATGTACGGCGGTACCGATAAGGGCTACACCGACTACCCGACTTACAAATCCTAAACGCTCAGAGCCACGCCCCATAACTCAGGGGCGTGGCTCAGCGTTTGCTGACCGAGGAAGTTAAGCATGTACCAACCGAGCACGACTCCCTACCAAGAGCATAGGGGATTCAAACGGACCTTCAGGCAGGGTCATCTAAGCCTTGGGCTGTTCTTTCCCCTGGAGGCTTTCGAGGGTGACACACCGCGCATGCTGGATCAGGTCGCGCTGGCCAAACGTGCAGAGGCACTTGGTTTTTCGGCGCTCTGGTTTCGCGACGTCCCGCTCAGGGACCCAAGCTTCGGTGATGTCGGCCAGGTTTTCGACCCTTGGGTGTATCTGGGCTACATCGCAGCCCATACAACAAAAATCGCACTAGGCACCGCCTCCATCGCCCTTACTTTGCGTAATCCCTTGCACACGGCAAAGGCCGCAGCGAGCATTGATCAGTTGAGCGGAGGTCGCTTGCTCCTGGGAGTAGCCTCTGGCGATCGTCCCGTGGAGTTTCCCGCATTCAGCGTTGATCCAGAAAAGCGTGGCGAGACCTTTCAGGAAAACCTCAATGTGATACGCCAAGCCCATCGAACACACTTCGAGCCCATTCGCTGGAGTCACGGCGAGTTACTGGGGGCCGATCTCGTTCCCAAACCTACGACTCGGGAAATACCGCTATTCGTAACCGGACATAGTCGCCAGTCGCTCGATTGGATCGCGCGTGAAAGCCATGGATGGATCAACTATCCACGTCCGCCAAAAATACAGCGACTCATCGTGGAAGATTGGCGACAGGAAACGGCTAAACAATGTGGCACTATCTACAAGCCGTTCTTGCAATCGCTGTATATCGACCTGGACGAACACCCATCCACGCCACCCTCGCCTATCCATCTAGGATTCCGACTGGGACGTAACCACCTGCGGGCCTTGCTGGATACACTTCAGGAAATCGGTGTAGATCACGTCATCCTGAACCTCAAGTATGGTAAACGCCCCGCAGCAGAGGTTATCGAGGAACTTGGCAAACATATCGTCCCGCAATTCGGCGCACAGGTGCCCGATAGTCCTACCTGACAGGACAATAGGATTCCAGTCCAAACCAGCCCGTCATTGCGACGGGCTGGCGCGCAGAGATCATGGCGAAGCCTTCCAATTTGATGCGCGAATCAGGAAGATATCTAGATATCGAAAAAAACAGGTCTCAAAAAATTCATGACTATTGACGTCAACGAAGCCCTGAAAGCATTGGCGAACCCGACGCGCCTTGCCATCCTCAATTGGCTCAAGGATCCCAGGACAGTCTTTCCCGAGCAGGAAGTCGACCCAGAAACGGTAGGCGTGTGCGTCAGTATCATCCAAGAGCGCACGGGCCTCTCTCAGTCAACGACATCGCTTTATCTCGCAGCTCTACAGCGCGCGCAATTGGTTACATCGCAGCGGATCGGCCCCTGGACCTACTACAAACGCCACGATGAGAATATCGATGCCTTCTTCAAGGCGCTGCAAGAAAGAATCTAGGGCTGCACACCCTTGTATTTCTGACTGATTTCAGTCTTTGCCGATGTCAAAAACAGCAATCTGACCAAATAACGATCAGATCATCCGAAGCTTCGAGTGATCGAACAGCATTACCAGTGATGCGTGCGCGGAAAGAAGGCTCCTATAGCAAAACTGCCACTTGACAACACTGAAACCAGGGGCTGAATACGCAAAAGACAGCACACTCCAGAGAGGGACGCGAAGCCCTTCAAGTGCTCTTCTACGGCCAACCTTCTTTAGGGGGCAGCCGCCACGGCGTCGACATCCCACGCCAGCCCCTGGCGCGTTGGGTCCAAAGTGGCGAGCAACTGCAACCGTTGCTCAACCTGATGCGCGACAAGCTGCTGGACTACCCCGTGTTGCACTGCGACGAAACGCGCTTGCAGGTGCTGCATGAACCGGGACGCGACCCCTCGGCACAATCCTGGATGTGGGTGCAAAGCGGTGGGCCGCCGGACAAGCCGGTGATCCTTTTCGACTACACAGCCAGCCGCGCGCAGGAGGTGCCGCTACGCCTGCTCGATGGCTACCGCGGCTACCTGATGACCGACGACTACGCCGGTTACAACGCCGTGGCTGCACGCGACGGCATCGAACGCCTGGGCTGCTGGGCGCATGCGCGACGCAAGTTCGTCGAAGCCCAAGGGCAAGACTGGGCGTGCCGACGTGGCGCTGAGCCTGATCAACAAGCTCTACGGCATCGAGCGTGACCTGAAGGACGCTGACCATTCCACTCCAGCGGGTTCCCCATTGACGCTGGAGCCGCATCCCATTTCCCGCTATACCGAAGCGGTTAAAGGCCAAAGGGCCGAAAAGGCAAGGGAATGGGAGTGCAAGGGGAAAGGCCCTACCTCGAAAAGGCGAAAAGGCATCCCGGCCGGCCCCCCCAGAGGACACCCACATGCTCTCCCTGTTCCAGCGAAAACGGCCTCCGGTCACTGCCCCATCACCAGCGCCCGCCACCGACCTCCCCAAAGGGCTGCTACGGCCCGAATCGGCCGCATCGCTGCTGGCGACACCGCGCCGACAGAAGCTGCTGGAACACATCTGGCAGCGCACGTCGCTGTCGCGCCGGCAGTTCGCCACGCTGTACCGCACGCCGCTGGAGCGCTACGCCGAGCTGGTCCAGCAATTCCCCGCTTCCGAGAGCCATCATCACGCTTACCCCGGCAGCATGCTGGATCACGGGTTGGAGATCGTCGCCTATGCGCTCAAGCTGCGGCAGTCCCATCTGTTGCCCATCGGCGCCAGCCCCGAAGACCAGGCGGCGCAGTCGGAAGCCTGGACCGCCGCCGTTGCTTACGCCGCGCTGCTGCACGACATCGGCAAGGTGGCCGTCGATCTGCTGGTCGAGCTGGCAGACGGCTCGCCGTGGCATCCCTGGCACGGCCCGCTGCACCAGTCGTACCGCTTCCGCTACCGCGAAGACCGCGAGTACCGGTTGCACAGCGCCGCAACAGGGCTGCTTTACCGCCAATTGCTCGATGGTCCGCTCCTAGACTGGCTCAGCGGCTATCCGTCTCTGTGGGCACCATTGCTCTACGTCTTGGCCGGGCAGTACGAGCACGCCGGCGTGCTGGGTGAACTGGTCGTGCAGGCTGATCGCGCTTCTGTGGCACAGGAACTGGGCGGCGATCCCGCGCGCGCCATGGCCGCGCCCAGGCACGCGCTGCAACGCAAGCTGCTGGACGGGCTGCGCTTCCTGCTCAAGGAACAGTTGAAGCTGAATCAGCCGGAAGCCTCCGATGGCTGGCTCACTGAGGATGGGCTGTGGCTGGTGAGCAAGACTGTCTCGGACAAGCTGCGCGCGCACCTGCTGTCTCAGGGGATCGACGGCATTCCTGCGAACAACACCGCCGTCTTCAACGTGCTGCAGGACCACGGCATGCTCCAGCCTACCTCAGACGGCAAGGCGGTCTGGCGCGCGACCGTGACCAGTGCGACCGGCTGGTCCTACTCGTTCACCCTGTTGCGCCTCGCGCCCGCGCTGATCTGGGAATCCGGCGAGCGGCCAGCGCTTTTCGCAGGCACGGTGGCGATCGACACGACGCCAGCGGAAATCAACGGCAGTGCACCAGGCACACCGCCCGCGGTCGTGGGGCAGCCAGCACCCGAAGGTCAGGAGACTCCCCCTTGGGAATGCCCTCGCAGCGATACCGCCTTGCCGACTGCGGCCCCGCCCGTGCCCGACGTCATGGAGGACATGCTGCCGATGGTTGGATTGGATGGCACGGCCGACATGGGGAAGAGTGAAGAGCCAGTGGAGAAAGTCCCTGCCCAGCCTGACGTTCCTGCCCCAACCACAGCCGCAGCGTCTCCCTTGCCACTTACCCCTGCGCCTGGACCTGCATCAACTCCAATAGTCGCGATACCATCCGGGGAGCATTTCATGACGTGGCTGCAACAGGGAGTCGCCGCGCGGCGACTCATCATCAACGACGCCAAGGCGCTCGTGCATACGGTGAGCGACACCGCCTACCTGGTCAGTCCCGGCGTGTTCCATCGCTATGCGCAGGAACATCCCCAGGTGGATGCGCTAGCCAGGCAGGACAAGCAACAGGATTGGCAGTGGGTGCAAAAGCGCTTTGAGAAACTGCAGCTACACCGCAAGCACTCAAATGGCCTGAACATTTGGACCTGTGAAGTCACGGGCCCGAGGAAGTCCCGCCGACTGCATGGCTACCTCCTCGAAAATGGGTCCTTGGTATTCGCCGAAATACCGCCCAACAATCCCTATCTTGCTCTGACTCAGGAAGGATGACGCGACTCGGGCAGCGACCGTCACCACCGTGTGGCGACGATCAATGCCCCGCGAAGCTGGCAACATTTTGGCGAACTAAGCTACTCGGCCCGCGCCAACTCCCGTGCAAGGAACGGAGCGGTTCGGCTGCCAGACTTTCGGGCCACCTGCTGAGGGGAACCCGCCACCACGATGCTGCCGCCGGCAGCGCCCGCGCCTGGCCCTACGTCAATCACCCAGTCGGCTTGGGCCACCGCACGCATGTCGTGCTCGATCATCACTACGGTATTGCCGGCATCGACCAGGCGCTGCAACTGCACCAGCAGCCGGTCGGCATCCGACGCGTGCAGCCCGGTGGTCGGCTCGTCGAGCACGTACAGGCTTCGGCCGCGCTGGCTGCGCTGAAGCTCGGTCGCCAGCTTGATGCGCTGCGCCTCGCCACCGGAAAGCTCAGTGGCCGGTTGCCCCAGGCGCAGATAGCCCAGTCCGATGTCGCGCAGCAGTTGCAGGGGCCTTGCCACCGCGTCTTCACCCGCGAAGAATTCGCTGGCATCGTCCACGGTCATCTGCAGCACCTCGGCGATGTTGCGCCCGTTCCACTGCACCTTCAGCGTGGCCTCGTTGTAGCGCGCGCCATGGCAGGTCGGGCACGGCGCGTACACGCTGGGCATGAACAGCAGTTCCACGCTAACGAAACCCTCGCCCTCGCAAGTCTCGCAGCGCCCCTTGGCGACGTTGAACGAGAACCGTCCGGCATCATAGCGGCGGCGTCGAGCATCGGGCGTGGCGGCGAACAGCTTGCGCACATGGTCGAACAGACCCGTGTAGGTAGCCAGGTTCGACCGCGGCGTGCGCCCGATCGGCTTCTGGTCCACCTGCACCAGGCGCTGTATGGCGTCCACGTCGCCCGCCAGATGGCCGCCGGTCGCTTCGACCACTGCCGGCCCTTCGCTGGTGGCGCTTTCGGCGGCATCGTCTTCAGGCTCGTGGCCCAGGTGCAGCAGCACCAATTCCGGCAGGGCCTGCGCGACGAGGCTGGATTTGCCGGAGCCAGAGATGCCGGTAACGGCTGTCAGCACGCCCAGCGGAATGCGCGCATCCACGCCATGCAGGTTATGGCGGTGGATGCCCTGCAGCTCCAACCAGCCGGTCGCTTCGCGTGCTCGGCTTCCGGGTGCGGGAATTTCGTCGAACAGGTAACGTGCAGTACGCGATTCGGCAATCTTGCGCAGGCCATCCGGCTCGCCGCTGTAGAGCACGCGGCCGCCACGCTCGCCGGCATCCGGCCCGACATCCACGAGCCATTGCGCGCGGCGCATCAGGTCCAGGTCGTGCTCCACCACAAACACCGAGTTGCCCGCGTCGCGCAGCCGGTCGAGTGCATCGTACAGGGCCTGGCTGTCGGAGGGATGCAGGCCCGCCGAGGGTTCGTCAAGTACGTACACGACGCCGAACAGCAGGGAACTTAATTGCGTGGCCAACCGCAAGCGTTGCAACTCGCCGGCCGAAAGCGTCGGCGTGGCCCGGTCCAGCGTCAGGTAGCCCAGGCCTAGCTCGCGCAGTTGGCGCAGGCGCGCCATCACGCCTCCAGCCAGGCGCTGTGCGGCGAGGCGCTTTTCTTCCGACAGCGCGGAGGTACGGCGCACGTCGGGCGATACCGCATGGACCGCACGGCCGGTGGCAGCGCGTTCGGCACGCTCGCGCCGGGTCGCTTCCTTGTCCGTAGCCGCACCCGCTGCATGGGCGCGGAAATCGCCCTGTGCGATGGGTTCGAGCAATGCCGCCAAGTGGTCCAGCGGCATCTGCATAAACGCGCCGATGTCCACCCCAGCGAAGGTGACCGACAGCGCTTCGGGCTTGAGCCTCTTGCCGTGGCAGGTGGGGCACGGCTTGCCCTCCATGAACCGGGATACGCGCTTTCTCATCAGCGCGCTCTGGGTATTGGCGAAGGTGTGCAACACATACCGCCGGGCGCCGGTGAAGGTGCCCATGTAGCTCGGCTCCATCTTGCGTTTGAGCGCGGTGCGGGTTTCGGCAGGCGTGAAACCGGCGTACACCGGCACCGTTGGTGTTTCCTCGGTGAACAGAATCCAGTCGCGATCCTTTTTCGGCAGGTCCTTCCACGGCCGGTCAACGTCGTAGCCCATGCTGACCAGGATGTCGCGCAGGTTCTGGCCCTGCCAGGCGGGTGGCCAGGAAGCAATCGCCCGCTCACGGATGCTCAGGGAGGGGTCGGGCACCATGATCGCCTCGGTCACTTCGTACACATGACCCAAGCCGTGGCAGGTCGAGCACGCCCCCTGCGGCGTGTTCGGCGAAAAATCCTCGGCGTACAGCATCGGCTGGTTGGCGGGATAGGCGCCGGCGCGCGAATACATCATCCGCACCAGGCTGGACAGGGTGGTCACACTGCCCACGGAGGAACGCGCATTGCTGGCCCCCCGCTGCTGCTGCAGCGCCACCGCTGGTGGCAGGCCGTCGATCGCATCTACGTCCGGCACGCCCGCCTGGTCGATCAGGCGCCGTGCATAGGGGGCCACCGACTCAAAGTAGCGTCGCTGCGCCTCGGCATAGATGGTGCCGAAGGCCAGCGAGGACTTCCCGGAGCCGGAGACACCCGAGAACACCACCAGCGCATTCCGCGGGATAGAGACGTCCACCTCTTTGAGGTTGTTCTCACGCGCGCCACGCACCTGCACGAGGCCGCTGGCCGCAGCGGTACAAGAGGATTCACCGAAAGAATTGCTTGGCATGTTCTTATCCTGTAGTTCGCCCCACTCAGGACGGGACTTCCTGAGTGCGAGGGCCGCGGCGACTGGCTTCGAGCACTGCGGTGAGAGTGCGGGCGTCGTAACTGCCGAGCAGACGACGACCCTCGATGAAGAACGTAGGAGTGACGTGCGCACCGCTGGCGACCGCGCTGACGAGGTCACGCTCGACACGCTCTATCACTGCGGGGCTGTCGAGATCCGCGATGAACCGATCGATGTCAAGACCCAGCTCGGCGGCGTAGCCGATCAAGTCCTCTCGCTCCAGCGCATGCTGACGGGTGAACACGAAGTCCAGCCACGGCCAGAACATCCCCTGGTTCGATGCCGCCTCGGACGCCCGCGCGGCGATCGGCCCGTGGGGGTGGTGCGGCAACTGGCGCACCACATACCGCAGGTCGTCCCCGAAGTGGGCGCGCAGATCGCCCCACGAACCGGTGGCGTGTGCACAGTACGCGCACTCGAAGTCAACGTACTCCACGAGCGTGAGCTGGGCGTCCTCCGGACCGCGGATGTGATCGACCTCCGGATCGACTGGTGGCTCAAGTACCATCGGCAAATCGGCAGTCTCCTCCCCCCACTTGAGAGCGGCGACCTTGAATATGAGCCACCCCAGCAACGTGGCGAGTAACATCGACACGAGCACCCCGACCGTCGCCTGGCGGCCCAGGTCAGAGGTCGTACCGAACGCGAGCCCGATGATGAGCAGCGACACGGTGAAACCGATCCCGGACAGCGCCGCACCACCGAACACGCTCCCCATCCCGACGCCCACCGGCAGGCGCCCCAGTCCGAGGCGGACTGCGGCTAGAGTGATGAGCCCGATGCCTAGAAGCTTACCGAGCACGAGTCCCGAGATGACGCCCCAGGTCACGGGCGAGCCGAAGGCCTCAGCGAGCAACCCGCCACGCAGATCCACCCCGGCGTTCGCCAAGGCGAACACCGGCACGATCAGCAGTGCCGCCGGCAGCCGCAGGAACTCGTGCAGCCGCTCGTTCACAGAGATACCGCGGGATAGTCCGCGGTCCACCGCGTGGGCCGATGCGGCACTCGGAGACTGCCAGAAGTCACGGAACAGTTGTCTTGCCGCGACGACTTTGTGACGCTGCGTCGCGTAGGCGGGGATCAGGAGCCCCGCAGCCATCCCGGCCAGGGAGGCATGGATGCCGGAGTACACGGTCGCGAACCACAGCACGATCACGATCAACACATACGGCGTCGCCCGCCACTGGCGGGTGCGCCCCAACAACCACAATCCAACGAGGCTGGCGAGGGCGATAAGCAACGGGACGATCCGGATCTCCTCGCTATAGACGATGCCGATGATGGACACTGCGAGGAAGTCATCGACCACGGTCAGGGTGAGCAGGAACACGCGCAACTGACCCGATAGCCGCGGGCCGACGATCGCCAAGGTGCCCAGCATGAACGCCGTATCGGTGCCGACCACCGCACCCCACCCGTGCAGGCCCTCACTTCCGGCTAGTTTCACGATCAGGACATACACCAGCGCGGGAAGCACGACTCCCGTGACCCCCGCGATCAGGGCGAGGCGGGCACGGCTGCGGTCACGGAGCGATCCGTGGGCGAACTCCTGACGCACCTCCAGTCCGATCAGGAAGAAGAAGACGACCATCAGGCCGTCGTTGACCCAGTGATGCAGATCCATGTGTAGGCGCAGTGGCCCGAAGTTGAACCCGACGTCTAGGTGCCACAACTCGAAATAGGCGTTAGATAGCGGCGAGTTCGCCCACACGAGCGCCACAACCGTGACGATCACCAGCAGCACCGCAGCGCCAGACTCCGTGCGTAGATAGTGGGCAACGCGTCTGCGTCTGATATGCGCCGAGGACTCACCGAAAGAAGAGGCTGGCATGTGCTTATCCTGTAGTTTGTGAGATCACGATGGGCCGGTTTCGGATGGACCGATCAGGCGTCCGCCTCTGGCGGCGTCTCATCATCGAGCGAGCGCAGCCAAGCGAGTCTTTCTCCCGGCCTGCGCTCAACACCTCTGTCCGTTGGCTGATACCAACCCGGCCGCGCCACGCCCTCGGGAAAATAGGTTTGCCCAGCGGCATAAAAGGCTAGAAATGGTGTCCACTTAAATCAGGTGGACACCATCGCCTTTGGCGTCGAGGCCAGGAAGGTGTGTTGGCCGGACGGATACACAGAATCGGCCAGAAGCGGGCATTGCGGGTCGAAGTTCTTGTATTCGGGGACTGGGGCTGGGGACGGGCGAAAGAGACCGAAGTAGGTCCTGCACATCGCTAGTGTGCGGCCTTTGCTGTAGCGGTTCCCGGTGCGACCAACGTCAACGGCTTTGACAGCCCATGACGTGCGACCGGGATATCGCCCCTCCAAAGACCCAAGGTACTCTCTAGCGAACACCGCCCTAGGGGCACTCCTCTCAAGATATCTGAGGATCGCCTTGCACCTCCAGAGATTGCATCGCCTTGCTGCTCAACAGCATCTGTTTTGAGGCAAGCTCGTTTACCTCAACGTAGTGGCGAAGCTTGGTTGGGGTCATGCTTACCCCAGTCTCGTCGCGGACCACCCGGACAATCGTGTCATAGCTGTAGTTGCGTTTGAACACATGACAATTACGCTACATCAGGCTTTTGACTCATCCGATACGCCCTCCTCCGGAGTCGCTACCAATTCCTATTAGTTGGACGTTTCGGATGAAGTCGTTGACGGCTGGGTGATGGTCTTGCGAGACGATCTCAATAGGAGGCATTTCAAGGCGCTCACTGAATCGCTCATGGGCGCTACTCTTGAATCCAGCATTGGCTACCTACCGCATGAGCCGGTAGCCAGATACCGTCAGAAGCCCTCCAGAACGATCTTGCCCTTTGCCTTGCTGCTCTCCAGCAAGGCATGGGCGCGACGTAGGTTTTCGGCGCTGATACGCCCGTAGTTTTCGCCAACGGTGGTGCGCAACACACCCGCATCGATCTGGCGGGCCACTTCATTGAGGATGTTGTGCTGCTCCTGCATGTCCTCGGTCTCGTACAGCGAGCGCGTGTACATCGCTCCCAGTGCAGCGACAGGCTCTTGCGTTTGAGCGGTACGACGTCCAGCGTGGCCGGGTCATCGATCAGGCCCAACCTGCCCTGTGGCTTCAGTGACTCGATGATCTGCTCGTAATGCCGATCGGTCTGCGTCAGGCTTGCGACGTAGCTGACCTGCGGAAGGCCGATGCGCTTGAGCTCTTCGCTCAGTGGCTTGGTGTGATCGATCACGTAATGGGCGCCGAGTTCGGTGACCCAGGCCTGGGTTTCAGGGCGCGAAGCCGTACCAATGACGGTCAGGCCGGTCAACTGACGCGCCAGCTGAGTCATGATTGAACCCACCCCGCCTGCAGCGCCAATGATCAGCAGCGTTTCGCCACGGTCGGTGGTGTCGCGCGCTACGCCGAGGCGATCAAATAGCAATTCCCAAGCGGTCAGAGACGTCAGGGGAAGCGCCGCGGCCTGGGCGAACTCCAGCGACTGTGGCATCGATCCGACAATGCGCTCGTCTACCAGCTGCAACTCACTGTTGCTGCCCGGGCGGATCAGCGACCCGGCGTACCACACCTTGTCACCGGGCTTGAACAGCGTTACGTCGGAACCGACCGACTTGACCACGCCGGCAGCGTCCCAACCGAGGATGCGCGGCTGTGTTTCGTCTGTATGCGGCACGTAGCCCTGGCGGACTTTGGTATCGACCGGGTTGACCGATACGGCCTTGACTTCTACCAGCAGGTCGCGCGGCCCCGGCACTGGCTCGGGTAGATCGATCTCCACGAGGGCGTCAGGGTTCTCAACAGGCAGACATTTGAAGTGTGCAATGGCTTTCATTCGGAGCTCCTCAGGAGACGCGGTACATTTTCATGACGGAGAATTTTTCGGCGGCGCGTTCGATGACGGGCAGCGCTGCCTGGAAATGCGGGGTGGCCTCGTGCGCAGTCAGCGCCGCTTCGTCTCGCCACTGCTCAACCATATGGAAGGTGCGAGGCTGTTCTGCATCTTTATGAAAGTCGTATTGGATGCAGTCTGCTTCGGCGCGACTTGCGCCTTGCAGATCCTGCAGCGTCTGCTGGAGCTCATCTTCGGAGCCGGCCTTGGCGACCAATGTGGCAACCAGTGTGAGTGGGGTGGTCATCGAACCTCCTGTCTGTGCATGTGTGAGAGACGCATCGAGCTGGCATGGGCTTATCGACAGTGACCCTACCGGCCATGCCGCGAAGACCTGCACGTGGTTTAAAGCGTTACAACAATCTTGCCCACCTGGGCATTCGATTCCATGTACCGGTGAGCCTCGGCCATCTCGTCGAGGCTGAATGTACGGTCGATTACCGGCTGCAGCTGCCCAGAGGCGAGCCCTTCGTTGATGAAGTGCTTGGCCCGTTCGAGTTTTTCTCGATCCTGGGTGATCTCGAACAGCTGATAACCACGCAGCGTCAGATGCTTGCCGAGCAGGTCCATGACCGACACAGGGATATCCCGAGTGTCCAAAGCGCCGTACTGGAAGAAGATGCCGTGGTTCGCCAGTGCCTTGAGCACCAAGGCCACTTCGGGCCCGCCAACGGGATCGAAGGCCATGCGAGCGCCTTTGCCATGAGTCATCGTCATGACCTCGGCCACCATGTCCTGCTCCTGCGTCGCAATGACTGCCGCCGCCCCGGCCTGAAGTAAGGCCTCGCGCTTGTCGCTGGTGCGGGTCAGCGCGACAGGAACGGCGCCCACCATGTTCGCAATCTGGATAGCGGCAAGCCCCACGCTGCTGGACGCCGCACGGATTAGCACCGTCTCGCCGGCCTGCAGCCCACCAAGCTCGATCAGTGCGCCATAGGCAGTGACAAACTTCATCCAGGTCGCCGCTGCTTCCGTGAAAGAAAGCGCTTCCGGGTGTTTGACCACCGCGTGAGCCGGCGCGTTGACCAATTCACCGTACAAGCCGTATTCGTCAAAGGAGAACGCGGGCACTACGCTGACCGCATCGCCAACAGCGAAGCCGACCACACCGGGACCCACTGCAGATACGGTCCCAGCCGCTTCATAGCCCAGCATGGCGGGAAACGTCGGTTCGATGACGTACTGGCCTGTGCGGTACATCACTTCAGCCCGGTTGATGCCGAGCGCCCTGACGTTGATTTGAACCTCGTTCGCGCCGGGAGCCGGCACGTCGATCTCGTCGATCTGGAGAACCTCCGGTCCACCGGTGCGATGAAAGCGTATGACGCGAGACATAGCGTAATCCTCAGCTATCTATCGGAAGGGCCGAGCCATGAGCGGCCCAGCCAGGTAGCCACCAGCGCACATCGGCGCTGAGGCAGCGGGCGATTAGGCCATGACGGCCGTCTTCGCCCCGACGGATCACTTGTAGCGTTCAAGCCAGTGGGCATAGGGAGCCGGCAAGGTCCAGGACGCACGCTCTACGCCCAGCTCTTGGGCGGCAAGATAGGACCAATTTGGATTGGCCAGATGTGCTCGCCCAATCATCGCCAAGTCCAGCTGACCGCTCTTGACCGCTTCTTCGGCAACGCTTGGCGCGCCGAAGCCCCATGCCGAAGCCACTGGTATCCCCGCCTCACGCTTCACGCGCTGGGCAACTTCGCCCATGAAGCCAGGCGCCCAGGGAATGTTGGTTTCAGCGATGGTGAAACCAATGCTGACGCTCAGCAGATCCAGGCCACCATCTTTGAAGCGACGTGTCAGTTCGATAGCCTCGGTCAGCGTCTGTTCGTCCCGGCCGTCGTATTCGATAACCCCTAGACGAGCGGTTAGCGGCAGGTGCTCCGGCCAAACCTCACGAACAGCCGCCAGCGTTTCAAGCAGGAAGCGGCTACGGTTGTCGAAACTGCCGCCGTAGGCGTCATCGCGATGGTTGGAGTGTTCGGAAAGGAACGACTGGGCCAGATAACCATGGGCGAAATGCAGCTCCAGCCACTCGAAGCCAGCGTCACGCGCACGGCGAGCGGCTGCGACGAAATCCTCACGCACACGGGCAATGTCTTCCAGCGTCATGGCTTGCGGCTGCTTGGCCAGGTGACCGCCAAAAGCTATGGCCGATGGAGCGATGGTCTGCCAGCCACGGGCGTCATCTTCAGCGATGTGGTCATCGCCTTCCCATGGACGGTTTGCGCTTGCCTTGCGACCGGCGTGGGCGATCTGCAGGCCGGGGACCGAGCCGGCTGCCTTGATCGACTGCACCACCGGTACGAAGGCCTGGGCCAGCTCATCGTTCCAAATACCCGCACAGCCAGGAGTGATCCGCCCTTCTGGCGCTACAGCGGTTGCTTCGACAATCACCAACCCCGCCCCGCCACGCGCAAGGGAGGCGTAGTGAACACTGTGCCACTCGTTGATCAGGCCATCGTTTGACGAGTACATGCACATAGGGGGAATCGCAATACGGTTGCGAAGCGTGACGTCTTTAAGCGTGAAGGGTTGGAACAGCGCAGACATTGGTTTCTCCGAGGGTTGTCTATTACGTCAATTCGATAGTATTCGAACTATGGAGATAGAGCAAACCCGTGTATGCTTCGTTCATGCGCCCCTACAAACACCCTCCCGTCACTGAATTCGTCCTCGAGCGTCTGCTATACGCCTTGAGCGATCCTGTGCGCCTGGAGATCGTCCGACGCCTTGCCGAACTGGGCGAAGCCAGCTGTGGCGAATTGGACGGTGGCCGACCAAAGTCCACCATGTCCCATCACTTCAGGGTGCTGCGAGATGCCGGGTTGGTCCAAACCCAAACCATCGGCACGACCCATATGAACTCGTTGCGCAGGGATGATTTGAACAATCGATTTCCTAGTTTGCTCGAGACGATCTTATCTCAGCGCGGCTAAGGCTGGCTTGAGAGTCAATTCATCGAGGAAGACGTTGAAGACGGCCTGCTTCGAAACCCTGGGCTCCAGTGAGCTCAGGGACTACCTCGCCGCTGACTGCGGAAGCATGACTAGTCCCGACGTAAACGCCTTACCCAGATGGCCTCAATCGAGCAGCTGGAGCGTTTCGCTTGTGCGCAGTATCGGTGGCTCGTCTACAGATTATGCCGCTTACGACAGGCCGCTAGTGGCCGACTCCAGCCAGTTCGCACTCAGTTAGCGCTGCTGAAAAGCAGCCATTCGATTCAAAAAAATCTCGACCACACATTACCGCAATGACATCAGCACCAAGGAGGTTCGTCCCATGTCATTGCAGTGCCCCCGCTGTCACTCCCCAAAAGTCGCTTCTTTCCATCACGCCATGAAAACCGGCGCTGCTATCGGCGCGGTCGGTGGCCTCGCACGTGGCATCAGTGCTGCTCTGGCAGGCGGCAAGGCCGGTGCAGCACTCGGCGTATTCGCCGGCCCTGTCGGCATAACCCTCGGCTCGGTATCCGGCGCCATTCTCGGCGGCCTTGCCGGAGGCGTCGGTGGCTGCGCGATTGGCGCTCAGCTCGGCGAGTCACTCGACCGTCACGTCCTGGCCCACAACCTCTGCCTGCTCTGCGGTCATCGCTTCAACCTACCGGCCTGATCCGGCCACCGCTCTCCTCTTCCTTACCCATCAATGATTGCCGGTGCTGCGCTCTGCGCGGCGCTTTATGCCGGCTTGCACCCAAAGGAAATTCGTCATGGCTCATCAAATCGAACAAATGGCCTACGTTGGTGCTACTCCGTGGCACGGCCTGGGCAACAACCTGCCGCAGAAACAGCCCATCGAAGTCTGGCAACGCGAAGCCGGCATGGACTGGCAGATACTGGAAAGCCCCGTGCATTTCAAGTCGGATGCCATCGGCCACCTGGGCGCGATCCATTCGTTCCCGGAGCAGAAAGTGCTCTACCGCTCGGACACCAAGGCACCGCTGTCGGTGGTCTCGCAGCGCTACCACACAGTTCAGCCCAAGGATGTGCTGGAGTTCTACCGGGACCTGACCGAGGTCTCCGGCTATGAGCTGGAAACCGCTGGCGTGCTTAAAGGCGGTCGCAAGTTCTGGGCGCTAGCACGGACCGGCCAGGGTGCAGCGATCAAAGGTAACGACCAGGTAAATGGCTATTTGCTGCTGGCCACTTCCTGCGACGGCACCCTGGCCACCACCGCAACGCCCACCACCATCCGCGTAGTCTGCAACAACACGCTGACCATCGCCCTGGACGGCACCAGCCGTGCGATCAAGGTGCCGCACAGCACCCGCTTCGACGGCGATCTGGTCAAGAAGCAGCTCGGTATAGCCGTCTCGCAATGGGACGACTTCATGTACCGCATGCGCCACCTGGCTGAACGCAAGGTGCAGTGGCATGAGGCACTGGGCTTCTTCATGAACGTGATGTGCGAGACCAGCCCGACCGGCGCCCTGCCGGAGCAACTGCCCAACGAGCGCGCTCTGCGCAAAGTGCAGGAGCTGTACGAAGGTCGTGGCCGTGGCAGCCAACTGGACTCCGCACGCGGAACCGCCTGGGGCTTGCTCAATGCCGTAACCGAGTACGTCGATCACGAGCGCCGGGCACGCAGCACGGAGTACCGCCTCGACTCCGCCTGGTTCGGCCAGGGTGCCCAGATCAAGCAACGCGCATTGGATACAGCCCTGCAATTGGTCGCCTGACCTTTTACCCCCCATAACGCCCGACCCGCTTCGTTGCAGGTCGGGCGTTTCTATTTCTGCAAGGTGAACGTTATGAAAGCCACTTCATTGAATCGCAGCACCAGCAAAGCCCGCCCTGCACTACGCCTGGTCAGCACCAAGGAACTGCCACGCGAGGACTGGCTGCAGATCCGCAAGCAAGGCATCGGCAGCTCAGACGCTGCGGCTGCCGTAGGCCTCAACCCCTACAAGTCGCAGTTGGAGCTGTGGCTGGAGAAGACCGGGCGCGATGCCGGCATGCCCAAGGCTGATCCTCAGGATGAGGAAAGCCCGATGTACTGGGGCAACGTACTGGAGCCAGTCGTTGCTTGGCACTACAGCAAGCGCACGAAGAACAAGGTGCGGCGCATCAACGCCGTACTGCAGCACCCGGATCCTGAGCTGTCCTGGATGCTGGCCAACATCGACCGTGAGATTATCGGGGCCGACGATGTGCAGATCCTTGAATGCAAGACAGCCGGCATAAACGGGGCACGCCTCTGGAAAGATGGCGTGCCGGAGTATGTGCAGCTGCAAGTGATGCACCAGCTCGCCGTCACCGGCAAGCAAGCGGCGGATGTGGCGGTGCTACTGGGTGGCCAGACGTTGGAGATCCACCGTATCGAGCGGGACGAGCAGATGATTGCTCGCCTGATCGAGCTGGAGCGCCAGTTCTGGCACTACGTGGAAACCGATACCCCACCGCCAGCAGATGGCACAACCTCAGCTGAGTCGGCACTGCGCAGCCTCTACCCGGAGGACAACGGCCAGGTCGTCGACTTCAGCCAGCATGCTGGTCTTTCAGCGGCTTACATCGAGCTGAAAGCCGTGCGTCAGTCGATTGCCGACAAGGAAAAGCGCGAGGCCGAGCTCAAGCAGGTGCTGCAGCAGGCCATGGGCGATGCCAGTCGGGCGGAGTTCTCCAGCGGCTATGTCAGCTGGCGCAAGGCCAAGGACAGCATCGGTCTCGATGTAGCTCAACTGCTTAAGGACAAGCCCTACCTGCAGGCCAAGTACCCACTGCTGAAAACGGGTGCACGGCGCTTCCTGGTCGGCTGAAACCCAACTACTACATCCCTTCCCTCCCCTTGGCCAGCCCATGCAGTTCGCGCTGCGTGGCTGGCCTTTTTTCATTTCCAGGAGACTCACCATGCTCAAAGGTCTGGCTATCACTCCACCGGTACTCGGGCGGATTTCCATCGGTAAGGTCATCGAGAAAAACGGCAAGCGCCTGCCGGAGAAGGATGACCAATTCACCATCACGTCCCAGGTGCAGGGTAAGGACGGCTGGCTGCTGCACCCGCTCAATGACGAGCTGCGTCAGGGCAAGGACGACAAGCTGCGCAGCATTCCGGTACGACTGCTGTTCAACGAGCCGGAGCTGAATTTCCGAGCCGACTACACGCTGTTCGACCGGCAATCCGGACGCCCCGTCTGCGTGGGCAATGGCGAGACTTGTAAGCGGGTTACCCAGGACGGCATGCAGTCGCTGCCCTGCCCTTCACCGGATGCCTGTCCGCTGGCCAAAGGCGGTGCCTGCAAGCCCTACGGCCGACTGAATGTGGTGATTGGCGATGAGGATCCGCTGGGCAGCTTTGTGTTTCGCACCACCGGCTTCAACAGCATCCGCACCCTCGCCGCTCGCCTGCATTACTTCCAGGCCATCTCGGGCAACCGCCTGGCCTGCCTGCCACTGGAACTACGTCTACGTGGTAAGTCGACTCGCCAGAGCCATGGCACGCCGATCTTCTACGCCGATCTGACGGTACGCGGCGGCATGGACATGGCTGAAGCTCTGGTGACCGCCAGTGAACTCGATTCGCGGCGGCAAGCTGCCGGCTTCAATCAAGCAGCGTTGGATGAGGCTGCACGACGCGGCTTCGGCAACGGAGCCTTCGAGGACAGCGAGGAGGATGCCAGCGCCATCGTGGAAGAGTTCTACCCCGAGGGTGAAGCTCCTGCTGCAGCAACAATTTCCCAACTCAACCCCACCAAACCCAGCCTGGCTGAAAAGCTCGATGCACAGGCTACTCGTCACACCCCACCCACAGACCAAGACCAAGGAGGCCGCCATGCACCTGCACAAGCTGAAAGCCAGTGACACGGCCGGCACCTACTTAGTCGAGTCCCCGGTGACGGAAAACGACATCCTGCTGATGGCCAGGCAACTGGCCAGCCTGCGTCTGCGCAAGGGACGTGCCCTGACGTCGCCTAAGGAGGTGTTCAGTCACCTACAGGCGCTGCTGGCTGACTATGAGCACGAGGTGTTCGCCCTGCTCATGCTCGATAGCAGGCACCGGGTGATTGCGTTCGAGGAGCTGTTCAGGGGGACTCTTGATGGAGCCAGCGTGTATCCCAGGGAGGTCGTGAAGCTCGCCCTGGAGCACAACGCCGCCGCCCTGATCCTGGTGCACAACCACCCTTCGGGTGACCCAGAACCCAGCATGGCGGATCGAAACCTCACCACGAAACTGCAGGACGCGCTCAACCTGGTCGGAGTCAGAACGCTCGATCACGTTGTGGTAGGCCAGGAGGATTGTGTGTCGTTGGCTGAGCGCGGCTACCTGTAAGGAGGTGCCAATGAAACTGCTGTTACGGACTGTTGCCTCGGCATTCATGTTTGCCGGGATCTTGGCCGGTTGTCTGGCGATATTGCTGCTGGTGATTCTGATGGTGCGCTTTCTACCATTGCTGATTGCCGTGGTGTTGGCGTGCTGGATCTACCGGAAGCAGAAAGTAAGAATGAACCCTTGAACGGTGAGCCAGCGTGGGTAGTCGAAAGACTGCCTGCAATGGCTCTCACTTCTTCTTTTGCCCTGGTAGCTAACGCTTACCTGCTGCCTTGTAAGCTGCACTTCGTTCACGCTTGCCCACTGCAACCACAATCACAACCACCCGATCATCTTCGACCCGATAGACCAATCGATAGCCTGCTGTTCGGAGCTTGATCTTGTAGTGCCCAGGCAGATCCCTGAGGGCATCAGCCTGTACCTTTGGTGCTTCCAGCCGCTCACGCAGTTTTTTCTTTGCCTGCTCACGCACCGTATGACCCAGCTTCTCCCATTCCTTCAGCCGCTTCGGTGAGGCCCTACTGATCATGGCAACCCTGCCCTTCGCCCTATCGGGCGGCATCTGGCTGCTCTACTGGTTCGGCTTCAACCTGTCGGTTGCCACTGGGGTCGGCTTTATCGCCTTGGCCGGCGTCTCGGCGGAATTTGGGGTGATCATGCTGCTGTACCTGAAGAATGCCTGGCATGCACGTATGGATGCCGGGCGCAGCGGTGACCCGGCACTACTGGAGGCAATTCGTGAAGGCGCAGTGCTGCGCGTGCGGCCCAAGGTGATGACGGTGGCCGTGATCATCGCCGGCCTGTTGCCAATCCTCTGGGGCGGAGGTGCCGGATCTGAGGTGATGAAGCGCATCGCCGCGCCCATGGTCGGCGGCATGATTACCGCGCCGCTGATGTCCATGTTGGTTTTGCCGGCCGCGTACTGGCTGATGCGAAGGCAGCGTACACAGAAGGTTCGCGCACCGCAGGAGCTATAGCTTTACAAACCCGGGCAAGCCACGCGCCAAGCTGACTCGCCCGGGTAACGCGGCAGGAAGCATTACGGCGATGTAACTTTGACTTCATTTTTATGACAGGTTGAGCGGATATATTTTAATCACCACCTTGAAGGAGTGATTAAACATGAAAAGCCTCAAAGTTATTGCAGCCCTTGCCGCTATGGTTGTTTCCTCTGCCACTCTGGCAGAAGGCGGCGCTGATCGTGTTTATGGTCGGATGATTCAGGCCAATGAGCAGGCCATGCAAGAGTATGCTGCCGCTAACGGAAAGAATCCGCCTGAAGTTATTCATTACCGCTACGGCATGAAACTCGATATCGCCAGGGTCGTGGCCACTACCCCGACGGACTCTAGCTGCGGTGTGATGCCGGCCCAGATGACCTACGAGGACTCCAATGGCGATCTGAATATTCTTGAATACCGGGCAGCCGGGACAGGTTGCCGTAATCAAAACTAGATAAATGACATCGCGCTGACTGAAATGTAATTTCCAAGTCACCCTGACGTTATTTGGCATGTGGAAATATGACCAAGGCGCGCCTGGCTATGCCCGGCGCGCTTGGCACATATATGCGACCACACAATGACAACTGCCAATAACATCAGGAGCATTTATGAATAACAGAACCCTGTTAGGACTTTCTCTGCTCACTCTGAGCGTCAGTACCGGGCAAGCTGCAATGGCCGCCGACGAGAAAGGCGAGGGATTTATCGAAGGCAGCAGCCTGACCATCCTCAATCGAAATCTCTACTTCAACCGTGACTTCCGCAAAGGCCAGTCCAGCAGCTCGGGTAATGGCTATTCGGAAGAGTGGGCGCATGGCGTGATAGGCCGATTCGAGTCTGGCTTCACCGAGGGCACCATAGGCTTCGGTGTCGATGCCTTTGCCATGCTAGGACTTAAACTTGACACTGGCGACGGCCGTTCAGGAGCCGGTGGCTCAGTCGATGTGCTGCCTTACAACAGCCTCGGGCAGGCTGAGGATAACTACTCCAAACTGGGTGGCGCGGTGAAAACTCGGTTGGCCCTCCTCGGGAGCTTCGATAACAACATCTGGAGCGGCAAGGTCGGCATCCAATTCGGCGCTCATACAGTGCTGGTGGGTCTCCAGCGCAACAATGGCGATGATGACTTCGACTACTTGCGCCAATCGGACTCCATCTACCTCGACAACTCCATCCAGTACAGCGACTTCAACTCGCCGAAGGAGAAGTCATGGCAAGTGCGCTATGACCTGGATATGGAGCCTTTCGGTGTGCCTGGATTGAGCTTCATGACTCGATATGCCCAGGGCTGGGATGCCGACTACAGCGACGCCAACGAAGTCTATATGCGCCGTGATGACAACGGCGATCCGTTGACCAACCAGAAGCGCTGGGAGCGGGACATCGAGGCCAAGTACGTTGTGCAGTCTGGGTCGTTGAAGGACATGTCCTTTCGCATTCGACAAGCCACGACTCGCGCCACCGACTTCGAGTCGGATTTGGATGAGTTCCGCCTGATTGTCGAGTACCCGCTGGAAGTTCTCTAACCCTGGCAAGCGAGCGGGTTGATTGCCCGCTCGCTCCTTGGTCCTGCTGTCCCCTCGTAGTGCTCCTTTGGTTTGGAGACAGCCCTTGGCGCCCTAGGGCGCCTTTTTTACTTAGGGAAGGTCTGAAAAAGACTTCCTGAATCTGGTGAAATACGCCGATCCCGCCAGCCGAGTTTTTCCATGAAGCAGATGACCTTCGCCGACGCCGAGTACGCCGGCAAGCGCAAGCAGACCCGTAAGGAATTGTTCCTGATCGAGATGGATCAGGTGGTGCCGTGGAAGGGATTGATTGCCCTGATCGAGCCACACTACCCAAAGGGTGAAGGTGGTCGTCCAGCCTATCCGCTGATGGCCATGTTACGTATCCATCTGATGCAGAACTGGTTCGGCTACAGCGACCCGGCCATGGAAGAAGCGCTCTACGAGACGACCATCCTGCGTCAGTTCGCCGGGCTGAGCCTCGAGCGTATTCCCGACGAAACCACCATCCTCAAGTTCCGTCGCTTGCTGGAGAAACATGAGCTGGCAGCCGGCATCCTCGGCGTAATCAATGGCTACCTGGGGGATCGCGGCCTGTCGCTGCGCCAGGGCACTATCGTCGATGCCACACTGATCCACGCGCCCAGCTCGACCAAGAACCAGGACGGCAAGCGCGACCCGGAAATGCACCAGAGCAAGAAAGGGAACCAGTATTACTTTGGCATGAAGGCGCACATCGGCGTGGATGATGAGTCGGGGCTGGTACACAGCGTGGTAGGCACGGCAGCCAACGTGGCGGATATCACCCAGGTCGACAAACTGCTGCACGGTGACGAGAACGTCGTCTGCGCCGATGCCGGCTACACCGGCGTCGAAAAGCGCCCCGAACATGCTGGCCGCGAAGTGATCTGGCAGGTCGCAGCACGCCGCAGCACCTACAAGAAGCTCGATAAACGCAGCGCCCTGTACAAAGCCAAGCGCAAGATCGAGAAGGCCAAGGCACAAGTGCGAGCGAAGGTCGAGCACCCGTTTCGAGTGATCAAGCGCCAGTTCGGTTACGTGAAGGTGCGCTTCCGTGGCCTGGCCAAGAACACCGCTCAGCTGGTGACGCTGTTCGCGCTGTCGAACCTATGGATGGCGCGCCGACATTTGCTGACTACCGCAGGAAAGGTGCACCTGTAATGCGGAAAATGGCTGCTGCGAGGTGCTCGCGGCGGCCAAAAACGGAGAACTGAGCGGGTTACCTGGTCGAATTTGATCGACGGCCCGCTTTCAAAAGCAGCGAGGGCTGAAGTCGACCGGAAATACAGGGCTACTTCAGACCTTCCTTAGGTTAAAGGACGTATGAAAATGAGTCGGCCACTACACACAAGCGGCCGTGCTGGCAGGCAGTACTACTGGGCGGGATATTCTGCAACGACCTGATCAGAACCCGTCTTGGTCAAGCCAATGACCTGGTAGGCATGCTGTACGCCATCGACTTCCATGCCGGGGGAGCCCGCCGGCATCCCGGGAACAGCGATGCCCAGCAGATCATCGCGCTTGGTGAGTTCGATGACCTGAGCCGCCGGCACATGACCTTCGACGAACTTGCCGTCAATCACCGCGGTGTGGCAAGACGCTAACCGTGGCGCGACGCCCAGTCTTTGCTTCACTGCTGTCATGTTGCTTTCAACATGGTCGACGACTTTGAAGCCATTCGCTTCGAGGTGTGAAATCCACTTCTTGCAACATCCGCAATTGGCATCACGATGGACATCAATCGTCAGGGCATCAGCTGCTTGAACTGCAGATGTGACGGAGAGAGCGGCCAGCAAGGCCAGATATTTAGCTTTCATGCACGTGCTCTTTGCCATCGGCGTGGGTGTGGGTCTTGGGCGAGGCGTTCGGAGCCTGCTCGGCGTGATGATCACCTCCGTTGGACGACGCCTCATCCCCAGCATGGTGGTCATCGCCACTCATATCCGAATGGTGACCTGCCTTAGGTGCGGAGCCACCCTCGCTATCCGTAGCCGCGGCATCGTGATGACCAGGCTCTCCAGCATCACCTGATCCATGATGGTCATCGCCACCGCCACTATTGTCATGATGGCCAGGCTTGTTGTCGCCGTGCTGTCCTTCATGGTTATGCATCTGCGTTTCCCCACCACCGTGCTGATGGCCGCCACTGGATGCGACGAGTGTTTGGTATTGCTTGGCATCCATCGTCGGCAGTTGGTTGAGGAAGGCAACCATGCCCCAGATGTACTCGTCTCCCATGCTCTTGCCCCACGCAGGCATACCCGTTGCCTTGATGCCATGCTTGATCACCCAGAACGCTGCTGACGGATTGCCATCGACACCGATCTTGGCGAGGTTGGGGGGCGCAGGATAAAGCGATTGGCTTAGCTCGGTCTCCGCCACACCTGGCGCCAAATGACAGCCGATACACATGGAGTTGTAGTTGCCCGCACCGGCGCGAATAAGAGCTTGATCATCCAGGTTGGGAACCTCGATGTCCCGCGAACGGACTTCGATAGAGCGGTCACGGGCCATCGTGAGAAACGCATGCACTGCAGGAAAATGGGGATCGTCGGCCCCCACGTTGACCACGCCAAAGTAGGCGCCGGCCAGGACAGCTGTGCTACCGACCACGCCGGCCGCCACCAAAGTTTTAATTGTTCTTTTCATGTCAGGTTCTCAAAACCACATCCGGATACCGGCGACAAAACGCGCCTCGTCTACATCACCGCCCTCGTCGCGCACCATGTCTGCCGTGTTGCCATAGGAGCGGCTCCAGGAAACCCCGATATAGGGGGCAAACTGCCTGACAATCTCGTAACGCAGACGCAAGCCGAGCTCGGTATTTGCCAACCCAGACCCCACACCTCGCTCAGGATCGTTCTTGCCGTAGAAGTTCATTTCGGCAGTTGGCTGGAGAATCAGCCGGTTGGTCAGCAGAATGTCGTACTCGCCCTCCAGTCGGGCAGCAGTTTGGCCATTCTCGCCGACGAAGGCCGTGGCTTCGGCCTCAAAGGCGTAAAGCGCCATGCCCTGGATACCGAAGGCGGCCCAAGTCTGCGGCGACTCCGGTTTGAAGTCCTGGCGAACGCCCGCGACGACATCCCACCAAGGGCCGATCGAGCGGCCGTACAGCAGCTGTAATTCAGCATCCTCGGTCACGCCGTTGGTACGCTCGCCTTCGGAGCGGAACCAGACCCGGTTGATATCACCGCCTACCCAGCCCGACGCATCCCAGGCCAGGGTGCTGCCCTCATCTGCGTCCTGGTATTCGAGCTCGATCGAGCAGGAAAAAACTGTTGATGGCGCTGTCGTGAACCTTGTGGCCAGGTAATGGCGGGAAAGCCGCTTGGCGATCAGCATCCGTCAGAACGGGAATCGGCGTACGGCTGGTGGTTCTCGGGGCTTCAGCGGAGCCATGGTTCATCTTTGAATGATCCATGCCCTCCATCTGTCCTTGCATGGCGCCATGCCCCATCTTGCTGTGATCCATAGCCTGGGCCTTCTCTTGGCTCTGGCCGTGGCCCATCTGGCTATGATCCATGCTGCCCGAAGCACCCTGCATGGCGCCGTGATCCATCTTGCTGTGGTCCATGGCTGGAGCCTTTTCTTGGCTCTGGCTCTGGCTGTGGCCCATCTGGCTATGATCCATGCTGCCCGAAGCACCCTGCATGGCACCATGGTCCATCTTGCTGTGATCCATGCCCTCCATCGGCGCTTTGGTAGCGCCGTGGCTCATCTGGCTATGGTCCATCGACATGGTGCCGTGCCCCATTGCCGAATGATCCATTTCTTCCGCAGCCAAAGTAACGCCGCCGCTGAACGCACTCAGCGACACAGCCAGCGCCAAGAGAGATGGACGTGAAAACCTAGTGGTCATGGTTCGAACCTGCTTCGGCTTCGGTGCCGCCATGCTTATCCATCATGTTTTCGTGATTCATGCCGTCATGCTTCATGTCTCCGTGATCCATGGCGCCATGATCCATATGCTGGCCAGCCGCCTTATCCTTCGACTGATCTGCGTGATTGCCACTGGCGGTCTTGGGCACAGCCGACTCGGCAGCATGTTGTTCGTGCTCACTGTGCCCCTCACCTGCCAACGAAACCGGTGCGTGCAGGGCAGCCAATAGGCTGAACATGACTGCGCTGCCAGCCAGGGCATTTCGCTTCATAAAAGTGCTCATCAGAAATCTCCTTTACTCATCCACACGAACTTCACGGAACATGCCCATTTCCATGTGGAGCAACAGGTGGCAGTGATAGGCCCAACGACCCAACGCATCGGCAGTCACTCGATAGCTGCGCTTGGAACCTGGCGGCATGTCGATGGTGTGTTTACGCACCAGGAAATTGCCGTTCGCATCCTCCAGGTCGCTCCACATGCCATGAAGATGGATCGGATGAGTCATCATGGTGTCGTTGACCAGCGTGATGCGAACACGCTCGCCGTACTTGAGGCGCAGAGGCTCGGCGTCAGAGAACTTGATGCCATCGAAGGACCAGGAGAATTTCTCCATGTGCCCGGTAAGGTGCAGCTCGATGGTGCGACTTGGTTCGCGACCATCCGGGTCGAGGAAGGTGCTGCGCAGGTCAGAGTACGTGAGGACGCGTCGGCCGTTGTCTCGCAAACCAATACCTGGGTCGTCCAACTTATGCGTTGGTGTCATGGTTTGCATATCGACCAGCGGGTTGTTGGTCTCTGAGGCTGGGTGTGCCTGCATGGCACCTGCCATGCCTGCCATGCCTGCCATGCCTGCCATGCCCGAATGATCCATTCCAGCCATCTGGCTGTGATCCATGCCGGCCATGCCACCCTGCATGCTCCCATGATCCATGCCCGCCATACTGCCGTGGTCCATTCCGGCCATGTTCCCGTGATCCATACCGCCCATGCTGCCGTGATCCATACCCATGTCGCCCATGGCAATCAGCGGACGCGGGTCGGGGCTGGGTACTGGTGCACTCAACCCCTCCTGTACAGCAAGGGTGCCGCGCGCATAGCCAGTGCGGTCCATGGATTGGGCAAACACGGTATAGGCCTGTTCGCTGTCTGGTTCGATGATCACGTCGTAGGTCTCGGCCACGGCGATACGGAACTCGTCGACGCTGACCGGTTTGACGTGCAGACCATCGGCCGCAACCACAGTCATCTTCAGTCCGGGGATGCGCACATCGAAATAGGTCATAGCCGAGGCATTAATGAACCGCAGGCGGATCTTTTCGCCTGGTTTGAATATGCCGGTCCAGTTGCCATCAGGTGCCTGGCCATTCATCAGGTAGGTGTAGGTGTAGCCACTGACGTCAGCGAGATCCGTCGGGCTCATCTTCATCTCGGCCCACATCTTGCGATCGGCTACCGCAGCGGACCACCCCATCTCGCTCACGTCATCGATGAAGTCGCCCACGGTTCGCTTGTGCTGGTTGTAGTAGTCCGATTGCTTCTTCAGCTTGGCCAGAACCCGAGATGGGTTTTCATCGGTCCAGTCGCTCAGCAGCACGACGTAGTCGCGGTCGTAACTGAAGGGTTCGGGCTCTTTGGCATCGATGACCAGCGCGCCGTATACCCCAACTTGCTCCTGGAGCCCCGAGTGGCTGTGATACCAGTAGGTACCATTCTGATTGACCTTGAACTTGTACTCATACATGCCATCAGGCGCGATTCCATGGAAGCTCAGGCCCGGAACGCCATCCATGTTCGCCGGCAGGATAATGCCGTGCCAGTGAATGGACGTGTCCTCCTTGAGGCGGTTGCGTACGCGCAACGTCACGGTCTCGCCCTCCCGCCAGCGCAGGATCGGGCCGGGCAGCGAGCCATTGATCGTCATGGCGGTACGCGCTGCGCCGGTGATGTTCACCGGGGTTTCACCGATGAATAGGTCGAATTCGTTACCAGTCAGTACGTTGGGCTGGCCGGGGCTGTTCACCGCCCAGACCGGCGTGCGCCACAGGCCAAGTCCGCCGATAATACCGGTGGCTGCCAGGCCTTTGACGAAGGTGCGCCTTGTGGTTTTGCTTTGCATGCCGTTTTGTCCAATCCGTCAAATGAGCCGGTGATGGTGTGCCCGGTCTCGGGTTCATGGCTGCTTCAATGTCGGGGATTTACCCCTCAACTTTCCACGTCGGTGCATTGCACAAGCCTTACCGACGATGAGCAGTATGAAACTGCCATATCCCAACCATCCGGGTGATTACATTTCTGTAAGGTAGATGACTTCAGCAGTTGGTGTGCTCTGCTTGCTCGGTTGGACTGCTGGCTACAGGAGCCTCAACTTTCTGCTGCTGGGCCACCCGGTAGGCCTCCAGAGACGTCTGGCGTGCCTGCTCCATGCGCGCGAAGGTTCGGTCAGCACCACCTTCAGCCATTGCCAAGCTGGAGATGCTCAGAGCAGTAACTACAAGCAGAGCTTTGATCGATTTCATTTTGGGTATTCCTCGTAAGTTAAGTGGTCCCTGCAACTGCAGAGGCCGAGCTTTAGGCTCGATGTCACGTTAACTAAGAGGGCCTGTCAGCAACCTGAGCCGAACATTACAGTTCTGTCAGGTTGCTATTTCTTTCGGGTATCCGGATTAAGTGGTTGATGGGCCTTCCAGCCCCATCCAACCCTTAGGGAAGGTCTGAAAAAGACTTCCTGAATCTGGTGAAATACGCCGATCCCGCCAGCCGAGTTTTTCCATGAAGCAGATGACCTTCGCCGACGCCGAGTACGCCGGCAAGCGCAAGCAGACCCGTAAGGAATTGTTCCTGATCGAGATGGATCAGGTGGTGCCGTGGAAGGGATTGATTGCCCTGATCGAGCCACACTACCCAAAGGGTGAAGGTGGTCGTCCAGCCTATCCGCTGATGGCCATGTTACGTATCCATCTGATGCAGAACTGGTTCGGCTACAGCGACCCGGCCATGGAAGAAGCGCTCTACGAGACGACCATCCTGCGTCAGTTCGCCGGGCTGAGCCTCGAGCGTATTCCCGACGAAACCACCATCCTCAAGTTCCGTCGCTTGCTGGAGAAACATGAGCTGGCAGCCGGCATCCTCGGCGTAATCAATGGCTACCTGGGGGATCGCGGCCTGTCGCTGCGCCAGGGCACTATCGTCGATGCCACACTGATCCACGCGCCCAGCTCGACCAAGAACCAGGACGGCAAGCGCGACCCGGAAATGCACCAGAGCAAGAAAGGGAACCAGTATTACTTTGGCATGAAGGCGCACATCGGCGTGGATGATGAGTCGGGGCTGGTACACAGCGTGGTAGGCACGGCAGCCAACGTGGCGGATATCACCCAGGTCGACAAACTGCTGCACGGTGACGAGAACGTCGTCTGCGCCGATGCCGGCTACACCGGCGTCGAAAAGCGCCCCGAACATGCTGGCCGCGAAGTGATCTGGCAGGTCGCAGCACGCCGCAGCACCTACAAGAAGCTCGATAAACGCAGCGCCCTGTACAAAGCCAAGCGCAAGATCGAGAAGGCCAAGGCACAAGTGCGAGCGAAGGTCGAGCACCCGTTTCGAGTGATCAAGCGCCAGTTCGGTTACGTGAAGGTGCGCTTCCGTGGCCTGGCCAAGAACACCGCTCAGCTGGTGACGCTGTTCGCGCTGTCGAACCTATGGATGGCGCGCCGACATTTGCTGACTACCGCAGGAAAGGTGCACCTGTAATGCGGAAAATGGCTGCTGCGAGGTGCTCGCGGCGGCCAAAAACGGAGAACTGAGCGGGTTACCTGGTCGAATTTGATCGACGGCCCGCTTTCAAAAGCAGCGAGGGCTGAAGTCGACCGGAAATACAGGGCTACTTCAGACCTTCCTTAGTCCTTCCAGAAGGTTGATAGATCGACACCGAAGTTCTTCTCAGGCTCGGGGAGTCCCATGTTGTAGGTCATGGTGGCTCTGCCCAGAAACGGGGATTCCTTGACTTGTGGCGCCTTCTTCTTGTGCTTGGTGGTATAGAGCATCCGGGCTCGCATTACCTCGAACGAATAGCCCCGGCCATCACGGTTTTTGTCCTTGGCTAGGCGGTTTATCGACTACGTGAAAGCGTTGGTGATCGGGATGTCGGTCTCAAAGTAGGTCAGCATCTCTTCACGCCAGCCACTGACGGCGCTGACGAGATCCTTCCAAACCTCCTTCTGCCCCTGAGGGATGTTGTCAATCCAGGTGGCGAGAGCCTGTTCGGCACCACGCCGATTGGTACAGTCCCAGATATGGTAGAAGCGCTCCTTGTGCTCGTAAGCCGCCAAGAGCAGGGGGGAATGCTCCTGTCCAGGTCTCCATGATGAGCCGTTCGCGGTCTGAAACGTCGTGAGCGCGCTTCAGCAGGATTTTCCGGTCACCTTTGAGGGTCCGGCGCTGATTGGGCTTCAACTCCTTCCTTAGGCCTTTGCGGATCTTCTCTAAGGCCTCGTTGGCCATGCGCACGACGTGGAACTTATCGACCACGATACGGGCCTGTGGCAGCACCGTCTGGAAGGCGCGGCGGTAGGGCTTCCACATGTCCATGCTGACGATCTCGACCTGGTGGCGGTTGGCCATGCTCATGAGGCGTCTTGTCACCCTCTCTTGCTGACGACCGGGTAGCAGGTCCAGCAGGGTGCGCTCTTCCAGATTGGTTAGGATGCAGCAGAGCCCTTGGCAGCAGTCGTGCATCAGGAACGTACAGCTGGCTCATGAAGGCGTGCCGCCTTATCAAGGCCCAGGACGCGCCTATTCCGGAAGTCAAGCATGCGATAGCGAAGACGCTAGGCGATTCAGCGGCGGCGGCTGCCTGGTTGATGTCGTATTTCCGCCCAAATAAAGAGGGCGACACCGAGGAAGATCCATACGTCCGCTAGGTTGAACGATGGCCAGTGCCACTGGGCATAGTGAAAATCGAGAAAATCCTCTACGTAGCCTAACCGCAAGCGATCTGCGACATTGCCCAACGCGCCGCCGAGGATCGCACTGAGGGCGAGCCGATAACTCAGTACGCGTGGTGAACGCCAAAGCCAGTACACCAGTAATATCGAGATAACCAGGGCCAGTCCGATGAAAAGCGGCTGCTGCCAACCGCCGACATCCGCGAGAAAGCTGAAGGCCGCCCCCGTATTGTGGCGGTGGACCCAATTGAAGAAGGGTGCGGCAGGCACGCTTTCACCATGCGCTAGCATGGTGCTGGCAAGGTACTTGCTCGCCTGATCGACAAACAGTAACAGGAGCGAGAGCCACAGCCAGCGCATCGCCTTTCCCGGCTCGTGGGCTTTCTCTGCGAGCCGACTGCCATAAGTAGACATATCCCCTTCCTCCTGACCCAATCTAGAATTTGCTCGCTGCTAAATAACAAGCGTCATGTACCCAACCGATGATGCCGACGAATTCGACGGAGCAGGAGCAGGCCGAGTCCGAGTGCGGTCAGGCCAAGGACAGGCCAATCCCGCCAGCGCACATAAGGGGGCGCGCCAGTTCGCGGTGTCACTTCGGCGCTGAGGGTGGCCACTTCGAACTGCGGAGCACGCTTGAGCACTTTGCCCTCATGATTGATGGCTGCTGTGATACCGGTGTTCGTGGCTCGAAGAAGGTCACGTCCGGTTTCGATGGCACGCATGCGTGCCATCTGGAAATGCTGGAGGGGGCCGAGCGAGCTGCCGAACCAGGCATCGTTGCTGACATTCACCAGTAACTGCGCTTCGGGCAGAAGCTCAGTGACTTCGGCACCAAAGACCGCCTCGTAGCAGATGAGTGCCCCTACGGGCACCCCTGCTGCATTCAGGACGTGCGCTTCCCGTCCCGGTGTGAAGTCGGACATGGGCGCCCCGAGCACGTCGAGGGCCGACCCCAAAAGATCCCGAAACGGAACATATTCACCGAAGGGCACCAGGTGGCGTTTGTAGTAGAAGCCTGAGGGATCGGAGAGGCTTACCACGGCGTTGTAGGTACGGCCCTCCGCCTCGCGTACCGGGACGCCAATCATTAACGATGTGCCTGCCTGATCGGCTAACGCCTCAAGCTCAGCAAGATATGCTTTGGCCTGGTCATGCCGCATCGGGATTGCCGCTTCTGGCCAGATCACGATATCGGCTCCGAGATGCTGCGCGGTAAGCGCCTGATAGCGCTCAAGTGTGATGTCCCGGTATCTCGGGTCCCATTTCTTGTCTTGCGCGATGTTTCCTTGCAAGAGGACGACATCGATCGGGTCAGCGGCTGGCTGCGTCCATTCACGATCCAGCAGTTGCAAGCCGGCGAGGGTAGCGACTAACACGGCACCGACTACCGCAGCACGGCGCAGGCTTGGCCCCTGGACAACCCAGGCAAGCCCGCCAGCGAGAAGTGCCACCAGTAAACTCACGCCAAGCACGCCAAAGACGGGAGCGATAGTGGCAAGTGTGGTGTCGGTCTGGCTGTAGCCAATGAAGAGCCAGGGAAAGCCGGTCAAGAACCAGGTGCGCATCCATTCACTCAGCACCCATGCCGCAGGTAGCCCTAGCCAGAGTGCCATTGCATCCATCTCAGGGCGCAGGCAGCGCACGAGGTACGCGACGCCCCATGGAAAGAGGGCGAGCAGCGAGACAAAGGCCGCCGTGACTAACACCGCCACCACGGGGCCATTGCCGTACTGGCTAATGCTGATAAAGACCCAGGAGACACCCACGCCGAAGTAGCCAAGGCCAAAGAGGTAGGCCGACCACAGCGCCTGACGCCTTGAAGACTGCGCGGTCAGGACAAAAAATGTTGCCAGAGCGATCACCGCAAGCCATGCCCAGCCCACAGGGGCAAAGGCAAGCGGCATGGCGCCTCCAGCAAGTAGAGCCATCCCCCCTGTCAGAAGCGGCTTATAGCGCACGCCCGTGTATAGGCTAGAGGGTAGCGCGCACTTATCACCCAATGCTCTCTCGCCTCCGAATCCAGGATCAACCCTGTGGCTCATGCTTTCTTGCTCCGCTTAATCAAGCTGCGTCAATTCATTCGGCCGGCTGGCCAGGGTGGCAAAGTGAATGTTTCTGGACTCGACTAGGTGCGCCGTAAGCTGGGAGCTGCTTCGTATTCGGCCAGCACGACAGTGGCTGTGTTGGGGAGCAGTACGTTAGCTTTGCGATACCACCCCTTCCAAGCCCGCTGATACCAGAACGAACAGGACGAAGCCGCCTATGAAAGCCAGCGGTGAGATGTGCGTATCGTCACCGCTCTCGTGAGCCTCGGAGACCATATCTTCGATGGCAGCGACCGTGAGAAGGCCTGCCGTGAACGTCAGTGCCGCTAGCTTAAATGCCTCCGGCTGGTTCCTGAGTACGAAGTAAGCAAAGACGGCTGCCGAGAGCACAGGAATCGCGAAGGAAGCAGAGAGCAGTATCCGCTTGCTACGAGGGATTCCTTTATCTTTCATGGTGGCGATCGTCGCAAAGCCCTCAGGAACATCGGCGAGAACCTGACCCGCCGCCAGGATTATCGCGACCGACGGTGAGACCGCCGACCCCGCCCCGATCAGGAGGCCATCGCTGAACAGGTCGATGGATACGGCGATATAGATCATCCAGACACTCGTCTGACCGCCTTCTCCCTGCTGGCCTTGTCGCTTCTGGAGACTCTCAACGAGCTTCTCGATACCTACGTAAGCAATGCCGCCCAGCGCGAAAGCGAGGGCGATTACCCAGGCTGAGAGGTTCTCTAGCACGCGCGGCATGATTTCAACCGCCACCACCGCAATGACGAGGCCGGCAGCGCCGTGAAGGGCGTAATTGAGACGGCGCCCGGTAGTTCGGGAGGCCTCCGCAGCGAGCCCACCACTAAAATTGCCTAAGGCGGGCAACAGCGCCAGGCCGAGTACCAGCCAGATACTATCCATCATCTTCCTTCCTTGGTTGATTCCTAGATACGCTACCTTGCTGGCTCCGAGCCTTCGCGCTATATGCTGTCGTTCAGGCCTAGCGCGCTTGTACAGCCACTTCGATCAAGTGTCCCAGGCATCGATAGCTGCGTACCGTGCAGCCTCACCCCTTGAGCGCCAGGATGCGCCGAGCGCCGTTGAGGACGATCAGGCCCACGATGGTACCGATAATCAGGTCAGGGTAGCTGGACCCCGTCCAGGCGACCAAGGCACCGGCGGCGATGACGCCCATGTTGATCACCACATCATTGGCCGAGAATATCCAGCTTGCCTTCATATGCGCGCCGCCTTCGCGGTGCTTGGATATCAACAGCAGGCAACCGGTATTGGCGATCAACGCGACGAAGGCGATCGCCATCATCATCAGCGATTCAGGCTCACTACCGAAAACAAAGCGTCGCACCACCTCGACGAGTACGCCGATAGCCAAAATCAGTTGCAGTACCCCTGCCAGATGCGCGGCACGTACCTGCATTTTCGCACTGCGCCCTACGGCATAGAGAGCCAGGCCATAGACGGCTGCATCGGCAAACATATCCAGGGAATCAGCGATCAGGCCGGTAGACTGGGCGATCAGGCCAGCAGTCATTTCCACCACGAACATGATCGCATTGATACCGAGCAACACGCGCAGAGTGCCTGACTCCTGCGTAGCAGAGACTGCCGAGCTCTCAGCGGCCTTGATCGTCTCTGGGTCGGCAATGACGGTTTCCTGAAGAGAGGCGCCTAGCCCCAAGGTCGCCAGTTTCGCGGTAATGGGCTCAGCCTCGCCGTCATGCACGACCTCCAATCGGCGGTTCGACAAGTCGAAGGACAGCGTTCGAATCTCATCAAAGCCGTTCAGCGCCAAGCGGATCATCCGTTCTTCTGAGGGACAATCCATCTTCGGCACAGCATACACGCTGACCCATTCCCCTGACGCTTCGGAGGAGACCGGCATATCGGTATCCGCTGCAGGCGTTGCATCGCAGCTACATGGGCCACCACAGGCTTTACTCACGATACGGCTCCAGTTAACCAACATAGATTGCTAGTATTAAAAACTATATAGCTACTATAAGGTCAATGGGACAGATGATCCGTTGAGGAGTAAGCCTGATGCGCATTGGTCAGTTAGCCCAGATAGCGGGTATCGACACGCAGACGATCCGCTTCTATGAGCAGCAGGGCCTGTTGCCGCCGCCAGAACGGCAGGAGAATGGTTACCGTGTCTATACCGAGAAGCATGGCGAGTGGCTTGCCTTTATCCGCCGCTGCCGAATTCTGGACCTGTCACTGACAGAGATTCGCGAGCTACAGAGCTATCAGGACGACCCTCGCCAGCCCTGTACCGCCGTCAACGCCATGCTCGATGACCACATCTCTCATGTGCGGTCGCAGATAACTGCTCTGCAAGCGCTTGAGCAACAACTCGTTTCACTGAGGGCGAGTTGCAACGAGGGTCGGGAGATCAATGCCTGCGGCATCCTGACGGGGATCAGCGAGGAGAGCAAACAACAGCTGTATAGGGCTAGCTCAGGCCGTAAGGACTGAGCAGAGACATGCCGGACCTTGCAGTGACATTGTGAATGCATGGTGTGTTGATCGCGAAGCCTCACTGGGCAAGGTCAAGCCCGTAAGCGCTACAAAAGGATCAGCCGTTTACCACGGGCGCAAGGATGGGGGTTGGTGAACACACCACGACATGCCTTGCGCCCCTCGTCAGTGCGACGTATAGATTCTGGGGGGTCATAAGCTCAGGATGCAGGACAACCGAGACATCCGCCTCCAGCCCCTTGAGAAGTAATGTGCTGCCTACAGAGCGTCTTGCGATCGGTCGGGCAAGGTGTCTATTGCGCTCTCGCGCTTGAATGGCTGCACTCAGAAAGTCGGCAGCACCTCCCACCACCGCTTGCATTGCAGACCGGCAGCAGTACAGAGCCTCCGGTCGGTATACACGTGCCCCGTGCTGCTCAGCGAGCGTATCGATCACACGATTACGGCCAGCATGATCAGCGCAATGCCAATCTTGCTCTTCCAAAAAGGCGGCTCAGTGGTACTGGTGTGATGGGTATGGTCCACGACAATAGCCTCGTTTCAATGGCGGCCGGATCACTATAGGTGTCTCAGACTGGACGGAGCTGGCGAGTATCAATAAACGTCAGCGTACGGTCACCTTACCGACCATTCCCGACTGATAATGTCCTGGAATATTGCAGGCGAACTCCAGTTCGGTGGCGGCGGAGAAGGTCCAGATCAACTCTTCGCGTGCTCCAGGTTCGACAAGAACACTGTTGGGGTCATCGTGTTCCATACCGACCATCTTCATGCCGCCCATGGCATGGCCCATATTGCTCATGTCATGTGCACCTGTAGGGGACAGCGTGCCGTTCTGAAACATCGCGGCCATCTCTTTCTGGTGCGCGGCATGGGATGCCGCTTTGCCAAGATTGAATTCGTGTAGCAGTGCACCGTCATTTTTCAGGACGAAGCGAACTGTCTCGCCTGCTTTGATCTCCATTGCTTTGGGTTCGAAGAAGATGTCCCCCATCCGGACTTCGATGGTGCGATCTACTGCCTGACCGTCTCCCGGTTGCCCAATACTGTCTTTCTTGTGGCCCGGGCTGGCCAGCGCATTGGCAGCACTGAGCAGCAAGCCAAGGGTGGTGATTATGAAAGCGGGTCTGAGTTTCATGGTGTGCCTCTGAGGTGTTGAGGAGGGATGAGTCCCGATGCTAATGAGGTGCAGCTGGCGGTACGCTGACGTGAAAACTACATCGCAGTAAGGTTCGTCAGATCGGTGCTACCCAGCTCGCGGCCAACGGGTAGCACCGATGCCGGACTAACGCAGAGCAAACTCACCGACCATCCCCGCCTGGTAATGCCCAGGCAATGTACAGGCGAAGCTCAAACTGCCCGCCTTAGGGAAGGTCCACACGAACTCTTTGGTTGTGCCGGGCTCGACGAGAACCGCGTTCGGGTCGTCATGCTTGGCTTTGATGACTTCCGGATAGCCTGGAGGGTTGGAGTCTCCCATGCCATAACGCTCATGCCAGACAATGCGCTCGGCCATGCCGGTCGGGGTCAGTGTGCCGTCCTTGAACAAGGACGCCATCTTGCGCTGGTGCTCCAGCTGGGACGCTGCCTGCCCGATGTTGAACTCGTGCATCAACGCGCCCTCGTTCTTCAGAACGAAGCGCACGGTTTCACCTGGCTTCACATCGATCGTTTTCTGGCTGTAGTTGATGTCGTCCATCTTTACCAAGATGGTACGAGTCGCTGGCGTCGCCTGGGCCTGCTGCCCAATGCCATTGCTACTGCCGCCGACCTCGGCAAATGCCGGAAAGGTGGTGCTGATGAACAGAGTGCTGATCAGCAGTTTAAGGGGTAAGCGTTTCATGGTGAGACCTCGAGATGGGTGCTGGAAATCTCATGCTATTCCCCGCTTGCTGCCAGGCCGCTGACCCCAAAACTACAATTGCGTCAGCTGGGAAAAAGCACGGCGCCATAAAGGCGCCGCTAGGCCAAAGGAGCAATCACGGAAGGCCTGGAAGATGGGAAAATCCTTATCGATGGCACTCTTTGTCGGCCATCATTAGCTTGTGCTCGCGGATCATTTGAGCCAGCACGTCGTCTACCAGCTTGTCATGCTTTTCCATCCAGGCCAGATGCTCTTCGGCAGACATGTTTGGCGCGGGATGTTCGTTGTGCAGCTGGCTCATGATGTCTTCGAGCATGTTCATATGCTCCTTCATGTGCACATGCCGCTCGCCGACCGGGGCCTTCTCCGCCTGGATCAGCACGGCTTCTGCTTTGTCGCGCATCTGCTGGATGCGCTCGAATACACGGTCGCTGCCCCCTTCGGCCCAAGCCATGGAAGACAGCAGTAGCGAACCAACCAGAAGCAAAGGTTTCAGCGATTTCATGGGCAGTCTCCATCAGTGCAAACTATGGCCGGCACCTCTGCTTTTGGTCTGTCGAGGGCCGAGAGCACAACCTAGTACTCATGCTTGCACCCTAGACAAGCCACCCTGTCAGTGAGCCTGAAGTCAGAATTACATTTTCGTAAGCTTCTGGTTGGGGCCGCGGTTTGCCTGCAAACTCAGGCCACCCGACTTTTGGAGTCTGCACACATGAAACTACTGGTAGCTGAAGACGAACCCAAAACCGGTACGTACCTCCAGCAAGGTCTCACCGAGGCTGGGTTCAATGTCGACCGGGTTATGACCGGTACAGATGCCCTTCAGCATGCACTTAGCGAAGCCTATGACCTGCTAATTCTGGATGTAATGATGCCTGGGCTGGACGGTTGGGAAGTGCTGCGCATGTTGCGCGCAGCAGGAAAAGACGTCCCCGTACTGTTCTTGACGGCACGCGATGGTGTGGAAGACCGCGTAAAAGGGTTGGGCTGGGTGCGGACGACTACCTGATCAAGCCATTTGCTTTCTCAGAGCTTCTGGCCAGGGTCAGAACGCTGTTGCGCAGAGGTAATGGTTCGCCGACGCAGACCACCATGAAAATTGCCGATCTGGAAGTCGATCTGATGAAGCGGCGTGCGATCCGTGGCGGGAAAAGAATTGACCTGACCGCGAAGGAGTTTTCACTGCTGGAACTGCTACTGCGCCGGCGCGGCGAGGTGCTCCCGAAGTCGCTGATTGCCTCTCAGGTTTGGGACATGAATTTCGACAGCGACACCAATGTCATTGAGGTTGCGGTACGCCGGCTACGCGCAAAAATCGATGACGATTTCGATCTCAAGCTGATTCATACCGCCCGCGGCATGGGATACATGATGGATGCTCCGGAGTGAATATGAAGCACCTTTCGCTGACCGCACGCATGAGCCTGATGTTCATGTCCGCGGTAATTGCAGTCCTGACGGTAGCAGGGCTGAGTTTCAATATGCTCAGCCAGCACCACTTCAAGATGCTGGATCGGCAGGCCCTGGTGGAGAAACTCGAATCCGCCAAACATATCCTCAACAATGCTCGCGGTGAAGCGAGCCTTTCGGAAGAATTACCGCAGTTGCGAGCTTTGCTGGGAGCCCATCAGGATCTGGCCGCCACTATCCTGGCCAGTGACGGTTCTGTACTGTTTTCCGACCCCAGAGCAGTCGAAGTACCTGAGCGTTTCAGACGTGCAAATGAGCAGAGCATGTGGGAGTGGCAGAACGGCCAACACATGTACCGTGGCATGACGGAGCAAATCTCGGTAGCCGATCAGGCTGAGCCGCTTACTGCGTTGCTGATTCTTGACGTCACCAATCACACACACTTTTTCGACACGCTGCAACGATGGTTTTGGATTGGATTGGTCATCAGCGCCCTGTTCAGTGCCGCACTCGGCTGGGTGGTTGCTCGCAGCGGCCTTAGGCCTCTGCGGCAAGTCACTCATGTGGCCTCCGGGATGTCCGCTCGCTCGTTACAGGAGCGAATCCCTCTCGAACCAGTGCCGCGGGAACTTCAGCAACTGGTTCTCTCCTTCAATGCGATGTTGGCTCGGCTAGAGGATGCCTTCGTTAGGCTCTCCAATTTTTCGGCCGACATTGCCCACGAGCTACGAACTCCAGTCAGCAATCTGATGACCCACACCGAGGTCGTGCTGAGTAAAAAACGCGATATCAATGCCTATGAGGAGAATCTGTACTCCAACCTGGAGGACTTGAAGCGCATGTCTCGGATGATTGATGACATGCTGTTCTTGGCCAAGGCTGATAATGGCCTGATCATCCCCGAGCAGGCCAGGATCGAACTGGCTGACGTAGTCTTCAAGCTGTTTGACTACTACCACCTTCTGGCCGAAGAGCGCGGCATTGAGCTATCGCTCACAGGCAAAGGCCAAGTGCTGGGAGATCGGCTGATGCTTGATCGCGCGCTATCCAACTTGCTGTCCAATGCGCTGCGCTACACGCCGGCGGGACAGACAATTTCGGTTCTGATCCGCGAGACAGAGGACTCCACTACCTTCAGTATCGAGAACCCAGGGGACACAATCGAGCCAGAGCATCTAGAGAAGCTCTTCGACCGTTTTTACCGGGTTGACCCCGCTCGGCGGGAGGGCAGCCCGAGCAACGCCGGGCTCGGGCTTGCAATCACCCGATCCATCATTGAGGCTCACAAAGGCCGCATCTGGTGCACCTCAGCGGCTAGCCTCACGGGCTTTCACATCGAATTGCCCCATCCCAGATAATGCCGGTCTGGCGGTAAGTAGGCTACAGCTAACCGCTAGCCCAACTTGACAGGGTGGGTGCAGGTGCAACTCGACTGAGCGCAGATTGCATTCGCCATCCAGATAGGTAACGAGCGGTGAGCTGACACAAGAGCACCCCATTCGCTCTCGGGTAGCAGCTCATGAAGTTTGGAAACTGCATCCCCCGCGCTTGCCTCGCCAAGCCAAACCAATGCTCGGATGGCGTCCCCCGCTCCAGTAGCGCCAAGCACGTCAGGTTGCCGGAAGCCCTCACAGCCTAGCCAATCTCAATCTCAATGCGGCACATGGCTGATTTTGCGTTTAACTAACGCCACCGACCAAACCCACGTAGCACGGTTCCTGCCAGATGGGCTTTCTGGGATGACCAAGGCACTGTCAACCTTGGCCCAACAGGAGGCCCTGTTCGTTGGCGAAGGCGCAGCCCTTCCGGCAAAAGTGCGAGTTCGCAGCCTTCCCGAAAACAAACTCCCACGATCTGAAAGCGTGAGCTTCGCTAACGGCTGGTCCACAGCGCGCCTTGAACAGGGAGAGCTCGACGTGATCGCCTCGCGAATGGCTGGCCAACCTGACGCCTAATTGCTCGGATTATAAATACGGACAACGAGGTGGACGCTATCAACTACCATCGGGGACCTGGAGCGCTGAGGCCTGGGCGCATCGCCAAGCCAGCTGGGTGGTGTATGCAAAGAGAATTGCTCTCTCCCGCATACACCACTCGCTGATCTGAGTTAATGGTCGCAAAGGCGAACTAGCCACTACCCTCGGCTAGTGCCGAATCCCCGCTGACGATCCCCGTAGGACTTGGTCGCTTTCTTACACAGGTAGCTGGCCCGGTAGAACAGATCCGGTAGCTCATCAACAAGAACCTTGTGTTCTGACCATGCAACCTTCCGCATACGGGGATGCCGATCTATCCGATACGTTGGATTTTCGGGGATATGTACCAGCCCATCGACTTCAGACATCAACAACCCCAGCGCACTGGCCCATGACTCTTCTATGCGGCTGATCATGTTGACCCTCTCTGAGCCCAGACGCCCGATGGTGTAGTAGGCATCGCGATTCAACAGGATCAGCAGGTGATAATGCTGCCGACCTCCCTGACCGATCTCTCTCGACCAGACGTACCGTACTTTGCACCCACGCGAGTAGCCACGCTCAGCCACCCGCTCCTGGTGGTACTGGATCTTCTTCGTAAACGATTCGAAGAACCGGCTGATGACCTGATTCGTATAGGCGAAGTCGGGTAGCTCGACACCCTGAGGCAAACGCAGATCCACCCTGTAGGCCAAGACCCTCGGATACTCAGCCAATGCCAGGTCGACGGTGCGCTTGAGATCAGACAGGTATTCCCGAATAAAGGGGCCTACTTCGATCTGTATGGGAAAGCCCTCGAAGGTATCCCCGTAGTGCAGATGGAGGTTGGGATTATCAGGATGACGGAGTGGGTAGCGCTGGGTGGGTTCGGTATCGTTGAGCATGGTTATGACCTCTCGTTGGTTGAGTTTCATAACCAGTGCCTGCTGTGTACTTTTTAACCGTTACCTGTCCTCGCCTGATCCGTTGGTTGGTCTCTCTGGATACGCTGTAGTGATGGCCTCTCAGGTGGTGGATCAGTGTCCGACTCCCTGTGTAGGTCAGTGAAGGTTGCTACTCGGTTAGGCGTGAACCCTTCGGGTGGTAATAGCTAGTAAAAGCATAATACCCGCACCGCAATTTCCTTCTCCGACCAGCTCGGGCAAAGCCACCTCAATCTTCCCGCCATGGCGGCAATTTTTGCCGAGTTCGGATTTCGGAAATAAATCAAGCCGAAGAGGCCGCACAGCCAGTGACTGAACGGCGGCAGAAGCGCCATGACCAGCCGAAGCCGATCATGGCGCAGGAGCGGTTCTAGCCGGCCATACTCAGATGGCCAATCGGGCGCGTAGCAGCACCCTCAGCCTGGTCACGCTCCTCAATCCTGGCCAGGATCCAGTCGTGCACCTCGCTATCGACCCAGCCGACGCAGCGGTCGCCCAACGATACCGGTTTCGGGAAGGTGCCTTCCGAGATGTACTTGTACAGGGTCGACCTAGACAGGCCAGTAGCAGTGATCACGTCTTGTAAGCGGAAAATTCGCATCAGCAGGGCTCCTCTGTATGTCCCAGAGGATCTGCGAGGGCCGTATAAAAAAACTGCCTGTTACCCAGCAGCTCGTGCTGGCGTGAGCAACCCTGACTTTTCGCGCAGCTCCAGCGGAATATCCACCTCCCTTAACACGCTTTTCACCACAGGATCATCCCACCCCTTGGTGACCATCCAATGCTTGGCCAGACCCTCGTCCGAGGCTCTTTCAGTCAACAGAGCGATGCAACGGTGGCCAGTCGACACATGCGCCGGAACCAAGATGTAGCTAACCCTGGCCAGATCAATGCTGGATACCTGCGAAAAACGTTGGACCACCTCTCTGGCCAGCTCAAGGACTTGGTGGTGGAAGAAGTCGAAAATCTCCTCGTGGTCCAGAATCGCTTTGTCCTTGGGATCAAGCATCGGCAGTCGAAAGAATGCCGCCACTTGCTCCTTCACCGTCGAGTCCACACCGCGCACCTTTCCCCATCCGGCGGAATCAGCCTGAACCCAGTGGCGCGACAGAAAGCCCAATACGCAGTCACAAATAAAAAGCTCAAGCTGATCAAACGCATGATCTGGCGCTCGCCTGAAGAGACGAACCACGCTGCGAGGTGCCAAGTATTCCCCTCGCCTTAGGAAGGAGTTGCGATCAAGTCTGACGCCAGCCAAAAACTTGTAGTCGATGTCTTGATCGGCGGCCTTCTTATGCACCACGACGGAAACAACGTCGTCAGCAGGTGAAAGCTGAAGGTGGTTCAGATTAAGCCAATAAACGCTCCTGAGCTTCTCAGCGAAAATCGGACTCGCCAACCCAGGTATGTGTCTACGAATGAATCCCAGCTCCGTAAGCCTGCGCAAGCGCTGCTTGAGAGAGGCCGCATCCATTCCCGTCAGCAAGCAGAGCTCCTTGCTACTCAGCCCCCTGGCAACCCCAAACGGATCTGCATGGCTTAGCAAGATCATGAGCAGCAAACGATTCGCCAAGCTGAGCTTCCCCTGCCGCACTGGAGCAACTCGCTTCTCGTCTCGCGAGCGTGTGTTGAGCTCCTTCGCAGTCGGCGCATCGTCCTTCCAGCCAGACCAGATGGCCCTGATGCGCTCGCCACCCAAGACATGCTTGACCAAACCGGGGTGGTTCAGCGTCCTTTCCTCGACATCCCGCAGAGCCGACTGGATAGCTTTGCTCATCTCGTAGGTACACCTTGGCCGCCCCTTCCCTTCAGGCTGAGTAACGACTCGCAGTACCCCCACATCAACCAGTTGGGCAACCGCTTTTGAAACTGCTTGCACCGGAAGCCGCAGGTCTTCAGCCAATTGCTTCTGCGAACGAGGCTTAGGCGTCACCGAGCCATAGTGCTTCCAGAATGCAATGAGCAAAAATTTAGCATCTGGATCACCCGCCCTTAGCTTCGCATCAAGAAGCCTAGCAAGCATAGAACCTCCAATTTTTAACTCGCAAATATACCCTATATCTACTATACCTTAGTTACAGTAACGACTCACATAACAACACGTAACGTTTTACTAACATATCAGTGGCAAAGCTGATAACGGTTGCGTAACGAAACAGTAACGGTATAAATCTCTCCCGAAGGCTTGGCTTTGGCTCATAGCCAAAACGGCCCGCCTGGAGGATGAGATGTCAGAAAACGAGAAACCGCTGAAGTGGCTACGAAAGCAGGATGACGAATGGAAATGGGCCGCCGAGTACCTGAAGCATCGCCTCAGCGCCGACTACATGAGCAAACTTAAGGGTGACGCGTTTACTAGGTTTGCGAGTTATGAGCACGTCGCCTCTGCTATCAGGCAGATTCAGCAAGACATGCCAGTCCTGGTGATCAGGCTCCAGGGAGCAATCCGTCAGCGCCGCTATCGCTCGGACAGCAATGGCAGGCAGCCCATCACCTTTACGCTGACGAACGAAACGATTGACCGCCTACACGCCATCGCCCAGAAGCAAAAAAAGGACGAAACAGCCACGATCACTTCGCTAATTGAGGAGGAAGGGAAAGCTCTCAACGCAGAAAGGGACTATAAAAGGCGAGCTCAAAGAGTCAGTAGCGCGAAAGCTCGCGATTGCCAACCAGCAATCAGCCTTGTTCGAGGCTCAACTAGATGAAACCCTGAAATACACCGAGCGCTACCTAACGCTTTTAGCTCGCTGGGAGCTAATGTGGCCTGACGAAACGCCACCCACCGCAAGCGATGAAGATGTGTCGAAGCTTGTGGAGTCCAAAATGAAAGACCTAAAGGACAAGCTAGCCTACATTGCCTTCAGAGACGCAGTGACAACTGACCGAGGGCATGACGAGCGCTAATCATCTCACCTCACACTGAAGCAGGCACGAAGCACAAAACCGGGTACAGAACCGGGTACATAATTTTAAGAAGTTGGCACCCCCTCAGGTCTGGCGGCTGCCTCAGGCCTGACTTAGCGGATAACGTCTAAGCGGTAGCCTGCTGTAACCACAAACCCCTTGAGGCTCGCGCCTCAGGGGGTTTTGTTTTCTGGGCGATGCACGGGCTTCGCCCGTATTCGCGGGTAAGCCCGCTCCCACAGTGGTTGCGCCAGCTTTCAGGTTTTGTGTAAGGGAGTTGCACCCACAACTACAGCATGCGCCCGAAACCGGCGCTGTACTTGTGGGAGCGGCCTTGTGTCGCGATGGGCCGCAACGCGGCCCCCGATGTCTGCATCTAAGCTGTGATCAACCACCCTCCTCCCCAGAGCCCGCACCATGCCCGAACCTTCTCGCTTCGACTGGCAACGCTGGCTGCCCGGCCTGGTCACGCTGCTCCACTACCAGCGCGCCTGGCTAGCCAAGGACATCGCTGCCGGCCTGGTGCTGACAACCATGCTGGTACCCGTGGGCATTGCCTACGCCGAAGCATCCGGCGTACCCGGCATCTACGGCCTGTACGCCACCATCATTCCACTGCTGGCCTACGCCCTGTTCGGCCCCAGCCGCATCCTCGTGCTGGGCCCGGACTCGGCATTGGCCGCGCCGATCCTGGCGGTGGTGGTGCAGTACGCCGCCAGCGACCCACAGCGGGCAATTGCCATCGCCAGCCTGATGGCGCTGGTGGCTGGGGCGTTCTGTGTGATTGCCGGGCTGCTGCGCCTGGGCTTCATCACCGAGTTGCTGTCCAAGCCGATCCGTTATGGCTACATGAACGGCATCGCCCTGACGGTGTTGATCAGCCAGCTGCCCAAACTGTTCGGCCTGTCCGTGGACAGCCAAGGCCCACTGCGGGATATCTGGAACCTGATGCAGGCCTTGCTCGCCGGCCAGGGTCATTGGCCAAGCTTCATGGTCGGTGGCGCCAGCCTGGCGCTGATCCTGTTGCTCAAGCCATTCAAGCGCGTGCCAGGCATCCTCATTGCGGTGGTGCTGGCGACCCTGGCGGTGAGCCTGCTGGGGCTCGACCAGCAAGGTGTGAAAGTGCTCGGCAAGTTGCCGCAAGGGCTGCCCGGTTTTGCGTTGCCCTGGGTCAGCGATATCGACCTGGTGGAGGTGCTGCTCGGCGGCATCGCAGTGGCGCTGGTGTCGTTCGCCGATACCAGTGTGCTGTCACGTTCCTATGCCGCACGCCTGAAAATGCCGGTTAACCCGAACCAGGAAATGTTTGGCCTGGGCGTAGCCAACCTGGCATCAGGGCTGTTCCAGGGCATCCCCATCAGCAGCAGCTCGTCGCGCACGCCGGTGGCCGAAGCCGCCGGCTCGCAAACCCAGCTTACGGGCATTGTCGGTGCATTGGCGGTTACCCTGTTGTTGCTGGTGGCGCCCAACCTGATGCAGCACCTGCCCAACAGCGCCCTGGCGGCGGTGGTGATTGCTGCGGCACTGGGCCTGTTCGAGTTTGCCGACCTCAAACGCATATTCCGCATGCAGCAGTGGGAGTTCTGGCTATCGTTCACCTGCTTCGTCGGCGTGGCGGTGTTTGGCGCCATCCCCGGTATCTGCATTGCCGTGGCAATAGCGGTGATCGAGTTTCTGTGGGACGGCTGGCGGCCACACCATGCGGTGCTGGGCCGGGTGGATGGCACCCGGGGGTACCACGATGTGCAGCGTTATCCACAGGCCCGACGCATTCCGGGGCTGGTGTTGCTGCGCTGGGACGCGCCGCTGTTCTTTGCCAATGCCGAGCAGTTCCAGAGCACAGTGATGGCGGCTGTAGACGAGTCGCCGACGCCGGTGCAGCGGCTGATAATAGCGGCAGAGCCGGTGACCAGTATCGACATCACCTCGGCGGACATGCTGGCCGAGCTGGACCGGGCGCTGGAGGCGCGAGGGGTGGAATTGCAGTTTGCCGAGATGAAGGACCCGGTGAAGGACAAGATGCGGCGGTTCGGGTTGTTTCAGCATATGGGGGAGAAGGCCTTTCACCCTACGGTGGGCGCCGCTGTGGATGCCTATCTGGAAGAAAGTGGGGTTGATTGGCAGCCCTGAATGTCCTGTACCGGCCCCTAGGCAGCCCGAACCCGGCGCCGATCAATCCAGATCAGCATGGCACTGGCATACACCGACACCGCCAGAAACAGCACCATGCGCACGGCAAAGGCGCGGTACACATCCTGCCCACCCGCACTGTCCTGCACCGACTGCCCGAGCAAGATCAGCAGGGTCGTCAGGCAACTGACCCAGTAAGCCGCGCTCTGCCGATTCGGCACGGCCTGATACAGCCGCCGCGCCTGCCAAAGGACAAACAACAGCACCCAGAGGAAGAACATCCACAGGTGCACGAACAGGCTCAACGCGCCCCACATCAGTATCGCCAGCAAACCGGCAAGCAAGGTCGAGCCGATCAGTTCCCGGCTGGCATGCCGCGCACGGGTTTCCCCGGCCTGCTGCCCCAGGCTTACCGCTTTCATGATCAGCGGCATGTACTGGTCCGGGGCAATCAACGCCAGCAAGAACGCCGGCATCACGATCAGTGTGGCGCGCAATGCCACCCAGCTGACATGCTCGCTGCCCAGTAGCGGTGGCACCGGTTGCGCCTGTGCCCCAGCAGGTTCGGGAAACAGCACATGCGCCAGCGCCGTGCCCAGCACTGCCAGCAGCATGCCTTTGGCCAACGCTTCGACCACCGACAACGCCAGGGTGAAGTCGCTGGTGCCTGCGGCGGCGATCATGGTCAGGCCGACCACCAACAAGTTGGCCAGCAAACCGTTGCCGCCCTTCAGCGCGTAGCGCAAGGTGAGAAATACACCCACCCCCACCAGCAACACCCCGCTCAACGGAGCATGGCGCAACAGCGGTATCAGCAATAGCCCGCTGCCACAGGCGAGCAGTACCAGCACCGCCAGAGCCGGTGCTGCCCGCAAGGGCAGTGGCTGGCTGCGCATGGCCAGCAACAGCACGGCGAACACCGGTGCCAGGATCGGCACCGGCAAGCCGATGCCAAAACTCGCCGCCAGGCACAGCGCCACACCCCAGGCCAGGCGCAGGGCGCGCATGCGGCGTAACTCAATAGGCATAGGACAACCAGCTCATCAGCCACATGAACAGACGGCCCGGCAGGTTCAGCGGGTTGCCTTCGCTGGGCAGCGCCATGACTTCGGCCTGCCCGCCTACGCGCAGCCCGCTCTTGTCTGGCAGTTGATCACGCTCCAGCTCGACAATTACCGGAAAGCGCTGGGCCGAACGCAACCACTCGCGGCTGTTCTGCACCGTCGGCAGTGTGCCAGGCGGGGTGCTCTGGCCCACGCTCACGCCATAGCCGATGCTGCGAATACGCCCCTTCAACACGGTGCCGGGCAGCGCATCAAGCACTACCAGTACCGGGGTATTCGGGTGCAGGCGACCGAGGTTGTTCTCGGTCATGTCGGCACTTATCCACACGTCATGGATACTGATCAGGGTCATCATCGGGCTGCCAGCCCCGACATAATGGCCAACGTCGGTGCGCAGGTCGGTGATCAGCCCGTTCGCGTCGGCGCGCACCACAGTACGGGCAAGGTCCAGGCGAGCCTTCTCGACATTGGCCGCAGCACTGCGCAGCTGGGCGTTGTCGTCCTGCGCCCCGCCTTGCTGCTCACGCGCCCGCTCCACCTCCGCACGGGCTGCCGCCACCTGGCTGATGGCTTGGTCGCGGGTGGCCTGGGCGCCTTCCAGGCGGCGTACCGATACCGTGCCTGGGTCTTCATCGATCAGGCGCTTGAGCCGCTCGGCATCCTGCCGCGCCTTGCGCTCGTTGGCCTGGGCTGCCACCAGCGCCGCCTGGGCCGAGTCGATGCCGGCGGTGTGGGCACCGATTTGCCGGCGTACAGTGTCCAAGTCGGCTTCGGCACGGGCCAGGGCAATGCGGTACTGCTCCTGGTCCAGCTCGAACAGCACATCGCCCTGGCGCACTTCCTGGTTGTTGCCCACCGCCACGCGCTTGACCTGCCCGGCCACCTCGGCGCTCACAGGTACCACGTAGGCCTGCAGGCGGGCCTGCTGGGTGTAAGGCGTGAAGCGGTCGGCCAGCAGGTACCAGAGCAGGCTCACGGCGATCAGCAGCAGCACCCAGCGCATGCCGCGATCAGGGGCTGGCGGGGGCGGGGCGTCGCTCATTGGCTTTCACCTTGTGCTTGTGCGGTGGGCGCTGGCGCGTCGAGCAGGTCGCCCCAGTCGGTACGTTGTTGCATCTGCTGACGCGTGGCCGGGTCGACAGGTGCGCGGCTGGTGTCCCAGCCACCGCCCAGGGCCTTGTACAAGCTCACCAGGCTGCTTACGGCATTGCCGCGGCTAACCAGGTAACCGTCTTGTTGTTGCAGCAGCAGTTGCTGGGCATCGAGCACGCGCTGGAAGTCGGCGAAGCCTTCGCGGTACTGCGAGCTGGCCAGGTTCAGCGAGCGTTGCGCGGCCTGGGAGGCCTGGTCGCGAATGGTTGCACTCTGCAGCGAGCGCACCAGCCCACTGGCGGCATCGTCGGCCTCACGGGCGGCTTCGCGCACACCCTGTTGGTACAGCTCGATCAGTTGTTGCAAGCGGGCGTCCTCTACGCGTACGGCGTTTTTGCGTCGGCCATAGTCGAACGGGTTCCAGATCAGGCTGGGCCCGGCGGCGATGTCGAAGGTATTGGGCAGGTGGCTGGCCGAGGCGAAGCTCCAGCCGATACTGCCCAGCAGGCTCAGCTGTGGATAAAGATCCGCCTCGGCCACGCCGACCAACGCCGACTGCGCCGCCACCGCCTGCTCGGCAGCGCGGATATCCGGGCGACGCTGCAGCAGGCTGGCAGGTACGCCCTGCAGCACTGCACGGTCTGGCAATGGCAGCTGGCCATGGCCGGCCTCCAACTGCGGCAATGGCCCGGGGGGGCGGCCCAGCAATGAGCACAGCACGTTACGCAGGGCGTTGAGCTGGTTCTCGAATTCGGGGATGGTGGCCAAGGTCGCCAGGTATTGAGTACGCGCTTGCTGCCAGTCGAGCTCGTCATTTTCGCCATGGCGAAACAGCCGTTCGGTGATCTCCAGGCTGCGCGCCTGGCGCTTGCCGTTCTCCTGCGCGATATCCAGCCGTGCCTCGGCAGTACGCAGGGCAAAGTAGGTGTCGGCCACTTGTGCACGTAGTAGCAGCATGGCGTCGGCATAGTTGGCCTGAGAAGCGAAGTACACGGCATCGGCGCTTTCGATGGCGCGACTGAAGCGGCCCCAGAAGTCGATTTCCCAGCCGATATCGAAACCGACACTGGATTGCCAGAACACCGAGTCACGCGCAGTCGCCGTGCCGGACTGATTCTGCTTCAGGTACAGGCTCTGCGCATTCAGCTGCTGCAGCTGTGGATAACGCCCGGTCTGCACGATGGCCAACTGGGCGCGGGCCTCAGCGATGCGCAGGCCAGCCACGCGCAGGTTGGTGTTGTTGGCGTCGGCCTCGGCAATCAATGCGTCCAGTTTCGGGTCGGCAAACATCGACCACCACTGGCGCAGGTCGGGGGTGGCGGCACTACGCCCTGCTTGCTCCAGCAATGGCGTGCTCCAACCATCCAGCCACGGCTGCTGGGGCTTTTCGAAATCCGGGCCGACCTGGGTGCAGCCGGCCAGCATCATCAGCAATCCCAGGCCATAGCAGCGGTTGGGCATGGCTCAGGCAGCAGGCGGTGACGGTTGCTCCGGCACCTGCTCCGGCACCTGCAGCGCAACCCATTGCCAGAACAACACGTAGGTAACGCCGAGGATCACCGGGCCGATGAACAGGCCGATGATACCTTTGACCACCATACCGCCCAGTGCCCCGATCAGTACCACCGGCATCGGTACATCCACCCCACGCCCCAGCAGTAGCGGCTTGAGCACGTTATCGGCCAGCCCGGCGACAAAGGTGTAGACGGCAAAGAGGATAGCCGCCACGGTGAAGCCTTCGACGTTGAACACGTAGATGATCACCGGCACCGTGACAAGGGTGGCGGGAGCCTGGGCAATCCCCAGCATGAGGATGACGATGGCCAGCATGCCGGCACCTGGTACTCCTTTGACCACGAAGCCGACACCGATCAGCAGCATCTGGATAAAGGCGATGCCGATCACCCCCTGCGCCACTGCGCGAATGGTCGCGGTGCACAGCTTGGCCAGCGGTTTGCCACGCTCCTCACCCGATACGCGCATGGCGATACGCTGCGCGGCGATTTCACCACGGTCACCGAAAGCCATGATTACCCCAGAGATGATGATCGCGCCAATGAACAAGAAGAACGCCGCACCCGCGCTGGCTGCTGCGCCCAGCACCGTAAGCCCGGCGCCCTTGAGCTGGGGCATCCACTGGTTCAGCACACTGGCCAGGTTCTCGGACGCGGCCAGCCACAGCGCATACACCTTCGGCCCGATCAGCGGCCACCCCTGCACAGACTCAGGTGGCACCGGCACACTCCAGGCGCCGCTCTTGAGCAGGGTGACCAGGCTGTCCACCGATTCGCCAATCGACATCACCACCAGGTAGATCGGCACCAGCAGCACGAGCAGTACCAGCAGCACCACCAGCGTGGCCGCGTAGCCGTGCTTGAACCCGGTGCGGCGCTGTAGGCGGCAATGCAAGGGGTACAAGGTGACCGCCAGGATCACCGCCCACAGCATCAGCTCAAGAAACGGCTGGAACACCTGGAAGGCAAATATCACCAAGGCAGCCACCAGGCCGGCCTTGATCAACACATCGAGCAGGCCCCGCGACAGCGCACTGTCCAGCTTGATACCCGGTTGCATGCTGCACCTCCGAACATTCAGTTCGCCGTGTGTCTCGATTCAGTGGTCCGTTTCCGGGGTTGGCTGCGCAGGCGGTACGTCACGCAGCCGCCGCGCCAAGGCCATCATCACCAACGGCACCACGGCCATCGACAGGGTGATGGCCAATACCAGCAAGTCATGCACCTGTGGCAACAACACCTGATGGTCCCGCGCCAGCTTGAACACCACAAAGGCAAACTCGCCCCCAGAGGCCAGCACCACGCCCAGGCACAGCGCCTGGGACTGGTTGAGGCCACCGGCCATGCGCCCAAGGCCATACAACAACGGCAGCTTGATACTCACCAACAGTAGCGTCAGCCCCAGTACCGCCAGGGGCATACCGAACAGCAAGTGCAAGTCGGCGCTCATCCCCACGCCCACGAAGAACAACCCCAGCAGCAAGCCTTTGATCGGCTCGATCTGGGTTTCCAGTTCATGTCGGAAAGGCGACTCGGCCATCAGTACGCCGGCCAGGAATGCCCCTAGCGCCATCGACACGCCCACGTGCTCCATCAACCAGGCGGTGCCCAGCACCACCAGCAAGGCGGTGGCGGTCGACAGCTCGGGCAGGCCCGAACCCACCGTCCACTTGAACACCGGGGTCAACAGATAACGGCCAAAGATGATCAGCACACCAATGCCGACAGCCACAGCCAGCAACGGCCAGGCACCTTCGTCGGCGGTGCTGACATCGCCACCGAGCAGCGGCACCACGGCAATCAAGGGAATGGCAGCGATGTCCTGAAACAGCAAGATGGCCACGGCCAGGCGGCCGTGAGGCTTGCCCAGGTCCTTGCGCTCGGCCAGTACCTGCAAGCCAAAGGCAGTGGATGACAGCGCCAGGCCCAGGCCCAGCACGATGGCAGCGGACCTCGATTGGTCGAACAGCCAGTACGCCAGTAGCCCAAGCAGCACGGCAGTCAGCCCCACCTGCAAGCTGCCAATACCGAACAGCGCCCGGCGCATGGTCCACAGACGCCGTGGCGATAGCTCCAGGCCAATCACGAACAGCAACATGACCACGCCCATTTCCGACAGCCGCGCCACGTTCTCCGGGTTGCCGAGCAGGCCAAGCACCGACGGACCAATCAGGATACCCGCCAACAGGTAACCCGGCACCGCCCCCATTTTCAGGCGCTGCGCCAGCGGTACCAGAAGCACCACGGCCAACAGGAACACCACCGTCGCCTGCAACAGGCTACCGTCATGTGGCATGAGCTCTTACCCTCGCAGCTCCCCGCAGGGAGGGGTTCAGAAGCGTTCTTCGACGACCTTGAACGGGTAGGCCACGGCCTTGTACTTGCCGATCTTGCCGCGCTTGGGCAGCTTCACCACCTGGTCACGGGTGATGTCCTTGTACGGAATACGGCTGAGCAGATGGCTGATGATGTTCAGCCGGGCACGGCGTTTATCGTTGGAATGGGCCATGAACCACGGCGCCCAGGCGGTATCCGACGCGGCGAACATGTCGTCACGCGCCTGGGTGTAGTCATCCCAGCGGGTATACGACTTGAGGTCCATGGGCGAAAGCTTCCACAGCTTGCGGCCATCATTGATGCGATCCTGCAGGCGGAGGGTCTGCTCTTCGGCGCTGACCTCAAGCCAGTACTTGATGAGGATGATGCCCGACTCGACCATGACCTTTTCGAACACGGGCACGCCAGTAAGGAACTTGTCGACGAGTTCGTTGGAGCAAAAGCCCATTACCCGCTCGACGCCCGCACGGTTGTACCAGCTGCGATCAAAGATCACCACCTCGCCCGCTGCGGGCAAATGCCCCAGGTAGCGCTGCAGGTACATCTGGGTTTTTTCCCGCTCGGTTGGCGCCGGCAGCGCCACCACGCGAAACACCCGCGGGCTGACCCGCTCGGTAATGGCCTTGATGGTGCCGCCCTTGCCGGCGCCATCACGGCCTTCGAAGACAATGCAAACCTTCAGGCCCTTGGCCACTACCCACTCCTGCAGCTTTACCAGCTCTACATGCAGGTGCTTGAGCGCTTTTTCGTAGGCCTTGCCGCCCAGCTTTTCTGGCTGTTCCTGGGTGGGTTTCTTCCTGGACGGCTTCGACATGACACTCTCCTGAAGGCGAATGAAGAGTCAGTATGGTCGATTCATGACGGATTGCCGCTTCGCTTGCAGATTGATGAGGGGCTGCCTTGCAGCCCCCACGAGGCGCTATTTGGCCAGCTTGTTGTAACTGGTCATCAGATTGCGGTAGTCCGGGATATGGTTGGAGAACAAAGTTCCCAGCCCTTCAATGTCATTGCGCCAGTCGCGGTGCAGCTCGCAGGCCACGCCGAACCAGGTCATCAGTTGCGCCCCGGCAGCCTCCATACGCCGCCAGGCCGAATCACGGGTCAGTTCGTTGAAGGTGCCGGAGGCGTCGGTGACGACAAAAACCTCGAAGCCCTCCTCCAGCGCCGACAAGGCCGGGAAGGCTACGCACACCTCAGTGACCACGCCGGCGATCAGCAGCTGCTTCTTGCCGGTGGCTTTTACGGCTTTTACAAAGTCTTCGTTGTCCCAGGCGTTGATGTTGCCGGGGCGTGCAATGTAGGGCGCGTCAGGGAACTGCTCTTTCAGCTCCGGCACCAGCGGGCCGTTGGGGCCGGTCTCGAAGCTGGTGGTGAGGATGGTCGGCAGCTTGAAGTACTTGGCCAGGTCGGCCAAGGCCAGCACGTTGTTCTTGAAGCGGTCGGGGTCGATGTCCCTTACCAGCGAGAGCAGGCCGGCCTGGTGGTCAACCAGCAGTACGGCGGCGTTGTTCTTGTCCAGACGCTTGTATTGGAAGGTCACGGTGGATCTCCTTGCTTCAGCGGGTTGGGAGTATCAGCGTAGGCAAGGATAGTGGCGTGGGAGGGCCGTCGGTCGGGTCAGGTTTCGCACAATGCCTGAGCGAACGCGGTCCGTTGTAGGAGCAGCCTTGTGTCGCGAAAGGGGCGCGGAGCGGCCCCAGGATTTTTGCATCACGCCGAGATCGCCGGGGCCGCTTTGCGGCCCTTTCGCGACACAAGGCCGCTCCCACAAACAAACAGGCCTGCGCTAAAGAGTCAGTATTCCCGCCGTTTGCGAAACGCCCAACGCCCCACCAGTACGGTGAAGGTCGCCACCAGCGCCACCAGTACCCAGAAGCCATGTGGGTTTTCCGCCAGGGGCACGCCGCCGACGTTCATGCCGAAGAAGCCGGCGATGATGTTGATCGGCAACGCCAGCACCGTTACCACGGTCAGGGTGAACAAGGTGCGGTTGGTCTGTTCGTTGACCTTGGCAGCAATTTCTTCCTGCAGCAGCTTGATCCGCTCGCCCAGGGCGGTGAGGTCGCTGATGACCAGGGTGAACTCTTCGGTGGCCGCGCGCAGCTGGCGTATGTCCTGTTCCTGCAACCACTCGGGCGGCCGGTTGAGCAGCCGCAGCAATGCCCCGGGTTCCAGTGCCAGCAGGCGCTGCAAGCGCACCAGTACCCGGCGCATGCTGCCCAGCTCGGCGCGGTTGTCGCTCAGGCGCTGGGACAACAACTGGTCTTCGATACGGTCGACGCTGGTGGTGGTTTCACGCACGATCTGGGTCAGCACATCGCCTTGGTCGCGCAGCAGGTGCACCAGCAGCTCGATGGACGAATGGAAGCGCTCGCCATGCTTGACCGACGAGCGCAGCTTGTCCACCGAATGCAACGGCTGCAATCGCGCGCTTACCAGCATCTGGCTGCTGGCACAGGCCCACAGCGTGGAAATGTCCGAAGACACCAGGCCGAAATTGAACACCACGTCGTTGACCACTGCCAACAGCGCCGAGTCGGCGTGCTCGATGCGGGTCGAGCGCGAACCTTCGCGCAGGGTTTCAAAATAGGCTTCAGGCAACTGCAGGTGGGTACGCAACCAGCGTTCGCAAGCAGCGTGGGCCAGGTTCAGGTGCACCCAAAGAAACTCGCCCGGCTCCAGCGGCTGGCCGAGCTTGTGCAACAACTGCGCAGAATCGATTTCACGCCCAGGCTGGCCGGGGCGAAAGGCGAAGGCGTAGAGCAAGCCGAACAGGTCGTGGTCCTGTGGCAGGTGCAGCGCGGGATGGCCCATTCGAACTCGCAATGAGGCACGGGGAGATGGCAGAAATGTTGCTGAATATTCGTTGCAGCCAGATGACAGCAACCGTTGCCATCAAGATTACTTGGTCGCTTTCATCACTTCACAAATTCCTGAACTGATTATTTGCCTTCAGCGATTTGTCGCCTCGCCAACCACCACCAGAATCGCTTCACCATAATCACAAAAACCGTGAGGCCACTCCCGTGGACCAGACACTTCAGGTGCGCCAAGCCGCCGCCAACCTTGTTGCCGCGTTCGCCAGCAACGACACCGCCCGCTATTTCGCCTGCTTCAGCGAAGACGCCACGTTCCTTTTCCACACCTTGCCGCAACCGCTGCTGTCACGCCGTGCCTACGAAGACCTCTGGGCCCAGTGGCAGGCCGAAGGGTTTGCCGTGCTTGCCTGCGAGTCGGGCAATGCCCATGTGAGCCTGCAAGGTGACGTGGCGATCTTCATGCACGATGTGGCCACGCGTATCCGCATCGCCGGTGAAGAACACCCGTTGAGCGAGCGCGAGACGATCGTCTTCCGCCGCCAGGGTGACCAGTGGCTGGCCTGCCACGAGCACCTGTCGGTCGTCTCGCCGGCCTGATCACCTTTTACGCGGCCCTGCCGCACTGCCATCGCACCCACAAGAAGGCCCGCGCACTGCGCCGGCTACAACAACCGCGCTGGAGCATCACCATGAGCCACTCGACCGGTATCGAGACCAACGGCGTCGAACAGATCCCCGACGATCAACGCGACGCCTCCCCGCTGGACCTGTTTCGCCTGATCTTCGGCGGCGCCAATACCTTTGCCACCGCTGTGCTGGGCAGCTTCCCCGTGCTGTTCGGGCTGTCGTTCCAGGCGGGCGTGTGGGCAATTTTGCTCGGCGTTGGCGTGGGCGCGCTGATTCTTGCGCCGATGGGGTTGTTTGGTGCGCTTAACGGCACCAACAATGCCGTGTCGTCGGGCGCACACTTTGGCGTGCACGGGCGTATCGTCGGCTCGTTCCTGTCGCTGCTCACAGCGGTGGCGTTCTTCTCGCTGTCGGTGTGGAGTTCGGGGGATGCCCTGGTCGGCGGCGCCAAGCGGCTGGCCGGCCTGCCGGAAACCGACCTCACCCTGGGCCTGGCCTACGGCCTGTTCGCGGTGCTGGTACTGGTGGTGTGTATCTTCGGCTTCCGCTTCATGCTGTGGGTCAACAAGATTGCCGTGTGGGCTTCGAGCCTGCTGTTCCTGCTGGGCATCGTCGCCTTTGCCGGGCCGTTCGACGCCGGCTACGCGGGTAGCGTCAACCATGGCCAGGCAGGCTTCTGGGCGGCGTTTGTCGGCGCAGCGATCCTGGCCATGAGCAACCCGGTGTCGTTCGGCGCCTTCCTGGGCGACTGGTCGCGCTATATCCCGCGTGCAACACCCAAGGCGCGCATCATGCTGGCGGTAATTGCCGCCCAGGGCGCAACGCTGATTCCGTTCCTGTTCGGCCTTTGCACCGCCACCTTGGTAGCGACCCAGGCACCGGACTACATCGCCGCCAACAACTATGTGGGTGGCCTGCTGGCGGTGGCGCCAAGCTGGTTCTTCCTGCCGGTATGCCTGATTGCGGTGATCGGCGGCATGTCCACCGGCACCACTGCGCTGTATGGCACCGGCCTGGACATGTCCAGCGTGTTCCCGCGGCTGCTCAGCCGCGCCGGCGCCACGCTGCTGATCGGTGTGCTGGCGATCGGTTTCATCTTCGTCGGCCGTTTCACCTTCAACCTGGTGCAGAGCGTGTCGACCTTTGCAGTACTCATCATCACCTGCACCAGCCCGTGGATGGTGATCATGATCCTCGGCCTGATCACCCGCCGCGGCTTCTACCACGCCGATGACCTGCAGGTATTCACCCGCGGCCAGCGTGGTGGCCACTACTGGTTCCTGCATGGCTGGAACTGGCGCGGCATGGGGGCGTGGATCCCCAGCGCAGCGGTTGGCCTGTGCTTCGTCAACCTGCCCGGGCAGTTCGTCGGCCCGCTGGGCGACCTGGCAGGCGGCATCGACCTGAGCCTGCCCGTCACCCTGGGGCTGGCTGGCGTGCTGTACCTGCTGCTGCTCAACCTGTTCCCTGAACCTGCTGGCGTGTATGGCCCCCAGGGCCCGCGTTGGGTGCGTTGCAAAAGCGCCGCGCACACGCCTGTGACCACTGCCGAAATGGCCTGACTGGAAACCGACCATGACCACTTCCCACTACATTGCCGGCCGCTGGGTCGAAGGCCAAGGCAGCGACTGCATCAGCGTCAACGACCCCGCGCTGGGGCAACCGTTCGCCGAATTCATGGCTGCCAGTGTGGCCCAGGTCGACCAGGCCGTGGCCGCGGCGCGCAGCGCCCTGCCCGCCTGGAAAACCACCAGCGCCAGCGAACGCGCTACCTACCTGCGCGGCTTTGCCGAACAGCTCGGGCATCGCCGTGAAGCGCTGATCACTTTACAAATGCGCAACAACGGCAAACCACGCCACGAGGCCGAGATCGACCTGGACGACGCCATCGCCACCTTCGGCTACTACGCCGAGTTGGCCGATCAGTTGCCTGCAAAGAATCGCGACGTTCCACTGGCCGCCCCAGGCTTCACTGCGCGCACCCGGCTGGAGCCGGTGGGCGTGGTCGGCCTGATCGTGCCGTGGAACTTCCCGCTGGTGACCAGCGCCTGGAAGCTTGCGCCGGCCCTGGCTGCCGGCTGCACCGTGGTGCTCAAGCCGTCGGAGGTCACCCCGCTGATCGAACAGGCCTACGGCCAGATCGCCGACGCCCTGGGCCTGCCGGCCGGGGTGCTGAACATCGTCAACGGCAAGGCCGAGACCGGCGCCGCGTTGAGCAACCACAATGGCCTGGACAAACTGTCGTTCACCGGCAGCAACAGCGTCGGCAGCCAGGTGATGCGCAGCGCGTCGGCACAGTGCCGGCCGGTAACGCTGGAACTGGGCGGCAAATCGGCCATCGTGGTGTTTGACGATTGCGATGTCGGCCAGGCGGTGGAGTGGATTGTCGCCGGCATTAGCTGGAACGCCGGGCAGATGTGTTCGGCCACTTCGCGGCTGCTGGTGCAGGACGGTATTGCCGACGCACTGCTGCCACGCTTGCAGGCGGCACTGGAAACCCTGCGGGTTGGCAATCCGCTGACCGAAGAAGTCGATATGGGCCCCCTGACTAGCCAGGCCCAGTGGCTGAAGGTGGCCAGCTACTTTGCCACAGCGCGGGAAGAAGGCTTGCAGTGCCTGGCCGGTGGCAAGGCGTTGGACCGCGACGGCTGGTTCGTCAGCCCGACGCTGTACACCGATGTGCCGAAACACAGCCGCCTGTGGACCGAGGAAATCTTTGGCCCCGTGCTGTGCGCACGCCGGTTTGCCACTGAGGAACAGGCGATTGCCGAGGCCAACGACAGCCGCTTCGGGCTGGTGGCAACAGTGTGCTCCGCCGACCTGGACCGTGCCGAGCGCGTGGCCGACGCGCTGGAGGTTGGCCATGTTTGGATCAACTCGGTGCAGGCGGTGTTCGTCGAAACCTCGTGGGGCGGTACCAAGGGCAGCGGGATTGGTCGTGAACTGGGGCCTTGGGGGTTGTCGGCCTACCAATCGGTCAAGCATGTGACGCGGTGCCTCGGCTAAATTATCAGGGGCCGCTTTGCGGCCCTTTCGCAGGCAAGCCAGCCCCACCCCGACCGCATAGACCTCAAACCATGTGCTCCCCTGTGGGAGCGAGCGTGCCCGCGAAGAGGCCGGCACAGGCAGAACAAAACGCCGTCCCGCGTGACTTTCCCCTCCCCCCGCAAAGTCCCACTTCCTGGTACCCCCATAATCACAACACCAGGCCGGACCACCCATGCACCCTCAACGCACCGCCTTGCACAACGAACTGCACGCCCGCCCGTCGCTGTACTTCGACGGCCCGGCACACGTTTTCCACCTGGCCCTGCTCGGCGGTGATGCCGCATGCACTGCACTGCTGCAACGCTGCTGCCCTGATGCTCTGGACAGTGCGGCGGCCCAGGGCATCACCCGCCTGGACGGCCACCCTTTCAAGTGGGAGCGGCACACCGAGTTTTTCACACTGACCCTGGTAGTGCCCTGCAACGCCACCGAGAGCGAATGGCAAACCCTGCCGCCGGTGCTGGCCGAGGCGATTGCCCCGCAGGCGGCGCAGGTGATCAACGCCGTGCAGGTGCTGGTACGTGACGAACAGCACCTGGACCTGGCCCACTACGGTTTCAAGGACCCATGCGGCTCGTGCGTTGGCGGTGGTGATGCGGTGGTGTGGAGCGATTTCCGCCTGACCGAAGATGGCACCAACCGCTTCCTGTTCATCAACCGCCGCCTCAATGCCTATCGCCAGGGCCGCATGATCCGCCGCCTGCTGGAAATCGAGACGTACCGCATGATGGCCTCGCTGACCCTGACCACAGCCAAAGCCCTGAGCCAGGAACTGGATGCCTTCGACAAAACGTTGGTCAGCCTCTCGGAGCGCAGTGCCGGGGGGGACGGCCATGATTCCAAAGGGCTGCTGGACGCCATTGCCCACTTGTCACGCCAGGTGGTCAGCCACACGGTAAAGACCCGCCACCGCTTCGGCGCCACCCAGGCCTATGCCCACTTGGTGTTCGAACGCCTGGGCGAGCTGCGGGAAAGCCACGTGGGCGACTGTCAGCGCCTGGGGGTGTTCATCGAGCGTCGGTTCAAGCCGACCGTGCGTTATTGCGCGGCTACCGAGCAGCGGCTGGAGCAATTGGCGAAGAACGTGGCGAATCTGGGCGACCTGTTGCAGGCGCGGGTGCAGGTAGAGATGGAAGAACAGAACGCCGAGATCCTGCGCAGCCTCAATGCCCGTGCCGATGCCCAGGTGAAAATCCAGCGGGCGGTGGAGGGGCTGTCGATCATTGCCATCACCTACTACCTGTTGAACTTGTTCAAGCTGCTGTATGGCGGGCTGAATGTGCTGGGGTTGGGGCTGACGGCGCGGGATGGATTGCTGGCCATGGCGCCGCCCGTACTGTTTGTGCTGTTGGTGATTCTGCTGCGGATCAAGCAGGCCAAGCAGCATTGAGGCTGGGGGCGCGTTGCGCCCCCGCTCTTTACACCGACTCGTCAGCGGGGCGCGCGCCCTCTTGCACCAGCACCATGCTCTGCGGTGAAGACAACGGTATGCCCTCGTCACGCAGGCGCCCAAGAATGGTGAACAGCAAATCGCTGCGCGTGCCAGAGACCTGCCGCGGCCCGGCCACGTAACCGCTGACGCCAATCACCATGCCACTGGCCGTCAGGTCCTTGAACGACACCGAAGTGGCTGGCGCATCCAGAATCGCCTCATGCTCTTGGTACGCCGCCAGCAACAGCTCGCGTACCCGGTTGGCATCGGTCTCCAGTGGCAGGGTCAGGGTAATGCCCACCACGCCCAGTGCATTGCCCATGGTCACGTTGCGCACGTTCTGCGAAATGAACTGCGAATTGGGCACGATCACCGTCGAGCGGTCGGACATCTGGATCTCGGTGGCGCGCACATTGATGCGGCGGATATCACCCTCGACGCCCGCCAGGCTGACCCAGTCGCCCACCTTCACCGGGCGCTCGGTCAGCAGGATCAGGCCGGAGATGAAGTTCTGCACGATCTGCTGCAAGCCAAAACCGATACCCACCGACAGGGCACTGACCACCCAGGTCAGGCTGGTGAGGTTGATGCGCAAGGTCGACATCACCAGCATGGCCAGGAACAGGAAGCCCAGGTAACCCACCAGGGTCACCAGCGAGGCCCGCATGCCGGCGTCCATGTCGGTTTCCGGCAGCAGGCGATCACTCAGCCAGCGCTTGACCACGCGAATGGCGAACAGGCCACCGAAGAAGATCCCCATCGCCAGCAGAATGTCCTGCGGCACGATGTTCAGGTTACCGAGCAGCTTGCCACCAGTCCCGTCCCAGTCGCCCAGGCTCAGCAGCAGTTCACTTGGGCTGGTGCCCGACGGCATCAACACCAGCAGCAGCGCCAGGAACAGCACTATGGTGCGGCCGATGCCGGCCAGGATCGTGCTGGCCTGGGCCTGGTGGCGTGGCGCCAGGCCCAGGGTCGAAGCCAGCGCCAAGCCGCCTGGCTGACGTGGCGACAGCAAGGTTTCGCACAGGTCGCCGAAGAAGGTGGTCAGCAAGTAGGCACAGGTGACCACCAGGCTGACCCACAGCAGTTTGGCAGTCAGGAAATAGGCGAGTGTCAGGTAACCGGTGAGCAGCGCCAGCAGGATCAACGCCAACCAGATGACCATCACGAACGGGATCAGCCCGGCCAGGCCCGTAGGGCGCTCCAGGTCATGCTTGCGCAGGGTGCGGCGATAACGCAGCAGCGCGCCGGCAAAGGTGAACGCCACGACCAGCGCGGTCAGGCCGTTGACGGCCACGGTCAGCGCCAGGCTAGCGCCGATCACACTGTTCATGCGCTCCATGGTCATCATGACCATCAGTGCCAATGCCAGCACCTTCGGGAACCAGCCCAGCGCACTGGCGACTTCGTCATGGATCGGCGGCAGCCGCCAGGACGGGCGCTGCAGCATCAGCATGGCGCGGCCCAGGCCGGTGATGAAGGCGCTGAATACCACCAGGGCGAGAATGTGGTTGGTGAGGCTGGCGATATCCGAACCCAGCTCGGCACTGCTCTCCAGCCCCCAGCGCAGCAACGATACAGAACCGGCAATGGTACCCAGGGTTGCCAGGCTGACGCCCAGGGCCAAGGCGCTGCGGCGCAAGCGCCCCTCGGGCAACCAGCCGACCATGGCACTGGCCAGCAAACGCTCGAGCACCCGCCGCACCAAGGTCCAGACCAGAATCGCCGCCACCAGGCTGGTAATGAACAGCCAGCGGTTTTCGGCGCTAAAAGCACTGCCAATGGCATCGGCCGCCTCGCCGCGCAGGTCACGCAGGCGCGCCACGTCGTCCTGGGTAGGGCGGATGATGCTCTGCCAGAACGCCGGGCTCAGTGGCGAGGCCGCGCGACTGGTGATCTGCGAGTTGAACTGGCTGCGGCGCAGGTTGACGATTTGCGTGGACAGGTCGCGGGCCGACTGGGTCAGCTTGGTGGCCTGATCCTGCTGGGCGACCAGTGCCTTCTTTTCGGCCTCCAGCGCTTTGCGCTGCTGGGTCAGGGTGACGGCCTCGTCCGGCTGGACCGGGCCAATGACCTTCAATTTGTCGTCGAGCTTGCCTACGTCGGCGGTGCGCTGTGCACTCAATGCATCAGCTTGGCGCTGAACCTGCATCGCGGCCAGGCGCAGTTGCGACAGCAGGTCGTCGTTGGCCTCGCTGGTAACGCCCTGGCGGATCTGGTCCAGCCGGTCGCTCAACTGGTCGATGCTGGCGTTTTCATCCAGCGCTGGCGCCTCGGCAGCTGCCAGGTTGGACAATGGCGTGGCCGGGGCCGACCAGGCCGGGCTGGCAATAACCAGCATCAGCGCCAGCAGGGCCATCAGGCCTGGGCAATAACGGGCAAGGCTGACACGCCTCATCGAAGTTTCCTCTTTACAACTCGATTTGGCGGTGGATTCTACGCGGCTTCAGGCAATCAGGAGAGTGCCGTCTCTCGCTTGAGCAACTGCTGTTTGCGCTCGACACCCCAACGGTAGCCACTGATATCACCGTCCCGGCGCACCACCCGATGACAGGGGATGGCCACTGCGATGTGGTTGGCTGCACAGGCCATTGCCACCGCGCGCACCGCTTTAGGCGCACCAATACGCTCGGCAATGTCGGTGTAGCTGACCCGGCTGCCGGCTGGCACATCGCGCAGCGCCTGCCACACCCGCTCCTGAAACGCCGTACCTTGCACATCCAGCGGCAACGCCAGGCCCAGCGCCGGGGCCTCGACAAAGCCCACCACTTCGGCAACCAACTGCTCGTACGCACTGTCGCCACCGATCAGTCGGGCCTTGGGGAACTGGTCCTGCAAGTCGTGCAACAGGCGCTCTGGGTCGTCGCCCAGCAAAATCGCGCAAATGCCCTTTTCGCTCTGGGCCACCAGGATTGCGCCCAGCGAACACTGGCCGAGGGCGAAGTGGATTGTGGCCCCTGCCCCGCCTGCACGGTACTGCCGGGGGCGCATGCCCAGGCGCTGGTCGGCGCTTTCGTAAAAGCGGCTGTTGGAGTTGTAGCCGGCATCGTAGATGGCATCGGTGACTGAACGCTGGCCGTCTTCCAGATGCTCACGCAGGCGCCGGGCACGGAAGGCGGTGGCGTAGGCCTTGGGGGTAACGCCGGTTTCGGCCTTGAACAGCCGGTGCAGGTGAAAGGGGCTGACAGCCAGCTGTGCACTGAGCTGGTCGAGGCTGGGCGCGGGGTCACTGGTTTCGATCAGGCGGCAGGCGCGGGTGACCAGTTGGTTGTGGCGGGTGGCGCTGGCCTTGCTGATACAACGCTTGCAGGCACGGTAGCCTGCGGCTTCGGCGGCAGCGGGGGTGTCGTAGAACTCGACATTGGTGCGCTTGGCCATGCGTGATTTGCAGCCGGGGTGGCAGTAGACGCCCGTGGTGCGTACGGCGTAGACGAAGTGGCCGGTGGCGGTGGCGTCGCGCGACTCCACGGCTTGCCAGCGCTGGTCAGGGGTGGTGTAGAGATTCATGGGTTAGCATCCAGATAAGTTGTTGCCTGTACCCGCGAAGAGGCCGGTACAGGCAATGCCAGAGCCTCAGGCCCGCCACAGGTACCAGGCCGCCACTGTTCGAAACGGCCGCCAACCGCCGCCCAGCGAGCGCATTTGCGCCGGTGTCGGCGCCTTCTCCAGCCCCTTGAGCCGCCGATACCCCTCGCGTACGCCAAAATCGTCCACCGGCAAAATGTCGGAACGCTCCAGGCTATAGATCAACAGCATCTCCACCGTCCATCGCCCTACCCCACGCAGCGCCACCAGTCGCTCGATCAACGCTTCGTCAGCCATGGCCAGTGCCTGCTCCCGCGTCGGCACCAGGCCTTCCAGGCTGGCTTGGGCAATGCCCTGGATCGTCGCCAGCTTGCTCGCCGAAAAGCCACAGGCGCGCAGGGTTTCCGGGCTGACCGCCAATAACTGCTGCGGCGTCGGGAACGCAACCTCCGGGAATAACACAAGCAACCGGCCAAGGATCGCTTCGGCAGCACGGGCATGCAGCTGCTGGTAGGCAATGGCCCGCACCAACGCCTCGTAGGGCTCGCGCCCCGGCGTAGCCTGGTGCAGGCAAGGCCCCGTCGCCGCGATATGCCGCGACCAGTCCGGGTCGAGTGCTGCCAGGTATTCAGTGGCCTCGCAGTAGGCCTTGGGCGAAAGGTCTGCCAGGATCATGGCGCCTCCAACAGGTTGAATGCAGGCCCAGCTTAGCCCAGCCGTTCATCGGGTAAACGCCGGTTCTTGCGCGGCGAATTCCTGGCATACCATTGCCCTGTGCTGTTATCCCCGCATAGAATTGAGAACCATTCACAATCGCACAGTTCACCGGACCGGGCCTTCGCTACGATGCAGATCAACGACACGCTCAAACCGACCGAGGTCGCTCTGCTCTACCAGGCCCACCATAGCTGGCTTCGCAGCTGGTTGCGCAACCGGGTAGGTTGCAGCGAGCATGCCGCCGACCTGGCTCAGGATACCTTCGTACGGCTGTTGCGAGCTCGCCAGGTTTCGCCGCTGAAAGAGCCCCGCGCCTACCTCAGCAGCATCGCCCGTGGGCTGATGATCGACCAGTTCCGCCGTCGCGCACTGGAACTCGCCTACCAGCAAAGCCTGGCCCAACTGCCCGAAGCCGAGGTACCCAGCGAAGAGCACCGGCTGGTCATTCTCGATGCCCTGGACCGCCTCGACCATGCTTTGTGCCAGCTTAAACCGCGTGTTCGCCAGGCGTTCCTGCTGGCTCAACTGGACGGCCTGAGCATCGTGCAGATCGCCCAGCAGCTGGACGTGTCCCGGGCCACCGTCGAGCGCGACCTGGCCAAAGCCTTGGGCGTCTGCTACCGGTTACGTTATGCCGATGCATGATAGCGCGCCGGCGCAGGCGCAGGTCGACCAGGCCATCGACTGGCTGGTGAAGCTGCGCTTCGACCGCCCGAGCCCGCGTACCGAGCAGCAGTTCCAGCACTGGCTGGCCAGCCACCCCCACAATCCGCTGGCCTGGCAGCGGGTCAGCCACCTCGGCGACGAACTGGCCGGGCTGCCCAAGGACCTGAGCCGGCATACCCTGGATGGCAGCCAGCGCCAGCGCAACAGCCGCCGTGACCACCTCAAGCTCCTGGCGCTGCTGGCCGTAGGCGGCAGCCTGGGCTGGGCCTCGCGCGAACCTCTGGGCCTGCCGCAACTGCTGGCTGACAGCAGCACCGCCACCGGTGAGCGGCGCCAGTGGCAAGTCAGCGATGGCAGCCATATACAGCTCAACACGGCCAGCGCCATCGACCTGCATTACAGCGCTGAGCAACGCCAGTTGGAACTGATACGTGGCGAGGTCAGCCTGGACAGCAACCCCAACGATACCCGCCCATTCCACATCGCCACCCGCGTCGGCCCGCTTACCACTCTCAATGGCCAACTGCTGCTGCGCGAAAACAACCAGGGCCTGCTGCTGGCGGTGCGCCGTGGTGAAGTGACACTGTTCCCCACTTCGGCCTCACCGCGGCAGGTGCAGCCGGGCGAAACCTTGCAGGTCGAGGCCAATGGCAGTGTCCAGCCGGTGACGCTGCACAGCGACCCCTGGGCCTGGACCGACGGCGTGCTCAGCGTGCAGCAGATGCCACTGGCCGAGTTTGTCGCAGAGCTCGCCCGCTACCGCCCTGGCCTGCTGCGCTGTGCCCCCGAGGTGGCCAATTTAAAAGTGTCAGGCACCTATCAGTTGGCCGATACCGGTCAGATTCTGCAGTTGCTCACCCGCAGCCTGCCGGTGCGTGTCGACTACAAAACGCGCTATTGGGTAAGCATCGGCGCCGCCTGAAAAGCACATCACTCCGCCACGGCTCGCATCCGCCCTGTGCGTCGGTACGACTGCCGCGCAAAGCACACGAACAACCCCGCCATCAGCGCCAGCGCCATGGGCAGGCCATGGGGGGCCATATCCATCGCCGCGCCACTGACCAGCGGCCCGATCAGGCTACCTACCCCCCACAGCAAACCCACGCTGGCATTGGCAGTGACCAGGTCCTGGCCCTTGAAACGTTGCCCGATCAGCACTAGCGCCAGGGTATAAATACCCCCCGCAACCGCGCCCAGCACCACCAGCAGCGGCCACAACAGCCAGGTCATGTTCAGCAGCCACGGCAGGCCGATGCCAATCGACATCGCCACCAACCCGCATGCCAGGTGCAACCCGGTGCGTTCCACCCGGTCGGCCAGCCAACCCAACGGCAGCTGGAACAGCATGTCGCCAGCAAACACCACCGTCACCATCAGCGCCGCCACGCCCACGGCAAAGCCATGACTGGTGGCGTACACCGGCAACAACGACAGCACCACAGCATCGAAGAACGAGAAGAACAACACCGCCACGCACAGCGCCGGTGCCACGCGGAAGAACCCGGCCAGGCCAAAGCTCTTGTCGCCCTCTTCATGTTCGACATGGTCATTGGGGACGGTCAGCACAATACACAGCAATGCCAGGCCATAGCAGACGGTGACCACACCGGTGATCCACGGGCTGTTGGCACCCAGCACGGCGAGCATGGCCGGGCCAAGCACCTGAAAACCCGTAAAACTGGTGGCATAAAGGGCCATGATCTTGCCGCGATTGTGCTCAGGGCACAGCTCGTTGACCCACGACTCGCCGAGGATGATGGCGATGCCCATGCCAAGCCCAAGGCCCAGGCGCAGCAGCGCCAGCAGCCACAGCGAGCCGAACGCCGACTCGAGCAAGGCAATGCTGAGCGTGCACAGGCTGAAGCACAGCAGGTAAATGGTGCGCCGGGTGAGGTGGCGGCAGCAGGCGTCGACCAGAAACGCCGAGAGCATCATGCCCGCAGCGGGGATGGCCGAGATGATGCCGATTTCCAGGGTACTGGCCCCGGCTTCATGCAGGCGCAAAGACACCAGCGGCAGGCTGGCCCCCAGGCTGAAGCCCACGACTGAAACGGCGAACAACAGGCCCGCCAGCAAACGCATGTTCATGTACCACTCCTTGCAAACCGAAAAGACGTGCAGACACAGGCGCGCACGCCAGGGTGGCGAGCGACGCAAAAGCGCAGATCAGTTCAGGCGAGGTGTGGCGAGAAGGTGAAAGCAAACAGCACGCTGCGGCGACGCTTGAGCACCGTATCGCTCGGCCACGCACGACGCAGGGCCTGAAGGGCAGGCTGGCGGGCATGTGGGAGGGACTGGGTACGGCGCATTGCTTTGGCTACTACGCAGGTGGTTTGAAAAGAGGCGGCACTCTAGGCCAAGGGTGCCAGATCGTCAATCGTCAGGGCCGCTGCGCGCCCCATCGCCGGCAAGCCAGCCCCACAGGTTTTGCACATGGCTCAAGGTCTGTGCAGTCGGGGTGGGAGCCGGCTTGCCGGCGATGGGCTGCAAAGCAGCCCCGGCAATGTTAGCGCTTGCCGGTACTCGGCAAGAACACCGCCAACAGCCCGAACAACGGCAAGAACGAGCACACCCCATACACATACTCGATACCGCGCAGGTCTGCCACATACCCCAGCAGCGCCGCGCCAATGCCGCCAAAGCCAAACATCAGCCCGAAGAAAATCCCGGCAATCATGCCCACGCTACCCGGCACCAGCCCCTGCGCATACACCACGATCGCGGAAAACGCCGAAGCCAGGATAAAGCCGATCACCACGCTCAGCACGGTGGTCCAGAACAGGTCGGCATACGGCAGCGCCAAAGTGAACGGCGTCACGCCCAGGATCGAGAACCAGATCACTGCCTTGCGCCCGATGCGGTCACCGATCGGGCCGCCAAAGAACGTACCCGCCGCCACCGCCCCCAGGAACAGGAACAAGTGCAACTGCGAGCTGGCCACCGACACATCGAACTTCTCGATCAGGTAGAAGGTGAAGTAACTGGTGAAGCTGGCCATGTAGAAGTACTTGGAGAACACCAGCAGGCCCAGCACGATCAGCGCCGCGATCACCCGATTGCGCGAAATGCCATGGGTGGCCTGCACCGCCTTGCGCGCCTTGGCCTGGTTCAGGTGTTCCTTGTACCAGCCGCGCAGCATCAGGGTTACACCGAGGAAGAACAACGCGGCCAGGCCGAACCAGGCCACGTGGGTCTGGCCGAACGGTATGACGATGGCCGCCGCCAGCAGCGGGCCCAGTGCAGAACCGGTGTTGCCGCCCACCTGGAAGGTCGATTGGGCCAGGCCGAAGCGCCCGCCAGAGGCCAGGCGCGCAATCCGCGAGGTTTCCGGGTGGAACGTCGACGAGCCGATGCCCACCAGCGCCGAGGCCAGCAGAATCATCGGGAAGCTGCCGACGAAGGCCAGCATCACGATGCCCACCAGCGTGCACAAGGTGCCCAGCGGTAACAGGTTCGGCGTTGGCCGGCGGTCAGTAAAAAAGCCGACCCAGGGTTGCAACAGCGAAGCGGTGATCTGGAACGTCAGGGTGATCAGGCCGATCTGGGCGAAGCTGAGGTCGTAATTGGCCTTGAGCATCGGGTAGATCGCCGGCAGCACCGACTGGATCAGGTCGTTGATCAGGTGCGCCAGGGCGCAGAAACCGATAATGCGCATTACCAGCGGCGTCGCTTGGCTCGCCGCTGCGCTGGTGGACGCCGTGGAGGCGCTACTGGTGGCCATGTGCCTGAATCTCCGTCCGCAGTTTGGGATCCGATTATCAGGAAACAAATAGATACATAGCTACCTTTTTTATCCCTCCGTCGCGACGTACTTGAAAATGGTTCTCAATATAATTAGCATCCTTAGCCCATACCCCTGTCATCGTTGGGCGAAACGGCCCCTATCGTGAGCAGACCGACCCCATGAGCCCGATGCCCGCCAAGCAACTACAGCCCGACCCACAGCAGGAAGCGCTGGAGTGGTTTTCGCTGTTGCGCCAGCCCGGTTGTGACGAAACCCAGCGCCAGGCATTTGCAGCCTGGTGCCAGGTGCCAGAGAACGCCCACGCCTACGCCGAGCTGGAAACATTCTGGCAACAGCTGCAACCACCACCCGCCCGCCCTCGGCCACGGCACGTAACGGTACGCCGCAGCCACCTGGGCAAATGGTTGGCGCTGGTGTTTCTGCTCGGCTTGGGCGCCATTGCCTACCTGTACTGGCCGCTGATGCAGCGCCTGGCCAGCGAACTGCACACCGACGTTGGCGAGAGGCGCAGCACGCGCCTGGCGGATGGCACAACCCTGAACCTGGACAGCGCCAGCGCAATGAACGTCGACCTGCGCGGCCGCACCCGCCAGTTGCATCTGGTGCAGGGCCAGGTGTACCTCGAAGTCGTACTCGACGGGCGGGCCATGGAAGTGGACGTGGGCAACGCGCGCATCCAGGTGTTCGGCACCCGCCTGCAGGTAGCCCGCCATGCAAGTCATGATGAACTTGTCGTGATCAGCGGCAAGGCCATGGTCACCCAGGGGGGTGAACAGCGCATGGTCTCGGCGGGTGAGCGGGTCACCTTCGACGACACACGCATCGACCCGGTGCAGAAGGCTGATCTGAAAACCGCCGACAGTTGGCGCAATGGCCGCCTGAACGCCACCGACATGCCACTGGGGCAAGTGCTGGAGCGCCTGGCCGGCTACCAAGGGCAGCGTTTGTGGATGATGGATGAACAAATGGCCCATCGGCGCGTGAGCGGCGATTTCAACCTCGACCGCCCTGGTGAAAGCCTGCAATCGCTGGCGGCGGCCCAGCATCTGCAGCTTCAGGGCGTGCTAGGGCACTGGCTTGTGGTGCACTGAAACCACGGCTGGCGGCTAAGTTTTTGAAAGCGTGCAAATTTTTTTGAAATGAGTGTTGACAGAGGGTCCGTTCAAGAGAATAATGCGCGCCATCGGCTACATAGCTCAGTTGGTTAGAGCATAGCATTCATAATGCTGGGGTCCGGGGTTCAAGTCCCTGTGTAGCCACCAAACAAGACGAAGGGCTTACCGCAAGGTAAGCCCTTTTTCTTTTGCCTGAAAAAACGTCCAGACGTTTTGCAATTCCTGTAGGAGCGGCCTTGTGCCGCGAAAGGGGTGCGAAGCGCCCCCAGGCGCTTCGCACCCCACAAAATTGCCGGGGCCGCCCTGCGGCCCTATCGCGGCGCAAGGCCGCTCCTACAAGCGCCGCGTAGCCAGTGCTTCAGAACTCCCACTTCGAACTCAGCATGAAGTTGCGCGGCTCTCCATACGACGCACTGTTGAAGTTGTCATCGAACGAGCCGAAGTACTTCTCATCGAACAGGTTGTTCACGGTCGCAGTCGCCGACCACTGCCGGGTGAACTGGTAGCGTGCCATCAGGCCAACGGTGGCATAGTCCCCCTGCTTGACCTTCACCGGATTACTGACCTGCCAAGGCGTCGCGGTAAAGTGCATGCCGCTCTGCCAGTTCACACCACCACCAATGGTCAGCCGCTCCAGCTCACCCGCTAGCTGGTAAGTCGTCCAGAGCTTGAACATGTCCATCGGGATGGTGGTCTTGACCCGCTCGCCGTCGTTGTCCTTGACCCTGGAATGGGTATAGCTGGCTGCCAGGTTCCAGCCCGGTGCCAGCTCCCCGCTCACCTCCATGTCGATACCACGGGTGGTGGTCTTTTCCGCGCGATAAGCGGTGATCAGGCCATCACTGCCCGCCACGGTGCCATCGGCAACGGCATCGTTGTCCAGCCTGACTTCGTACAACGCCACAGCGGTGTTCAGGCGGCCGCCGAAGTACTCGCTCTTCAGGCCGATCTCGTAATTGTCTCCTTCGCGCGGCTCAAGCAGCTTCCCTGCCTGATCACGATAAGGCTGCGGCTTGAAAATGCTGGTGTAGCTGGCATAGACCGAGTGCACTTCGTTCAGGTCGTAGACCACGCCAGCATAGGGCGTGACTTCGCCGGTGGCCTTGACCGAGTCGTCGGTGTCGTAGGGCTGTAGACTGGCAACGTGATAATGGAACAGGGCGTCGTACTGGTAATGGCTGACCCGCGCACCCACGATCACCGACAAGTCATCCGTCGGTTTGAGGCGCGTCGCCAGGTAGGCCCCGGTCTGGCGCTGATCGATGTCATCGTCTTCACGGTTGAAGTTATAGGACGGCGTCGGGCTGTGGTTGTCCCAGCCCCAGATATTCACCGGTACACCGCTGACACCATTGTTGCTGCTGCCATTGGCCAGCAGGTTGCCAAAGCCGTTACGGCGGTTCTCATAGCTTTGGTAATTGAAGCCCATCACCAGCTCGTGCTCACGCCCCAGCAACTGGAACGGGCCGCTGAGCATCACGTCGATACCGCGCTGTTTCTGCGTGTTGTCACCTTTGGTGGCGGTGTAACGCAAACCATCACCGGTAGCCGGGTTGACCACACCCGTGGTGGTGCCAACGATGACCGAATCGTAGTCACGGGTGCCATATAGATAATTGGCAGCGAGCTTGAGTGCCCAGCCCTCGCCCAAGCGATGCTCAAGCGAGGTAAACGTGTTGACCGACTCCTGATGGTTGCTGCTATCGCGGCTGGCACCGTTATATGAGCGCGGCATGCGGTATTGGAAACCGCGCCCCGAACCATCGGTGGCCACAACCGGCAAACCTGTGGTGGAAAACCCACGCGGGTCGCTGTCCAGATACTCCACGCCCAGGGTGAACAGGGTATCCGGCGTCAGGTCCATCTCGCTCACGCCATACACGATGGTCTTCTGCTGTTGCAGGTGGTCGGTGAAGCTGTTGCCTTGCTGGTACGCCGCCACCGCACGACCGCGCACGGCACCGTTGTCGGTCAGCGGGCCGGATACATCCACTTCGGTGCGGTACAGGTCCCAGGAACCAAGCCCGCCACTGATGTAGCCCTGGAAATGCTCGGTGGGTTTCTTGCGAACAAGGTTTACCGTGCCGGACGGGTCGCCCGCCCCCGTCAACAAACCGGTAGCGCCTCGCACCACTTCGACCCGGTCGTAGATGGCCATGTCCGAAAGCGCCTGGGGCAGCGCCTGGCTGAACGCGAACGTCGTGGTAGGCATGCCATCGTACTGGTAGCTGTCGATCGCCAGCCCACGGGAGAACACGTACAGGCGATCACTGCCCGGGCTCTGCACATTGATGCCGGGCGTTTGTTCGAGCACCTGCCCTATGCTGCGCAAATTCTGGTCATCCATCCGCTGGCGGGTCATTACACTGACCGACTGCGGCGTCTCGCGCAGGCTCAGGTTGAGCTTGGTGGCAGCGTTGCTGACACCGGTGGTGTACGAGCCGCTGCCTTCGGTAGTGCTGCCCGGCATCTGGCTGTTGATGGTGGTCGCCCCTAACTCCAGTGCCCCGTCATTGCCTGGCACGCTGACCAACACAAAACCATCGGCACTCGCCTGCGCCTGCAGCCCCTGCCCGCCCAGCACCACGGCAAACCCTTCCTGCACGCCATAGCTACCCTGCAACCCCGCGCTGCGTCGCCCTTCGACCTCGCTGGCATCGAACGAAATTGCCACGCCGGCTTGGCGAGCAAAGCTACTGAGCACATCACCCAGCGCACCCGCTGCGATGTCATAGCGCTGCACCTGCTGCTGGGCCACCGCTACAGGCGCCAGGGCTAACGGCAGGCTGCCCAGCCCCAGGTGAATACCAAAAGCCAGCGCATTGCGAGGCGTGAAAGGGATGCGCGCGCGCAAGTTCGAAAGCATGTTCCCGATACTCCGTTATGTAGGCTTACGACAAGGACGCACGGAAATCGGGAACTGGAAGCAGACAGGGCTCTTTTTTATCTGAGCTCGGACTCTGGCAGGTAACGCACCCGCGTGACCCAGGGCGTGTAGTGATCGATAGCCAGCGGCAGGCTGCGCGCCAGCAGGCGCAGTGCGCGCTCGCTGTCGTCGGCCGGTAATACGGCGGTCACGCGGATGTTTGCCAAGGCGTTGCGATCGAACAGCAGGTATCCCGAGTGGTTACGGCTCAGTTGCTCGAGCACTTCGACCAAGGGGCGCTCACGCACTACCAACTGGTGCCGTGCCCAAGCCTGCTCCACGCCCCTGCCGTCAATGGTTTGCTCTTCGCCCGGCCCGGCAGCATCGAAATGCAGTTGGTGGCCAGCCGTTACCACGCGGCGCTGCCCCTGGCTGTCGACTTCGGTACTGGACTCGATCATCGCCAGGCGCGAGCCTTCGGCCAGCTGTTCCACCACAAAGCGCGTGCCCAGCGCCCGCACGCTGCCATGCTCGGTAACCACCTTGAACGGGCGGCTGGCATCCTTGGCCACATCCACCAGGATTTCCCCGCGCAGCAGGTGAACCGTGCGCGTGCGGCCATCGAAGTCCAGGTTGACGGCAGACCCGCCATCCAGCCTGAGCAGGCTGCCATCTGGCAACTGCCGCGCGGCCCATTCACCGCTGCCGGTACGGATATCGGCCAACAGGTAGGCCGGCCCCTGCTGCACCAACAGCCCCAACGGCAAGGCCAGAACTGCGACCAGAGCGAGCGCCTTCAGGGCCTGGGCCGAACGCCGTTGCTGCTTGAACGCCAGCAGTGCGCTGCGCGCAGGTGCCTGCTTGAGCACCTGCAAAGGGGCAAGGGTTTCCTGCATGCGCTGGAAGGCTTCGAGGTGCTCGCTGTCCTGTGCCAACCAGACACGGAAGGCTTCACGGTCGCGGCCGCTGGGCTGGTCGTCCAGGCGTACTAGCCATTCGGCGGCTTCGTGAAGGATTTCCGGGCTCACAGGCATGCCTCTGCGGCGGCGTGGCATGCCAAAAGCGCCTGCACCAGGTAGCCCTGCACACTCTTGGTGGACACCTGCAGTCGCTCGGCGATTTCGCCGTGGCTCAGGCCTTCGAGGTGGCGCAACACAAACGCCTGGCGTACCCGAGACTGCATGCGCGACAGGGCCCGGTCGATCTGTTCCAGGGCTTGTATTGCGGCATGAATCTGCTCGGGTGAAGGCGCTTGCTCCATGTGCTCGACATGCAGTGCCAACGCCTCACGATAGGCTTGCTCCAGCTTGTGCCGTCGGCCACGGTCGATCAGCAGGCGCCGTGCCACAGTTGCCAGCAAGGCCCGGGGCTCGCGGGGGGCAACGTAGCTGCCAGCACTGAGCAAACGGACAAAAGTATCCTGGGCCATGTCGGCTGCGTGCTGAGGGCAGTTGAGGCGCTGGCGCAACCACACCAGCAACCAGCTGTGATAACCCTTGTACAAGGCGTCCAGGCTGTCTGCGGCGGCGGGTGGGGCTGGTTTCATCGCGAGGCTTCGCAAATGGGAATGATTCTATTCTAAATGGCCATCACCCCAACATGCAATCGCCCCCTCAACGTATTCCGGTCACCGCCACTGCCAGGCCAAGCCCGATCAAGGCCAGCCCAATGGCCCGGTCTACCAGCACTTGCCGGTCGATCATCGCCTGGCGCAAGGCTGTACTGGAGAAAAACACCGCCACCAGGCTGAACCACAACCAATGGGCAAAAGACATGAACGCGCCGTAGGCAAAAGCCAGCTTCAGCGAGCTACCCGGTTGCACCACCTGGGTGAACGCGCTGATGACGAACAACATGGTCTTGGGGTTGAGGGCATTGGTCAAAAAGCCAGTGCGCAGGGCTTGCAACGCGCTGGCGGCCGATTGACTGCCACCTTCGAGAGAGATGCGCTGAGTGTTGGTAAGCGATTTGTAGCCCAGGTAGATCAGGTAACCCGCACCCAGCACTTTCATGGCGAGGAACAGCGCCGGGCTCTGGCTGATGATCACGGCGATGCCCAACACCGTGTACAGCACGTGCACCTGCACCCCCAGGGCGATGCCTACGGCAGCGGCCAGCCCGGCCTTGCGGCCTTGTGCATAACTGCTGCGGGTGACCATGGCGAAGTCGGCGCCAGGGCTGATGACGGCGAGCAAAGTGAACAGGGCGACGGCGATCAGTTCAGTCATGTTTATGGCTCTCGATAGGCGATGGAAATGCACAGACCGGGTCATTATCGAGCGCTCATGAACAATGAAAAATCGATTTATAGTGAGGTATATCTGATAGCTTTACTCACAGATATGTAGAGCCTGTGCCGGCCAAAAGGGATGCCATGAAACTGCCGCCGCTCAATGCCTTCCGTTACTTCGACATCGCCGCCCAGACCGAGAGCTTCGTGCGCGCCGCCGAGCACTTGCACGTCACCCACGGCGCGGTCAGCCGCCAGGTACGCCTGCTTGAAGAAAGCCTTGGCGTGGAACTGTTTGAACGCCGTAACCGGGCCATCTTCCTGACTTCCGCCGGCCGGGCCCTGCAAGGCACCACCCAGGCGATATTCGAACAGCTCGAAGGCGCCGTGCAGCGCTTGCAACAACAGGCCCGCGACAATGTGCTGGTGCTGTCCTGCGAGCCGACCATCGCCATGCGCTGGCTCATACCACGCCTGCCCCGCTTCCATGCCGACCACCCCGACCTGCAGTTGCACCTGGTGGCTGCCGGCGGGCCGCTGGACTTCGCCCGCAGCGGTGTCGACCTGGCCATCCGCCGCGACGACTTCCACTGGGGCAACCAGTTGTACAACCAGAAAATCTGTGACGAATGGATCGGGCCGGTGTGCCACCCCACCGCCCCCACTCATCTGAACGGCCAGCGCCTGCTGCACAGCACCACCCGCCCTGGCGCCTGGCCTACCTGGTTGCGCCTTAGCGGCCAGCAGGCGCGGCACAACGAACGCAGCGACTACGAACACTTCTATCTGACGATCCAGGCCGCCAGCGCCGGCCTGGGCCTGGCCATGGCCTCAGCCCTGATGGTGCGCGACGAACTCGACAGCGGGCAGTTGCAGGCACCGTTCGGGTTTGTACGCGATGGCTCGGCCTACCATCTGCTTAGCCCACACCCCCTGGACGACAACGACAAGCGCCAGCGCTTCACCGAGTGGGTTACGGGTGAGTGCCAGCGTTGCCTGGCTCACTTGGGCTTGATGCAAAACGACGACCCCGCGCTGCCATCGCCGCCCCAGGTGCGATAGCCCGCGGTATCCAGATGGATGCGCCCCGACGGGTAGCGCCCCAGGCCCATGCTCCACGCCTGGCCATGCTGCTGCCAGAAACGGCACAGCGGGTTGGGGTCGGCCCAGGCCGGCAGCAAGATATCGACGGCAAAGGCGCGAGTATGGGCACTGTTGGCAGCACCGCCTGCACAGGTGTTCAATCGAGGATCGCGATAGGCGGAAACCACTTCGAACTGGCGCAGGATGCCTTGCTCATCGAGCACCTTGATCAGTGAGAGGGTTGAGCGCACAGCCGGCCAGTTAGCGGTAGGCGGCACGGCGAAGGGCGACGCGCGGCACAGCTTCCAGTCCGAGGCCGAACGCAGCAGTTGGTGAATAGGCACTACACCGTAAAGGCGGGCATCCACCAACATCTCACGGAAGGGACGGGTTTGATGGTCACCGGCCCACTGGGCGAACATCCACAGGTCGCGTTCGTCGGCGTGGGCTGTACCCGCTATCAGCACACCTGCCGCCAGAAGCAGTTTTTTCATTCTTTATCCATCCGTGCATAGAGAACAAAGAAAACGACCCAGCAGATGGCACCGACTTATGCGAGGTCAGTCCTCAAGCAGGGTACAGGCCATCACCAGGGCATCTTCACGGCCACCGGCAATGGGATAATAGTCGCGGCGGCGGCCGATTTCGTTGAAACCGTAACGCTCGTACAAACGATAGGCCGACTGGTTGCTGGCGCGTACTTCCAGGAAGCACTCGCGGCCATTGAGCTGGTAGGCCCTGGCCATCAGATGCTCCAGCAGACGCAGGCCCAGACCGCGCCCCTGGTTTTCTGGCTTGACGGTGATGTTGAGCAGGTGTGCCTCGTCGATGATCACGTTGATCACACCGTGGCCGACTTGCTGCTGGCCATCGAACATCAGCCAGACTTCGTACGACTTGAGCGCATCCTGAAAGATCCCGCGGGTCCAGGGGTGACTGAACGCGGCGTATTCGATCTTAAGTACGGCTTCCAGATCCGCCTCGGTCATCGGGCGGAAACTGATCGATTCACTCATTCAACGCTCTTCCAGCGCGCCATCAGCTGGCGCATGGCTTTCCAGACGTCCGCCTTGCGCTGCGGCTCGTCCATCAACAATTCAAGGCCCGGCAATGCCCAGGCGTCGCCCAGGCCATCCAGCTTCAGGGTTTGGTAATAGGCCTCGGCCTCGGCATTGGCGGCAAAGCGCAGTGCCGGCAAGCCGATCAGCCACAGGCAGGTACTCGGGGCGTCTTCCAGGCGCGCCTGGACAAAGCCCTGCACAAAATCGCGTGCGGCCTCGGGGCCCTGGTCCATGTTGCCGCGTACCAGCAGCGGCCAACGCACCGGTTCGCCAATGATCTGCGGGGCATCAGGCAGGCCGGCTGCGCGCAGCATGTCCTTGAGCAGCAGGTAGGACGGATCGCGGCTCTGGAACGGCTGGCCGGTGGCCAGTTCGACCAGCAGCAGGCAGCTACCGGCGCGCAGCAGTTGCAACGAGAACCGCGGCGGGGGCACAGGGGCCGGGCGTGGTGGTGCGGGCTGCGCTTCGGCCTCGACGGGCTTGGCGGCAGGCTTGGGCACACTACCCGGGCGCGGGACCTCGATTTTCGGCCGCTCACCGGAGCGGGCTTGCGGGGTGACGGGCGCTTCGTTTGCAGGCGGTGCAGGCCTGGCCTCGAAATCGAAATCCTCGGCCGGCGCCACCGGTAGCAGCAGCTCGGGCCGCGACGGTGCGGCGAACGGCAGTTCGGCGCGCGGCAGCCAGTGCACCACTTGCATGGCGGAAAGGTAGGCGCGGCGACGGGGTTCGGTCAGCAAGGGGCGGGTATCCGGAGGGGTCAAGACAGTTGGGCATTCTAACGTGTACGCCGTGGTTTTTGCAGCGCCTATCAGACCGAGCGCCGCGCGGGCGGCGCTCGATCTCCACACCACCACAAAAACACCGCCGTACACACACAAACAAAAAGGTTATCTCTCATTACAGACCAAGGGGTGAAAACCTCCCCCCCGGATGCAGTACAATCGCCCCCTTTTTCTTGGCAACGAGTCGAAGCCAATGATCGAACCCAAGCGCGTCCTGCGCGCCCTAGCCGAACACTGGGCCCTGATCGAGCCGCTATGCGAGCGTTTCGACCAGGGCACCCTGAGCCTGGTCGAGTTGCGCCAGCATGTGGGCCGCCAGCAGCTCGAAAGCACCCCGCAGGACATCACCCAGCTGCTCGACGTATGGATCCGCCTGGACATCCTGGTCCCGGTGGCCAAGAGCCCGAACCGCTTCGAGCTCAACGCGCAGATCCACGACTTCCTCGCCTACCTGCGCCGCGAACACCGGCTGGGCCTGTGCCTGGAGATCGAAGCCTACCTGCGCCACCTGGAGCGCCTGGCCGGGCATATCCAGGACGCCTTCGACAACCGCGACAGCGACGACCTGGCACGCCAGTTGCGCCTGCTCGACATGCGTGTGCGCGACGTGCTGAAAAAGCTCGATAACGACGAACAGGCACTGGTAGCAGTCGCCGAGCGGGCCAAGACCAGCAACCGCCAGATCCCGCTGCGCCAGCGGTATGCCGAAGTGCTGGCCACCTGGGACGAATACGTCGAGCCGATGATCCAGCTGGTGAACGCCGACGGCGCCTTCGAGCAAGGTGTACGCAAGGTCGAGACCGTGCTGCTGAAGCTGCTGGGCGAGCAGGCCCGCCTGGGCCACCTGGTCGACGACGACATGCTGCTGCGTACCCACGCACGCATCCTGGAAATGCAGACCAGCGCCCAGCTCACCCTGCGCCATGCCCGCGAACTGCTGCTGCCGCTGCGTGAAGAAGCCCGCCGGCACAATGCTGTGACCCGTGGCGCCGCGCTGGCCTTGTCGGTGATCCGGCGCAAGGGCATCGACGCTGTGCCACAGGCGGCCATGCCGATGTTCACCCGCCCGCAAAGTACCTTCCTCGGCAGTGCCAGCCAGGTCGAAGCCTATGTGTACGCGCTGGCGCGCTTCGAGCCCAAGCCGGCGCGTTTCCCCAAGGCCCACAAGACCCAAACCGGCGAGCTGCCCCGTGCACCGCGCACGGTCAAGGAAATGGCCGAACGCTGCGAACAGGCCCTGCCGCTGCCCGACCTGATGGTCTGGCTGCTGGAACAAGAGCCCGAAGGCGCCACCGACGAACTGCTGTACTGGTTCTCGCGCCTGTCGCGAGAAAAGCGCTTCAAGCGCGAACGCCTCGACCGCCGCGAATACACCACCCAGGAACACCTGGTCAGCCTGCGCTCGTTCGCCCTGACCTCCAGCCGCGAAGACGCCACCAGCGCGCCTACCGAACCCAACGCGAGCCCAGCCCATGCATCTTGATCTTTCCGAACTGTCCCGCTCGCGCCGATCTTCCGCGAGCTGTTCAAAGGCTTCCACGTCAGCCGCCGCGACCCCGAGTTGTACGCGCAGCTGTCGAACTTCCAGGACCAGTACCGCACGCTGTTCAAGGCCCTGGGCTTCGAGCTGGTGTGCGACACCCGCGGCTTCTACTACTTCGTGCCGGACATGACCGCCGCGCAGGTCAACAAGACCGCGCAGCGCCTGTCGCTGTTCACCTTCATTCTGGTCGAGCACCTGGCTGACCAGGGCCGTGACCCGATGGCCGTGCTTGACGGCGGCAGCATCGGCCGCGACGAACTGCCCTCGCTGCTGGACAAGTACCGCGACCTGTTCCTGCAGGCCGAAGTGCAAACCGTGGAAGAGCTGGAAGAAAAAATCCTGCGCCGCATGACACAGCTCGGTTTCGCTCATGAAGAAGGCGGCATCTACCGCTTCCTGCCGCCAATGCACCGCTTCCTCGATGTGTGCCTTTCGGTCCAGCAAGACCGCGACCTGGCCGCCACCCTGCACAGCGTCCTGCCGCTGCCGACCCCGGTACTGGTCGAGGAAGAAAGCCCCGAAGAACTCAACCGCACCGACGATCCGCTCGACCTCACGCCGTTCGAAGGCGAGGAAAGCGAAGAGGACGCCCTGGCCCGGGCTATCCGCGAAGAGCAACAGGAGATTGACGCATGAGCCAGGAACGCTACGGCATCCGCCGCTTTGCATTGCTCAACACCGCCGGCTACAGCCTTGGCCTGTTCCCGCTGGAGCACCCGCTGTCGGTCTACGGTGCCAACAACCTGGGTAAATCGGCGTCGATCAACGCCCTGCAGTTCCCGATCCTGGCGCGCGTGTCGGACATGAGTTTCGGCAAGTACAGCCTCGAACAGTCGCGCCGCTTCTACTTCGCCAGCGACACCTCGTACATTCTCTGCGAACTGAGCCTGCCCCACGGCCCGCATGTAATCGGCGTGGTCGGCCGCGGCCCCGGCGGCGGTTTCGGCCACCAGTTCTTCGCCTACAAAGGCGAACTGGACCTGGCCCACTACCAGAAGAACGACACCTGCCTGCGTCAGAAAGAGCTGTTCACCAACCTGGAGCGGCTGGGCATCAAGGCCTACGAGCTGAAGCCGGACGAGCTGCGCCGCCTGCTGGTTGGTGGCCACACTTCGGTGCCGCTGGACCTCACCATGATCCCGCTGCGCTCCACCAGCGAGCAAAGCCTGAAAACCTTCCGCGCACTGTTCATCAACCTGCTGCACATGCGCGAAATCACGGCGGCCAAGCTCAAGCAGCTGTTCCTTGACGCCTTCGAGCACAGCCTGCGTTCGGGCAGCGTCGACTACATCGCCGCGTGCGAGGAAGCCTTCCGCGACGTGCGCCGCATGGAGCAGGACTACAACGCCCTGGTCGCTGCTGGCCCGCTGGTCGAGGCCCTGGCCGGTGGTGTCGCCCAACGCGACATCTTGCGCGGCAAGCTGCACCGCATTTCGCCGGTGCTCGATACCCTGCTGGGCACCTGGCAGGAATACGCCATGGCGCGCAAGGAAGAGCTGGTCATCCAGTCGGAGCACTACCGTGGCGAGCAGGACCGCCTGCAGAACGACCAGCGCGGCGGCACCCAGGAGCTGATGCGCCTGGAGCGTGAAATCACCGGTATCCAGCGTTGGCTGGGCGAGCTGTCGGTGCTCAAGCACCGCTTTGCCCTGGTCGATGACGTCAAGGTACTGGAGCAGCAGCTGCTGGCAGCCAAGGATGCCCACGACGAACTGGCCGGCGCCCTGGCCCAGTCGCGCCAGTTCAGTGCCGAAGACCTGGACGAGCGCGTACGCGACCTGGAAAAACGCCTGAAGCAGGTCAAGCAGCAGCTGGACCACGCTGACAACAACAGCTACGCCCGCCTGCGCGAAGAGTTCTCGCAGCAGGACGTGGACCGCCTGATGCGCCTGTTCAACGGTGCTCTGTTCAGCCTGCCGCTGGGCGACCGTGGCATCGAGCTGGACGACAGCGCCCTGTGGGTAAAATCGCTGGAAGCGGTGCTGGACGGTTTCAAGGGCGAGCGCTTCGAAGCCCCGGGCCTGTCCATCGACCTCACCCACATCGACCCTCCGGCGCTGCAGGCCCTGGCCGACCGCGCCGCCCTGCGCGACCAGAAAGAGCGCCTGGAAAAAGAGCTGAAACAGCTCAAGACCCAGCAGGCTGTTACCGCCGACCGCACCGCCTCGAAGGCGCAGACCGAAACCCTGTACCAGCAGGTGCTGGACGCGCAGAAGGCGCTGGAAGACTTCCGCCGCAGCGAAACCCTGGCCGCCGAAGAGCCCGAGAAGCTGGAACAGCTGTCGCAGCTGGAAGCCGCCCAGGACGAACTCAAGCGCTCCAGCGATGCGTTCACCGAGCGTGTCCAGCAACTGTCGGCCAAGTTGCAGCTGGTCGGCCGGCAGATCGGCGACCTCGAGTCCAAGCAGCGCACCCTGGAAGACGCCCTGCGCCGCCGCCAGCTGCTGCCAGCCGACTTGCCCTACGGCACGCCGTTCATGGAAGCCATCGACGACTCGATGGACAACTTGCTGCCCCTGCTCAACGACTACCAGGACAGCTGGCAGGGCCTGCAACGGGTAGACAACCAGATCGAGGCGCTGTACGCCCAGGTGCGCCTGAAAGGCGTGGCCAAGTTCGACAGCGAAGACGACATGGAGCGCCGCCTGCAACTGCTGGTGAATGCCTATGCGCACCGCACCGAAGAAGCCCTGACCCTGGCCAAGGCACGCCGCGCCGCGGTCACCGACATCGCCCGGACCCTGCGCAACATCCGCAGTGACTACGACAGCCTCGAGCACCAGCTGGCCCTGTTCAACCGCGAGATCAACAAGCGCCAGGTCTCCAACCTGGAAAGCTTCCGCGTGGTGCTGGCGCCGAACAAGGAAGCGCTCAAGCACATCGACCAGATCATCCACAGCGCCGGCCAGTACGAAGAAGGCGAAACCCTGTCGGTGTTCGACCTGACCCAAAGCGCCGAACAGGACAACAAGAACGAAGAGGCCAAGGAGTACCTGGCACGCCTGGTGGCAGCCAACCACAACCAGCTGGGCCTGAAGGACCTGTTCGAGCTGGCGTTCGAGATCACCAAGGTCAACGGCCAGCCAATCATCCACGCCGACATCGACGGCGCTGCGTCCAACGGCACCACCATGACCATCAAGGCGCTGACCAACATGTATTTGTTGCTGCACCTGATGGACCGCGACCTGGCCGGACGCATCCGCCTGCCGTACTACCTGGACGAAGCAGCCGACATCGACGAACGCAACCAGGCAGCCTTGCTGGAGACCAGCTTGCAGCTGGGCTTCGTACCGATTCTGGCGAGTGTGAAGCCACAGGTATCGGCGCACGTGGCGATCGACCTGGAAGGCGGCAGCGGGCCGAACGGCATCTACATCGACGAGGCGGACTGGAAGTTCATCAGCCGGCTGGATGCGGTGAAGGCGGTTGTGCGTGAGGATCAGGCCGAAGAGTTGGCCTGACATCTGTGTACTGGGGGCGCGGTGCGGCCCTTTCGCCGGCAAGCCAGCTCCCACAGGTACGGCACAAGGCTCAAGGTCTGTGCAGTACCTGTGGGAGCTGGCTTGCCGGCGAATGGAGGCCGAAGGCCTCCCGGCGATCTACCAGGCTATCAATGCGCCCAAGGCAGGATCGGGATCGCGGTCACCGCATTCTGCGGGCTACCTTCGATCATGCGGTCGCTGTACACCAGGTACACCAGCGTATTGCGCTTCTTGTCCAGGAAGCGCACCACCTGCATGGTCTTGAATACCAGCGAGGTGCGTTCCTTGAACACTTCCTCGCCATCCTTCAGCTCACCCTTGAAGTTGATCGGCCCGACCTGACGGCAGGCAATCGATGCCTCCGCACGGTCCTCCGCCAGCCCCAAGCCACCCTTCATGCCGCCAGTCTTGGCACGCGACAGGTAGCAGGTCACGCCCTCGACCTTGGGATCGTCAAACGCTTCGACCACGATGCGGTCGTTCGGCCCGAGGAACTTGAACACAGTGGACACCTGGCCGACTTCTTCGGCCCCCGCCAGCATCGGCAGCACCAGCGCCGCCACGGCAATCACCCGCTTGAACAGGCTCATACCAGCACCAGATTGTCGCGGTGAACCAGCTCGGGCTCAGCGCTGTAGCCAAGGATCGACTCGATGGTATCGGACGACTGGCCAATGATCTTCTGCGCCTCCAGGGCGCTGTAGTTGGCCAGCCCGCGGGCCACTTCTATGCCGTCCGGGCCAACGCACACCACCATCTCGCCACGGCGGAAGCTACCCTGCACGGTCTTCACGCCAACTGGCAACAGGCTTTTGTTGGCCTGGCGCAGCGCCTGCACGGCACCGGCATCCAGCACCAGGGTGCCACGGGTCTGCAGGTGACCAGCCAGCCACTGCTTGCGCGCCGCGAGCATGCCGCGCTCGGGTGACAGCAAGGTACCCAGGCGCTCGCCTGCCTTGAGGCGGTCCAGCACGCGCTCGATACGGCCACCGATGATGATGGTGTGGGCACCGGAGCGGGCGGCCAGGCGGGCGGCACGCAGCTTGGTCTGCATACCGCCACGGCCCAGGGCACCACCGGTACCACCGGCCACGGCATCCAGCGTCGGGTCGTCGGCGCGGGCTTCGTAGATCAGCTGGGCTTCGGGGTTGTTGCGCGGGTCGGCGTCGAACATGCCATCGCGGTCGGTGAGGATCACCAGCAGGTCGGCCTCGACCAGGTTGGCCACCAGCGCCGCCAGGGTGTCGTTGTCGCCAAAGCGGATTTCGTCGGTGACCACGGTGTCGTTTTCGTTGATCACCGGCACCACCCCCAGGTCGACCAAGGTACGCAGGGTGCTACGGGCGTTCAGGTAACGCTTGCGGTCAGACAGGTCGTCATGGGTCAGCAGGATTTGCGCGGTGTGCTTGCCGTGCTCGCCAAAGCTCGACTCCCAGGCCTGCACCAGGCGCATCTGGCCGAGCGCGGCAGCCGCCTGCAGCTCGTTCATCGCGCTCGGTCGCGAAGTCCAGCCCAACTGGCTCATGCCGGCAGCCACGGCCCCGGAGGAGACCAGTACCAACTCCACGCCTGCCTCACGCAGCGCGACCATCTGCTCGACCCAAACGGCCATGGCACCGCGGTCGAGGCCCTTGCCATCGGCGGTCAGCAGAGCACTGCCAATCTTCACGACCCAGCGCTTGGCGCCCGTCACCTTGCTTCGCATCTTCTTCCAACCTATGTCGAATCTGTAGATACCGTGGATACAAAAACGCCGCTCCAGAGAGCGGCGTTTAGTGTACTGCAACCGGTCAGTCGCGCACGTAAATGATTTCCGGGCCGTCTTCGTCGTCCTCGAAATCATCGTCCCAAGCGTCATCGTCACCGATGTCGTGCACGCTCTTGACGCCAGTACGGCGCAGGGTACGCGCGTCGTCCAGGGCTTGCAGCTGGGCACGGGCCTCGTCTTCGATGCGCTGGTCGAGGTCGGCCAGCTCTGCGGCGTAGGCCGGGTCGTTGGCCAGGCGGTCAGCGCGGTCTTCGAGGTAACGCATCAGGTCGTGGCTGAGCTTGTCGGTACCCTGCTTGGAGATAGCCGAGATCACGTAGACCGGGCCTTCCCACTCCAGGCGATCAATCACTTCCTGAACACGCTCATCGCGCTCGTCGTCCATGACCATGTCCGACTTGTTCAGTACCAGCCAACGCTCACGCTCGGCCAGCGACGGGCTGAAGCGGGTCAGCTCGTTGACGATCACTTCAGCGGCATCGGCCGGGCTGCTTTCGTCCAGCGGCGCAATGTCGACCAGGTGCAGCAGCACGCGGGTACGCGCCAGGTGCTTGAGGAAGCGGATACCCAGGCCGGCACCGTCGGAAGCGCCTTCGATCAGGCCGGGGATGTCGGCGATGACGAAGCTCTTCCAGCGGTCGACGCTGACCACGCCCAGGTTAGGCACCAAGGTGGTGAACGGGTAGTCGGCCACTTTCGGCTTGGCGGCCGAGACCGAGCGGATAAAGGTACTCTTGCCGGCGTTCGGCAGGCCCAGCAGGCCAACGTCAGCCAGCACCTTCATTTCCATCTTCAGGTCGCGCTGGTCACCCGGCTTGCCTGGCGTGGTCTGGCGCGGCGCACGGTTGGTGCTGGATTTGAAACGGGTGTTGCCCAGGCCGTGCCAGCCGCCTTGGGCGACCATCAGCTTCTGGCCTGGGGTGACCAGGTCACCGATCACTTCCTGGGTCGAGGCGTCGATCACCGTGGTGCCGACCGGCACGCGCAGGAACAGGTCTTCACCTTTTTTGCCGGTGCAGTCGGTGCTGCCGCCATTGGAGCCGCGCTGGGCTTCGTGGTGGCGGGTGTAGCGGTAGTCGACCAGGGTGTTCAGGTTTTCGTCGGCAACCATGTACACCGAGCCACCATCACCACCGTCACCGCCGTTGGGGCCGCCGTTCTCGATGAACTTTTCGCGACGGAAGCTCATGCAACCGTTGCCGCCGTCACCGGCCTTGACCCGAATCGATACTTCGTCAACAAACTTCATTAAAACCGCCTCTCGTCGGCAGACGAGCTGAATGACTCAAAAACATGAGGCTCTTGCAAAAATGAGCGCGGCGGCCCCGTACGACCGTAGAAACCAACGCCGGCAACCCAGACAAACAGCTTTGCAAGAGGCTCACCACAAACGAAAAAGCCCCGTCGCATGACGGGGCTTCTGGAGCGACGTCGCGATTAAGCGGCGACGATGCTCACGTAACGGCGCATGAACTCGCCTTTCTTCTCGAACTTGATCACGCCTTCGATCTTGGCGAACAAGGTGTGGTCCTTGCCCATGCCAACGCCGTAGCCAGCGTGGAATTCGGTGCCGCGCTGACGGACGATGATGTTGCCTGGCTTGATAACCTGGCCGCCATACATCTTCACGCCAAGGCGTTTAGATTCTGAGTCGCGACCGTTACGAGTACTACCACCAGCCTTCTTGTGAGCCATGGTTCAATTCTCCAAATAAATTCAGGGGATCTAGGGGATTAAGCCTGGATGCCGGTGATTTTGATCTCGGTGAACCACTGGCGGTGGCCCATACGCTTCATGTGGTGCTTACGACGACGGAACTTGATGATGCGAACCTTGTCGTGGCGGCCTTGCGAAACGACTTCGGCCACTACTTTAGCGCCAGCAACAACTGGAGCACCGATGGTGACTTCTTCACCGTTGGCGACCAGCAGAACGCGATCGAAAGTCACGGATTCGCCAGTGGCGACTTCCAGTTTTTCGATCTTGAGGAATTCACCTTCAGCGACTTTGTACTGCTTGCCGCCGGTAACGATTACTGCGTAAGACATGGTATTTCTCCGATAATCCTGCTCACCCAGCGCTTTATATGATGAGTATTGGCTGGCATGGCTGCACAAGGCTGGAACGGCCCGGCGCAATTGCGTAAGGCAGGTGCTGCCCAGGAAGTTAGGGTGCGCGATTGTACGCAACCCTGGTTTTGCTTGCAAGTGCCGCCCCCGGCCCGCTGGCACCGCGCCTTGACACACCGGTACCCGCGACCTAGCATGCCGCGCAACCTCACTGGAGCAGCCGATGCAACCCCAAACCTTCTACCGCGCGGTGGCTGATGATTTCAGCGCCGTCGACGAGATCATCAAGAAGCAGCTGACCTCGCGCGTGCCGCTGGTATCGAAGATCGGCGACTATATCACGTCGGCCGGTGGCAAGCGCCTGCGTCCCCTGCTGGTACTGCTGTGTGGCAAGGCCCTGGGCCGCGAAGGCGACGACCTGCGCCTGCTGGCCGCCACCATCGAGTTCCTGCACACCGCCACCCTGCTGCACGACGATGTGGTCGACATGTCCGGCATGCGCCGTGGCCGCTCCACCGCCAATGCCCTGTGGGGCAACGCGCCGAGCGTGCTGGTGGGCGACTTCCTTTATTCGCGCTCGTTCGAAATGATGGTCGAACTGGGCTCGATGCCGGTCATGCAGATCCTGTCCAAGGCCACCCGCGTGATTGCCGAGGGTGAAGTGCTGCAGTTGTCGCGGGTACGCGATGCCAGCACCACCGAGGAAATCTACATGGAGGTCATCCGCGGCAAGACCGCGATGCTGTTCGAAGCCTCGACCCACAGCGCCGCTGCGCTGGCCGAAGCCACCGACGAGCAGCGCGAAGCCCTGCGCACCTTCGGCGACCACCTGGGCGTGGCCTTCCAGCTGGTCGACGACCTGCTGGACTACAAGGGCGACTCGCAAACCCTGGGCAAGAACGTCGGTGACGACCTGGCCGAGGGCAAACCTACCCTGCCGCTGATCTACACCATGCGCGAAGGCACTGCCGAACAGGCTGCACTGGTACGCCAGGCGATTCAGAAAGGCGGCCTTGAGGACTTGGAACAGATCCGCGCGGCAGTCGAAGCGTCGGGCGCGCTGACGTACACCGCAGAGCTGGCGCGCGACTATGTGAAGCGTGCCATTGCATGCCTCGAAGTGCTGCCTGCCAGTGAATACCGGGATGCGCTGGTTGAGCTGAGAGCGAGTTTGCGGTCGCGCGTACTCACTGATAGACCGAGTCACCTCCATTCGCGGGCTTGCCCGCTCCCACAGGATGAGTACAGCCCTTGAGGTTGGTGCTATCCCTGTTGGAGCAGGCAAGCCCACGATGCTTTTTGTCCGGACATAATCACTTCCGGAAAAATACCTTTTACAATGTGGGTTTTTAACCGCCCGTCTGTTTGTTTGAGGAACCGAAGTGAGCACTCTGCCAGCCTGCCCAAAATGCAACTCCGAATACACCTATGAGGATGGCACTCAGCTGATCTGCCCTGAATGCGCCTACGAGTGGTCGGCCAGTGGCGACACCGAAGCGGCCAGCGACGAGGCGGTGAAAAAGGACTCGGTCGGCAACATCCTGCAGGACGGCGACACCGTCACCGTTATCAAGGACCTCAAGGTCAAAGGTTCATCCCTGGTGGTCAAGGTCGGCACCAAGGTCAAGAACATCCGCCTGTGCGACGGCGACCACGATATCGACTGCAAGATCGACGGTATCGGCGCCATGAAACTGAAGTCCGAGTTCGTTCGCAAAGTCTGATTACACAAAAAACTGCCAATTGGCGCTTGCTATTCTGATAATAAGAATTATTCTCATTGGAACTGATTTCCAAGGAGAATAGCCATGACTTATCTGATCGACGCCTGGCTTGACCGCCCTCACCCCTACCTGCGCATCCTTCATCGCGAAACCGGTGAAGTGTGCGCGGTGCTTGAAGAAGAAGCGCTCGACGAACTGCGTGACCAGGGCGACCTGGACATGAGCGGGCTGAATTCGAGTGAACCGGGGGTGCTCAAGGAGTTGGTGCGGAATTTGTTTCTGTTCTGCTATGCGCGGGCATTGCGCCCGATGGGAACGGATTGGAACTGACAAATCTGGCGAGGGCTTCGCCCTCGATCGCGGCACAAGGCCGCTCCTACAGGAAACGCATCCCGCCGAGGGATCGCATATTCCTGTAGGAGCGGCCTTGTGCCGCGAATGGGCCGCAAAGTGGCCCCCGCGGTATTACAGAACGTCGAGCAGCTCGACGTCGAACACCAGTACGCTGTGCGGCGGGATGCTGCCAACGCCTTGGGCGCCGTAGGCCAGCTCGCTCGGCACGTACAGGCGCCATTTGCTGCCGGCATTCATCAGCTGCAGGGCTTCGGTCCAGCCAGCAATCACGCCACCTACCGGGAATTCAGCCGGCTGGCCACGCTCGTAGGAGCTGTCGAACACGGTGCCGTCGATCAGGGTGCCATGGTAGTGCGTACGCACGGTGTCTTCGCGGGACGGCTTGGCGCCTTCACCTGCGGTCAGTACTTCGAACTGCAGGCCCGAAGCCAGGGTGGTGATGCCATCACGCTTGGCGTTTTCGGCCAGGAATTCCTTGCCAGCGCCAGCAGCAGCTTCAGCCTTGGCAGCCGCTTCGGCCTGCATGATGTCGCGGATCACTTTGAAGCTGGCCGACAGGTCGGCTTCGCTGACGCGGCTGTCGGCGCCGTTGAAGGCGTCGGTCAGGCCGGCCAGGATGGCTTCCAGGCTAACGCCTGGTGGCGGGTTGTCGCGCAGCTGGCCGCCCAGCTGACGGCCGATACCGTAGCTGACGCGCGTTTCGTCGGTAGACAGATTGAGTTCGGACATTGTCGTGCTCCACTGCAGGGCGCAGTGCAGCCGCGCCCTTGATGAAAAGGGCGAGCAGCCTAGCACACTGGGAAGCTGCGAGCAGCTACCAGGCCGAACGCTGGGAAATCGGCACCTTGAGGTCTTCTTCGGGGTGCGCACCCATGCCGCACATTTCGTCCTGCACCGACCAGTGCACCAGGTTCATCGAGACCATGGGGATGGTTTGCAGCAACTTGCGGGCATCTTCCACCGAGTGCACGCGCAAGCGCTCGCCACGGGTGTCAGACAGCGGGTGAGCGCGGCCTTTGAGCCGGGCTTCAATAAGGTAATCGCCGCCTTCGATGGCAATCAGGTTCACTTCGTCGACATGGCCAGCCCTGGCCTCGAGATTGAGCTGATGCAGGTTCATGTAAGCACCTCGCGATGAGAACCACGCATGAGTGCTCATTTTTCGTACAGGCGAGCCTAAAGCACAAGCCAGAAACGACACCGCCCGTCCGTTTTGCAACAGGCGGGCGGTGCGGGCAACAACCGGGCTCAGTGCTTGGTCAGCTTGTCCAGGTAGCCCATGCAGAACGCCGAAACCACAAAAGTCATGTGGATGATCACGTACCACATCAGGTAGTCGGTGGAGATGTTCTGCGCATCCATGAACACCCGCAGCAGGTGAATGGATGAAATTGCCACGATCGATGCAGCCACTTTCATCTTCAGCGACGAAGAGTCCATCTTGCCCAGCCAGTTGAGCTTTTCCTTGCTCTCGTCGATGTCCAGTTGCGAGACGAAGTTCTCGTAGCCGGAGATCATCACCATCACCAGCAGGCCACCCACCAGCGACATGTCGATCAGCGACAGGATCACCAGGATCAGGTCGGCTTCGCTCAGGGCGAAGACGTTGGGCAGGACATGGACCACTTCCTGGAAGAATTTCAGCGCCAGGGCCAACAGGCCGAGGGACAGGCCAAAGTAGATGGGTGCGAGCAGCCAGCGCGAGGCATACATCGCATTTTCGAGAATACGTTCCATGAAGTTCAGGACTCATCAGGTGACTAAAAAACGACCGCGAGTATAGCCAGCCACCTGTTACAGCAAAAGCCCGGTGAATGGGGGCTGCTTTGCAGCCCATTCGCAGCACAAGGCTGCTCCTACAAAGGACCGCGATTTTCCTGTAGGAGCAGCCTTGTGCTGCGAATGGGCCGCAAAGCGGCCCCCTGCATCAATCAGGTCTCGGGATGAAACTGGTAATCCCCCAGGTTCCGGCACCGCTCGCCATTGATCCGCCGCAACTGTGCCTGCAAATGCAAACACCAGATCTGCGGGTCTTCGGCCACCTGATAACCATGCAAGGTCAGGCTGTCGACAATGGCATTAAGCACAGATTCGGCCACCAGCGGCCCATGAAACGGCCCCTGTGCCTTGATCGCGGAGGGTTGCTCACCGGCCATGCCGGCGGCGAACAGTAACGTCCACATGCCGTTGTCCCCGGCCAGCGGGCGGATGCTGCATTCGATGCGGGTCACCAGGCCCAGGCACTGGCGTGTGAGGCTGAGGTTGCGCATGGCCGCGTCCCCTCCAATAAGCCTTGTTCAGCCTGAACAACAGGCTGTTTCCATCCTGAACGCTGATACTGCCCTTAAGTTCCAGCATAGAGGAACAGTACAGAAAGATGGAAAACCGGCGCTGAACGGTAGCACATCGCCGCCAGCGCCGACTTATTGACTCAAGCCGGTTTGGCTTGAGCAATTACCTCTTCCAGGCGTTCCTTTTCTGCCTTCTCGATGTCTTCTTCGCTGATCATTTCGGCGATTTCCCGCAGGCGTTCCACCACCCGGGCATTGACGCTGCCCTCGGTAAACACGCCCTGGTCATCAAGCACCCCGGCCTCCTCGCCCACCAGCAAGCTCAGCGCCTCGTCAGCCTGGCTGACCGCGTAGACGTGGAACATGCCGTTCTCCACGGCCTGCAGCACGCGCTCGTCAAGCATCAGGGTGGCGACGTTGGCACGCGGGATGATCACCCCCTGCTCGCCGGTCAGGCCACGTGCTTCGCACAGGCGGAAGAAGCCCTCGATCTTCTCGTTGACCCCACCCACCGCCTGCACTTCACCAAACTGGTTGATGGAACCTGTGATGGCGAAGCACTGCTTGAGCGGCGTGCGCGACAAGGCCGAGATCAGTGTGCACGCCTCGCCCAGCGAGGCGCTGTCACCGTCCACATAACCGTAGGACTGCTCCAGGGCGATGCTCGCGGAAATTGCCAGCGGGAACTCCTGGGCATAGCGGCTGCCCAGGTACCCGGTGAGGATCATCACGCCCTTGGAGTGGATCGGCTGGCCAAGGTTTACCTCGCGCTCGATGTCTACGATGCCGCTGCCGCCCGGGTACACGGTGGCAGAAATTCGCGCCGGCATACCGAACGCCGAGTCGCCCACTTCAAGAACGGTCAGGCCGTTGCACTTGCCGATGGCCGCACCTTCGGTGTCGATCAGGATGATGCCGGCCAGCATGTCGTCCAGCACCCGTTGCGAAACACGCCCGGTGCGCGTGGCCTTGGCCTTGAGTGCGCGTTCGATGTGCCCGGCATCGGTCATTTCGTCACTGGCCAACTGGCGAATGAAATCGGCTTCGCTGACCAACTGGAACAGGTCACCGATACGCGCCGACAGGCGTGACTGGTTTTCTGCCAGGCGGGCGCTGTAGGTGGCCAGGCGTGCTACCGCGTCACTGGTCAACGGCGCCATGCCCTCCTCGTTGGTACGGGTACGCAACAACTGGGCGAATTGCTCCAGGTTTTCGTCAACCATGGGCATGTCTTCGTCGAAGTCCACCAGCACCCGGAACATCTCCTGGAAGTCCGAGTCATGGTCCTGCAGTGCGTAGTACAGCTGGCGCGAGCCGATAATCACCAGCTTCACGTTCAGCGGAATCATCTGCGGTTGAAGGCTGACGCTGGCCACACGGCCCAGCTCTCCGATCGGTGACTCCATCTTCAACTTGCGCGACTGCAACGAACGCTTGAGCGCATCCCACACAAACGGTTCGCCCAGCATTTTCTCGGCTTCAAGAATCAGGAAGCCGCCGTTGGCGCGGTGCAACGCGCCCGGGCGCAGCTGGCGATACGAGGTGTACAGCGCACCTTGGTCGGTGCTGTATTCGATACGGCCGAACAGGTTGTCGTAAGTGGGGTGCGGCTCGAACACGACCGGCGCGCCACCGGCGGCATGGTGGCCGACCACCAGGCTTGGGGCGTACTGCTCTTCAAGCAGCTTGCGGGCGGCGGCGTCCGTCTTGCTGTCGTCGACCAGTTGCTCGACCACGGTGCGCAGCAGGTTCAACTGCATCGATTGCAGGTAGGCGCACACCGCTGCGTTTTCGGCGTACTTTTCCGACAACGGCGCCAGCAACGGCTGCAAGGCCAGGGTGATGGTTTCTTCGTTGAGCTGGCGCAGCTGGTTGTTCGACTCACGCTTCCATTGCGGCAGGCTGGCCAGCTCTTCGTTCAGCTGCTCCTCGAGCAAGGCAATGTCTTCGTGGAACTGCTCGCGCACCGCTTCCGGCAACTGGGCGAATTCGGCTTCGTCCAGTGCCTTGCCGTCCGCCATCGGCGTGAAGGCAACGTTGCTGGCATCGCGGTACAGCGCCACGTCCTTTTCCAGCGAAGCCCGCTCGATCACATCCAGGGCGCGGTCGTAGCGCTGGTTGAAGGCGCGGTCGATGGCGCCTTTCTTCTGCTGGTACGACGGGTGCTCGAACACAGCCGGGAAGGTGGCCAACAGGTTGTCGATCAGCCCGCCCATGTCGGCGATGAACGCCCCTGCACTACCCGACGGCAATTCCAGGGCGCGGGGCTCGCGCGTGTCATCGAAGTGGTTGACGTAAACCCAGTCGGCCGGGGTTTGCTGGCGCTTGCCCTCGGCCTTGAGGTAGCGCTTGACGAACGAGAAGCGCCCTGTGCCGGGCTCGCCCATCACGTATACGTTGTAACCGGGGCGGGGCATGGCCACGCCGAACTGCAGGGCTTCGACAGCACGTTCTTGGCCCAGGACTCCGCGAAACGGCTCCAGATCGTCGGTATTGGTAAAGGCAAACTGCTCGGGGGAGAAACGCCGGGTCAGGGCTTCAGGCGCAAGACGCAGGCGCGCAGCGACAGGATCGGGCATTGGGTTTCCTTACTTCGGCGGGGCAGATGAACAGCATTCTGGCGCTGCCCGCGCGCGCCTTGCAAGGCTCTGGGGGACTTTATGTCGCAGCCAGTGCAGGTCATGTAACAGCAAATTTTTCGCAATCAACAACGCAACCTTTAGATCGTGCCTAAACTCCAAGCTGCGCGGGTGGGTGAAATGCTTTCCCGACCTGGCAACCGAGTTGCCAGAAACCCTGACCCTTGGTTAAGACAAAGAGAACAAATGCTATGAAACGGATTCTTCTGGGTACTCTGTTCACCGTGGTCTCGCTGAACGCCATGGCCGAAGCGCCTGGCGGCCCGAACTGCGGCTGGGGCAACATGCTGTTCGAAGGCCAGCGCGGCACTCCAGCACACTTCCTGGCTTCTACCACCAACGGCACGTCCGGCAACGCCACCTTCGGCATGACCTCCGGCACCAACGGCTGCTCCACCAAGGCTTCGCTGACCTACGGCGGCAAGTCCTGGTTTGCCATGAACGGCATGATGAACGAGCTTTCCGAAGACATGGCCATGGGCCAGGGTGAAGCACTGACCACCTATGCCGTGGTCCTCGGTGTGGCCCCGGAAGACCGTGGCTACTTCGAGTCGGTCGCACACCAGCACTTCAACCAGATCTTCACCAGCGCCGACGTCACTGCTGAAACCGTCCACAGCAATACCCTGGCCGTTCTGAAGAACGACCCACGCCTGGCCAAATACGCTACCGAGGCCTAAGCGCTGCTGCTCCCGCCCCTCCCCCGGGGCGGGTTTCGCCTTTTTCGGCATCGTTAAGAAGTAGTTGCCCGATATGCTCAAACGCCTCGCTTCCCTGGCGCTGTGTGCCTGCGCCCCTGTTCATGCCGCGCCCATGCTGGACCAAGGCCGTCTCCAGCAACTGGCCAACACCCCTTACTGGCTCGCCATTGGTCACTACGAAACCGCCAAGCTAGGTGGCTGGCGCAGCTATGTGGACGATGACGCGTTCTTCCTTGCCAAGGACGGTGCGCACCACCCCGACCAAGAGCTGCAAGCCACGGTCGAAGCGCTGTATGCCCCGGCCAGCCTCGGCGACAAGCACGCCCAATGCGTGTTCCCCGCACGCACCCGCTGGCTACGCGAACAGCTCGACCTGCAAGGCTTGCCGCAACCGGACTGCCAAGAGTTCAAGACCTGGTACAAGTCGATCGACCCGCACAGCGCCGCGTTGATCTTCCCGGCGGCTTACCTGAACAGCCCATCGTCGATGTTCGGCCACACCTTGCTGCGCATCGACCAGTCCAGCACCCGCAACGACGACACCACGCTGCTGAGCTACGCAATCAACTTCGGCGCCTACATCGAAGGCAGCGACAACAGCATCCTGTACGCCTGGAAGGGCCTGATGGGCGGCTACCCAGGGCTGTTCGCGCTGATGCCCTACCAGGAAAAACTGTCCGAATACCGCAGCCTGGAAAACCGCGACCTGTGGGAATACCAGCTGGACCTCACCCCCGAAGAAACCGGGCGCATGGTCGAGCATGTGTGGGAGTTGAAGCAGATCCAGTTCGACTACTTCTTCTTCGACGAAAACTGCTCCTATCGCCTGCTGGAGCTGCTGCAAGTGGCCCGGCCAAGCCTGGACCTGACCTCGCAGTTTCCGCTGACCGCCATCCCGACCGACACGGTGAAGGCCGTTAAACAGTCCGGCTTGGTCGCCAGTGAAACGTACCGCCCATCCCGCGAACGTGAACTGCTGGCCCGGGCAGAGCCGCTGGAGCACGACGAAAAGCGTCAGGTGCTGGCCATGAGTGCCGACACCGCACAGTTGCAGGCCCCCGAATTCAAGGCCCTGCCCCGCGAACGCCAGGCGTTGGTGCAAGACGCCGCCTATCGCCTGGAGCGTTACCGGGCCAATGGCCAGGAACGCGACCCAGGGCAGGCGAAGCGCAGCTTCGAGTTGCTACGGGCGATCAACAGCAACCCACCGCCGCCCTTGCAGATCGAGCGCCCCGGCCTACCGGAGGACGGCCATGACTCACGCACCTGGCAGTTGGGCGTGGGCACCCGTGAAGACCGCGCGTACGCCGAGTACGGCCTGCGCATGGCTTACCACGACCTGAACGACAATGCCTACGGCTTCCCGCTGGGTGCACAAATCGAGATCCTGCAACTGAAGGTGCGCCAGTACGAAGGCAACGACTGGCAGGTGCAGCGCCTGGACCTGGCCACCATCCGCTCGCTGACACCCCGTAACGAGTTGCTAAAACCCTGGTCGTGGCAAGTGGCTGGCGGGCTGGAGCGTGTGCCAGGCAAGCATGATGACGAGGTGCTGGTCAGCCACGTGAACGGCGGTGCCGGTGGCACCTGGCAACTGGCCGACAGTTTGCTGGGCTTTGCCCTGGGGACGGTGCGGGTAGAGCATCACAACGATTTCGCCCAGTTCATCGCCCCGGCGGCGGGGTTCAATGGCGGCCTGCTGTGGCGCAACGGCCTGGGCAACATGACGCTGGAGGCCAAAGGTGACTACTTCACCAATGGCGAAGTGCGGCGCAGTGTAAGCCTTAACCAGCAATGGGAGATCAGCCAGAACCTGGGGCTGCGGTTAAGCGCTTCGCGCGAGTTCAGCCACCTGGCTACCGCGCAGAACGAGGTGATGCTCGAATTGAAGTGGTACCACTACTGAGTGATCCAATCGACTCTTTGACACTGTTTTGACACCTCCCCGACAAATCGCCACCTAGACTTCCCACTATCAACTGGAGGGCTGGGTGGTTATGTCGCGGTACTGGTTCGGCGTGTGCATGGTGTTGTTGCTATCAGGTTGCGAAACCACCCACGAGCAGATGGTCAACCGTGGTTATCCCCCCGCCTATGCCGATGGCTTCCAGGACGGCTGCAGCAGCGGCCGCCAGGCGGCCGGGCTGATGGTGGGCGGCTTCAGCAAAAACGTACCGCGCTACCTGCACGAGCGCCAGTACGAAACCGGCTGGGACGACGGTTTCCGCCAGTGCCATGCCATGCAGAACAGTGAAGAACAGCGCGAGTACCACGAGCGCTTCTGGGACCAGCGCGACCGCGAGTGGGAGCAGGAAAAGGACCGTGGCGCCGCCAAGGCTTATCGCCACAACTGAGTCGCAAACGGACATCCCTTGAAACCGGCGGCCTGCCATGATGGTCTCCTGCACAAGGAGGCCCTGCATGAGCCGAGCATTCGTCAACGAAGACCAGGCCGCCGCCCAGGCCGACCAACCGGTAGAGCGACGCGTCAGCGAACAACCCAACTACGTCACCGCCAGCGGCTTGCGCCAGCTACAAGCCCGCGTGGCAGAACTGAATGCCCTGCGCAGCCAACTGCAGGCGCAAGGCGAGCGCGGCGACAAACAGCGGCTGGCCGATACCGAGCGGGACCTGCGCTACTTCAATGCGCGGGTGCAGAGTGCCCAGGTGGTGCCGGCAGCCACTTCACGCAGCAAGGTGCAGGTTGGTAGCCGGGTGCGGTTTGTCGATGTGCAGGACCAGGAGCAGGTGGTGCAACTGGTGGGTGAGGATGAAGCGGATGCTGGGCGGGGGTTGATCAACTGGGGTTCGCCGCTGGGGCGGGCATTGCTGGGCGCTGGGCCTGGGGATGAAGTAGTTTGGCGGCGGCCGGTGGGGGATCAGGTGATTGAAGTGGTCGAGATCGAGGGAGAAGATTGAGGGCCCTGGGGGCTGCTTTGCAGCCCATTCGCGGCACAAGGCCGCTCCTACAGGAATGCGCGATCACTCGGTTGTCGCGGTCCCCTGTAGGAGCGGCCTTGTGCCGCGAATGGGCCGCAAAGCGGCCCCAGCGATCTCGAATCAGACCACGCCCTGAGCCAGCATCGCATCAGCCACTTTCACAAAGCCTGCGATGTTTGCACCTTTGACGTAGTTGATACGGCCATCGGCCTCTTCACCGTAGTGCACGCACGCATGGTGAATCGACTGCATGATGTTGTGCAGCTTGCTGTCCACTTCACCGGCAGTCCACAGCAGGCGCATGGCGTTCTGCGACATTTCAAGGCCCGACACGGCCACGCCACCGGCGTTGGAGGCTTTGCCCGGGGCATACAGAATGCCGGCGTCCAGGAAGATATCCACAGCCTCAAGGGTGGTCGGCATGTTGGCGCCTTCGGCCACGCAGATGCAGCCATTGCGCAGCAGGGTACGGGCGTCTTCGGCGCCCAGCTCGTTCTGCGTGGCGCACGGCAGGGCAATGTCGCACGGCAGGCTCCACGGGGTCTGGCCCTTGCGGAACTCAAGGCCGTACTGCCCGGCCAGCTCGCTGAGGCGGCCACGCTTGACGTTCTTCAGCTCCATCAATGCGTCCCACTGGGCATCGGTCAGGCCGGCTTCGGCGTACAGGGTGCCTTCGGAATCGGACAGCGAGATCACCTTGCCGCCCAAGTCCATCACTTTGCGCGCCGCATACTGGGCCACGTTGCCCGAACCGGAAACCGCCACGCGGCGGCCGTCGATACGCTTGTCCTGGCGCTTGAGCATTTCTTCGGCGAAGTACACGCAGCCGAAACCGGTGGCTTCCGGGCGAATCAGGCTGCCGCCGTAAGTCATGCCCTTACCGGTCAGCACCGATGTGAACTGGTTGGCCAGGCGCTTGTACTGGCCAAACATGAAGCCGATTTCGCGGGCACCCACACCGATGTCACCGGCCGGCACGTCGCAGTCAGCGCCAATGTGGCGGTACAGCTCGCTCATGAACGCCTGGCAGAAGCGCATCACTTCAGCGTCGCTCTTGCCCTTCGGGTCGAAGTCCGAGCCGCCCTTGCCGCCGCCCATGGGCAGCGAGGTCAGGGAGTTCTTGAACACCTGCTCGAAAGCCAGGAACTTGAGCACGCTGAGGTTTACCGACGGGTGGAAGCGCAGGCCGCCCTTGTACGGGCCGATGGCGCTGCTCATCTGGATGCGGTAGCCGCGGTTTACCTGCACCTTGCCTTGGTCATCGACCCAGGAGACGCGGAACAGCACAGCGCGCTCAGGCTCGACCATACGCTCGAGAATGCCCGATTGCAGGTAGTGTGGGTTGGCTTCAAGGAATGGCCACAGGGTGCGCAACACCTCTTCCACCGCCTGGTGGAATTCGGGTTGGCCAGGGTCACGCTGTTGGAGGCGTGCAAGGAAATTGTCGACAGATTCGATCATGGTAGACATCTCACCGAAGGTTTGGACTTATTGGTTTTTTCAGGAATGTACCAAGAAGCAAACGCACTGGAATAGGGCGAAATGTCGTTTTTTTGAAATTATTTGGTGCGTTTTATATAAGTGTATACAAAATAGGCGCCTGATCAGCCGTTTTTACATTGAGCCAGGCACAAAAATGGGGCCACCAAGGGCCCCATTCCTGTGCATCAATAACCCGGTTTACTGGGCCAGTTTCTTGTGCCGTACACGGTGCGGCTGGGCAGCAGCATCACCCAGGCGCTTCTTGCGGTCGGCTTCGTACTCGGTGTAGTTACCTTCGAAGAACACAACGTTCGAGTCGTCTTCGTACGCCAGGATGTGGGTAGCCACACGGTCCAGGAACCAACGGTCGTGGGAAATCACGATCGCGGCGCCCGGGAAGTCCAGCAGGGCTTCTTCCAGCGAACGCAGGGTTTCGACGTCGAGGTCGTTGGACGGTTCGTCGAGCAGCAGGACGTTACCGCCCTCCTTCAAGGTCAGGGCCAGGTGCAGGCGACCACGCTCACCACCGGACAGGTCCTTGACGAACTTCTGCTGGTCGCCACCTTTGAAGTTGAAGCGGCCAACGTAGGTACGCGACGGGATCTCGTAGTTGCCGATGCGGATCTGGTCGGAGCCGTCGGAAATCTGCTGGAACACGGTCTTGGCGCCGTCCAGGTCTTCGCGGCTCTGGTCCACGCAGGCCAGTTGCACGGTTTCACCGATTTCGATGCTGCCCGAGTCCGGCTGTTCCTTGCCCATCAGCATGCGGAACAGGGTCGACTTACCGGCACCGTTACCACCGATAACGCCGACGATGGCGCCTTTTGGCATGGCGAACGACAGGTTGTCGATCAGCACGCGGTCGCCGTAGCCTTTGGAGACGTTCTTGAACTCGATGACCTTGTCGCCCAGGCGCGGGCCAGCCGGGATGTAGATCTCGTTGGTTTCGCTGCGCTTCTGGAATTCCTGCGACTGCATTTCTTCGAAACGCTGCAGACGGGCCTTGGATTTGGACTGGCGAGCCTTGGCGCCTTTGCGCACCCACTCCAGTTCCTCTTTCATGGCCTTCTCGTGGGCGCTCTGCTGCTTGGACTCTTGCGCCAGTCGGTCCGACTTGGCTTCCAGCCAGCCCGAGTAGTTGCCTTCGTACGGGATGCCGGCGCCGCGGTCCAGTTCCAGGATCCAGCCAGCGACGTTGTCGAGGAAGTAACGGTCGTGGGTAATGGCGACCACGGTGCCCGGGAAGTCATGCAGGAAGCGCTCAAGCCACGCCACCGAATCGGCATCCAGGTGGTTGGTCGGTTCGTCGAGCAGCAGCATGTCGGGGGCCGACAGCAGCAGGCGGCACAGGGCCACGCGGCGCTTCTCACCACCGGACAGGTGTTCGATTTTTGCGTCCCAGGCCGGCAGGCGCAGGGCGTCGGCGGCGACGTCCAGCTGGCGCTCCAGGTTGTGGCCATCGGCGGCCTGCAGGATGGCTTCCAGCTTGGCCTGCTCGGCGGCCAGCTTGTCGAAGTCGGCATCCGGGTCGGCGTAGGCGGCGTAAACCTCGTCCAGGCGCGCCTGGGCGTCCTTGATCACGCTGACCGCTTCCTCGACCACTTCGCGCACGGTCTTGGTCGGGTCCAGTTGCGGTTCCTGTGGCAGGTAACCCACGTTGATGTCGGGCATCGGACGGGCTTCGCCGTCGAATTCCTTGTCGACGCCCGCCATGATCCGCAGCAGGGTCGATTTACCGGCGCCGTTCAGGCCGAGCACGCCAATCTTGGCGCCGGGGAAGAACGACAGGGAAATGTTCTTGAGAATTTCCCGCTTCGGCGGCACGACCTTGCTCAGCCGATGCATGGTGTAGACGTATTGAGCCAAAACCAAGCCCTCTAATTCAGATAGGTAAAGACATCGACGATCGCCCCGGCGCGGGGCCAGGGGGATATGTGTTCGGGTGTCATTGAACAAAGACGACCATTCTACGCCAACGCGCGGCGTTGCATAGGAGGGGTCGAGGGTGGGGTGGGATCGGTGTTATCCCAGGGGGGAATCTGTTGCCTGTACCGGCCTCTTCGCGGCTTTAGCCGCGAAAGGGCCAGTACAGCAAACCAGGAAGGCTTAGACTTTACGCTGCTTGCCCTTGCCCCGCGGCAACCGGCAACGGTCGCCCTGCTCGGCCAGGCGCGCGGCCCAGGCGGCCTTCACGCTGAAGCCAGCGCTGCGGGCAGGTTGCTGCTCGGCCACGTTGGCCGGTTTGGCCACCGCAGGCGCAGCGCCCACCACTTTGGCGGCAGGCTTGGCCGTAGCCACTGCCGGCGCTGGCGCTGCCGCCGCCTTGGCGGTCTTGCGCAGTTCAGCCAACGATGGGGCTTTGCTCTTGGCGCTGGCGGCAGCGTCAGGTTTGACCAGCGAGCGCTGGCAAGACTTGCAGGATACGTCCTCGGTCACGGCAGTGCTGACAAGGGTCTGACTGCTGCGCCCACAGGCGGAATCGAGGCCATTGGAGGAAAAGTGAGTAACCAAAACCGAACATCTCCGATGCGTTGTCATGTATAGCGGCCGCTATTCTCGCACAGGTAGCAGGGGCTTGCCGAACCACCGGGCAGCCACCATGGCTAACTTGGCTGGCACTTTGCCATAATCCTAGGCATGCTAGCCGGTTTCAGGTGTCCGGCCTTATAGTGCGCCACCGTTGTGCGCCAACCAGACACCGGCACACACCGTGCATGATCCTTCCCTGCCATCGCCAGCCCAATCGCAGGATCAACGCTTGACCAACCTTACTCATCCGTCGACATTGCGTACCGCGCCCCAGGCGCCCGCCGCCACCCTGCGCGGGTCGGTCAAGGGTGCGCTGGCGATGCTTGCCCTGATCCTGCTGGGCCTGCTGCTGTGGCAGCTTTTTGCCCAGTTCAACCACACCCAGGCCGACCTGCGCAAACAAAGCCTGGACGCCACTGCAGAATTGGCCGACCACTTGAGCCTGAACATGGCGTTCAAGGCGCAGCAGGCGGTAAATGTGGTGCAGCCCTACGTCAATGCGCCGACGCCAACCGCCCTGCCAAGCCTGCTGGGTACCCTGCGCGAGCGCCTGCCCGCCTTGCAGAGCGTGGCCTGGCTGGACAACGCCGGGCAACTGCGCGCCGACAGCCTGGCCGGCAGCCCCGACCGCCAGATGCTTGACGAGTTGCTTGCGCTGAACCAGGGGCGCCCGTACTTCTTCACCAATTCAGCCGACAACAGCACCCTCTACCTGCTGCTGCGCCAGTCCACCGAGCAGGGCCGTGGCTACTGGCTGCTGCGCCTGTCGCCGGACTACTACAGCACCCTCACCGTACACCTCGATGGCGCCGGCCACCCCCTGTGGCTGCTGGAAAACAGCCGCAGCGGCGAGGTACTGCAGCGCCACGCGCCGACCGACACCAGCAGCGAGCCGCTGCAGAGCGTGATGCTGGCCTTTATCGACAACAGCACCTGGCAGCTGCGTGGCCTGTTCGACGCCCAACTGACCCAGCAGAGACTGCTGCCTGCGCTGATCGGCAAATGCCTGCTGGTGCTGTTCTGCGCCCTGCTGCCAGTGCTGGCCCTGATCAACATGCGCCGCCGCCAGCGCGCGCTGCAGGAAGACCGCCGGCGCTACCAGGAAATTTTCGAAGGCACCGGCGTGGCCTTGTGTGTACTCGACCTGGCCAGCCTGCCCGGCCAGCTCGACCGCTACCACCTGCGCAACCGCGCCGCGCTCAAGCACAGCCTGGCCCTGGACCCGAACCTGCGCCGCTCGCTGCTACTGGAGCTGAAAATCACCGAGGTCAACCAGGTGGCGCGCCAGCTGCTGAACATCGAGTGCCACGAAGGGGCCTGGCAGCGGCTGATCGACGGCACTGGCGATGGCCGCGACAGCGTGGGCATGCAACTGATCGACGCGCTGATCGAACAACGCCCACTGCTGGAGCTGGAAGTACGCCTGCCGGCGCCGCTGGGCGGCGAGCTGCACCTGTGGCTGATGGCGCGCCTGCCACAGCAGCGCCGCGACTACCAGGCGGTAATTCTCAGCATCAGCGACATCACCAGCCGCAAGCAGGTAGAGCTGTCGCTGCTGGAACGCGAAAGCTTCTGGTCGGATGTGGTGCGCACCGTTCCCGACCAACTGTACGTGCAGGACGTGCTCAGCCAGCGGATGATCTTCAGCAATCGCCATCTTGGCCAGACCCTGGGTTACGACCGCACCGAGCTTGCGCAGATGGGCGACCGCTTCTGGGAATTGCTGCTGCACCCCGAAGACGCCGCGCACTACCAGGCCCTGCGCCAGCAACAGCGCGACAGCGGCCATGACCAACCGTTGCACTGCCAGTTGCGCTTCCGCCACCGTGATGGCGGCTGGCGCTGCTATGACATCCGCGAGCAGGTACTGACCCGTGACACCGAAGGCCTGGTAACCCGCATCATCGGTGTGGGCAAGGACGTGACGGTGCAGATCGAGGCCAGCCAGTCGCTGCGCGACAGCGAACAGCGTTACCGCATGCTGGCCGAAAGCATCAGCGACGTGATCTTCTCCACCGACAGCCTGCTCAAGCTCAACTATGTCAGCCCTTCGGTGCAGAGCGTGCTGGGCTACCAGGCCGACTGGATTTTTGCCAACGGCTGGCAGTCGATCATCGCCAACCCGGCCCAGCTCACCGGCATCTACAGCCTGATGGACCGCGTCAGCAAGGCCATGGGCGACCCGGTTCAACTGGCCCAGTTGCGCAACCAGCTACCGACCCAGCTGTTCCTGTTCGACTGCCTGCGCGGCGATGGCCGCAAGATCCCCATCGAACTGCGCCTGGTGCTGGTGTGGGACGATGACCAGCGCTTTGAAGGCGTGCTTGGGGTGGGCCGTGACATCAGCCAGCAACGCCGTGCCGAAAAAGACCTGCGCATGGCCGCGACGGTATTCGAGCATTCGACTTCGGCCATTCTCATCACCGACCCGGCCGGCTATATCGTCCAGGCCAACGAGGCGTTCAGCCGCGTCAGTGGTTACGCCGTCAGTGAAGTGCTCGACCAGTTGCCGGGCATGCTCACCGTCGACGAACAGCAGGAAGGCCACCTGCGCTATGTGGTCAAGCAACTGCACCAGCGCGGCAGCTGGGAGGGCGAGGTGTGGCTCAAGCGCCGCGACGGCGACCACTACCCCGCCTGGGTCGGCATTACCGCGGTACTGGACGACGAAGGCGACCTGGCCAGCTACGTGTGCTTCTTCACCGATATCAGCGAGCGCAAGGCCAGCGAACAGCGCATCCACCGCCTGGCCTACTACGACGCCCTCACCCACCTGCCCAACCGCACACTGTTCCAGGACCGTCTGTACAACGCCCTGCAGCAGGCCGAGCGGCAGAAGGCGTGGGTGGTGCTGATGTTCCTCGACCTCGACCGTTTCAAGCCGATCAACGACTCCCTCGGCCATGCCGCCGGCGACCGCATGCTCAAGGACATGGCCCTGCGCCTGCTGGCCTGCGTGGACGATGACGACACCGTGGCACGCATGGGCGGCGACGAGTTCACCCTGTTGCTGCAACCGCGCCCCAGCCGCGAAATGGCGCTTAACCGCGCCATTCACGTGGCCGAGAACATCCTCGGCAGCCTGGTGCGGCCCTTTGTGCTGGAAAACCGTGAGTTCTTCGTAACGGCCAGTATCGGCATCGCCCTCAGCCCGCAGGATGGCAGCGAGCTGAGCCAGCTGATGAAAAACGCCGACACCGCCATGTACCACGCCAAGGAACGCGGCAAGAACAACTTCCAGTTCTACCAGGCCGAAATGAACGCCAGCGCCCTGGAGCGCCTGGAGCTGGAAAGCGACCTGCGCCACGCCATGGAGCAGAACGAGTTCATCCTTTACTACCAGCCGCAGTTCAGCGGCGACGGCAAGCGCCTGACCGGCGCCGAAGCATTGCTGCGCTGGCGCCACCCGACCCGTGGCCTGGTGCCGCCAGGCGACTTTATCCCGGTGATCGAGGAACTGGGCCTGGTGGTGGACGTGGGCGACTGGGTGCTACGCGAGGCCAGCCGCCAGCTCAAGGCCTGGCACAAGGCCAAGGTGCGGGTGCCGAAGGTGTCGGTGAACATTTCGGCACGGCAGTTCTCCGACGGCCAGCTGGGCACACGGATTGCCAACATTCTTGAAGAAAGCGGCCTGCCACCGGCCTGCCTGGAGCTGGAGCTGACCGAAAGTATCCTGATGCGCGAAGTGAACGAGGCGCTGCAGATACTGGCCAGCCTGAAAAACCTCGGCCTGAGCATTGCGGTGGACGACTTCGGCACCGGCTACTCGTCGCTCAACTACCTCAAGCAGTTCCCCATCGACGTGCTGAAGATCGACCGCACCTTCGTCGACGGCCTGCCCGAGGGCGAGCAGGACGCGCAGATTGCCCGGGCGATCATCGCCATGGCCCACAGCCTGAACCTGGCGGTAATCGCCGAGGGCGTCGAAACCCACGAGCAGCTGGAGTTCCTGCGCGAGCATGGCTGCGACGAGGTGCAGGGTTACCTGTTCGGGCGGCCGATGCCAGCGCACCAGTTCGAGGCGCAGTTCGCCAACGAGACGCTGTTCATGTTTCATTGAGCCCCGGTCTCCCGACCTGCGCGGACTCTTGTAGGAGCGGCCTTGTGTCGCGATCGGGGCGCGCAGCGGCCCCACGATTGCAGCTTTGCAGCCGACATTGCCGGGACCGCTTTGCGGTCCTTTCGCGACACAAGGCCGCTCCTACAGGGACCGCGCCAGCCTGAAAGCAGCGCCAGGAAAAACGGACCTGAAAGTCAACTCGGGCACCCGCCCAGCCCAGACACGGCGCGGGATGCAACATGAGCCCCATTGGTCCGCGACTTGATGCCACTTCATATGCCAGCCGCGAATCAATCGGTTAGAATGCCCACCCAAACTACCCCGATCCTTGAGGACCGCCATGTTCAGCCGTGATTTGACCATTGCCAAGTACGACGCCGAGCTCTTCGAAGCCATGCAGCAAGAAGCCCTGCGCCAGGAAGAGCATATCGAGCTGATCGCTTCGGAAAACTACACCAGCCCGGCAGTCATGGAAGCTCAGGGCTCGGTCCTGACCAACAAGTACGCCGAAGGCTACCCGGGCAAGCGTTACTACGGTGGTTGCGAGTACGTCGACATCGTCGAGCAACTGGCCATCGACCGTGCCAAGGAACTGTTCGGCGCCGATTACGCCAACGTCCAGCCGCACGCTGGTTCCCAGGCCAACGCCGCTGTCTACCTGGCCCTGCTGTCGGCCGGTGACACCATCCTGGGCATGAGCCTGGCCCACGGTGGCCACCTGACCCACGGTGCCTCCGTCGCTCCTCGGGCAAGCTGTACAACGCCATCCAGTACGGCATCGACGGCAACGGCCTGATCGACTACGACGAAGTCGAGCGCCTGGCTGTCGAGCACAAGCCGAAGATGATCGTTGCCGGCTTCTCGGCGTACTCGCAGGTTCTGGACTTCGCCCGCTTCCGCGCCATCGCCGACAAGGTCGGTGCCTACCTGTTCGTCGACATGGCCCACGTTGCCGGCCTGGTTGCCGCTGGCGTGTACCCGAACCCTGTTCCGTTCGCCGACGTGGTCACCACCACCACCCACAAGACCCTGCGCGGCCCACGCGGCGGCCTGATCCTGGCCCGCGCCAACGCCGACATCGAGAAGAAGCTGAACTCGGCTGTTTTCCCGGGCGCCCAAGGCGGCCCGCTGGAGCACGTGATCGCCGCCAAGGCCATCTGCTTCAAGGAAGCACTGCAGCCTGAGTTCAAGGCTTACCAGCAGCAAGTGGTGAAAAACGCCCAGGCCATGGCCAGCGTGTTCATCGAGCGTGGTTTCGATGTGGTGTCCGGTGGCACCCAGAACCACCTGTTCCTGCTGTCGCTGATCAAGCAGGAAATCTCCGGTAAGGACGCTGACGCTGCCCTGGGCAAAGCCTTCATCACCGTCAACAAGAACTCGGTACCGAACGACCCACGTTCGCCGTTCGTCACCTCGGGCCTGCGTTTCGGCACCCCAGCCGTCACCACCCGTGGTTTCAAGGAAGCCGAGTGCAAAGAGCTGGCTGGCTGGATCTGCGACATCCTGGCTGACCTGAACAACGAAGCGGTGATCGACGCCGTACGTGAGAAGGTCAAGGCCATCTGCAAGAAGCTGCCGGTTTACGGCAACTGATCGGCGCCAGCCTGAAGTGAAAAAGCCCGGCCCAGTGCCGGGCTTTTTCGTTTGATTTCTTTAGTTTCACACGCACTTCCGCTCCCACAAAGACCGCGTCCACATTCACTCCATCGAGTACAGGCCACAACTTGACCAGAGAACAACTCGAGACCCACCAGATCCCGATCTACTTCGCTGCCGTGCTCGCCGCCGTTGCCTTCGGCTTGGTGGCCACTGACAGCGCGCGGTATCTGGAAGCCGTGGTCACCCCGGCCATCGCCGTGCTGATGTACGCGATGTTTCTGCAAATCCCTTTCCTCGACCTGCGCCAAGGCCTGGGTAATCGCCGTTTCATGGGCGCCCTGCTGCTCGCCAACTTCATTCTTGTGCCGCTGTTGGTCTGGGCGATCACTCGCGGGTTGGTCGAGCACCCGGCGATTCTCGTCGGCGCCTTGCTGGTGCTGCTCACGCCCTGCATCGACTATGTGGTGGTGTTCACCCACATCGGCAAAGGCGACTCCCGCCTGACCCTGGCCGCCACCCCGGTGCTGTTGCTGGTACAGCTGGCACTGCTGCCGATCTACCTGGCCCTGATGCTGGGGGCCAACAACAACGTGGCCATTTCCATCACCCCGTTCGTGGAAGCCTTCGTGCTGCTGATCGTGCTGCCCATGCTGCTGGCCGTGCTCACCAGCCTAGGCGCCCGCCGTTCGCGCACTGTCGCAACCTGGAACGACGCCTGGGCGTGGTTGCCAGTTCCGGCGATGGCCTTGGTGCTGGTGGTTGTGATCGCTTCGCAGATTGCCGTGGTACTGCGTGATTTCGACCGCTTGCTGCCGGTGATCCCGGTGTACATCGGCTTCATGCTGCTGGCGCCAGCGCTCGGGTTCATCTCGGCGCGGCTGCTGCGCCTGCCAGCCACTGAGGCACGCTCGGTGACCTTCAGCGCCGCCACGCGCAACTCGCTGGTGGTGTTGCCGCTGGCGCTGGCATTGCCTGAAGACATACGCGGGTTGGCGGCAGCGGCAGTGATTACCCAGACACTGGTTGAGCTGGTGAGTGAGCTGGTTTATGTGCGCGCAGTTCCAAGGCTCATACGCTGACCCTCCAGCACCTCCCACTTGACCGCGTTACCTGTCGGGCGGTGGCACTCACCAGTTATACGTCACCGTCCCGTACACCGTGCGCTGCTGCCCATATTGGCAACCCATGTCGTTGAAGCAGCCGGCCACGTACTCCTTGTCGAACAGGTTGCTGGCATTGAGTGCCAGCTCCACGCCCTTGAGCGAAGCATCCAGCTTGCCCAGCTCATAGCTCACCATCGCATCCACCAGCACATAGCTGTCGACCTTGAAGCTGTTCTGCGCATCGCCAAAGGTGCTGCCCACATAACGGGTGCCAGCGCCCAGCCGCAGCCCGTTCAGCGATCCACCTTGCAACTGGTAGTCCGCCCACAACGAGGCCATGTGCTCCGGTGTGCGGAACGGCGTATTGCCCTTGTTGCCGCGCTCGGACTGGGTAACTTCGACATCGTTCCAGGTGTAGCTGCCAATCAGGTTGAAGCCCGGCGCCAGCTCGGTTTTGGCCTCCAGTTCAACACCACGTGAGCGTACTTCGCCTTCCTGGCGGCTGAAGCCGTTGATGGTCTCGGTGACGTTCTGCTTGGTCAGCTCGAACACCGCGACGGTGTACAGGCTGTTGCTGCCCGGTGGCTCGTACTTCAGGCCCAACTCGTACTGTTTGCCGGTTTCCGGGTCGAGCTGGGTGCCATCGGCGGTAGTGCCCATCACCGGCAGGAACGACTCGCTGTAGCTGAGGTAAGGCGCCAGGCCATTGTCGAACAGGTAGACCAACCCGGCGCGGCCGCTGAATTTCTCGTCCTTCTGCGTTTGCGGGGCGCGATCGTCCTTCTGGTTGACCGCCCAGTCGTAGCGCCCGCCCAGCAGCAACACCCAGTTGTCGATACGCAGTTGATCCTGCAGGTACACGCCGGTCTGGGACAGCTTCTGCTCATAGCTGGCAAAGCTGAACGGCACGGTGCTCAGCGGCTGGCCGTACACCGGCTGGAACGGGTCGAAGCTTTGCAGGATAAAGTCCAGAGCCTGCTGCTGATCGAACTTGCCGTTGTTGTAGTCGACGCCGCTCAGCAGGGTGTGCTCCACCGGCCCGGTAGCGAAGTTGGCCTGTACGTGGGTGTCCACGGTGAACAAGCGGCCATCGCCCTTGCGCTGGTCGCTGTAACGCGAGTACTGCCCACCTCCGGCAGGGCCGAACAAGGCGATTTCGCTGCTGGCCTGGCGGTAGTTGCTGTAGCGCACGTTCTGGCGCAGGGTCCAGGTCTCGTCGAAGTGGTGTTCGAACACATAACCCAGCGAGGTCTTCTCGTTGGTCATGAAGTCGTAGGCGCTATCGCCGACGTAGGTGTCGCGGTCCAGCCGGCCACGCGCATCGCGGAACACAGTACCGTTGGCGGGCAGTGAGTTGGCGAAGTTGCCGGTCTGGCGCTGATACTCACCCAGCAGGGTGAACTCGGTATCGGCACTGGGGCGATAGCTGAGCGCCGGAGCAATGTACTGCCGGCGGTTGGTGATGTGGTCGGTCTGGGCATCGGTTTCGCGGAACAGGCCGGTCAGGCGATAACTCCAGATGCCTTCGTCATCCAGTGCATCACCCAGGTCGAAGGCGCCTTGCTGATAGTTCAGGTTGCCGGCCTGCAACTGCACTTCGTGCAAGGGCTGCTGAGTGGGACGCTTACTGACCAGGTTGATTTGCCCGCCCGGGTCCGAGGCGCCGTACAGCACTGAACTGGCACCGCGCAGTACCTCGATGCGCTCCAGGCCATAGGGTTCTGGCGCGTCCCAACCGAGAAACTCCGGCAGGAAGGTACGCGTGCCGTCGCGCAGCATGCGCCCGGTGCCCTGCTGGAAACCGCGGATGGACAACTGATCGACGACGAACTGCGGGCCAGCCAGTTCAGTGTTCACGCCTGGGGTATAGCGCAGCGCCTGGGCCACGGTCTTGGGTTGCTGGGCCTCGATCTGCTCGCGGGTAATGACCGAGACCGAGGCTGGGGTTTCGATCAACGGGGTGTCGGTCTTGCTGCCGACCGACGAGCGCTTGGCCACGTAGCCATCGTCCGGGCTGACCGAGCTGTAGGCCTGGCCAACGATCGAGGTGGCTCCCAGTTCCAGCGCGCCAGACGATTGCGCAGCGGGCTCCAGGGTGACACTGGTGCTGCCGGTGGCGCGCCAGGTCAGGCCACTGCCCTGTAGCAACTCGGACAGCGCCGCTTCCGGTTCATGCCGGCCGTTGATGCCACGGCTGCTCTTGCCCTGCACCAGATTGCCATCGAAGATCACCTGCAGCCCGCCCTGCGCAGCCAGGCGGTTAAGCGCGCTGGCCAGTGGCTGCGGAGCGATGTCGAACTCGCGTGGCTCAGCCAGGGCCAGGCCTGGCAGCAGCGCGCACAGCAACGAAAACGACGTCATCGACGCCCTACGAAAATGCCCTCGGTCCATCACACCCCCCTTTCAAATACGAAGCATTCGTTTTTGAAAGGGGATGACGGATGACGGTGACAGACCCGTAAAAATAATTTTCGATGCTGGCTAACCCGTGCTCAGTCACGCATCTCAAACACCAGCAGATAATCCGAGTACCGATGAATGCTCAGGGGGAACGCCTGCTCAAGGGTCGCCAAGCCTTCATCCAGCCGGTCCAGCTGGAACGTGCCACTGACCTTGAGCCCGCGCAGTTGCTCATCGCCAATTACCAACCACCCCGGCCGATACCGTTCCAGCGCCTTCAGCACCTGCGCCAGCGGCGCCTGCTCGAACACCAGCCGCCCCTGCTGCCAGGCCAGCGCACTGTCCACATCCAACCCGTGCTTGCTACCCAACCGCCCAGCCTCTCGCCCCACCGCCTCGCCGGCAGCAAGCTCGACACGGTCCGCCGCGTCACTGACCTCCACTCGCCCACGCTTGACCACCACGTCCACCGACGCGCCCTCGCGGCCCACGGCATACACTGTACCCAGTGCGGTAGCCTGCACCTCGCCCGCCTGCACGGTGAACGGCCGCGCCGGGTCATGCGCCACCTCAAACACCGCCTCTCCCTTACGCAGGGTAATGCGCCGCGCCCGGTCACTGATGTTCACATCCACTGCCGACTCGGCATCCAGGCTGATACGCGAGCCATCGCTCAACGCGACAACCCGGCGCTCCCCTACTCCGGTGCGATAATCCGCGCCCCACTGCCCGTGCCAGGCCAACGCCACGCCAACGCCCAGCACCAGTACCGCGGCACTGGCCAACGCCCATTGCCGGGCCGGCGCCCGCCGACGCGCCGGGGCCTCAAGCTGCCCGCTCAAAGCCCACAGTTGCCGCGCCTCGACAAACGCCTGCTGATGCTCCGGCGCCTGCGCGCACCAGGCCCGCGCCGCTTCCACATCGCCTGGCTGCACATTGCCCGAAGTCAAACGCACCACCCAGGCCTGGGCAGCCCGGCGTACGTCAGGTGAAGGGTCGAGGGGAGCGGATGGCTTGTGCATAACCGTCAACGTTGCAAACTCTGGCCCAGAAAGTCCAGCGCAATGGCCAGCTGTTTCTCGACCGTGCTCACCGAAACGCCCAACTGCTCGGCCACTGCCTTGTGCGCCATGCCCTCCAGGCGACACAGCAGAAAAATCTCCTGGCAGCGCGGCGGCAGGCGCTGCAACGCCTCGGCCATCAGCGCCAGCTCGCGCCGGGCGGCGACTTCGGCAAACGGCTCGGGGCTTTCGCCGGTGACTTCGTACAGGTACGCCATGCCCTCGTCATGCTGCCCCCGCGTGCCGCGGCTGCGGGCTTGGTCGATGACCAGGTTGCGGGCAATGCGAAACAGCAAGCTGCGCAGGTTCAGCACCGGGCCGCGGGGCGGCTGGCGAAGCATGCGCAGGTAGGTTTCCTGCACCAGGTCGGCCGCAGTGTCGGTGTTGCGCAGCTGCCGGTACAGGAATGCGCGCAACTCCCCGGCATGGGCCTTGAAAGCCAGTTCCAGCTCTTCGGTCTTCATGCGTGAGGGCGACCCGGGCGGGGAAGAAGGCGCTGACTTTAACGATAAGGGTTTTCATTTACAACGGGTGCCTTGCACGCGATGGACTACAAGGCAACCCACTGGCCAGCGATGTTGAAACCTTTACCCTGCCGCTTAGAACCTAGCCCGCAGCGCCAGGTTGAAGTTGCGCGGCTCGCCATAGAAGTTCCAGTAGTTGGGGTTGCCCAGGGTCTGGTAGTACTTCTTGTCGAACACGTTATCCAGGTTGTACAGCACTTCCAGGTTTTTGTTGATCTCGTAGATCGCATGCAGGTTGGTCAGGTGGTAGGCGTCCTGCTGGATCTTGTAGTCCTTGCCTACCTCGGTCTGGGTCATCGTGCTCTGCGCATAGAAGCTGCCACCCACACGCAGCTGGTTGAACGCACCTGGCAGGCGGTAGTCGGTCGCCACCTTGAACAGGTGACGCGGCGAGGCGCCGTTGAAGTCTTCGCCTTTTTGCTCGCCACCAATGTACTTGGACTGGGTATAGGTATACCCCGCCGATACATTCCAGTTCGCCAGCACCTCGCCGGTCAGCTCCAGCTCGATACCTTTGTTGCGCACCTTGTCGGATGCGCGGTAGCACGCCCAGGTCTGCGCACAGGTCACCCGCTCTGCACGGCCGGTCTGGTCGGCCTGGAACAGCGCGATAGCGGTTTGCAGGCGCTTGTCCAAAAACTCACCCTTCAAGCCGACCTCGTAGTTGCTGCCAGTCATCGGCAGCAACGTGTTGCCATCCACATCCTGCGAACTCTGCGGTTTGAAAATTTCGGTGTAGCTGACGTAGGCCGACCAGTTTTCGTTCAGGTCTTGCACCAGGCCCGCATAAGGGGTGACTTCGCCACTTTTGGAGAAGTGCTTGTGGTCTGAGGGTTCACGCACGCCATTGGTGTCGTCCAGCGAATCATGGCTGTACCAGCTCAGGCGGCTACCGAGGATGAACGTGGTGCTGTTGGTAAGGCTGAACCGGCTGGCCACATATACGCCCTTCTGCTCCTGCGTGCGGTTGTATTGCCACTGGTTGACGTTGAGGGCGGTCGGGCTGGGTGGGTCGTACGCTGCCAGGTTGTTCATGTCGATGATGTAGCGGTAGGTGGCATCGCGCCCGCCGTGATAGTCGAAGTCGTCCTTGTTCCAGTTGCCGCCCACGATCAGCTCATGCTGGCGACCCAGCAGTTGGAACGGGCCGGTGAAATAGCCGTCGATGCTGGTTTGGGTGTCATCGAAGTGAAAGTGGCGCGGGTTGAGGGTGAACAGGTCGGTGCCACCGCCCGGGTAGGTGTAGTTACCCAGAAAGTCCGACTTGGCCCACATCTGGTTCACGGCCACCACGCCCTTCCAGCCATTGGCAAAGGTGTGCTGGATATCGGCGAACACAGTGGTATTGCGCTTGTCCAGGTGGTTCCAGTCGCCGGTCAGCGAGGTAGCGCGCGAAACCGGGTAGAACGCGCCGCTCTCCTTGCTGGGCAGGCCCGACCAGTCATAACCGGAGTTGCGGTCCTTCTGGTAGGTAAACCCGAAAGTGGCCAAGGTCGACTCACCCAGGTCGGCCTCGATAATGCCGTAGAACAGTTGGTTTTCTTTCTGGGCAGTGTCCAGGTAGCTGTTGGCATTGTTGTAGGTAATGACCGAGCGGCCGCGCAAGGTGCCGGCTTCGTTCAGCGGCGCAGACAAATCGACCATGGTCTTGTAGTCGTCCCAGGAACCGACCGACGTTTCGATCAACGCCTGGCGCTCGGCCGTGGGCCGCTTGCGGACCAGGTTGATGGAGGCCGACGGGTTACCCGCGCCTTCCATCAGGCCGGTGGCGCCCCGCACCACTTCGACACGGTCGTAGATGTCGGTGTTGGGCTTGGAAATGGTGTCCATCGAGTAGGGGTTGCCGATGTTGGTCGGCACACCGTCAATCTGCAGGTTTTCGACCGTTTGCCCGCGGGCCTGGTACAACGAGCGCTCGCTGCCGTTCTTGATGATGGTAACGCCCGTGGCATTACGCATGACGTCGTCGAGGTTTTTCATGTTCTGGTCATCCATGCGCTGACGGGTGACCACGGTGACCGACTGCGGCGTTTCGCGCAGGCTCATCGGCAGCTTGGTGGCCGTGGACGATCGCCCCGTCGCGTAGGCCCCGGTGCCTTCCGTCAAGCCGCCCAGGCCCTGACCGGAGATGGTGGTGCTGCCCAGGGTCACGGCACCGGCTGCGCCCTCAACCTGACGCACCAGCTGGAACTCCCGCTCGCCCGTGCGCACCGCCTCCACACCGCTGCCAGCCAGCATCTGCGCCAGCGCCTGCTCCACACTGGTGGCCTGCACTACCTGGCTCTGCTTGTTGGCGGTGAGCGTGGCATCACCGCCAATCAACAGCCCGGCCTGGCTGGCCAGCAGGTTCAGTTGCCGTGCCAGCGGCCCGGCCGGAATGTCGAACACCACACCTTGCACAGCTGCGCCGTTGCTGTCGGCCTGGGCGGTGGCAGCGTGACTGCCAAGGGCAAGGAGGATGGCCAGGGCCAGCGGATGACGGCGTGAGAAAGCAGTGTTGCGAAGCAGCATGAAAGGGTCCTTCCATAAGCAGGATGAAGTAGCGTCATCCCACCAAGCGCATGAGCGTCGCAAAACCAGAAAAAGTTTTTTGATATTTTTCAGCGGGCCTCGATGGAGACCCACCACGGCAAGGTGCGTACCACCCGAATGGGTAACGCACGCTCGAGCATGGCCAAGGTGCGGTCCGTTTCCAGCAACGGGAAGGTACCCACTGCCCGCAAGCTTTTTAGCGCAGGGTCGATGCCCAAATGGCCATGGCGATAGTCGCGCAGCACGTCGATCACCTGGCCCAATGGCATGTCTTCCGCCACCAGCACACCGCGGCTCCAGTCTTGGCGCAGGGCTTGTGCAGCAGACGACGTGCCGGCCTGCTGTGCGTCGAACACCACCATTTGGCCGGCGCCCAACGTGGTGTGCACACCACTGCCGGAACAGGTTGCCTGCACGGTGCCTTCAAACACGCTCAAGGTAGTTGCCAGCCCTTGGTCCCGAACGCTGAACCGTGTGCCAAGCGGCTGCATGCGCCCTGCCCGCGTGACGACGGCAAAAGGCCGAGGGTCTCTGCCGGTTTCAATCAGGATTTCACCGCGGTACAGGCGCAGCTGCCGTACGCCTTCATCGAACTGCACATCCAGCGCCGTCCCACCGTTCAGCCACAGCTGGCTGCCATCGGCCAACGTGAGCGGCCGCACCTCACCCAGGCCGGTGCGGTAGGTGGCGAACCAGGCCCGTGGCGAGTCCACCCAACCGCGCTGCCAGCCGCCCCACCCCATCAGCCCTGCCGCACCCGCCACACACAAGCTGCCAAGCACGGCCCGGCGCGACTGCTGGCCACGGCGAACGCTGTCGAACACCTGCCGCGCCTGCTCTGCCTGGCCGTCGAGGTTACCGAAGCGCTGGTTGATGTTTTCTACATAGGACCAGGCCAGGCGATGCCGTGCATCCTCGCTCAACCAGGCCTGCCATTGCGCTTGGGTTGCGGCGTCATGCTGCGCCGCGTGCAGCCGCGCGAACCATCCAGCAGCCGCTTGCAGCACGGCATGGTCGAGTGGCACCCGGCTCATGCCAGCGAGTCATCCAGTTCGGCTTCCAGCAGCAGGCATTGGTACATGGCCTGCGCCAGGTAACTGTTAACGGTGCGCTCGCTCACGCCCAGTTGCTCGGCGATCTCGCGTTGTTTCATGCCCTGCAACTGCGCCATGGAAAACGCCTCGGCCACCCGCTTGGGCATGCGTTCGAACATGGCCTGCAGTTGCCCAAGGGTTTCGAGGATGACCGCCTGGTGCTCCAGCGAAGGGGCCAGTTGCTCGGGTTGGGCTGCCAGCACTTCCAGGTAAGCCTGCTCTACCCGCCGCCGCCGCCAGAAGTCCACACACGCATTGCGCGACATGCGCCCCAGGTACGCACGGGCGTGCGCCTGGTCATTGAAGGCACGTGGTTTGGTCAGCAGCCGCACGAACACATCCTGCGCCAACTCCGCCGCATCGTGGGCATTGCCCAGCTTGCGCTGCAACCACTGACGGATCCAGCCGTGGTGGGAACGGTAGAGTTTCTCCAGTTCGAAACCAGGGGCTGGGGTGCTGGGCGGGGCATTCATGGGGGGACGCCATTATGCTAATAGGAATTATTAGCAATGGTAGCTTGGATGAATGGATATGGGCAATTGGGGCGAGGACAGCTGTTCTGGTGTTTGCCTTGAGTTTTTCAGGGGGTATAAATCGAGCGCCGCCCGGGCGGCGCTCGATCGCACAGGCGCCAAAAACGCTATGGCGAACAGGTTGAATCCGCGCCACCTCACTTACAACGCCTTCATCTCGGCAATATCCCGCGCCACCTGATCCGCAGAATGGTCGAACATCGCCTGTTCCTGCGCATCCAGCGGCAACTCGATCACCCGCGCGAGCCCTGCCTCTGCCAGTACACAGGGCACGCCCATGGCAATGTCCTTGCGCCCGTATTCCCCTTCCAGAATCGCCACTGCCGGCAAGATGCGGTTTCGCCCATTGGCGATGGCATCCACCATCTGCGCAATGGCCACGCCCGGCGCATCGCAGGCGCTGCCCAGCTTCTTCAAACCCAGAATCTCGCCGCCGCCCTTGCGCGTGCGCTCGACAATCTGCTCGATCTGCTCACTGGACAAGAAGTGCGACAGCGGCACCGAGCCGATCTGGCAGTAACGCATCAGCGGCACCATGCTGTCGCCATGCCCGCCCAGCACCAGCGCCGTGATGTCCCGGGCAGAAAACCCGGTTTGTTCGGCGATGAAACACTTCATGCGCGCGGTATCCAGCACCCCCGCCTGCCCGAACACCTTGTCGCGCCCAAGGCCGCTGACGCTCCACGCCCGGTAGGTGAGCACGTCGACCGGGTTGGACACCACCAGTACCGTCGCTGCCGGCGCATGCTGTTTGATGTCAGCCATGATGCTGTCGAGGATGGGCAGGTTGATGCTCAGTACATCCTGGCGCGACTGGCCGGGCTTGCGCGGCACGCCAGCAGTGATCACCACTAGCTCGGAGCCGTCCAGCATGTCGGCTTTGGCCCCGCCGTACACCCGGGTATCGGAGCCTGATTCCACGGCTGCCTGCCACACGTCCAGCGCCTTGCCCTGCGCCAGCTCACCCTGCACATCCATCAGCACCAGCTCACGGCACAACTCGTCCCGGGCGATGATCTGCGCCGCCGCCTCGCCGACCAAGCCGGCGCCCACGATTGAAAGTTTGTTCACCTGACACCTCCCAGCGGCGCGCGCCACCAGGAACACGCCTGCATGTACAAAGAAGTATTGCCCGGTGAGGCGAAAAGGCCACCCGAAGGTGATGGTGATGTTTAGCCCTTTCCTGCCCCGGCTGCTTCCAAAAGCACCTTCTCCACCCTACAATTGCAACTGATTCCTATCTGCACCTAATTCATGGGAAGAAGAAAGTGCCCACCGACGCCCCTTTGCAACCCCTCGATAGCCTTTACCGCGACCACCACGGCTGGCTGCAAGGCTGGCTGCGTCTGCGCCTGGGTGACCGTGAGCGGGCGGCGGACATTGCCCAGGACACGTTCCTGCGCCTGCTGGTAACACGGCGCCTGCCGGCGCAGAACGATGGGCGCCGGTTTCTGGCCCAGATCGCCCGCAACCTGGTCATCGACCAATGGCGCCGGCAACGCATCAAACAGGCTTACCTGGAAAGCCTGGCCGCGCTGCCCGAGCCAGAAAGCCCGTCACTGGAAACCCGCGCCATCGTGATCGAAACCCTGATGCAGATCGACGCCATGCTAGACAGCATGCCGGCGAAGGTGCGCGAGGCGTTCTTGCTGTCGCAGTTCGAAGGGCTGACCTATCCCCAGATCGCTGATCGCCTCCAGGTCAGCGTCAGCCCGTGCAAAAGTACATGCTGCGTGCCATCACCGCCTGCTATCAGGTGCTGTACGCCGAATGAAAACCACCCGCGATGCGCCCATCGCCGCAGCCATTGTCGAGCAGGCCAGCCATTGGCTGATGCTGCGCTGGAGCGGCGAACTGGACCAGGAACAGCAGCGTCGCTTCGCGGAATGGCGCGCTGAAAACCCCGAACATGATCGGGCGTGGCAGCGCCTGGAGCATCTGCAAAGCACCCTGAGCGGTGTACCAGCGGACACCGCGCTGGCCGTCCTGCGAGAGCAGCCCGATGCACGCCGCCGCCAAACGCTGAAGCTGCTGGGCGCGCTGCTGTTGGCCGGCGGGGGGAGCTATCTGATGCAATCACAGCGCCCCTGGCGCGAGGCCATGGCGGACCTGCGCAGCGGCACCGGCGAACGCCTGCAACGCACGCTGGCCGATGGCAGCCGGCTTAGCCTTAACAGCGGTAGCGCGGTGGATATCCTGTTTAGCGCCAGCGAGCGGCGCATTCGCCTGCTCGCGGGGGAATTGCTACTCGAAAGCGGCCATGACCCAGCACAACGCCCCTTGATCGTGGACACCGCAGCCGGGGAAATCCAGGCGCTGGGCACGCGCTTTTCCGTGTACCAACATGGCGATAAATGCCAGGTCGACCTGTTCGAGGGCGAACTGGAACTGCGCCCGCTTCAGGCCCACGCCACCCGCCTGCAAGCCGGGCAAGGGTGCTGGTTTTCCACAACCCAATTCGGCGACATCGCGCCAGCGAACCTAAACGCCATCGCCTGGCACGATGGCCGGCTGATCGCAGAGCGCATGCCGCTGGGACAGTTCATCGCAGAACTTTCCCGCCATCGCCCCGGCAGGCTGCGCTGCGACCCGGCCGTCGCCGCCCTGCCACTAACGGGCGTTTTCCCCTTGGCAGACACCGACCGCGTACTGACAGCACTTGAGCAGTCGCTGCCGGTAAAAGTGCACCGGCTGACACGCTTCTGGACCACCATCAGCCCCGCGTAACAGGCGTCGCATGCACCGGCCGCCCTGAATGAAAAAAATTACTGCTGCCCATTGTCGGTTTTGCCGACTCGTTCGGGATACCTCTTGAATTCAACCAAGAAGCATTCTCAAGAGGAACATTCAGAATGCCGTATCTGCCCACATCCTCCCGTTCTCGATTGAGCCTTGCGGTTCGTCACGCCCTGTTTGCCGGCTTGCTCTGCGGCGGGCCACTGCTGCTTGCGCTGGGCGCAACACCAGCTGGCGCAACCGAGCAATCACACACCTACGCCATCCCCGCCGGCGGCCTGGACCAGGCGCTGAACCGCTTCGCGAGCGAGGCCGGCATCCTGCTTTCGGCCGATGCCCAGCTCACCGCCGGCAAGCGCAGCGCCGGGCTAAACGGCAGCTATTCCGTTGAAGACGGCCTGGCCCTGCTGCTGTCCGGCACCGGGCTTCGGGCACTTAACAGCGGTGGCAACTACACGCTGGAGGCTGCTGCCGATATCGGTGGTGCCCTGGAGTTGAGCGCGACCAATATCGTCAGCAACCAGCTGGGCACCGTCACCGAGGGCACCGGCTCTTACACGCCCGGCACCATCGCCACGGCCACCCGAATGGTACTGACACCTAAGGAAACCCCGCAGTCGATCAGCGTGGTCACCCGCCAGCACATGGATGACTTTGCCCTTAACAGCGTCGACGCCGTGATGCGCCACACCCCGGGCATCACCGTGTCGGCCTACGACACCGACCGCACCAACTATTATTCGCGCGGTTTCTCGATCAACAACTTCCAGTACGACGGCATCCCCTCCGCCGTGCGCAACGTCGCCTACTCGGCGGGCAACACCCTGAGCGACATGGCGATCTACGACCGCATCGAAGTGCTCAAGGGCGCATCCGGCCTGCTCAGCGGCGCCGGCTCGCTGGGCGGCACCATCAACCTGGTGCGCAAAAAGCCTACCGCCGACTTCCACGGCCACGTCACCCTGGGCGCGGGCTCCTGGGACAACTACCGCAGCGAACTGGACGTGAGCGGCCCGCTGACCGAAACCGGCAACGTGCGCGGCCGGGCCGTGGCTGCCTACCAGGACAGGCACTCGTTCATCGACCGCTACTCCAGCCAGAGCTCGGTGTTTTACGGCATCCTCGAATTCGACCTTTCCCCCGACACCCTGCTGACCGTGGGCGCCGACTACCAGGACAACGACCCCAAGGGCTCTACCTGGTCCGGCAGCTTTCCGCTGCTCAATTCCAAGGGCGAGCGCAACGACGCCAAGCGCTCGTTCAGCAACTCGACCGACTGGAGCAGCTGGCAGCAGTACACCCGCACCGTGTTCGCCACCCTGGAACACGACCTGGGCGACGGCTGGGTGACCAAGCTGCAACTGGACCACAAGTACAACGGCTACGATGCGCAGATGGGCGCCATCCAGTTCGACCAGCCGCAGACTGACGGCAGCGCCGAAATCAACGCGCAACGCTACAAGGGCGACACCACCAGCGACTCGGCCGACCTGTACGTGAGCGGCCCGTTCAGCATGCTGGGCCGCGAGCACGACCTGGTGCTGGGCGGCTCGATCAGCAAGGCCCACTGGAAGGGCAAGGGTTATTGGGACGAAACCTTCTCGGTGCCCAACCGCGTGGACTACAACAACTGGCACGGCAACCTGCCCAAGCCCGACTGGGGCCCGGTGTCGCAGTACACCGACGACGTCATCCGCCAGACCGGCGTGTACCTCACCACCCGCCTGAACGTCACCGACGACCTGAAAGTGCTGCTGGGCGGCCGCGTGGTCAACTACAGCCTGACCGGCCTGACCCCGACCTACACCGAGTCCGGGCGCTTTATTCCTTATGCCGGCGCCATCTACGACCTGAACGAAAACTTCTCGGTCTACGCCAGCTACACCGACGTGTTCATGCCCCAGGAAAACTACAACCGCGACCGCGACAACAAACTGATCGAACCGGATGAAGGCGAAAACTACGAAATCGGCATCAAGGGCGAGTTTTTCGACGGCCGCCTGAACGCCAGCCTGGCCTACTTCGAGGTCAAGGAAACCAACCGCTCGGTGCCCGACGACGCCTTCAACAACCAGTCCCCTACCCCACCCAACTACGCGTTCAAGGGCAGCAAGGCCACCACCAAGGGCTACGAGCTGGAAGTGTCCGGCGAACTGGCCCCCGGCTGGCAGGTGCAAGGCGGCTACACCCACAAGGTGGTGCGCGACAGCAACGACGTGAAGCTGTCCACCTTCGAGCCTGAAGACCAGCTGAGCTTCTACACCACCTACAAGCTCACCGGCGACCTGGACAAGGTCACCATCGGCGGCGGTGCGCGTTGGCAGAACAAAGCCTGGCAGCAAATCTGGAACAGCCCCAAGGGAAGAAACGAGGACGTTGTCCAGGAATCCTACTGGGTGGTGGACCTGATGACCGGCTACCAGATCACCCCGAACCTGTCGGCGACGGTCAACCTCAACAACATCTTCGACAAGTATTACTACACCAACGTTGGCTTCTATAACTCCGCCATTTACGGCGAACCACGCAACGTCATGTTCACTACTCGCTGGGACTTCTGAGGCTAGCGCCGGCCTGGAAAAATCGCGGCGCGGTTTTCCCAGGCCCAAGTCACTCGAAAACCTGCTCGGCCCCTTGTGGAAACAACTGTCGTGCACCCTCGTCAGGCTACCGCATCCCCTTGTAGGAGCAGCCTTGCGCTGCGAAGAGGCCGGTAAGGCTAAAAATTATCTTCGCCTGCGATGGCCTCTTCGCAGCACAAGGCTGCTCCTACCAGGCTCGTGTTTGCCTTGAAAAAACGCAGCCAACTGTCTTGCTCAAACTCTAAAAGCCTCCGCGATCGCTGTGGGAGCGGGCATGCCCGCGAACACGGGCGAAGCCCGTGCCAAGCACTGTGTTGAAGCCTTCAAGGTCGCGCCCGCCCCCAGAGGTACAGCGCTGGCTCCAGGCCCATGCTGCCCCTGTAGGAGCGGCCTTGATCTGGTCAAGTAATTTTGGACACCGGTTAAGGTTTATGCCGCTGCCCTCAGTTTTTCCTCCATGGCTACCGGGGTCTCGTAGCCGTTGTAGCTATGGAGGCGTTTGAGGTTGTAGCGCACCAGATAAGCCATGATGTCGGCCTTAGCCTCAGCTTCGGATTCATAGCCTCCTGCCGGCATCCATTCTGATTTCAACGCCCCGAAGAATCGCTCCATGGCGGCGTTGTCCCAGCATTGGCCGCGGTGGCTCATGCTTTGTTTCAAGCGGCATTCTTCAAGCACAGCCCTGAATTTATGGCTGGTGTACTGACAACCTTGATCTGAATGAAACATCACGCCAGCAGGCTTGCCCCTAGACTCAGACGCCATGCGCAGCGCGTCACAGGCCAACCTGGCATCGGCAGTCATTGAAAACGCCCAGCCCACAACTCGGCGTGCGTACAAGTCGATTACCGCGGCCAAGTACAGCCAGCGCCTGCCAACCTGGATGTAAGTCACATCGCCACACCAAACCTCGTTGATAGTCGAAACTTTGAAATTTCGCTTCAGTTGGTTTTCCGCAATCAGTGCTTCTGTACCTGACGAGCGATACCGGTGCGGCCTGCGCTGCCGGCATTTCAAGCCAGCCTCACGCATAAGCGCGCGCACTTTGTAACGCCCGACTTTATGGCCTTGACGACGCAACTCCTGCACGAGAGTTCGTGATCCAGAAGCATTTCGCGACGCCTTGAAATGGTCGACTACCAGCAGGCGCAGAGCATCTCTGTCAGGGTTTTCACGCCCTTGGCGTTTGCGCCATGCATAGAAACTGCTGCGCTTGACCCCAAGCACGCGACAGCAGTCGACAACACCGTAATGCTCACTCAGCTCGTTGATCAGCGAGAACGATCTTTGGAGTCCCGAAGCAGGAGAGCACTGGCCTTTTTTAGGATTTCGATATCCCGATCTTTTTGACGAACCAGGCTTTCCAGCTCCTCGATTCGTCGTTGCTCCGGGGTGATAGCCTTTGCACCAGCCGGGACTTTCCCCTCTCTCTCCTGCCGTACCTGGTCAACCCACCGGCGAAGAGCCATGCGGCCAATCCCGAGGATTTCACATACCTCAGGAACTGACTGGCCACCGTCCAGCACCATTTCAGCTGCTTGGATTTTGTGTTCTTTCGAATAAGATTTTCGCACTGATTTTGCCTCCAATTGGGCGTCATCATAGCGCCCGAAGAAGGTGTCCAAAATCATTAGGCCAGTTCACCTTGTGCCGCGAAAGGGCCGCAACGCGGCCCCACGATTTCAGCCATAACGCACATATCCGCGAGGCGGCTTTGCAGCCCCTCACGACTCCAGCTAACCGGCTGAATCCTGACCATTCCGCTCCATCACCCTCCCACACTGCTCACTGGCCAACCGGCTAATAATCCGAATCGCCTAATGGATCCCGGCCGTGTTGCGAAAGCTCAACTGCGGGTTGTGTTCGCACTCCAGCATTTCATCGTGCTGGACCAGGGCCTCGCCTAGCAGTTAGAGCGTCCAGGCGTAGCTTTGGATGGTGGACAGCCGTTCTTGCTCAGTCATGGCACACCCCCGTTTGGGCGGAGACAAAGCTGAATTGGCCGAAGGTGAAGTCACTGCGAATCGTCGAAGAACAACGGAGGAGAACGAATGCGAGGGTCCTGCTTGGACTTGAGGTAAGCATGCATGAGGCTCCAAGTTTTAGTCGGAGCTGCCACGATCCTTCCTACGGGATTGGGTGGCAGCTGTGTGCGGGGTAGGAATACCGGGAAACTTGGAAACCCGGCCAGGCCGAAGCCTGCCCACACACAGCCGCCATGACACAGCACGGCAGACACAAAAAAAGCGCCAGCTGTGGTGCAGGGGCGCCTAGTGCATGCGCCAAGTTTACCAACGGGTTCCTACGCCCGGTCACGGGATTTACCGTGACGGAGAGATTTAGCCCCACAATGCTGGGTGGGGCAAGCGTAGAAATTGTAGGAAACGTCTCTGAATAATGTACGAACAGCGTCGAAGCAGCTGCTAATGATTAGAAAAGAATTACTTCCACACCTCTAGCTGTGCGCTAGGGCTTAACACCGACCATCAAGTTGGCGATAAGCCCTTCTCGCCTAATCGGCCAGATCCAGGTCGTTTTGTGAGATTACTTTTCCACACTGCTCACTGGCCAACCGGCTGATAATCCGGATCGCCTGATGGATCCCGGCCGTGTTGCGAAAGCTCAGTTGCGGGTTGTGCTCGCACTCCAGCATTTCGTCGTGCTGGACCAGGGCCTCGCCTAGCAGTTCGAGGGTCCAGGCATAGCTTTGGATGCTGGATAGGCGCTTTTGGTCAGTCATGGCGTGCCTCCGATTGGGCGGAGACGAAGCAGAGTTGGCTGACGCTGAAGCAGCTGGGGACCGTCGAGGAATGACGGCGGAGAACGAATGCGAGGGTCTGTAACGGATTTACGGTGGTCATGCATGAGTTCCTTTCGTGATGGAACTGCCACCGCTCGCGGCCAAGCAAGTTAAGGTGGCAGCAGTACGCGGGTTGGCCGACCGGGACGAAAGGAGCCCGGCACACCCGAAGGTGTCCCGCGCACCACCGCCATAACACGACATCGCGGGCACAAAAAAAGCGCCTGCGATGAAGACTGGGCGCTGATGCGCCTTTCGATTCCGACCGGCCAAGGTCGCGTCGCCGATGCTTCGGCGACTGGGGGACTTTATTCCTGGGTGGCTGTTTTCGCAAGTTTTCGAGGGTTTGAAAGGACTGCGTGGTTCGTAAGAAATGGCTCGCCACAGGTAATGCACACACTTCAGGACTTATGTGGTCCATGTAGGAGCTCGGCTTGCCTGCGATGGGCTGCGCAGCAGCCCCATACCCCGGCCTGCCAGGACTATGCCAACATGCTGCAATGTTCAAACAAGCTAATTGGTCAAAGCCCCCTTCGCTTTGACTTCAACGTAGCAGGACTCCCCGCCCCCGTCTGCCCCCGACAACCAACCCCATACGAAATGGAGTGTGGTGCGCCCTGCACCATCGATCCCTACCCTACCACGTGACCAACCGGCGAGAATTTCGCCGTCGTTAGTGATGCAGTGGAAAAGCAGTTCGATGGTATCGGGGCCAGTTACTCGGCCAACCTGATGGCCGGTACGAATCCGGCCACCTTGGTAGGTACTGGTGATAGCAATATCTTCCACCTGGTAATGGAAAACCGTGCCAGTACCCGACAGGCCCTGGGTGTTGTTGGCGACCGCGAAACGGCGATTGTGCAGCCGGTCTCTGACTTGGGCGAAAGTGCTTTCCATAGCGGTGTGTCCTCGATGTCGGATGCCGAGACTAAGGCGCAGGGCTCGGAACCGGGCCTCAATGCTGATCTGGTCTCAGTAGTGTGTGGCTCAAGCTGTATCTGAGCATTGGTTTGCGCTGAATCCTACTCTGCGTTGTGCAACTGCCTGCCGTTACATAACCGCGCGTTTCAACGGACCAAGCTACGAACCACGACAAACAGCACTACCAGCCCCACAACCCCAGAAGCAACCAGCCACCCTGTCGAAGCCATCGCCTGGAACAAACCGGGGAGGAATGGAATTCTCCCGAGTTTGACCAGCACCAGACAAAGCCAGGGCATCAGAATGATGTAAAGCAGTGGGATATAAACAATTGCCTGAAGGACTAGCGTCACTCCATCGGCCCAGTCATTCCAGTGGGGTTTGGACATGGTGATTTCCTTTTCGTCAACAGGACGGGCTACTCGTCCTCTTCCTTGCGCCGCAGGCACGGTTGTCGAGGCCAGGCGGCCAACGTAAACGCGCCAAGCAGAAACAACAAAGCCCGCGACAGGCGGGCTTTGTTGGTCGTGTCATAGACGTGGAGACAGGAGTCGAATCGGTCACCTTTAGCCCAGCAAAATATTGCATCGACATAACCTGAAGCCACCACTGTATACCTAAACATATACCTAAACCGAAAAGTACCCCGGGGCGCCGTAGTTAGCGGCGAACACGAACAAGCCCTCCTAAGAGGGCTTGGTCTTACGCTTTCTTTGGCGGCGGAGGCGGTGGCGGCGGTACGCGCCGAGGAAGATCCACATCACTTTTGATGTTTCTCATCGGGGGCGGTGGCGGCGGTGGCGGCTTTTGATCGGACATGAAGTGTTCCTATGGGTTGGTGGATATGTAGATCGGCAGGAAGGAAATCAGCGACCAAATCACAGCGTAGATGACGTTCCTCGACAAACCGTCAAGCTCGTTGCTCCGTCGATCGTTATTGGTAGCATTTCTCGTCGCTCCCATAACGTAATAGTCCATCATGATCTGCATGAAGAAGCTGTTCGCCTGCTCAACGCTCCCGTCGTAGTAATCGATGAGCGTCTTCCGGTGAGCCTCAAGCTTTTCAGCAACCGGTATGGCTAAGTCATCAAAACGGACGCGCCAAGCCCAGGCGAAATGCCACATCGCTCTGACAACGAAAACGCCTGCCCCTAAGTACAGAATCCAGAAATAGATTCCCGCGGTCGTTTCTGTCGGCGGAGCTTTGGGAAGTAGGTAGGAGAGGAAGCTCAGGAGGGCTACGATCAGCGCGAGTGGCAGATTCAGCCTGGAGATTAACTTCTCTTTACGGTCAGCCTCAGCGAGGTAGATCTTCTCGTACAGCTTGTACTCTTCATCATCGGACCTCATGTCACAGTTGCTCCGTCCAAACTTAATAGCTCAGGGCCATCATCCTTCCTAAGCAGCTCCATGCCAAGAGCCTCTAACACGACGATGCTTGGGGGACGTGTATAGCTATTGTTTAAGCGATGCCCAGGGGTTTGTGTATACGAAACGGTGCGGTGGCGCTTCACCACCCAATGACCGTGAGTGCTCGCCGGCGGGTGTTGCGATGACAGCAACCCCTTGCTCAAGTAGATACCGGAAAGTTTGCCGGGATCTACAGCCCCATCTGCCTAATGATCTTGCGCGGTTCCCCTCCGCCACGTAGCGCACGGCTGGCGCCCGTGGTCATTTGGTCGAGGGCCTTGCTCTCGAATGCCGCGGCCATGGTGGCGGCCTTCCTGACGATCAGTAGCGCCAGCTCGGGAGGGAACTGGACCGGCCCCGCCTCGGGTAGGTAGTCACAATCGATAACGGACATAGTGCTGCCCTTTATGTGATGGTGCTCAGCGTGGTGAGCTGGGCACCTGATGATCTGATAACTGCCCAGTATCCGGGTGGTTTGTACCAGATCATCCGGCCACCTGTTCAGGCCTGCCGTCAAGGCGCTGCTCCACCACCCGATCAGTCAACTCTACCACCAGCAGAGTTGAGAGGGGATCGCACTATACGCCCCCCATGGGCCCAAACCTGGCTCATGACTGGAAAGAGTTGCGTAGCGCTCGCAGTAAGTCGATAGCGTCTCCCTGACACGCCGAAACTGAATAATCCAAAGGACCAGCACCACAGGCCTCACCAACGAGATCGGTATACCGAAATAGGCAGGCAAAAAACCGACTCACTTCCCCCGCCTCATGCGCGCCTAGAGGCTTCCCCTCTTGTACTGAGTGCCAATCCAGGTGGGAAATGAGCCTGTTCCGAGCCAGCACGACCAGAGTTCGATAGCCTTCAAGCTCTGCCGCTCGATCTATCAGGTCTTGCGAAAGCAGCCCCAGGGCTTTGAGATCCTTGTTCAAGCTGTCCACAGTTAAGTTTTGTCTACGCCCACTACCAGCAGGATCAGTGATTTTGCAGATCTGCAAGAGTATGTGTTCGACGATGATCCTATTCAGGTCATGGAAAAATGCCGGAGCTACACGTACTAAGACGGCATCCGTAGCCTCCCCTCCCTCATAAAGAGTTCTGTAGAGGTTGTAACAGTTGGTAATCCAAATGCACTCCTTCCTGAAGTGATCGAACTTTTCCCGAAGCTGGTTCAGATCTTGGTTATCCATGACACGGAGTACCTCAACGGCTGGATGGATTGACGATTAGCCTACTGCTCCAGTCTGCTGTCAGGTCTGTTCACTGAACCGATATCTGTTCACTCAACCGGAATCCGGTGCTTCGGTCCGAGTCGAGCGATAAGGTCTGTCTCGGCTTGTGGTCCGAGCCGCATGCGGGCCCTAGTCTTTTACGAGGACACCGTAAAAGTGCGGAGACAGCCCGCCGCCCAATCCCTGCGAGCCCCCACCGCAGGGCCAGCACCACCTGCTTGTCCTGCGCCACCTGCACATTTTCGCTGCTCCTGCGCTTTCTCGTCAGATCTGCTGGCTCACCCTGGCCTGACGCACGTGCGCCGCCATGATCAGGTCGCCCTAGGTCTGCCCCTGTTCCGCAGCCAGGCCTGCTTGGTTCTCGGACGTCAGCGGCCGTGCTTGCCCGGCTCTGTACCGCCTCGGGAGCCAGACCACTGGGTCGATATCTGCACAGCGTATCGTTTTCCACACACTGGCGCTCGTCGAGTCGATCGATATTGGTAGTTTCGGACCTGGATCAAACAAACGCGCCAACATCTCCAACTCCGGCATCACACGACTCGATCACCGATGACAACAGGGCACGGCACCAACCACTCCCAGAATGGTGGGTCGACTGGATGCGGAAGCCCCTGCCAGTACAGATTCGCAAACAATGACTTCACGGCTGGTGACATCCTAGGGTCAAGCAAACGCATGTCTGCACGAAAAGCATCCTCCGAAACGACCTTGTAAACTGGCGCCTCTACTCCGTGGAACTCTCGTTTGAAGGTGTCCGCAGCCTCGAAGCTGTCAACTGCAAACATGCTCTGGAAACGCGATGGTCTCCCTGGATATTTGGCTCTCCTCACCCATTCAAAGAGAAGCTCAATGTCCGCATCAATGGCCATTCTTGCTTGGTTAGGAGGACTGACAAGATACGTATCCCCATGCTGCGAAACTCCTCCTGGGCATAGTTCTCTCACTATCTCGGCTACCTCAGCCGGGATAATGTCCTCATGCTCAACCAACGAGCAGGTGAGCCCAGTACCCAGCCTTGAGAAGCGATCAACCGTATATAAATCCAACTTCCCCCCCGCATTGCGAAATGAATACCCTGATTATCTACATACAGTAATGACTACCACCAGGTGCTTGCGCTATCTCAAAGCTCAACATCTCAGGTTCTGAACCGCCCGGTTTTCCCTTGACGGCCTCCGCTCCCACAGGTCGGCCAGAGTCAGCGCCAGCCCCTTGCACAGCAAGGCTTACAGCCGATCCTGATCAAGCGCCAGCGGCCCAATCCGTCAAGGCTGGTCAAGAATTTTCGTCTAGGGCGGGTCTAGAATGCGGGCCATTCTGGACGACGCGAGCAAATGTGGCTCTATCGAGAACCCCAGGCTTCAGGCGTACCGCTGGCTTCCCGGTATTCTGCCTATTGGTGGTGGGGCCGATCCGTCCAGAGCTGTCCAAAATCCGTATAAGGCCTGTCTGGGGTACGGCACGGCCAAGGCCTTTACTTTGACGACCTCCAGCCCTGGGAAAACCTCAGACACCCGGCTACTGGTGCCGCAGCCATCTGCCTGGCCCGCGCTCCGTCAAAGCGTGGTCAAACAGGCGACCAGCACCACCAGCAATGTGAGACGGTATAGCCCGCAAGCTTTACCGAGGCCGACTCGCATATGGCCTCGGCCGCCCAAGCCATGCTGGTTCCGTCTCATGCCTGTCTCACATTTCGTAAGGCATGGTCAAAGTAGCTGAAACTATCATGCTAGATTTGGCTGTCGCCCATAGTGCCTTTCTCGGTGACAGTTTGGGCACAAAGCAAGGGCGTTCTCTACAGTATCGTGCCCCCCATCAGCTAAGCGCGTTATGTGATGAACCTCCAGGTAGAGACTGCCATCTGGACGCTGAAATGGAGCGGGTAAACGACACCCCTCACAAGCTCCCTTGGCACGAAGCAGTACCTCAGCCACGACATCGGGATTACGGCGAAACGTTTTTACAATCTGGTGCCTTACCTGAGGCACAGGATTGGCGTGGACAAGACGTTTGGCTCGGTCAAATGCAGAGTCAGCAATTGCGTCGGCGACCTGTTGAGCAAAAATCTCGTCTTCATCCACAGCCTTCGCCACAGGCGACAGTTCTGGAAGCAACTCCTCTTAGAGGCTCCGGTGTGAAGATTGCTTGGCCAGCTTGGTAGATGGGAAAGAATCAAGGTACTCGATATGGCCGCCCAACGATTGCAAAGCGGGAAGCAAAGCAGAGTGGCCGATATCATTTTTCAATTGATTAATCATGTACCTCAACGCCTCCACCTTAGGCGTCAACTTGAGGGTTCTCCCCCTACGTAGCCCATCATACGCACCGAGATATGCACTGGCGGTCTTTGCGTTCAAGCCGTACTCATTCTCCAGCGTTCTCCGCGCTTCAGAGGGAGTAATCCTGCGGCTCCAGATATTTGTACCAAGGCGATAAGCCTCCTGATACATCTGTTCAGTTACTGCCATCCTCGCCATATCGGCTCTCCTTGAGAGAAGTGGTCAGATCTTATTCGCAGAGGCACATGATGGCACTGTTACCATCATCGGCTGGTGCTGGCCGATAAGATTCGTGGTTTTCATGTGGTCATTTGCGGCGGAATGGTGGCCACCGGCAAGGCGGCAATGCCGTGGAAACCACGGACTGGCAACCTCAACATCTCTCAAAAAGCAGGCCGTCCAGGTGTACACCACTCTCGCGTAAGGGGTTGAGAACCTGAGTGCGAACCACCGGTGCGAACTGGCCCGGTACGCAGGCCAGAATGCGAACCAGCAGTGCGTACCTGGCCGCGCACCGTGACGGACTTCAGGTGCGCGGTCTAGTGATACGTGGCGGCTGATCAAATTACTGCAGATCGAGCCCTCAATAGTCGTGGCAGGCACTGCGATCTGACATGATCTCTCCCGCATACTGCTTTTGGGCGCACACCGCCACATCCACACCATATGGCAAGGGCAGATGAACCACCTCGCCATAAGCCACATTGATCGTCTTCGAGATCACTTCGTGACCCTGCAATGCCTGAATATCAGGCGGAATTTCTTGCTTGAATTGATGGCTATTACCGTTGAATGAGTAACTGCGTCCCACCTGGTAGTTCAGGTTAAGGGAAACCGTCACACCGGTTGCGGTAGAGGAAACGACTTGTGCAGTGCCGTCGACAGACCCGATACCCAGCGCACAGGCCGTTTTCGATTGGTTGCAAACACGAAGATCCATAGGCGGATAGCTGAGATTTGTGGGTTCTCTGGACGACTCCATAACATCCGACCGGCCCCCGACCCCATGGGAGTGCTGACCAAACAAGTCAGGACCATAAGCAGAGACGGTAACAACAGCCAAATCTTGCGGGATAGATTTTCCACCTGTACAACCAGCGACAAATGCAAACGCCAGCAAAGCGCTACAACGAATAACTACCTGCATGAAGCATGCTTCCTCTTATGAGCGCGTCGACCTTCGACACCAGGCCCACCATACCGGGTATGCAGACGGTATTCATGCCAACTCGATGTAGTTTGTGCCTGTCCAGACGTTGACATGAGAACGGCCAAAAGCCGTCGCCCTGTTAGCAAATGTTAGTGCCTGGCCGGGACTGGCCAGCCTACTGGACGAGGCAGACGATATGGTCTGAGTGAGATGCTTTGGTCTGTCTCGCGCCACGATTTCGTGAGGTCGCATTTCGTGGCGCGGGCTTTTGCTGGCGCTCATGATCGGGCCGCACGCCTAGCCACCAGGCCACCCCATTGGCAGAATGCCACGACCTTATCTATCGGCACATTCGGGACATTATCCTTAAAGGCATCAAACTCTTTTTCCGTATCCACGACTATCGCCTCCCACAGCGCCTCATAAAGAAAGCTGGCCAGCCGGGCGGATGGGTGTCCGATTTTCGCCCCGTCGGGCTAGGCTGGCCAAAACACAATGCCTGCCCGAATACTGGCTATCCGAACAGTGATGGCATTCAGTCTATATCTGTCTCCACGCCCGGTGGAAGGCCCCATCAGACCCTCTTAATCGGCACCACATTGGCATTCACCTCAGCACGATGCGCATAGTCGTATGGGGTAACGTGCTTCTCGCGGTTCGCATCGAGGTAGTCCGCCCACCACTGAACCATCAGCCGGCGCTCCTCAATGTACTCGACCTTGTGGATGTACGCCGCTCGCACGGTGTTGCGCTCCTGGTGGCTCATCTGGCGCTCTACCGCGTCCTTGCTCCACAGCCCCGATTCGACCAAGGCAGAACAGGCCATGGCCCTGAACCCGTGCCCGCACACCTCAGTTTTGGTGTCGTAGCCCATGCGCCGAAGCGCCTTGTTCACCGTGTTCTCGCTCATCGGCTTCCAGTGGTTGCTGTCACCCGCTAACACCAAGTCGAAGCGTCCGGTGAGCTGGCGCACCTGCTCGAGCGTGGCCAAGGCCTGGCGACTGAGAGGTAACGGGTGGGCGTGCTCATCTTGGAGCCGCGATGCGAGTTCTTCACACCCTCGATCTCCTGGCGCTCCCCGGGGATCTCCCCCATGGAGCGACCGGCGTCGATCTCTGGCCAGCGCGCAAACCGCAACTCGCTGGATCGAATAAAAACCAGCAGGGTGAGCTGGCTGGCCAACCGTGTCAGCGGCCGACCAGTGTCGCCGTCGATTCGTTGCAGCAGCGCTCAGGCAGCCGATCCAGCGCCAGCGCAGGCCGGTGGACGGTCTTGCGTGTAGCAGTTGCACCCTGTTCGTGTCGATGTGCCCGTGCTGGACAGCCATGCGCATGATCCCAGTCATGTACTGCCGTAGCCGGGCGGCAGTGTCCAAAACTTCGCGCTGCTCGACAGCCTTGAGCGGCGCCAACAGGTCGCGGGTTTTGAGGCCGGCCACCGGGCGCTGGCCTAGGGCCGGGAGCAGGTAAGTTTCGATACGCCGCCACACCGTCGCGGCATGACCTGGGGACCACTTCTTAGAGCAGGCGTCGTGCCATTTCTTGGCCAGCACGCCGAAGGTGTTGGCCCTCGCGTTCGCCGCTTCGACCCTCCCCTGCCTGGCGCTCTCAATCGGATCTTTACCATGCGCCAGCAACTCCAGCGCTTCGGCTCGGCGCGCGCGGGCAGCTCTGAGTGTCAGCGCTGGGTAGTTGCCGAAGGTGGCCAGCCCCTCTCTGCCATCCGGCCGCTTGAACTTCATGCGCCAGATCTTGCTACTGTTCTTCTTGACCAGCAGGAACAGGCCCTGACCGTCGAGCAGGGTGTAGTCCTTGTCCCGTGGCTTGGCGGCCTCGCATTTGGAGTCTGAGAGGGGTGTAACGGTGCGTGTCATAGGTATACGTTTTCTCGTCGAACCGGCGTATACCCTAACGCATACCTAAAATCGGTATATGCCTAGAGACAGAATGAGACAACCAGAGACAAGAAAGCCCGCACTAGGCGGGCTTTTCAGGGGGTTCCGTGTACAAGAAGAGACGTATCGGAACAGTAGAATGGTGCGGAGACAGGAGTCGTATCAATACGGAACGCCTTGAATTTAATCGTTATTAATTTTCATGGTGGACTCTTTATCTCTAATATTATCCTCAGGCCATTTTTCAAGATGTGGATCGTTGTGAAAAAGCTCAATTAAAATTATGGAGCGCCGACTCAGGGCCTCGCAACACGTATCCCTGGCCTAACCAAAAGCGCTTCTCGCGGATAAGGGTGAACTCTCATAGTCGCGAAACGACCAGAAGAATTGGCCAAACTCCCAGTTGGCTTCCTCTGTTGGCTAGGGCGGGGTTACGGAACTACACCCCCGATACGCGACCATAAAAATAAAGACTTTAACAGGTAACTTTCGGTATTGAATGATAAAAAATTGCCACAACACAATCAACCCTCACCATGAAAGCCTATTATCTAAAGCCATCAGCGCTTTCCAAAGACATGCCGCTTGGCAACGTGAACAGGCCCAAGGAAAGTGCTTATTTATCGCACCACGGCACTACACGCGTCAAAAACCTTGAATACTTTGAAAGCCTCCTCTACGCCAAATAAGCGTACAGCTTATTACATGAACAGATGTTGCATAATTACTCCACACTCGCCCTAAACATATACAATTCCCTACATGTAATTCGACGAGCATAGCGCCACTAGACTAAAGCATTGACAGTAATGGCACTTTGATCTAGATTAGAAGCCTCCCCAAGAGTTCGTCACCAGAAAGACTGATATCTCAGCACTAAACACCCTAAAGAGCATTTTAAAATTTTTTGATTTTAAATTGGAAACTTATAATTAAGGACGACCAAATTGCTTGCAGAAATAAAGCTAGGGGCAAAAACCTTACTCCTCAAAAGCCCTGAAAATGGAAACATATTTGATATTGACTCTCTTTCGCTCGTGATAGGTCCGAACGGATCAGGAAAAACCATGATGCTAAAAAAGCTCGTGGATTATTTTACAGGGCAATTCAATGAAAACATCAGCCCTGAGATAGAGGTAATAAATACAGACGGAACCCCCATAGAATCTGCGAAAGCTCTAGAAGAATGGGGAGTAGTATATTACTCCTCACTACTCTACCCGCCAAAGTTCAACGCATCGCCCAACTTTATTGATGCATCGCCAAAGCGAAGAAATGCCTCACTACTAAGCGAAATAGTAAAAAGTCGCAGCAGAATTGAGCGATTCGGCTTTACTCCCGACACTTACATAACAACCCAGCTTTCAATTGAAAAGGTTCTAATGAAAATAATCAGAACCTTAATTGGAGCCAGAGACTCCATTGGTGTTGTTTTCCCGAACGACCCTAACTTCACAAACCTGCACAACTTATATTCTTCCAAAACTATCTCGCCGCGAGACATATTCCAAACAGGCTGCCTTGCTAGATTGGAACACTACATAATGGCTTTGCCTAAGCGAGACCTCATAATATCCGCACTGATCGTCATTGATCGGATAGCGTCTATCAGAAGCGCGACAGGAGAAATAATAAACCTGTGTAATCGATTGTTGAAAATTCCGTATGAGTACGACAGAGGATCTAAGGGTGTATTCAGACACCTTAGAGAAATATTTGCGATCAGGAGGATAGTCAAGAGCGCAGAGTGTAGATTGACAACAGATCGCGATAACTTATCCACTATTTTCATATTCAAAAAAATATCAAGCGGCAAGGAAATCTCGCCAGACGACAGGAGATGGACGGACATTTATTTTGAACTTAATCTAGACGGAATGAGTTCAGGACAAATCGCAATTCTTTTGCAGTTTTGCAACCTCACTGCGGCACTCGAAAAAATATCAAAAAAAAGAAGAAAAGTGCTATTACTAATTGACGAGGGCGATGCCTTTCTACATCTAGAGTGGCAGAGAATATACATTCAACAACTAAACGATTTGCTAGCAGTTTCCGCAAAATCGGCCGAACTTTCGGCACTTCAGGTAATAATGGCCACTCACTCCCCTTTACTAGCCACCGACATCCCAAAACAATTCATATGCAGTTTAGATAGTCGCGACAGCAGCGAACCCCCAAAGGCTTTCGCGGCAACTTTACATACAATATTTAACCACTCCTTTAATTCTCGAACAATCGGGGAATTTGCCTCGCAACGGATAAACGAAGCAGTAATTAGCCTGCAGAATCAGAATCTAACACTTAGGGATAAGCTGGTAATACAATCCATTGACAACCCCATAATCAGAAGAGAGATCGAGCTTTTGCTCAACCAAACGGAGAGTGAGAAATGATAGTTTCCATTCTCGACCCATGGAATAAAGTTCGAGGCCCACACACCATTTTCCTCACCGGAATCATAGATAAATTTTTAAATCCTGCACGCAAGCTTAGAAAAGGCGAGCAATCCCCTCTGGCGATAACCAAAAGATTTGTTAAAGACATCAGGGATCTAGTGACGTCCGAAAAAATAACAGACATCCACGAAAGCATTTCAATTTATAATAAGTACAAAATTCAAGCCAAGCGAAGCCAAGCAAGATTTATTAGAGAAACTTCAAAAGTCTTCAACTACACAAATTTTTGCGTAAAGAAAAAAGGTTGGGACGCGTACAAATTCTGCGGTGGACTAGCCGTTAAAATCTGCCCCTACTGCCAGCAACTCGAACTTCCTACATTACTGATGGAAAAAGTAAACCGAGGTTTTAGGCCTGCACTAGACCATTTCTTTCACAAAGATAAATACCCTCACCTAGCGCTCAGCCTCGTGAATCTAATTCCCAGTTGCACCACGTGCAATTCCAACCTTAAAGGTGAAATAGATTTCTTCGAGAACCTTCACCTGCACCCATATTTTGATAGCGAGAATATCGACTTTAAATTTCACCGGTTAACTGGCGAGCTATTCATATGGGAGGACATCCACGACCTCGAGGAATTTGCTTTATCCACAGAACCAAATAAAGCCTGTAACAAAACCAAAAAATCAATTGAAACGTTTATGATCGACTCCCGATACGCACTCGATAACATCAAAGCAGAGGCGCTGGCCTACGCACATGCTAAGTTAGACTGGGAGGAAACAAAAAACAACGATCAAATAGCTATAGTCAGAGGCTTTAGACACAAGGAAGTTTTACTTACTCAGTTTGACCGAGCAAATTATAAGAACCTAAGACTCGGCAAACTTAGGGCTGACATATATGATGGCTTATCTTAACACCGGTTTGCTTTGCACCCTGTTTTATACGCAGGCGCCGACTGAGTCGCCTATATGTCTACCGCCCCCAAAAAATGGAGATAAACTTATTTTTAACAAAAATAAAGGCGACCCATTCGAGGTCGCCTTTCTAGATTCCTGAGATTGTAGTCGCAGCGTCTCTTTATTTTCCGGATTTATGATCCTTCAATTCAGAGTCCAATAGAATCATCGAATTTATGAAGGAGTCTATCATACAATCACTCTTGGACCTGTCTCCTTTCACCCACCACGATACCCCCCGCAAGCAACTGCAGCAAGTGATCTAAGTGCCGCCCCCAACCGCCTTCCGTTAGCAGGCAGCACTCTCATTATTACCGATCAGCCTCACTGAATCGATTACACAGCAGGGGGCGCTGTAGCGACTTCTGGGTAGGCGAGTGAGGGCTGATAGGAGTTGTCCACCTGAAATCCAAAATCGAATTCGTAGAGTGTCAGCGGTTTGAGCATCGCCACTTGGCGCCCCAAGTAGAAGGTGAAGGTGTTTGGGGCTGCGATGAACAGATGATAACGCTCTAGCCGCGAACTCGGCCGGGCATCACGGTCCGCACGAACTCTTGCAGCCAACTGCTCGGCCAACGAATTTGCGTGGGCACCGGAGGCGACCGACTGCGCCGACACACCAGCACTCGGCCTGGCGACCAGTAACCGACGCAATTTCAGCCCGCTCTGCCCGAGGTAGTGACGTACGGCGCCTTCAGTATCCCGTGTGACACTTACCGCACAAGCAGTGCCCTGCCCCTCAGGATCCAGTTCGTGTTCCTCAAACACCCATGTGGAATGCATGGACGATATAGTCTCATCATCTGCCGCCCAGATCTTCATTACCGGCGACCGCTGCTCAAGCTCGACCAGCCGCCCGGACTTGGTATCCAGTACAACGCCCGCGGCAAACGCCAACGTCGCGTGCGCTTCGATCGCCAACCGAATACGCCCCTCACGTGTCGGTAGCCTGAGTAGGAACTCCCGCAGTCTGGGCAGCAGCGAACCCCGCCACGCATCGGTGTTGCGAATACTTCGTTCATCAAACTCTGGTACCAGGTCCAGTACTTCGACACAGCGGTTGTCCAGGCGGTCCAAGGCATGCTCGAAGGCTTTCACACCGAACGTATAGACAGGGTTTACTGGTTTGCTTGCCAGCAGTCCTTCCTGGGCGCACTGATCTTTGAAAGATTCACGCGTGTACTCGGTCCGCTGATGACCTACCCATTCGAAGATATTGGCGTCATAGGGAGTTGTACTCGCGTTGGGGACAGGACGAATCAAGCCATTGGCTCGACAGGCCTGATCAAGCAACTCACGGAGCCCGTCAAGCGAATCACGGGTCAGGTGGAATCCGAGCCGGCCACACAGCTGTTTAAGTTCATCTTCGTCGATGCCCAGATGCTCGGCCCACAGCTTCCTCAGTTTGCCCCTGGCACTACGCGGGGTAGTGCCATCGAACAACTGATTCACGTCAAGATTCAGCGAGCGCTGACGAATATGTCGGTTGAGTATGTCCTCAGCCGCGACACTGTGATTGGTCACCAATACTAGCTTTGAGACCTGATCGTTCGCTGCATCGTGACGGTGGGCGTCCAGAGCACGTTTTAACAGCGACGTAGTTGTGGCGTTGATGTACTCAGGGCTTGTCAGATCGACATGAGTGAATGAGCCGGGCACCGCGTGCCATTTGCATTGCATACGCTCAAACCGCAGTGCCTGTCCAACGTGGTCCGGCGGCGCTCTATCTGGATCGTATTCAATCCAAATATCATCAAAACCTTTTAGTCCTGACTCAAAGCCGACCCGTAATACATTGCTCTCAGGATCCAGCAAGCGCGCGGCGTGCAGCCAGAACATCCGCGCCTGAAAAACATCGCCATCTCGGCGCGTGATAACTGCTTGTGCCATGGCAATTCAACTCAGCGGGAACATAGGACCGAGCAACGCGCGCCAAGCCTTCAGGGCTTCGCCATTCTTGCCTTGTCGCACCAGATGGATTGCTTGTCCTGCCTCTTCGGCTGCTTGACGCAGCGCTCGCTGCGCACTGGCCACCCGTTGCGGGTCCATTGAGTTGCTGATCGGCGGTCCCAGCTCGGCCGGATCCGGCCAGACTTCACCGATCCGATCAGCCAAGGTGGCGAAGAAGCTCTGCAGCTCGCGGTCGAACTGTCCCCCCCACCCTCCATACAAACACTGCAGCGCCATCACCTCGATCATGAACGAAGGTTTGACCGGTTTCTCGCCATGCTTTGGGTTGTTATTCCAATATTTGACCATCCGCACCAGACCTTTCCACTCATTGCCATAGGCCTGATGGGCGTTCGTCGCTTTCTCCGCATGCTTTTTCGGGTTGGTCTTGATCCACTTTCCAGTGTCATCGTCTGGAATTTCGTAGTCCTCACCGCAAGCGAACGCTGGCACCACGTCGATACTGAGAATTTTATAATCGGTTTTGTCGTCCTCTTTGACCTCGACCCCGAAGTCGACATTGATCGAACGACTTTGGCGCCGGACTGCAGCCTTCCCGTATTTGTCGATCAACGCCTTTTCATAATCGTCGAGAACCACGCCAGCAGACTTGCTCCGATAATGTTTTTCAGACTCCTTCATCACAAAGAAGATATCGATATCTTTTAGTGGTTTGGTCTTGGTGTAGCGGGCGTAAGAGCCAGTCAGAAAATCGTTGTCGATGGAGAACTTCGAACGGACGAATTCACGAATTTCAGTATGGCGCTCGCTTGCGTTCTTCTGCTCCTTGTCGTTGAGCTCCAACCGACTTTTGAACTTGCGAAACGCCTCATCGATTGTCAGCATCAGGTACTTCTCCAGTAGGTGGTATTCGCGCCCAGACCGTTATGTTCAATAGTGGTACCCAGGCTCTGACGTACAAAACCCTCGGTTGATCTCAGGTTACAGCTGCTCCAGCCTAAGACCTCCGGTCGACCGTTAGCAGTGGTGACTACCACACGATAAGAGGCCTCAGATGGCATCACGCCAGCCTTTTTTATCGCATACTTCAGTTGTTCAGTATCGGTCCAGAAGCTACCGGCAGAGCTGTCCCAGGTATACGACACAGCGATATCCCACCGCATAATCAGAGCGTCGGTCTTCGGGTGGTGGATCTCGAGAATCACCAGCTCGAGATGTTTGGAGTCGATCCACGCCTTGATTCCCCGATGTAAGACCTCCCAGTCTCCCACTAACCCCGCCGGATCAAGGCCGCTGACCCGGAGGATATCTTTAAGGCTCTTGAGAATGTTATCGGTCACGTAGGTGACCGATTGGGTATAGGAATAAACCGAGACGGTCGTCATGATTTTAAGAACCTATCGACGTCAACGGTGAAGGCGCTATCAGTCGCCGCTTTGCTCCCAGAGGACTCGCTCCCTAGGCTTTGAGTCATGTCACGGGCGGTAATCCGTGAACTTTTGGCCTCCAGCGCCCGTTGAACCCAGGCCAGATCATCTACCGGGCACGGTAGTGAAACCGCCCAGTCTCCCTTAAGGGCATCGTGCCCAAGCCGATCTTCTTTCTCGTCCCCGACAGCAAGCGCTTCATCGTCATACAGGCAGTAGATCCGTGTGCGTGGACCGTCACAGGTGATCACGATTGCGGCATCCTTCGCTGCCTGCTCCGCAATAATCGAACTGGCGATGCCTGACACGGAAAGCAGTTCGTCACGTTTCTCGCCCTGCTCACCTTTGGTCAGCATATCGACGATAAAGCTCCATGTATCGGCCGTGCTGCGCTGAGGCGAACTTCGAATGACGCGGCTGACTACCGTACTCATGCGGCTTCCCTCCTCAAGCGGACTGCTTTGGAAGCTCTGGCCGCCTGCAACAGATCTGCCACCTTCAGCTCACCGGGTTTGAGTGCGACCTCCTTACGAAGCGTCATCGCACTGGCAACGAGTTTACGAATGGCTCGGCCATCCAGGCCAAAAACCTCATCCAGGACGTCAGCGAAGCCCGGGGCCTGAGGCAGTTTTGCAACTGGGGGGAAAAACTTGCCCAAGTCGGAAAGGCAGGAAGTCAATATCTGCCCACATGCCTCGCGATTGGGGAGCGGAATTTCCAGCACCAAATCACAACGTGAGGTGAACGCTTCATCTACCGCCTGCGGAAAATTTGAGGTAGCGATAAACAACAGATTTTTATGTGACTCGGCGAGCAGATCCAACTGAACCAGCACGGCATCCGTCGCCCGGTGAATGTCCACCGGATTTGCACTGAGGCTGAGCTTGCTGCGATCAGCGGCGAGAGTTTCCACTTCATCCAGCAGCACGATGGTGGGGCCGGCCATCGCCGCCTCAGCGATAGTCTGACCGAATAGATCTGAAACCGCCTTCTGGGTTTTCCCCATCATGGCGCTACCCAACGCATGAGGATCGACTTCAATCAGAGAAAACTTCTGTTTGGTAAAGATTTCTGCTGTCTTATGGGCTAACCCTCGAGCCAACGAAGTCTTGCCAGTCCCCGGCTCGCCGACCAACAAAATCGTACCGTGCAAGGGCAGGACAGTACGAGGGACCGACTTTCGTACAGTGAAGTTGACCACCGCCTGACCGAGCAACTGATCCTTGATTCCCTGATCAAGGAAAATAGAACTCCACAGATCACCCAAGGGGGGCGACGGCAATGTGACGATCTGATGAACTCCCTTGGGTAATTCTCCGAGTGATGACATCGTGGCACAGCCCTCTTTCAGCGAGCACCATCGGTATGGCGCAGGTTAACGTCAGTAAGTTCCAGCACTGGGTCGGGAGCGTAGATTCGCGTACAGCTTGCGGAACCCGAGGATTGCTAGAGACGGGAAGTGGATCCAATTTCATAATGCTGACCTTGCCGCATCATGTCAATTTGCCGCCATGCAAAGCTATAACTAGAGTGTCCTGCCGCTAGGGGCGTTATGGGTCAATTGCTATCGATGGTGACTATAAAAATCACATCTTCGCTTGGTAGTTGAAGATCCATGGCCTTGCTAAACGACGAGCAATCAGCCGCATGGTCAAAAAGTGGTAATACCGAGTCGCCTCACTGCGCCTAGCTAGGTGGCGCTCTAGAAACCAAACCACATGCTTCCTCTGCCAAGACCAAGGTGTTTCCAGCTGCCAGTGTTTAGATATCTCAGCTTGGATGAGAATTGCTTGCCGTAAATGGCGCTGCCGAGTTGCGTACGAACCCGTCAGCAGCGCAGCCAGGAACAGTTCCATGTCGAATGGCTTTTTCATGCGCGCGGTCCAATGTAAGCCGCGACCACGTCGATTCGACCGTGCCCAAGCTCGTAGCTGATCTGCCTGCGAGCTTCACGATCAAGGCTCCTATCTAACTGGCAACAGTGGCCGCCATTGATAGGCGCTCGGTGTTGGGTGATTTGCTCATAGCGCTCACATGCGTACGCCGCTCTTAGCTCATGGAAGCCTTTGAGGTTGTGTGCATGCAGGATGTCCCGCGCAGGGCGGATAATTTCTTGCAGAAGATTCCGGTAGCTTTCGTGCGGAGCAACCAGGTTGTGGCTACCCACAGGCGATACCTGCCGTGAAAACCCAAGCGCCTCGCGAACATCGTCGTTCACCGCAATCCAACGCGGCGCCGAGGCACCGGCGCGACCGCCTTTGGTACCATCCTGAATATTGATCCTGCCTAGCTCGTTAGCCTCACGGCTTAGTCGTGGCAGATCCGCCAAGATGGCCTCACGCAAGCGCATGCCAGTGGCCAGTGCCAACAGAACGATTGCGGCGGCCCGTTGCTGATGATTTCGGCAAAGCGCATCGACGATCTGCTTAACCCGTTCGCGGTCTTGGCCCTGCGGCACCGAGTGGCGAACCCCAGTGCGCTGCATACCCAATGCCTTGCTCGGACTGGGCAACTTCACGTACTGATCACCGCGAAGCGCCGCCATGGTCCTGTTAACGCTGGATAGGCGGTTTTGTGCGGTGCTGATGGCGAGGCTACCGCACTCAACCGCATCGCGCAGATACACCGCATAGTCCGCCAATACCTTCCGATCAATCTGCCGCGCATCATTGATACCTGGCCCCTGTTCGGAACGGCACCACTTCACGAATGCCTGCCACCGATCACAGTGCGCCTTGACCGTGCCGTAGTGGCCACGCCCGAACATATCTTTCAGCGCCTGCGGCCCTGCGTAGCTCAATTGCCTGCCGTAGCCGAAATTGCGGCCATCGCGTCTACCCACCAATGCCATGTCGGTCACCTCATCGTTCGTTCTCCGATCCTCGCCCCACGTCATCCCGCCAAGAATGCTGAGTGTTATCAGGGATCAAGGCCCCTGCGACCTGTGGGGAATGTCCACTACGCGGGACTGGCGGCTCCTTACATCCGGGAGCAAGGGCATCTGATGATCTGGCCTCCTGAGCACCGTTACCGGTGGGCGGGTGGAGGCAGCACTGGCTGACGAGACCAGCGCCTGAAGATCCTGAGCCGGGTAAACGCAGCAATGCGATGACCGGGGCATGCCTGACTGTCAGTCAGGTGCAGTCCATTCCCTGGTCTGCGGCACCATCATCTACATGGCTGTTGCTGGTGACATCGGCGTTTGTCACGCCGATTGTCACGCGGGGGATTGCCGCAAAGCCTTGTGTGATCAGTGCTGCAGCAGTGATAGAAGTGCCCGTCTCTTTCCAAAGAAAGAGACGGGCACAGGTTGGCGCAATAGTCGGCCAAGCGGATAGGTTGCTGCAGGGCAGCGAGGTAGGGTGTATCGGCGCACGAACGCCATATGTGTAAGAGCATCCATCACATGGGTAGTGACCGGGCGAGCTGCCGGATGCGAATCGCCCTTGGGTAGAGCCACCGCGAGAGCGGCGTGACCTTGAAGGCTCGGGTCACCTGGGGTGCTGTCAACGACAGCCTTTGCACTGTCTTTTCTACGCCCGCAATCCGAGAGGGTCAAGCGACTCGCCCGCTGGATTTTGCAGTTGAAAATAGCATTGGGCGTGTACGGAATCCCGTGGTTTCCAGTGGCCGATTTCGTGCTTTTGATTTTTTAGGTGAGGTCCATCCAAACAGGGCGGCTTTGCAGCCCTGTTTGGATGGACCCGCGTGGAAAGCGGATCACCGAAAATTCGAAGCCGGGCACTCACTCGACTGAGCCACGCCTTGCTCTTAGGCTAGAAACGTTTACCCCGGTCTGATTCGCGAACTCATGCGGCGAGATATGCTCCTGCCGGTTCGCTTCGAGGTAACGACTCCACCAACTCATGATCAATCGCCGTTCCTCCAGGAACTCGGCCTTGTGGATATACGCCGCCCGAACGTTGTTGCGCTCCCTGTGGCTCATCTGCCGCTCGATAGCCGTCTCTGACCACAGCCCGGATTCAACCAAGGCACTGCACGCCATGGACCGGAAGCCATGCCCGCAGATTTCGGTCTTGGTGTCATAGCCCATGTTCCGCAAAGCGCTGTTGACCGTGTTCTCGGACATTGGCTTCCACGAGCGAGCGTCACTGGTGAACACCAAATCGAAGTACCCCGTGATCGCATGAATCTGTTTGAGCAACGCCACCGCTTGCGGTGACAGAGGGACCAGATGGATGTCGCCCGCAATCTTCGTGCCTCTGGTCGAATACGGGACGCCATCCAAAGCGGGCCGCGTGTCAGGTATCTCCCATATGCCGCGCTTCAGATCGAACTCACTCCAGCGTGCGAAGCGCAATTCGCTGGACCGAACAAACACATGCAGCGACAGCATGACTGTCAGCCGAGTGAGCGTGCGCCCTTTGTAGTTCTCGATGCGGTCCATCAACTCAGGCAGACGTGACAGCGGGAGTGCAGGCCGGTGCGTAACCCGTGGCGCGCTGATGAAGCCTTCAAGGTCATATGCTGGGTTCACCGTGATCAGCCGTAGCCGCTTCGCCTCACGCATGATGCTCTGAAGGTAGTTTTGTACCCTCAAAGCCACATCGATCGTGCCGCGCTTCTTGATCGCATCCAGTGGCTGCATGAGGTCGAAAGTATCCAGATTAACGATGGCGCGTGCGCCTAGCAGCGGGAATACGTGAGTCTTCAAGCGACTCAACACGGTCCTCGAATGGCCAGGCGCCCATTTCACGGACATTTCCTTATGCCAGTCTAAGGCAACGCGCTCAAAGGTGTGCCCTCTGACAACCGCCTCGGCCTTGGCCTGCTGCTTGGACGCAATCGGATCGATGCCCTCAGCCAGCATCCGCTTAGTCTCCAGACGCTTCTGCCGAGCATCTGCGAGACCGATGACGGGATAGTTGCCAAACGAGGTCAGCCCCTCTCGCCCATCCGGTTTCACATACCGGAAGCGCCAGCCTTTGCGGCCATTGGGGTAAACGAGGAGGTAAAGCCCGTCACCGTCGAAAAGCTTGTAGGGGCGGTCAGTTGGTTTGGCCGAGCGGCAAGCGGTGTCAGTCAGGGGATCAGTAGTACGAGACATAAGGGTAAACCCCATTATCGAATCGACTTTATCCCAAACGTTACCCCTAAATCGGCTGGCAGCTGTCGGAATCCGACGGAACGCCATAACGAAAAAACCCGCCAGAAGGCAGGTTTTACGCGGGTTCCAGAGATTTTGGTTGCCTTCGCTGGAACCTGAACTGGTGCCGGAGACAGGAATCGAACCTGCGACCTTCGCGTTACGAGTGCGCTGCTCTACCGACTGAGCTACACCGGCGTGTAGCGCAACGTACCACTGCTCACACCCGCAACGCAAACCCCTGTTTCCGCTAGTTTATTGCCCTGCCCTCAAGCCCCCTTGCACCCCTTGGGCGCCAAGTCTTCCTCGATGTCGGTGGTGCATGCCCAGCCGCTGGCCGAACGCGTCAGGGTCAGTGCCTTGCCCATCACATTGGCCGGCGCATCCACCAGCGTGCAGGCAATCTTCCCGCTGCCATCCGCCGCCTTGCCCTCGGCAGTGATCGCGCAATGCGCCGTCGCCGGCTGGCCACCCAGCTCGGCCACGCCCGCTACGTCTTTCCCGTCATTCAACCGCAAATCCATCGCCGTTTTCAGCGCGCTGATTTCCAGCAGGCCGGCCGCCGCCTTGGAGCGGGCCTGGTGGTTGGTGTACATCGGTAAGGCGATGGTCGCCAGAATGCCGATGATCGCGACAACGATCATCAGTTCGATCAGGGTGATACCGCGTTGCCCTTTCATGAACGTATTTCCTTTTTGATTCGCTTACACATTGAGGTCTGTTGCGCCCCAACCGGCAGCGGCGCAGTAGGCCTGAACAGACACCTTTTGTCACCCCTGCCCGCTTGGGCGTCATCTTCGCTGAACTACTCTAGTGAGCATCACGGACGCGCGCCCTTGCATGGACGCGGCAAGCTGTTTCCAGGCTTGTCGCCGGGGCAGAAAAAGGACCTTTGCATGGCTTCGACTTCACTGCTTTACCGCTGGCACGGCACCGATGCCAACGGCACGCCGGTCAGCGGCCAAACGCCTGGGCGCAGCCCGGCTTATGTGCGTGCCGGGTTGATGCGCCAAGGCATCACGGTAGCCAGTTTGCGGCCGGCCAGCGGGCTGGCGTTCAGCTTGCCGAAGCGGCGGGCGAAGGCGGACCCGGCGGGGTTCAGCCGGCAGTTGGCGACACTGCTCAAGGCTGGGGTGCCGTTGTTGCAGGCGTTCGAGGTGATGGGGCGCAGTGGTTGCGATGCGGCGCAGGCGGCGTTGCTGGATAGATTGAAACAGGATGTGGCCTCGGGCCTGGGGCTGGCGGATGCGTTGCAGCGGCACCCGGCGTGGTTTGATGCGTTGTACTGCAACCTGGTGCGGGTGGGTGAGCAGTCCGGCACGCTCGACCGGCAGCTGGAGCAACTGGCGGGCATGCTGGAACAGCGCCGGGCGCTGCACAAGAAGGTGCGCAAGGCGATGATCTACCCGTTGCTGCTGTTGCTGACCGGGCTGGGGGTGTCGGCAATCTTGTTGCTGGAGGTGATCCCGAAATTCGAAAGCATGTTCGCTGGCATGGGCGCGGCGTTGCCGGCATTTACCCAATGGGTGATCGACTTGTCCACAGGGCTGAGCCGGTTTGCGCCGCTGTTACTGGTGATGGGGGTGGTGCTGGGTTTTGCCGTGCGCCAGCTTTACCGGCAGCATGTGCCAGTGCGCCTGTGGATATCTCGACGGGTACTGGGCTTGCCGGTGTTTGGCAAGTTGCTGCGGGAGGCAGCGCTGGCGCGGTTTGCGCGTAGCCTGGCAACGTCGTACGGCGCCGGGGTGCCGTTGCTGGATGCACTGGGCACGGTGGCCAGGGTGACCGGGGGCGAGCTGCATGAGCAGGCGGTGTTGCGGCTGCGCCAGGGCATGGCCAATGGGCAGGGGCTGAACCAGGCGATGGCGGGTGAGCCGCTGTTTCCACCGCTGCTGGTGCAGCTGACGGCCATCGGTGAGTCCAGCGGTACGCTGGACCAGATGCTGGATAAAGCCGCCAGCCATTACGAGGAACAGGTCAGCCAGGCGCTGGACCAGTTGACCAGCCTGCTGGAGCCGGCCATCGTGCTGATCCTGGGCCTGCTGGTGGGTGGCCTGGTGGTGGCGATGTACCTGCCGATCTTCCAGTTGGGTAGCTTGATCTGAACATGACTTTATGGACTTTGCTGGCTGAGCAGCCGGCGTACTTCCTCACCCTGGCCACGGTGCTCGGCCTGCTGGTGGGCAGCTTTCTGAACGTGCTGGTATATCGCCTGCCGATCATGCTGGAGCGGCAATGGCAGCGTGAAGCGCAAGAGGTATTGGGGCTGCCGGTGGCGCAACACGAACGGTTCGACCTGTGCCTGCCGGCCTCCCGCTGCCCGCATTGCGCGCATCAGATTCGCGCGTGGGAGAACATTCCGGTACTCAGCTACCTGGCGTTGCGCGGGCGTTGCTCATCCTGCAAGGCCCGTATCAGCCCACGCTACCCGCTGGTGGAGGTGGCCAGCGCGCTGCTGTCGCTGGTGGTGGCCTGGCGCTTTGGTGTTTCGGCCGAGGCCTTGGTGGCACTGCCGCTGACCTGGTGCCTGCTGGCCCTGAGCCTTATTGATGCAGACCACCAGTTGCTGCCGGATGCGCTGGTGCTGCCGATGCTGTGGCTTGGGCTGATCGTGAACGCCTTCGGCCTGTATGTGCCACTGGCCGACGCGCTGTGGGGCGCGGTGGTCGGGTACCTCAGCCTGTGGACGGTGTACTGGGTGTTCAAGCTGGTCACCGGCAAGGAAGGCATGGGCTATGGCGACTTCAAGCTGATGGCGCTGATCGGGGCCTGGGGCGGTTGGCAGGTGCTGCCGTTGACGCTGCTGCTGTCGTCGGTGGTGGGGGCGGTAATTGGCCTGTGCCTGCTGCGTTTGCGCCGGCATGCGATGGGTACGGCGATACCGTTTGGCCCTTATCTGGCGATTGCGGGGTGGATTGCTGTGCTCTGGGGTGATGAAATATACGCCTCTTACATGCAACTGCTTGGATACTAATGGCCACTGCAGCCTTTACCCCCTGGATTCTCGGCCTGACTGGCGGCATTGGTAGCGGCAAGAGCGCGGCTGCCGAGCGCTTCGTCGAGCTTGGCGTGCACCTGGTCGACGCCGACCAGGCGGCGCGCTGGGTTGTCGAACCGGGCCGGCCGGCCCTGGCCAGCATCGTCGAGCGCTTCGGCCCGGATGTGTTGCAGGCCGACGGCCAGCTTGATCGCGCCGCCCTGCGCCGGCTGATCTTCGCCGACCCGGCGCAGCGCAAATGGCTGGAGCAACTGTTGCACCCGCTGATCGGGCAGGAGATTTTCAGCTACCTGGCCAAGGCGCAGTCGCCCTATGCGGTGTATGTGTCGCCGCTGCTGATCGAGTCGGGCCAGTACCAAAAAACCCAGCGCGTGCTGGTGATCGATGCGCCGCAGGAGCTGCAAATAGCCCGTACCTTGGCGCGCGACAACACCAGTGCCGAACAGGTGCAGGCGATTCTGCAGGCCCAGCTGGCCCGCGAAGAACGCCTGCGCCATGCCGATGATGTGGTGGTCAACGACGGCGACCTGGCCGCGCTGCATGAGCAGATTGACCGCCTGCACCACTTTTACCAGACTTTGAAAGGAGGCCAGCCATGAGCCAGCCGTTGACCGTCGATTGCCCTACTTGTGGCGCACCTGTGGAATGGGCTGAGAAAAGCGCATTCCGGCCGTTTTGTTCGGACCGCTGCAAACTGATCGACCTGGGGGCCTGGGCGGCAGAGGAACACAAGATTGCGGGGTCGGAAGAGTCCGAAGATGAGCTGTATTCGGGGGACCTGGAGCCGCGGCACTGAGCTGATTGCAAGGTGGCTGTGCCGGGCCTCTTGCCCGTAAGCCCAAATCCTCAAGATTGGCGCGGTACCTGTAGGAGCGGCCTTGTGTCGCGAAAGGGCTGCAAAGCAGCCCCAGCAATTGTTGCTCTAACGCCAAAAACGGGGGCCGCTTTGCGGCCCATCGCGACACAAGGCCGCTCCTACAGGGTCCCCCACTATCTTCTAGACCGCATGCTCATCGCTCTCTTCTTTCCAGGGCGCCTGCAGGTACCGTGTGCGGTTGAAGGTTTCCAGCCATTCCGGGCAAAACACCACCAGCGCACTGATCACCATGCCGTTGATGAACGCTTCGGGGAACATCATCAGCCACAGGTAGCCGACAAAGTCGCTGAGCCACTCCGGCAAGGCAAAACGCCCGTCCAGCCACAGCAACCCCAGCGCCGCAGGCACACACACCAGCACGGTCAGCGCTGCCGGGAAGAACCCCGAACAGAAGATATAAACGAACAGGTTTCGCGGCTGGGCGCGTTCGACCACTATCGCGCACACCTCGGTAATCAGCACCGGCAAGCCAATCAGCAACAGGCCATTCACCCCCAGCGCTGCCAAGTCCTGGCGCCCCAGCGCCAGCAAGCCAAGCTGCGCCATGAACCCGCCCAGCACCGCCAGCGGCCAGTCCAGCAACAGGGTGACCGCGGTCATGCCAATGAAGTGGTACGACACCCCGGTATCAAAATCGCGCCTCACCAACCACAGCGCGAACAGGCAGAACACCGTGCCAAACAGCAAATGCTGGCGGCGCCGGTCGGTGAACAGTTCTACCCAGCGAACCCGGCTTACCGCCCAGACCAGCAACGGCACAAAACCCAGCCAGCCTAGGGTAAGGGTGGTGCCGGACAACACCTGCGCGCTGATCACCTGAACAATACCCTTTGCAGCCATGTGGATAAGACCGAGTTTACACCCATTCTCCCTTTCCTTCGGCTGCGGTAGGCTGGCGCCCTCATTCGATGCAGGAAGCATTGGCCATGCCGGAAGGAATCAACTCCGCCCTGCTGCTGGCAGCGGCACTCAACGCCATCATCGGCGTGCTTCACCTGGCCGTCATCGCGGTCGGGCCTCGCTGGTACCGTTTGTTCGGGGCTGGCGAGCGCATGGCGGTGGCCGCCGAAAAAGGTCGCTGGTACCCGGGGCTGATCACCGCCGCCATCGCCTGCGTGTTGCTGGCCTGGTCGGCCTATGCGCTGTCGGCTGCCGGGGCAATCGGGCGGCTGCCGCTGCTAATGCCAGTCATGTGCCTGATCACCCTGGTGTACTTGGTACGCGGCCTGCTGGGGCCCAGATTGCTGGCGGGTACCGGGCGTTCGCAGCGTTTTATCGTGGTCAGTTCGCTGATCTGCCTGGGCTTCGGCCTGGTGCACCTGGTCGGGCTGGTGCAGCAGTGGCCGGTACTGGGCTGATTCCCACGCTTAAACAGCATCTTACCGTCATCGATTAGCGGCTAAGCTTGTCTGCATGGATGACTCAGACTACCTGCGCCTGCTTACCATCCAGGCCGAACAAGCCAATGCCTTTCTCTCCAACGCCCGCAAGTGGGAGCGGGAGCGTTGGGTGTGCCAGCGCCTGTTGCAGGGGTTGAACATCCCTTACCGCAGCGAAGACTTCACCCCGGCCGGGCAAGAGCCGCCAGATGTGCTGTTTCGCGATGCGGCCTTCGAGGTGTTTTTCGTGCTGGACGAGGGCCGCCGGCTGAACGATGAATGGCGGGAAGAGCTGCAACGCCGGCGCAGTGCGTTTTCCCTGGCACAACTGGTGCGCCGTGAAGCGCGCCCACGGCGCATCAGTGCCACCGAGCTGTTGGCGCGCCTGGCGCCGACCTTGCGCAAGAAGGCGCACAACTACCGCGAACGCGGGCTGGAGCTGAACGAGCTGGACATCATCGCCTTCGCCAGCCTCAAGCGCGAAGTGCTGGACCTCAACACCCACTTCCCGCCGCCCACCGAATACCTGCGCCAGGGCTGGCGCTCGTTGTCGCTGGTGGGGCCGACGTTTGCCCGGGTGCTGTTCGCCCACCCCGACGCGCCGGACTTCCTGCGTGGCAACCTGGGGCGCAGCATTGTTTTTGATGTAGGCATCAGTCTTTGATCCAGTGCAGCGAGTGTTTGCGATGGCGTACACTCGGCGCCAGAGATAGAAAGCATTATCATTTGTTTCAAGCGCCTGCACGAACGCTGTAGCGTTTACGCAGTCACAAACGTCTACCTGACGAGGCCCACCATGACCAGCCGCCTGAATCCTGAAGATCAGCGTCGTGTCGATGAGTATCTGCGAGCCCCCCAGCACCAAGTCGAGCGCAGGCCCTTCCGGCCGTGGCTGCTCCTTGTGCTGGTGCTGGCCGTGACCATCGGGTTGGGTCTCATCAGCCGCCTGCTGAGTGGACTGGTGCTATGAGCTGCTTTGCGCTCGCCCTCCCCTCGTGCAGTTTGCGGCCGGCCCCCAGGGCCACGAATTCCGTAAACCTTATGAGATATCCCCATGACTCATCGCATCGTGATTGTCGGCGGCGGCGCCGGCGGCCTGGAACTGGCGACCCGCCTGGGTAAAAGCCTGGGCAAGCGCAAGCAGGCCGAAATCACCCTGGTCGACGCCAACCTCACGCACATCTGGAAGCCACTGCTGCACGAAGTGGCCGCCGGCTCGCTGAACTCCTCGGAAGACGAACTGAACTACGTGGCCCAGGCCAAGTGGAACCACTTCAACTTCCAGCTGGGGCGCATGAGCGGCCTGGACCGTGAGGGCAAGCAGATTCAACTGGCCGCCACCCTCGATGATGAGGGCCGCGAGCTGCTGCCTGCGCGCACCCTCAGCTACGACACCCTGGTCATTGCCGTGGGTTCCAACACCAACGACTTCGGCACCTTGGGCGCGGCGCAGCACTGCCTGTTCCTCGACACGCGCAAGCAGGCCGAGCGCTTCCACCAGCAGTTGCTGAACCACTACCTGCGTGCTCACGCGGGCGACGTGGCCAGCGAGCAGATCAGCGTAGCCATCGTCGGCGCCGGTGCCACCGGTGTGGAGCTGGCGGCCGAGCTGCACCACGCCGCCCACGAACTGGCGGCCTATGGCCTGGACCGCATCCAGCCCAAGGATATGCACATCACCATCATCGAGGCTGGCCCGCGCGTGCTGCCAGCGCTGCCAGAGCGCATCAGCGTGCCGGTGCACAAAACCCTGGAAAAGCTCGGGGTGAAGGTGATGACCAACGCGGCTGTCAGTGAAGTGACCGAGGACGGCCTGAAAACCAAGGACGGCGAAGTGATCCAGGCCAGCCTGAAAGTGTGGGCGGCGGGTATCCGTGCACCGGGCTTCCTGAAGGACATCGATGGGCTGGAAACCAACCGCATCAACCAACTGGTGGTGCGCCCTACCCTGCAGACCACCCGCGACGACAACATCTTCGCCTTCGGTGACTGCGCCGCCTGCCCGCAACCGGGTAGCGACCGCAACGTGCCGCCACGTGCCCAGGCAGCGCACCAGCAGGCTTCGATGCTGGCGCAAAGCCTGAAGGCGCGGTTGGACAACAAGGCGCTACCGACCTACGAGTACAAGGACTACGGCTCGCTGGTATCGCTGTCGCGCTTCTCGGCGGTGGGCAACCTGATGGGTAACCTGATGGGCAGCGTGAAGCTGGAAGGCTGGCTGGCGCGGATGTTCTATGTGTCGCTGTACCGCATGCACCAGATGGCGTTGTACGGGTTCTTCCGTACGGCGTTGATGATGCTGGGGAGCAAGATTGGCCGGGGCACCGAGCCGCGCCTGAAGCTGCATTAATGATCGCTGGGGGCGCTTTGCGCCCCTTTCGCGGCACAAGGCCGCTCCTACAGGGGATCGCGTGTTCCTGTAGGAGCGGCCTTGTGCCGCGAACGGCCTGCAAAGCAGGCCCACATTCTGCCAGGCAAAAGAAAAAGGGCATCTCTTTCGAGATGCCCTTTATTCATGGTGGGTCGTGTAGGATTCGAACCTACGACCAATTGGTTAAAAGACAATTGGGATCTAGGCCGAAATTTCCACCTAGGGAGGGGTTTTAAGCACCATTCCAGCGCCTAGCTAAGCAGCCTCTAATGAAATCCACATTAGAGGCATGGCAATGACACATCCGAAGAAAGCAAGACGAGCAGGTAAGGTTTCCACCAAAGGCGGCACCGGTAAATCCACTGGATCCACCAATCTGGGGGCATTCACTGCAGACGCCGGGCTGCGCACCCTCCTCATCGATCTGGACCCCGTCCAGCCTTCCGCATCCTCCTATTTCCCCCTGGAGTACACCGCCCCGGGCGGCATTTTCGAGCTGCTGTCGTACAACGAGACCGACCCGGCCAAGATCATCTCCCGCACGTCGATCAAGAATCTCGACGTCATCATCTCGAACGACGCCAACAACCAGCTCAACAACCTCATACTGCAGGCGCCTGATGGCAGACTGCGACTAGCCAACCTGATGTCGGCTTTCGATGCCAATTACGACCTCATCCTCTTTGATACCCAGGGCGCCCGCTCTGCGATGTTGGAGATGGTCGTTCTTGCATCCGACATCATCCTCTCCCCCTCCCCCCGAACATGTTGGCCGCGCGCGAATTCAGCCGTGGGACCATCCATATGATGGATGGCTTGCGCAGTTACGCACGCCTCGGCCTCACCATTCCCCACATCAACATCATCATCAACGGCCTGGATGAAACTGCTGACGCACGCGAGATCCACCGTACCGTCCGTGAAATTTTCGACGGGAACCCTGACTACACCGTCCTGCAATCGATCATCCCAGATGCCGTCATCTTCAAGAAAGCCGCGAGCCAAGGCGTGCCAGCGCATCGGCTTGAATATCGTCAACCGTCGAACCGTAAGTCGCCGTCGGCGCTGAACGTCATCCGCAACCTGGCTATCGAGGCGTTCCCAGAATGGAAAGACCGCTTCGAGGCAATGACCGAAGAGCGTGTTGCCGAGATCGCCAAGGAGGCCCGCCGCGATGAGTAAGCACGCGATAACCGAGGCTGCCGGGATCACGGCCGATGAAGTCCTCAGGATTGGGAAACTCTACAGCCCAATGAGTTACGCGGCATCCAGAAAAAGCTGACATCCGCGTCTGGAGACCTGCACAAGCTAGCCAACGGTTGGAAGATGGGTGCCGGCTTGCTCGGATCGCTCGGTGACCTTCTGAGCATTGAACAGCGCGATCTACTGCGTAGTGCCGCACAACTCGTTGATTCGATCGGTCACAACGTGACCCATGCGAAGGAAAAGCGCGTTCGTTCCGAGAAAGAAACGAAACGCCGGCAAGATGCGCGTGATGCTCAGTCGAAACAGCTGGTAGCCCGTACGTTCCCCTTGCCTACCGAAACTCACGAAGAACTGCTGGAGACGATCAAAGCCGCACTCATTCTGAATCGTGCACGGCAGTTAAACACCTCCTACAACCCTTCTGAATTCAACGTTTACATCAGAAACGAGCTGAAGACACCTGCTCGGCTCCATGGGCATTCAGTGGAGCAACACCGAGCAGGTAATGTCAGATCACTCCGCTACTTCATGATCAGCGACCTGACCAGCCACCTTGCTTATGACGATGGTTCATCGGTTGAGGAACGCCTGCGGCTCCTGCAGGAGAAAGTGGCCGAAGCTGTAGGCTTGGCTGCCTTGACAGCAGACGAACGCGAGACCCTTCGCCTCTGGCAAGAGGCCTTGGTGCCTGCAGCGGACAGGCAGGAGGGCCAAGCATGAGCTTTGCCCTCATATCTCAATTCGCGGGCTCGCTTTGCCTGTATCTCATAAACTGCTCTGTGGCACTGGCCACTGCCTATGGCTTGGGCTCGATCTTCAAAGCCCCCCATGTCGAGCTCGCGTTGCAGGGAGCGGTCTACTCAGCCTATGCGCTCTGTGTCTTCGGCGTACTGAACTCCCTGGCCTTGATCGCATCCGCGCTGCGCAGCCGACCTCGCCGCGCCGGGGAGAGTTCATGATGGACAAGCAGAAGATCCTCGACAAGGTCACCAAGCTGATGTCCTTGGCCAATAGTCCGGGGGCAAACACGAACGAGGCCGCAACCGCATTGCGCCAGGCCCGCTCGCTCATGGCCAAGTACAACATCGAGTCCGACGAACTTCGAGCCAGCCAGGTTCTAGAAACAAGCGTCCCCACTGGCACTCGCCGCTCCCCCGCTGATTGGCTGCACTCCCTGGCCGCAACGTGCGCAGCCGCTTTCGACTGCAGCCACCTCTCCTACTACCACCCATTGAAAGGGTACTGCTTCAAGTTCCTGGGCAAGGGTATCGGCCCGGATCTGGCTGCTTATGCCTACAGCAGCCTCGTCCTGCAACTGCAGAAAGCACGTCGCGAGCATGTCTCGCAGCAGAAACGGTGTCAGCTGAAGACCAAACGACGTCGCGGCCAACTCTTTGCTGAGGGCTGGATCGGGGCAGTGGCCTACAAAGTTCGAGAATTCGCTGGTGACCTAGCCCCAGATATCCAGGCTGATATCAGTGCCTACTTGACCTTACATCACCCTGAGTTGAAGCGCTTCGACATCACGCCAAGCGAAGCCAAGGGCCACGATCGTAGCTCGCTGTACGAAGGAATTAAGCAGGGTCAGCGTGCTCAGCTCCACCGGGGAGTAGGCCGCAGTGAACAGCCAGGAATTGCCCAGGGAGGTGCCAGATGACCGATCTGATCCTTTCCCCTCCTCATTCCGTCGAGGCTGAACAAGGCGTTCTGGGCGGGCTGATGCTGGACAACGAAGCCTGGGATCTGGTCGGTGATCTACTGCAGGCCGACGACTTTTTTCTATCCCAACACAGGCTGATCTTCACTGCCATCCAGGAGCTGTCAGAGAAAAACAGCCCATTCGATATAGTGACGATTTTTGAGGCGATGGCCATCCCTGAGGAGGTTGGAGGCCTCTCCTACCTGGCAGAGCCTGGCCAAGAACACTCCGTCTGTAGCGAATATCCGGTCGTATGCTGAGATCGTGCGCAACCGCGCCCATCTCCGCCGCATCATGTCCCTGTGTTTTCAGGGGACTCGGGACGCTGCTGAACTCGCCGCTGACGCGGCTGAGGTCCAGGACACGCTAGAGCAGAAGCTGTTTAAGCTGGGCGAAGGTCGTGTGGTTAGCGAATTCACCGACATGAATGAGGCATTGCTCTCTGTCGTCGACAAGATCGACGCCAATTTCAATGGCCATGTGACCGTGACCGGTGTGCCGACCGGGATCACCGATCTTGACGAGATGACCCGTGGTTTGCAGCCAGCCGATCTGATCATCGTAGGCGCGCGCCCCTCCATGGGCAAAACCTCGTTCTGCTTGAGCACCGTCGATGCTGCGCTGACCAATTCGCCTGACAAGATCGTGCTGGTTTTCAGCATGGAGATGCCTACCGAGGCCCTGATTTATCGAATGCTGGCCATTCTGGGCCACATCGATCTGAGCAGGCTACTTTCGGGTCAGCTGCAGGATGAGGACTGGCCCAAACTATCAGCCGCCGTCCATCGCATGAACGCCTATGGCAACCGACTGGTCATCGATGACAGCGCGAACCTGACCCCTGCCGCTATGCGAGCCAAGGTTCGACGTGCTAGCCGGCGTTTCGGGAAGCCTTGCTTGATCATGGCGGACTACCTGCAGCTCATGCGGAGTCCTGGTCAAGAAAACAGGGTCAACGAAATCAGCGAAATATCCCGATCACTGAAGGGGATCGCCAAGGAATTCAACTGCCCGTTCATGGCCCTCTCCCAGCTCAATCGGGACCTCGAGCGCCGTCCCAATAAGCGCCCTGTGAATGCTGATCTACGGGACAGCGGGGCTATCGAGCAGGACGCGGACCTCATCCTCTTTGTCTATCGGGACGAGGTGTACAACGAGGACACCGAACTCAAAGGCGTTGCCGAACTGATCATTGGTAAACACCGCAATGGCCCCGTCGGCTATGTCCGGGCTGCCTTCATCGCCAACCAAACCCGATTCGCAAACCTCACTGCCGATCATTGGCAAGGAGCTGCCGCATGACGTCCATGCAACCCCATCCGATTACGCATGCCTGCCATAGCTGTGGCCGGCACTTCGCACTGCATCAAGTACGGCAGGTGCATCCCGCCGAGCACACCCCTGAAGGTGAGGCAGAGGTCCTGGTATGCCCGGTCTGCGGCAGCTACGACCTCAATCCTCTTTCGGAGGTGCCCAATGCAAGTTGAGCAGATCTACCCTTCGATCCCTGCGATCGCAAACACCGACCAGTCGGCCTTGGCCTTTGCGCACCACTCTGGCGTCAACGCGGTTTGGCTGGATGCTCTCGGCCAGGTTATCTCACGGCTCACCCAGTTCGGTGAAACCACGGTGCCTGTTGAGCTGAATGAGGCTATGCAAGAGCTTGCCCGGCTGCAGTACATCGAGCTGGAAAGCCATGATGCTGGAACGCTGGCAGCGACCCTTCTTGGCCAACCAGCCCTGCTGACCAACTATTTCTGGTCCGTATGGGTACCAAGACATCTCCTGAGCTGCGGTCTGAAGGTGGCAGTAACCCCCTATCTGACCAGCTCCGATGACGAGGCTCATCATTGCACCGTGGTCTTCCGCATTCCTGGATCGCGCGAAACAGCACGTGAGTTCCTCACCGACCTGGCCACTCAATACCCCGGCTGCACTCCGGAAATCGTGGCCATCCAAGCCGGTGATGCGCTTTGCCAGAAGGAGGCCGGATCCAATGCGTAACCTCCTTCGCGGCGCGCACGACAGTGTTCGCCGGCTTGCCGAATTCGCCCTCTCCGAAGGCTGGACTCTCTCCCGCTCCAACAGCGGGCATCTGAAATTCAGCAAGTCCGGCTTTACACCGATCTTCACGTCTTGCACGCCCAGCGACCGCCGTACCGAGCGCAATACTCGAGCGCTGCTCCGCCGTGCCGAGGCCCAAAACAACATGTCCCGGGGGATTCAATAATGCCAATCCGACATGCAATCGTTCACCAGCTCGATAAGCAGCCCGACGGCAACCCGGCCGTACTTCACGCTCGTGACACAGAGCTACCGGCTACGGATGCCGTCGAGAACCTCCAGGCCGACCTGAACGACAGCTACAACGCCAAGCAAGGCAAAGCGTGGGGCTTCTTCCATGGGGAGTCGGGTGCGTACCCATTCAGCGGTTGGCTGAAACAGTACCTGGAGGAGCAGCAAGACTTCACCAGCTTCAGCCGTGTGTCTGTCGAACACCTGCAGAAATTGATTGAAGAGGTCAACCTGTCTACCGGCGGCCACGTGCTCTTCAGCCATTACCAACAAGGCCTGACTGAATACCTGATGATCGCTGTCCTCCAGCAGGTCGAAACCGTCGGCCTCGACGGTGATCTTAATGTTGTCGCCTCTCGCTACCTGGACACCAGCAACTTCTCCTGCGCGGCCCGGATCAACCTGAGCGAGTGGCGCAACAACCCAAACTCGAAGCAGTACATTTCTTTCGTTAAAGGCAAAAACGGCAGGAAGAGTTCGGACTACTTCCGCGACTTCATCGGGTGCCAAGAAGGCGTCGACGGGCCAGGTGAAACCCGCACGCTTCTCAAAGCATTCACCGATTACGTCGAGAAAGAAGATCTCCCAGAAGAAAGCGCCCGGGAGAAAACCCACGCGCTGCTCGACTATGCCACCACCCAAACGAAGCTGGGGCAGCCCCTCTCTCTTCAAGAGCTGTCCCAGACCCTCGATGAAGACCGCCCTCAGGCGTTTTATGACCACATCCGCAATAGCGACTACGGCCTATCCCCGGAGATCCCGGCCGATAAGCGCACTCTCAACCAGTTCCGCCGTTTCACCGGCCGCGCCGAAGGTCTGTCGATCAGCTTTGAGGCGCACCTACTCGGTTCCAACGTCACCTACGACGCCGACACCGGCTCGCTGACGATCAAGAACCTGCCCACTCAGCTCACCGACCAACTCAAGCGCCGCCAGTAAGGAGAACACCATGAACGCAACCAATTCCCGCACCGCTGACAAATTTGTGGTTCGCCTGCCTGATGGCATGCGTGAACGTGTCGCTCAAGTCGCCCGCGACAACCATCGCTCTATGAACAGCGAGATTATTGAGCGTCTTGAGCAATCGCTGCTCAATGACCAACACAATACTGCTCAGGTCCAGGCCGGTTCAGCAGACGACAATCTCAAGTCAGAGCTGGTTCGCGCTTACAAGATCATCGATCGCCTGCTGCAAAACGCCGTTCCTACACAGGCCGACATCCAGGAGGTGTTGCACCTGGTCCGCAAGCAAACTCCACTGGGTCTGTCCCACATTGCTGCGGTAGGAGCTTGATATGGCCGCTACAGACCTCAAAGCCAAGCTCCTGGCTCCAGGCTTCAGCCCTACAGGCTCCACCGCCGCCATGAGCGACCCTATCGCTGATACCCCACTCGTGCTGAGCATCGACGAGGTCCTCCCTTGGGAGGACAACCCTCGTACCACCCGTAACCCTCGGTACGATGAACTCAAGGAGTCGATACGCAACCGCGGCCTCGACACCCCCCCGCCTGTAACTCGCCGGCCAGGGGAAGAGAAGTACCGTATTCGCAACGGTGGCAATACTCGCATCTCGATCTTGAAGGAGCTGTTCCAAGAGACCAACGACCCGCTGTACCAGCGCCTCCACGTGCTGTTCCGCCCTTGGGACCAAGCCCGCGGTGAGATCATCATGCTCACCGGCCACTTAGCTGAGGATCTCAAGGGTGAACTCAAGTTCATCGAGCGCGCCGTGGGTGTGGGGAACGCAAAAGCGCTGTATGAATCCGAGAGTGGGGAGGTGATTGGGATTCGAGAACTCTCTCGCCGTCTGACGAAGGACGGATACCCAATCTCTCCTTCTCATATCAGCAGGATGCTAGACACGGTTCAGCACCTGCTCCCTGCCGTACCTGCTCTCCTCTACAATGGTCTCGGCAAGCCACAGATCGAGAAAATACTGTCGTTAAGGAAGTCAGCACTGGCCTGCTGGGACAAGCACTACAGCAATGAAGGCGTCGACTTCGAGATGTTGTTCCAGGACGTCCTTGCCCAGTTCGAAGGCGAGGCAGAAGAGTTCCTGTTCCAGCGTTTCCAGGACGAGCTCATCGGCACGATGAAAAAATCGCTGCTGTTGGGCTATGAGGACATCTTGCTGGAGATCACTCAACAGCAGGACAAGCTTCGTCGCTCGACGCCGGTGGTTGAATTGCCGATCACCAGTTCGACGTCCACTCCACCCGCGCCTGCGCCAGGCACTGGGGCAGGCCCTACCCTTCCGCCATCGCAACAACCATCTGAAGGTACTGGTCGCTCGCAGCGGTCTCCGCATACACCACCCCAGCCAGCAGCCCCAGCGCCGGGAGCCTTGCTCACACCAGAGGAGCAGCAGGAGCGAGTTGCAGGGCACATTGCGTCCCCAGCGAATCTCAGCCAGCGAGTGATCGAGACCAAAGCGAAGGTTGCCGCCCTCAGTGGGGAAACCCTACCCGATTTCAACGCGAACTGTCTGGTCGCCATTCCCGTACAGGCCGGGGGACTGCACCCCATCACAGACCTTTGGTACATCGAGCGGCAGATTGACCAAGCTGCAGAATTGCGCAACCAGGTAGCCCAGCTGGCAGTTGAGATTCTCGAGTCCGTCAACGGCCCAGGCGATATCCAGGCAATCGATGGCGGGATCGGTTTCAAATACAAACAGCCCGACACCGATGTCGAAATCACTGCAACAGCTCAACATACCGTGACGCTGCTTCAGTCATTGAGCGGAGCCATGGCTATCGCTCTGAAAATGCTGAACGAGCAACCAGATCCTGCCAGCGCATTAGGTGAGTTTGAATTTGCAGCCGGGTTAGGACAACTGCTGCTGGGCCAGCCCTTGAGTACTGAACAGTCTCCAGGAGACGACGGCCGTTTGAGCGACGGCGCGCTGGTCAAACTGTTCCGCATCATTCGACTGGCTCGCCGGTTGATCGACTTGGAAATCGAAGAGTTCAAACGGTCCTCGGAAGCCCAGGGCATCTGAACACTCGATGAGATGAATGGGAGGGAGTCTCAATGTCCAAGTCAACACTTAACGAAGCAGTTCTGTCGCAGCTTCTTGACCTGATGCGCAATGGCCAACTCCAGCGCTGTGTGGAGATGGGGGTTGAACCCGAGGTGCTGGGCCAGATCCAGCATCCAACAGTACTCAGCCTGCTCCGCAACACACCGGTCAGTTGGGTCAACGTGTCTATCAACAGCTCGATGATCCTCAAGCTTCTGACCGGGGCTGCTCGCTCAGAAGAGGAAACCCGCCTTATTGAGCGGGCAATCCGCTTGGGTGCCACTACAAGCTTGCTCAACAAGTTCTTCGGGCTCACACCTCAGGAGATCGCCCTTCAGCGTACCGTCATTGGGGTTCGAGCCCCGCGCGGACGTTGGCCCGAGCTTTCCGAGGATCAAGATCATCATATTTGGCACCGCTGGACCAAGTTGATGGGTGAAAACCGAGTGGAGCTCGAGGACAGCCTGGCCATGCTCGACGTTGCCATGCTGGTTGCAGAAGAACTGAGCACAGATGGCTTAACGCTTGCGCAGATCTGGTCTCGTATCACTCAGTGGATCGAACAAGGCCTGTATCCCAGCAGCAAGGAAAAGTCCCGAGTATCTGAACGTCGACAACTCACTCTGCTGGACGAGGGTGGCATACGCCGTGTCGAGGACTGCTGCCCCGCCTCCGCTCACTTTGGAGAAGGCGAACATAGAAAATGAAGCTCGCACGGTTCCCGATTTCCACGCTCCTAGATTCGGCCTCGGGGCAACTCGAGGCCCATGTACAGAAGAAGAGAGCCTGAGGACACCGCCCCTACTGCTGCACCTGCTACCCCCTACTCCGGGATCATATTCAGCGGTAATCCGCATGAAACGGTCCCGCGTAAGCTCCTGCTCGACAATCGGCTCACCCCCTTGGAACGTAATTGTTGGCAAGTATTCCGATTACTTGTCAACGAAGATGGCATCACTGCCTTCCCCACCTATGACCAGCTACGGCCATACTTGGGCATGAACCCAGGGAAACATGCCTCTCGAGAAACCGTGGCAAAGGCCCTCACCGTGCTCCGTCTAACTCGTTGGTTGAGCTTGGGTAGGACCGTCCGCAATGAGATCAACGGACAGGTTCAGGGGAATGTCTATCTGCTCCACGACGAGCCAGTAACACCGGCAGAGGCCCTGGAGTTCGACAAGGACTACATGACCTTGCTGATGCAATCCATGGAGCATCAGAACAAAGCGATCAAGGACATCGCAGCGATCACCTGGCGCGAATTCACCAGCGATCCCGACGTGGGCCGACGCCTTCCCTCGCGCATTGACACGATTAGCGATCGGCTGAATGCCCAGACTTGGGCTGTAGAGACCAAGCATAACGCGCTGCCCGCACCTGAGTTCGGAATCCGAACTCAGCAAGATTTAGCCCCGGAAGGACTGAGTTCGGAATCCGAACTCAGTGAGAACTCAGCGAAACAGGGAGATCTTCCCCTCAGTTCGGAATCCGAACTCAGCCTAAAACCGCTGAGTACACCCTCAGTTCGGAATCCGAACTCTGACAGTACGTATACAAATACAGACAAGTCTGTATCTAAAAGCTTTGTACAACCGCGCGAGAGTGCAGGTGTGAATTGGTTGCTTGCCCTGGATCTTCTCAAGCCAGAGGACCGTGTGAAAGCACGAGAGATTATGGGACCTGTACCGGAGCATGTCCGAGAGGCGGTGATCAACCAGTGGAAACATCGATGCACAACTGGGAGCGTGGCCAAGCCACTTGCATACCTGACGACCCTTGCTGGCAAGGCCATCCGGGGCGACTTCAACGCTGAGTGGAATCCTTCAGCGCCCGCCGCAACTCCGACGCCAACGCCTCCACCGGCACGGACGGTTGCACGCCCTGCCCAGTCCCCCGCCCAAAAGCCGGCACCGACAGCAACCTCGATGCAGACAGCGAACTCCGCCCTGACTTCGCTCCAAGCCCTGCTTGACCCACGTCGCCGCGAGGAGTCCACCGATGAGTGAGTGGATGGGGCTTGAGATCACCCTAGGGCTTGGCTCCATCGTTTTGGGCATGCTGGCCGGTCGCCTCAGTACTTGGGTTGCCTGCTGGTTGCCTGCTTTCCTCGAGCAACAATGGCAGCGGGATGCTCGGGAACTACTCGGGCTGGATCTCGATAATCCTTGCGAGCTTCAAACGACCGGATCTCCGGTGCGTGGAACCTGGGCCGCGCAAATCGGCTGCGCTGTCTTGTCGTTAGTGGTGACGGTGCATTATGGGCCAACCATGCAGGCATTCTTTGCCCTGGTGTTCACTTGGTGTCTTCTGGCTTTGAGCTTGATCGACAGTGAACACCATATGCTGCCGGATGCGCTGGTAATACCCATCCTCTGGATCGGTCTCGCACTCAACTCCTTTGGAGTTTTCACGACACTGCACGAGGCACTTTGGGGCTGTGCCATGGGCTATTTGAGCCTTTGGTCAGTTTTCCACTTGGTCAAATTCATTACCGGCATAGAAAGCCTGGGCGCTGGCGACTTCAAGATGCTGGCCCTAATTGGGGCATGGACTGGCTGGCAGGCACTTCCCTGGACAGCAGGTTGTACCCTAGTACTTGCAGCCCTGGCATGTGGATACCTCAAGCTGCAAAAAGCTCTGTCCAGCACCTCAAGAATTCCTTTGGGTCCGTTCCTGGCGATGGCTGGCTGGGCAGGCATGCTGCTGCCACATCAATGGTAGGGCGTGTTGCCACTGGCAACACCATCCACCGATGCCGCCCATCTGAGCGGTGCTCCCGCGGGAAAACAGCCCGCCACTCATCGGCCCGAACAACTTCTCCACTGTTGCCACTGGCAACACTACGCACAGCCAACCAGACACACGGTCTTCACCCGCGTCGACAGTGACCGGCTGTTGCCACTGGCAACACTATGCACAGTCCAACCAACACACGGTCTTCACCGGGGGGGCGACGGTGGCCGACTGTTGCCACTGGCAACACCAAGCAGCGCCGACTGCCAGGCGGTCTTCACCGGCGCCGACGGTTTGCCCACTGTTGCCACTGGCAACACTATGCACAGTCCAACCAACACACGGTCTTCACCGGGGGGGCGACGGTGGCCGACTGTTGCCACTGGCAACACCAAGCAGCGCCGACTGCCAGGCGGTCTTCACCGGCGCCGACGGTTTGCCCACTGTTGCCACTGGCAACACTATGCACAGTCCAACCAACACACGGTCTTCACCGGGGGGGCGACGGTGGCCGACTGTTGCCACTGGCAACACCAAGCAGCGCCGACTGCCAGGCGGTCTTCACCGGCGCCGACGGCTTACCCACTGTTGCCACTGGCAACAGTGGGTAAGCCCAACCAACACACGGTCTTCTCCCGGGGGCGACGGTGACCGGCTGTTGCCACTGGCAACACCTCATAGTGGTGCAGGCCACATCTCCAAGGCACCGTTAAACCAATGACAAATCCAGCACACCGGGTTCTTCATTTATTACTGCGCCACAAACGGCCCGACAGCAGCATGGACATCGTTCACCCACCTTATATAAGGAAACCATGTCCATGGCTGACAACTATCAGCTCAACATCGGCTCCCTCAGGAGCCAGGTCCAGCTGACTCTCCACACTCACCATGCCGCCCGAATCTGGCTGGGTCGCCAGAAGACCGACGACAAACACAGCATTCTTGGGCTGGCTGGCTTCTGCCTCAAGATCAACCAGATCGATCGCGCCGCAGCGCAAGACGACCCGTACTCCGACTGGTGGATGATCAGGATCGAGGAGAAAATCCAGGAGGTAGATGATGCCCTCAAGGCCATCGACAGCCGCCTTGATGGAGTGATGGCCCAACTCCCCAAAGCACTCGAAATCGGCGAGAACCTCTCCATCCAGCCGCTGAAGCTGCCGCTCTTCATCTCCAACCCGCTGGGCTTCAAGGGCGTCCATCTACTGACTCAGTACGACGAAGTCGTCCGCCGCATCCTGCTGGCTCAGCACGTCGCCATGATCGGTCGCCGCGATGGCGAGATCTGGATCGATGAAGGTGCTCACCTGCTGCGCAGTCTTTTTGGGCTGGCCCAGCTCCATCGCTTCTCCGGCGCATCGCGTGACGACTTCGCCGCCAACAATGCCCGGGCTGAAAACGCGCGCGAAATGTACAAGCGCTACGGCGATATCCCCCAGGACATCCTGGAAGGCACCCGCCGCTCGAACTTCGCCCCGCCCATCCGCCGTGGCTCCGCAGGCCCGGTCGAGGATGTGGATGACGAATTCGAAGGCGAGGCATGACGCTCATGCGATCGGACACCCGACCAATGGAGGCACTGCAACAGAGTGCCTTCAAACCGCTGCAACAGGGTGCCTATCAGGGGCTGCAACAGAGTGCCTCACTAAAAGGCCTTTTAAAGCCCTTTAAAGGTAAGGGGGAGCTGGTCCAGTTGGCGGAGCAGTGCGCATCGCTGGAGGCGGGGCTGCGCACCCTTACCCAGGAAGTACTGGCCCAGGTTCGCCAACATCCATTCGCTCTGCTGCCCGTCAGGCTCATCGAGCAAAACACAGCAGCTGGCACAACCTTTCTTCGCTGGCAAAGCGTGCAAGAGCGGCGCATGGGTGTCGGCGTATGGGCTCAGATGGTTCACGCCCCCAAAACACCAATCCACTTGCTGCAGGACCTGTTTGCCCTGGAGCAACACCGAATCACCCTGAACATGCAGATCAGCCTCATCCACTCCATCGGCAAACAGGCCGCCGAATGCGCAGAAAAGATGGGGCAGGCCGAAGCCGAATATCAGGCTCGACTGCAGCAGGTCATGAACCCACCTCAACACTGAACGGGAGATACACCATGGGTACACCAGTAGTTTGGGAAGGCAACGTTGGTAACGCCGCTGAGCACCGGTCGTTTGCCAACGGCAACAAAGATCCGCGGCACATGCTGCGACTCAATGTGATGTTCGACAACTCGATCCCTGATGGCCAGGGTGGCTACAAGGATCGTGGGGGGTTCTGGTGCAACGTTGAGTGGTGGCATCAGGATGCCGAGCGCTTTGCTGAACTGTTCCAGAAAGGTATGCGGGTCTTGGTCATTGGCCGGGCGATCATGGACACCTGGAAAGACAAGCAAACGGGTGAAGACGTTTCGGCGCTGAAGGTCGAGGCAAGCCGCATCGCGATCCTCCCGCATCGTATCGAACAGATCACCCTGGCATCGAACGGCAATGGTCAGCGTCCGGCCAATCACCAGCAAGGTCAGGGGCGCAGTCAGACCAGCGGCGGCCACGCTCAAAACGTTCCTCAGCCGAGCCCCGACGACATGCGCCACTACAGCGATGGCTTTGACGACGACATCCCCCTGTAGCCCCCCCTTAATTTGGCGCGCCACATCGCGAAGCTCCTGGTGACAAGGACGTCACTTCGAGTTTCCCCTCCCTTCGATGGGGTATCTCCACGGCATTCTAGCCACAGCCTGGCAGGCGATTTTTCAGGCGCCTCTCGTGAAGTCACTGGGGGCAAGGACGGATCGTCGCCACCTCATTCCGCTTCGAGGTATCGCCCCATGCACCACGACTACCCGGAATATCCATCCGTCAAAGCGACTGTAGACCCCTCGCGCTACATGGATGCCGTTCGAGCTCTCAATGGCGTCCGCCAGGTCTTTTGCGACGGCGAATCCATCATGCTGCCGGAGGCCGAAGTGGAGGCCATCGAAATGCTTCGCCTCCGGTTCAATGCCACCTTTGAGTATGGGCAGGCCGAGGAGTATGAGTTTGCGACCAAAGCCCGGGATGCAGGGGTGAAAGCTGAGCTCCTTCGACTTGGGCAGGCAGTTTGCGACATCACAGGTCAACACGCTGAGGTGATGGTTCGTGCCGCACTGGAGGACCCCAGCGCTACGCTGCTGGCATGGTCGGCGCTCTACCGCTCAAGCATGATTCCCCACTAGCTGTGGCACACGGGCATTGGCGTGAGAGCTATTTTCAGGCGCGCCACTCGTGAAGTTTCCGGAGACAAGGACGGATCGTCGCTGTCCCTTCCTCTGAACCTGGCGTCTGATGCTTCACATTACCGGCGACAAGGACCTTCTGTTGCGGCCGCAGCTCGTGAAGCTCCTTCGACGAGGACGCGAACTCGTAGCCGAAGGGGCGCTGCAGGCAGCGCTTGCCCAGGTCAGGGGGAATTTGAAATGCCAGCGCTGGCAAATTACCATTGCCTGAAGGTATCTCCGCTCTACGGCTGCTAACTTGTATCGAAGTGAGCCACGGGGTCGTAAAAAACGCCCTTGTCGGGGAGTTGCTGGTGGCCAGGTCGTTTGAGGCGTGACTCGCCCGGCGTGAACAGTGGCGCTGATGAGGAACAATCGATGCAGAACGAAGATGCGCAGGAGCGAAAAGCGGACAGGCGCCAGTTCAATAACCCCCATCCTGCGGTGGAGGCTGCTGGGGTTGAAGCCGCCGAGAAAGGGCTGCCCATATATGCCTGCCCCTACAAGCACCCTGCCATGCTTGCCTCCTGGCTGAAAGGGTACAAGCGCGCCCAGCAGCTCACCCTCAATTTTTGACCCTTCCTCCGTGGGCCTGAGCCCTACCGAATTCCCTCCCTTCCAGTTGACCATTTCGCGTTGTGCCCTCCCCGGTCGGCGGCAAGAGTGCTCCCTGATTTATCTGTGCAGGGACACCCTATGAAACTCATGATCATCGAGGCACCGGGCAAGCTGAAGAAGCTTGGGCCCATGATGAAGAAGATCCGCCCTGGCGAGCACTGGGTGGTGGTGGCATCTGGTGGCCACATCCGTGATCTCCCCCAATCGGGTCAGGACCACACGATGATCACAACCGGCGTCTTGAAGACCCTTCGTCCGGTCTACGAGATCCTGCCCAAGAGTGCCCGCAACGTCAGCACCATTCGCAAAGCGCTCAAGGACGCCACGGAGGTGTACATCGCCACCGACCCGGACCGGGAGGGGGAAAGTATCGCCTGGCACATACAGCAGACGCTGGGGATCCGCGAGTACAAGCGAGTCACGTTCAATGAGATCACCCAAGCCAGAGTACGGGAGGGCCTGGCCAATGCACGGAGAATCGATGGGCAACTCGTTGCCTCACAAGAGTGCCGGCGAGTGCTGGACCGCCTGGTGGGATACCTGGTCACGCAGGAGCTTCGCAGAGTCCTGGGCCAACCTACCTCCGCTGGTCGAGTTCAATCACCTGCCCTCTACCTGGTGGTGTTGCGCGAGCGTGAAATCAGGAACTTCAAGGTGGTCCACCACTTCGGGGTAGAGCTGACCTTCAAGGACGAAACCACCGGTATGGACTGGACTGCCGTATGGCAACCGATCCCCGACTTCGCGAGCAAAGAAAACCCCTATATTCAAGACGGCACACTCGCGGCAAGAGTTGCCGCAACACGCGCGGTAATTGTCGAGTCATGTGAAGACGGAAAGAAGCGGCGCCCGCCACCCCCACCGTTCATTTCATCCACCCTGCAGCAGGCAGCCAGCGTAGCGCTGAAATGGGACCCGGACAAAACCATGCAGATCGCGCAGCGCCTGTACGAACAGGGCGTGATCACCTATCACCGGACGGATAACCCCAACTTGGCCGATGAAGCCATGCCAGATATCCAGGCAGCGGCTCGCAGACAAGGCCTCGACGTTGTTGACGAGCGCCGGACGTTCAAGGCTGCGGATAGCGCCCAGGAAGGTCACCCCGCAATTGCGCCAACCGCCTGGGAGGATGAAGTTGCAGGCGAGTCTGCTGATGAGCAAGCGCTGTACAAGCTCATCCGGGTCAGGGCGCTGGCCAGCCAGCTCGCAGACGCCATCTACGACGTGCGCATGGCCAAACTGCTGGCCAGGGGACCGGATCAGAGGCCTCTGCGCTTCGCCGCGACTGGCAGCACTGTCGCCTATCTCGGCTGGATGAAGCTTTTGCAGAAGGACGAGACGGATGAAGAGTCGACCGACATCCCCAAGAATCCGGTGCCGGTGCTCGAACCCAAACAGATCCTCAGCGTGCTTCAGGGTGAGGTGCTCAACCAGAAGACGAAGGCGCCGGCACGCTTCACCAAGGCAAGCCTGATCAAGGAGCTGGAGCGACTGGGGATCGGACGCCCCAGCACGTTTGCATCGATCATCAAGAACATCACCGGCAAAGGCCTGGTCGTTGAGGAGAAGCGCAAATTGGTCCCTGGCCCGTTAGGGGTGAGCACCATCGACCAGTTGGAGGGCCGCTTCAGCTTCGTCGAACTGGCGTTCACCAGTACGCTGGAGAAGGACCTGGACCGAATCGCACGGGGGGATGAGCAGTACGGCTCGGTGGTTGCCAAGTTCTTTCAACATCTCCAGACGGAGCTCGCAGCCCTCCGCCAGGCGCCCACAGTGGCGATGAAGGCGCGTTCGCCTGAAGCTTCATCAGACACCCAGGGCGGCCATTCCTGCGGCAAGTGCGGGATGCCACTGGCGCGCCGCCAGAAGCGCGGTGATGGGGGTTACGACTTCTGGGGATGCACCGGGTACAAGGTGAACAACTGCCGTGTGAGCTACCCCTCGGTGAGCGGCAAGCCGGATATGTCCAAGCCCAGGGGCATGTAGCCGAAATGCTTCGGGGGCGGTAATCCATTTCTCCTGTAGCCGCTCTCCCCCAGCTGCCAATCTGCTCGCTCTTACGGGTGCGGGCAGGCGCACCTTGAATGATGACGTGTTGACTACTCATCCTCCCGGAGGTGCTTGTGGCTCGTTCCAAGAAAGTCATTGATCGGCTGAAGGCCGAGCAGGCGAACAATCCGAAGATCCCCCATTATGAGTCCCGGCCAGGTGAGTCATGCTGGCCGCTACAACCTGACGACATCAAGACCGCCGGGTACTGGAAGCAGGAACGCAGACGTGTGCCGAAGGGAGCAGAACCAGCTGCGTATGTAATCAGTGGCCAGGGAGGATCACTCCACGGCTCAGTGCTCTTAACCCGTTGGGGCGCGGCCTACCACCACGACCAAACGGTGCCGATGAAGCCCAAGGGCGAGGACGCCAATTGAAACGACCACGCCTCCTCAACAGCCAGCCAGTGTTGCTCGAAGCCGCCGTGTTCGACGGCTACGACATGGGCATCCTCATGCCGTACATTGAGGGCGCAAACAAGGTCATGTTCGCCCGTAGCGGGTTCTTCATTCGCCGCGGCGATCACCCACTCTGCCGTTATTGGCGCGTGCCCAAGGCCAAGTTCATCGACGAGCTGGACCTGGTGTACCACCAACTGATCGAGCTGGCCGGTGGCAAGGTCACTGAATCATGGCAGGCATTCCGCCAGAAGATCGAGAGCGCACTGGCCAACCCACGCCGAGACGCTTTCATCTCCGGAATGCTGCTGCGAATTGCTCCGCTAGCCGACGGCGGTGTGCTGCTGTCCGGAGATTATCATCCTGGAGTCGTTGCAGTGGCCCGCCGGATGCGGGGAGTGTTCCTGGGCAAATCCAGCTCGTGGCGAGTCAACGCCACCGCCGAGATCCTGCGCAGCAACCTGGTCCTGGAGCTCGGTCTTGTAGAGGATCAGTTCGAGATCCTGGACGTTGTACAGGAGCTCCTGAGCGATGGCTCTGTGACTCCAGCAGCAGACATTCCGCGCATCAGCCTGGGCGGTACTCCTCAGGAACCCTCGACAGCCGCCAGCGGTGAGGAGAGCTCCAACGACATCTACCTCGCTGCCGTCTCGCCGATCGAACGCACCGAGTTCTCAGATGCCACGATCGCCCAGGCCCTGGTCGGCTATTCCCTGCTCGATCACCAGCCTGCTGGCATCGCTCACCTGCTCCAGCGCACCAGCGCACTGCTGGCTGATGATATGGGCCTCGGCAAGACGCGCCAGGCCATCATCGCGGCGCATATCAGTGCAGCCGGTCGCCCGATCCTGGTGGTGACCCTTTCCTCGTTGCTGATCAACTGGCAGCGCGAAATCCTGGCGGTCTACCCCGACGCGACAGTCGCTGTGCAGAAGCACGACCCGCTGGTCCAATGGATGCTGATCAACTACGAGCGTCTCGGCGACTACGTGCTGCTGGCTGAGCATTACCACGTTCTAGTGGTCGACGAGGCGCACCAATTGAAGGAGCCGACTGCCGAGCGTACACGCCATGGCTTCGATATCGCAGCCAAGGTGCCGAATCGCTATCTGCTGACAGGAACGCCTGTCCTCAATCGCGAGACGGAGCTGCACACCCTGCTACGTCTATCGGGGCACCCGGTCGGCCAGTTGCCCCTCAGCGATTTCTGCGAACGCTTCGCCGGCAGCCCAGAGTTCCGGCAAAACCTCCGGGCAGAACTGGGCGACTGGATGCTTCGCCGGCGCAAAGACGTTCTGCCCGGGCTCAAGGGTAAGCACCGGCAGTTGCTGCCCGTGGCGATGGGGGTGGAGGAGCGGAAAAAGTACGACAGCATTCGCCTCGAGGACAGGCCCATCTTTGCCAGGCTCGGCGCGCTTCGCCATTACCTGGAACAGGTGAAGGTCAGAGTCGCTATGGACCTGCTGGGCGAGCTGGACCCCGAAGACAAGGTTATCCTGTTCTGCGAGTTCAAACCCACCGTCGCGCACCTCAAGGAGCTGTGCGATGCAGCCGGTATCGGGAACGTCACCCTGGTCGGCAGTGACACACTCACCAAACGACAGAAGGCGATCGACAAGTTCCAGGGCGCCCCCGACTGCAGGGCTTTCATCTGCACCACCCAAGCCGCCGGTACCGGCAACAACCTCACGGCCGCCAACTACGTCTTCTTCCTGGGTCTGCCCTGGACACCCGGACAACAGGATCAGGCCGAGGACCGGGCGTACCGGAATGGTCAGCTCAGGACGGTGATCGTGAAGATCCCCCTCGTGGAGAACAGCATCGATCAGCAGCTCTGGCAGATGCTCTTAGCGAAGCGCCAAGTCAGCTTGGAGCTCATTGAACCGGAAGAGCAGCAGGACGCCTTGGCCAAGGCTATGCTCGCCGCGACCATCAGCCAGTAGATCCGCGTGGGAGGTCGATCAGCAAGCGTGCGATCTCCCAGGCCCATCCAAACTCAACGTAGATTGGTGAACCATATTTGTCGCCGGTCTTCCGACAGACCCAGCATTCGCCATCAAAACGCACTCCCCTGATGATCTCGGTAACGTCATAAACATCATCAGGTAAGAGCACCCCTTCCCCGCCCAGAATGCCTTGGGCGATCGAATGGTTACCGCCGTTGACCCAAGCTATGTTCAATGGCTGCATCAGGGTCACGCTATGGTTTGGATCCTGCACGAACGCGCCGAGCTCACGCCCCTCCCCGATCATGCCGAGGCTGTTGAGTATGCTGCTTTCCGACCACAGAGTCGGGATTACCATGTCACTGGCCAACCGGATACTTGAGCTCTGATCCACTGGCCGACGGCAATTCTTCAGCAGAAATGCAGCCCAAGTGCCGTTATCGGCGTAACCATCCCACAGCCCACCAAGTGAGCTCATCCAGTGCAGCGACTGAGGGCCCGCATGCCGAGGTCGAAGCAGTGCGTCTCGTAAGTGGATGGCCTGAACGGGCCTGAGCACAATTTTTATGAGGTCTTCCAGGCCGCGCCGATTGTGTTCAGCGCTGAGACTGTTCGCCCAGTCCATCAGGTGTTCGAAAGCGGCAATTCGACTGTCGAGCATTATCACCTCCGTTGATCTTTTCCAGTTCGAGGTCAGGCCAACCTCGGCGCCCAAAGCGGCAACTTGCTTGCGTTCCATCAAGCGCGCCGGAAATTCTAACTCTGTGTGATATTGATTTCCTGCTGCATGAGAATCTGCTGGCTGTCACCGTGCCCTCAATGACTACAGGGGGCCTCATGATCAGGCAGTTGACCACTCTCTCGCTCGCCGCACTCGTTGCTGGTTGTGCGATTCAGAAGGCTGAGCAGCCGCCGAAGCCGGCGTTCGATAGCAGCCGTAATCCCGAATGGCTGTCTCCGGACATCTACCCGAACGGTGCAAGTCCGGAGAAGGAACCGGTCGTTCGGTATGGCCGCTACACCTTGGTGAGCACCCAACCCGATGCGAGCCAGCGCGACCTGATGGCACAGATCATCGACGTAACCATCCCGTCCAGCATGAACCCAAGCGTTAGGGATGCCATGCTCTACGTGGTCGACCGGTCAGGGTACGCCCTCTGCCCGCCCAGTTCGCAGCACGTCAACATCCTGTACACCCGACCTCTGCCGGCAGCCCAGTACAAACTTGGCCCGATGACGCTGCGTAATACCCTCCAGGTCCTCGCCGGCCCAGCCTGGCAGGTGAAGATCGATGAAGTGAACCGTCAGGTGTGCTTCGTGCTTCGCCCCGGTTACCAATTGCCAACCCCGTCGACGCCGGCAGGCGAGCTCTACGCCGACAAAGCGCGGACTCCTGAAACCAGCTCCGCCACACCGGGCTCGACGCCGGGCGTAGTCGTCGCCGCAGTGCCTAGTCCCCCTCCCATCTCCACCACTACGCCCGCTGTCGCATCCCCAGCGCCAGTGGCTCCCGCGCTCCCCCCAGTGGCACCCGCCAAGGATGGCTCTATCCCGGCTGCGACCGTAACCGCCGCGGCTAAACCTTCGACGCCTGCGTTCCCAGCACCGACAGTGCCGAACAAACAGGCAGCTTCCAAGCCAGCGGTTGCGGTCTCTAGTACCGCAGTCGGCGCCCCGCCCATCGAGGTCAAACCCGCTCCCCGGCCGCTGCCACAGGTATGGACGGCCGCAGTTGGATCAACGTTGCGCGAGACCGTTGAGGAATGGGCCAAAAAAGCCAACTGGCGAGTGATCTGGGCACAGGAGGACCTCAACTACCCCATTGAGGCCCCGCTGCGTTTCGAAGGGTCTTTCCAGGAAGCCATCAAGCAGCTGTTCCCACTTTACGACAACGCCCCTCGCCCCTTCGTGGTCGACGGCAGCGAGGGGGCGCAGAGCGTCCTGCACGTAGCTGAGAGGAAAAAGAAATGACCAAGTCCGCTTGGGCACGCTGGGCCCTGACGCCGATCGCCATGGCAATGTTGACCAGCTGCGCGCTGCAGCGCGTGAACGAGTCATTTGACCGCTCGGAGTATGAAGGGCGAACTGCAGGGCAATACAGCAAGTACCTCCAGAATCAGCAGCCTCAACAGGCGCGTGAAACCGTGGTGTTTAGCAACAAGCCGTGGGTGTCGACGCAGCCGCTGGTGAGCAAGCGTGGGCTGCCCTTCGCGCTCGATGCCGACATCGCGTATCGCCCGGCAGGGGCTGTCTCGATTTCGCAGCTGGCCCAGTACATCACCAAGGAAACAGGCCTGCCGGTAATCGTGGCACCTGATGCAATCAACCCGGCAATTCTGTCGTCTGGGAAGTCGGACAAAACGGCCCAGCCAAAGCCTCCTGTAGCAAACCCCGATAGCTTGGCCGGCCTCCTGCCAAGCTCAGTGATGGGTGGCTATGGTGATACGAGCACCTTCGACCTCGGCATTGGCTCCAGCAGCTTGATTTCGGGCCTCAAGTACTCAGGGAAAGTATCCGGTCTGCTCAACCAGGCGACCTCTCAGCTCGGCCTGTCCTGGCACTTTGACCAGGAACTACGAGGCGTGCGGATCACCTACTTTGACACGCGCACCTTCGATGTGTGGACCTTCGGCGATGTCCTGGAAATCGAGAGTACGGTGAAGTCCGGCCTGCTGACCTCGACAGGCAGCGGAGATACCGGCTCGTCCAGCTCTTCGGGCGCCACAGGGGAGTCTGGGAGCAACCAGAGCACCAAGTCGACCTATAAGACATCGTTGATGACCGACATCGAGAACGATGTGCGGGCAATGCTAAGCGTACAACCGCCCGGGCGCCTGTCGCTTTCCCGCTCCACCGGTTCGCTCACCGTCAGCGATCGCCCTGACGTACTGAACCGTATCGCGGCCTACCTCAAGGACACCAATCGCAGTATCACGCGGCAGGTACTTTTCAACGTCAAGGTCTATGAGGTGAACTTTACCGACAGCGATCAGACAGCCATCAACTGGAGCGCCGTCTACAAGTCGATATCAGGCAAATGGGGCTTTGGACTCAGCAACACCGTTGCCGGCATTAGCTCAGAGGCAATCTCTGCAACCGGTAGCATTCTGGACACGTCCAGCTCGCCGTGGGCTGGCTCGAAAGCCGTCCTCCAAGCTCTGTCGGAGCAAGGCCGGGTGTCGGAGGTCCGCTCGCCTTCGGTCACTACACTCAACTTGCAACCCGCGCCCATCCAGATCGGTAACGTTCAGAGCTACGTCGCCTCGAGCTCGACCACCACCACTGCCTCGGTAGGTTCAAGCACTGCCCTGACGCCGGCAACCATCACCAGTGGCTTCAACATGATGCTGCTGCCGAAGCTCCTGGACAAAGAAAACATGCTGCTGATGATCACGCTGAGCATCAGCAGCAAGCCCACCTTCAAGGACTTCGAAAGCAATGAATCGAAGATCCAGACCACAGACTATGACACCAAGAACGTTGCCCCCAAGGTACGCCTGCGGAGCGGTGAAACACTCGTCCTGACCGGGTTCGATGAGAACAGTGAAAACGCCGACAAGAGTGGTGTAGGGAGTGCAAGCTTCTTTGGCCTGGGCGGCGGTCGCAAGCGCGCTACCACCCACAGTTCCCTGGTCGTTCTGGTAACGCCGATCGTTCTACCCGACAGCCTGTCCAGCAGCTGGAGCATTCCTTACCCCCTCAGCAGCCATCAGTTCAGCTTGAACGGAACCGCTCCTGCCTCCCGCACCCACTGCAGGCCGCCACTCAGCGTCTGCCAGGTTCTTTGAGATGCCGACAATGAGCACTGAAACTCAGTCGCCACGCATCTCTCGGGTGCAGATTCTGCACCACCGAGGCCGAGCGTTCGTCACCGGATTGCGATGGCACCCGCTGGGCAGCGTGACTGGCCACATGAAGGAAGCTCGCCAGTTCGGTAAGGAGAACAAGCTCGATATCGTCACGATTCGACGTAACCCGCGAATTATCCAGGCCGGCTTCGTTGCTCGTACCGATGGTGTGACCAAAGGGATGTACTCCCTGGCCTCGACCCTGGCAGGCCAGCTCGGTGAGTCCTGGATCGCCGCGTGGCGAGTGAGCCCGGACGAGGATCGATACGCGCTTGTCGCTGTTTACAAGGGCGGCATCATCCCTGGCTGTGACGTCATTGGCTCGGAAGTCGAAATCCGCCGGCGAGTGGCGCAACAGCGCAGCCGCGGGATTGAGTTTGAAGAGTGGTATTTGCCCACCGAATTCGACATGGGGGGCAAACCACTCGATGTCGATGAGCTGCTCCAGCCGTCGAAGCTCAAGCGCGAGTATCGACTACGCCCATTGGTGTTCGGGCTATCCAGAGCAGAGCTGTCCCAGCTAGCAATCGCAGGCATCGTTGTTACAGCAGGGCTGATCGGTTGGTCGCAGTGGAGCGCCTACCAGGACCAGGTTGAGGCGGAGAAACGCTTGGCGGCCGAGCAGAAGCGGCTCGAAGAACTCGCCAGGCTGGAGCGGGAGAGTGGCAGCACTCAGCCTGCACAAGCCTTGGAGCACCCTTGGGCAAAACGTCCCTCAGTCGGAGACTTTGTGGACGGTTGCAGCAAGGTCATTTACTGGCTGCCCCCCAGCATCGATGGCTGGCTTTATGCCGACGCTGTGTGCGACGGCTCCCAGGTTCTGACCACCTACAACCGCACAGGCAACAGCACGGCAGCTGACCTCATATCCGCCACGAACGGCGTCTTTTCGGGTCCCCCTGCATTCTTCAACCAGGGTAATTCCGCGACGCTGCCTTACGCGATATCTCTGCCTGCAGCAGGTGACGAGCCACTGCTGAACGTAGCCGAAGCAACTGCCAATTTGACGTCGTCGCTTCATCGTTTTTCTCAAGAACCGACGCTCACTGAAGTGCCTGTTGCTGTTCCCCAAGAGCCCGCCCTGCCAGGACAACCCGCTCCTCCACCGCCTCCGCCCCCTGAGTGGAGGCAGTTTGAATTGAAGTACAGCACGGGTGTGCTACCGCACGACTCGCTCACGGACGCACCCGTCCAGGGGCTGAGGCTGCGCGAAATCAAGGCTGAGTATCAGGCCAACCATTTGATGTGGACTGTGACAGGTGATCTGTATGCGAAATAACGCCGTGGGCCTCTTGATCGTCGCGGCGTTCGCTACGAATGCCTTTGCGACCCCTTCGGAATTGTCTGGCATCAGCATTGGCGAACTGGGGAAGGTACAGAGCGAGACGATTCTGTTGAAGGCCAAGGCCGAACGAGCCAAGGCCGAGCGAGAAATGAAGGGCGAACCCACGCCATCGGTCCAACCGGTAAGCACTGGGATGAGTAATCCCTTCCCTGCGCCTCAGCCTATGCAGTACCTGCCCTCTGAAAGCAAAGCAGCCGCCAAGTCAGACCTCCCAGTGGTCAAGGCCGTCACGGGTTCGAGCTCGCAGGATGCAGGCGACCCTGCTCTACAGCAGCGGTATCGAGGTTGATGCCCTGATTGGCCGCGAGCTGCCTGGTGGCTACCGCGTTGCTCAGATCACCCTGGACGGCGTAACGCTCGAGCGTAAGGGCAAGCGATTCCCGTTGGGGTTTTCTGACCAGGCCCCATCGGTAGCCATCCAGCCCCCTGCGCTCACCCAGCCAGCCAACGCCTTGCCCGGCATGTTCCAAACCAAGCCCTGAGGTAGCGCCCAGTGACCGTCCTTACAGCTCCAAACCCTGCCGATAGTCTGTCGGCAGATGCCGGCACAGCAGGCTCTGTTCTCCCCTGCCTGTACCGTCTTGACGGCCCCAGGGGGCAGATTCGAGGTAAAGCCCGAGTTGCGTCTTTACTGCGCGCTAACCGAAGACGGCACACTTCATGTGTCGACCCAGCACCAGACTGATCCTTGGGTGATGGCTTTCATGGATCAGGCTCGACCACGCAGGGTTCGACTACACGATCTCGACGTGCTCGATGACAGACATCAAGGCGCTTTACCAAACCTCCGCCCAGGCCGGCGTGGGTCTCGCGCAAGTCGATACCGACCGTCAGGCCCATGCCCTGCAGATACTGGGTGATGCCCATCGACGCGGGGCCAGTGACGTACACATCGTTGTTGGCCACGACATTTCCAAGATCTTCTACCGCCTACATGGACTGCTCTGGGAGGCACGCCAGGAGTCAAGCCTGGTCGGTCTGGAGCTGTGTTCAGCGCTCTACAACAGCATGTGTGACGTCACCAAAGATCACTACCAACCGCAGATCGCGCAAGACGCGCGCGTTGGTCGGGAATTCGTGCAACAGCTTGGGTTGTTCGGTGCCAGGGTAGCTACGCGCCCTCTCGTGGACGGTCCGCTGATGGTCATGCGGCTTCTTTACGACGATCAAAAAAAGATGACGCTCGAACACTTGGGCTTCTTGCCGGCGCAAATCGAACAGTTCGCGCGCCTTCGGAGTCTGCCGTATGGGGTGAACTTGATCACCGGTCCGACTGGCTCCGGAAAGTCAAAATCGCTGCAGGTGAACCTGAACTTACTCCACGACGAGACGCAGGGTACGAAGCACCTTCTGACTCTCGAGGATCCACCCGAGTATCCGCTAAAAGCCAATCAATCCCCATTGAGTAGCGGTGAGACTTGGAATCACGGCATCAAAAACTCAGTCCGCCTGGATCCTGACATTTTGATGTACGGAGAACTGCGGGACGTTGAGTCGGCCCAGGCCGCTTACAGCGGAGGGATGACAGGTCACCAGGTTTGGTCGACGTTGCACACGAATAACGCTGTCGCTTCCCTTCAGCGCCTGATCGACATGGGGGTACCCAAGTACCTGGTGACGGATCCTGCCCTCACCACCGGCATCATCAACCAGTCCCTGCTTCCAGTTCTCTGCCCTTCATGTCGCGTTCCATTGTCTAGGAACCTCGGGACGATCACTCCCGGCCTACTTTCTCGCCTTGAAAAACTGAGGATCGTCGACCAGGTCAATCTGCGCGGCGAAGGCTGCTCATGCTGTAGAAATCTCGGTGTCGTCGATCGAACCGTAGTAGGTGAGGTGTTGCTCACCGACATGCAGTTCATGGGTGTCTTCTCAGAGAGAGGTGCCAGCGCTGCGCGTAGGCATTGGGTTAAGGAGATGGGGGGCATTACCAAGATCGCTCATGCCATTACAAAGATCGAAATGGGAAGTATCGATCCTCGGCACGCAGAGACCATTATTGGTCCGCTCGATTTTGACCGCCAGTTAGTCGAGCTCTCCCATGTTTGATGCGCTCCAAGACTTCCGAGCTGGTTTGAAAGAGGCGTCCCGAGGTTGGGTCGAGACCTTCTATGCCAAGCAATTCGGGAAGAAGGAGCGCGTCCAATTCTACGAGAGCCTCATGGGCGTGCTCGAGGACGGGATCCCGATCGAGGTTGCTCTGGAGACGGTTGAAAAAGCCTTCAGCAACAACGGCAAGGAGCTGCATCCGGTATCGATAATCTGCGGCGAGATCGCAATGACAGTACGTGGGGGGAAGTCCCTGGCGCACTCCTGCAGGGCTCACGTTCCTTACGATGAAGCGTCACTGATCGAGACGGGAGAAGAAACCGGGAACCTGGTGCAGGCGTTTCGTGATTGCGTGCGGATCATCGAGATCCGCCAGCGCATTGGCCGGCTGGTCCGATCAGTAGTTGCGCTTCCATCGCTGACCTGGAGCCTGATGTGGGCGCTCTTGTATGTGATCGCCCTATGGATGGTCCCTTCAATGACAAGGCGATCGGACCCAGAATCCTGGACAGGTATTCCGGCGCTGCTTTACCACCTGTCCAACCTCGTCACCCATTACGGTTTGGCAATACTGATCGGCCTGCTGGCGGTGATCGCCATTGCTGTAACCACGCTACCCGTATTTTGCGGGCTCAAGATCAAACCTGACAGCCCGACCTGGCAGGTACAGGTGAGCAGGGTTCTGCAAGTCGCGCGCCTTCGCGTTGAGTCGTTCCCACCTTGGTCTCTGTACAAGGTTCTGCACGGCTCAATTTTCCTGTTGAACATGTCGGTGATGTTGCGCACCGGCATCAACCAGCTGGATGCCTTAGCCATCCTCAACAGGAGCGCTCCACCTTGGCTCAGCGAAAGGCTCGACGCGATTCACTACGGCGTGAGCTCAGGCAAAAACTTCGGCGAAGCGCTGAAGCTCGCCGGACACCAATTTCCCGATGCGATGGCCATCCACTATCTGGAGGTCCTGGCGACCCGCAAGGGATTCGCGGAGTCCATGGAGCGCTTTGCCAATCGCTGGCTAGAGCAAACCCTTCTTCGCGTTGATGCGACTTCCAAATTCCTGATCGCCATGTCCTCGGTGTGCATGGGCGTCCTGATGATCCTCGTGGTCATCGGGATCTTCCAGATGGCCGGAAGCGTAATGGACTCAACCAGCTTTTAAACAGTAACCAAGGAGTAACAAGCATGGTAACTCGTGCAAAACGTACACAAGCCGGCTTCCTGTCGATTGACGGTGTTTTCTGGCTGATGCTGATCGCGGTTGCGATCGGTTTCATCGTCTGGATGAGCTGGAGAATGATCGGCAACTCCGATGTCGCGATCGAACAGAGCAACATCAGCACCCTGATCGCAAACACCAAAAAGCTTAAAGGCTCCACTGGCTACGGGACGTCCGGGCAGAGCCTGGTAACGTCCCTGATCAACATCGAAGGCACCGGCTCGATGGGGATTTCCGGCACCACCCTGGTGAACCAGTGGAATGGTGCCGTGACGGTCGTCAGCAACGGTATGACCTTCACTATCTCCGAAGCCAACGTTCCGAAAAGCGCCTGTATCACTTTGGCAACCAAGGTGGCCAAAGACAAGCAGACCACTACCGCAATCAATGGCGGCACGGCGACCACGGGTGAAGTACTAGCGACTGCAGCAACCACCAGCTGCTCGAACAACGCCAACACCATGACCTGGACCACCTACTGAAGGAGCTTGGTGTGAGCGCCATCTCCGAAGCAAACTTCGTCGACCTCTACCTCGGCGACGGTTTCGCGGACGTGAAGGGGCTGCCTGGGCAGCCCACTCGTGTTCCTGCCCCTCAGGAATGGGGAGTCGAAATTGATCAACTGCGCGAGCGCTGCCAAGAGCACTTCAACAAAACGCAGGAACCTGAGTTCTCGCTGATTTTCGATGGTGCCGTTTACCGGGTTACCCAGCCCAGGATCTCCACGCACAATCGCTCTTCGTACTGAGCAGGTCGGTGGTTCGGATTCTCCCGCTGGACGATCTCGGGCTGCCTGATGAACTCCATCGGAGCCTGTTCGACCCTGGCATACGAGGGTTGATATTCATCTGCGGTGAGATGGGCTCCGGCAAGACCTCAAGTGCGGCCTCGATGGTTGCGGCAAGGCTTGAGGAGCTTGGGGGAATGGGACTGACCGTCGAGGATCCACCCGAACCTCTGCTGCATGGCGAGCATGGACTTGGGCGCTGTATCCAGATCCCAGTCTCCCGTCGCCAGGGTGGATATGAGGAGGCGTTGATCCGGGCGCTGAGAACGCGCGCGGAGATCCTGATGGTGGGCGAAGTACGCGACACACCGACAGCCGCCCAAGTAGTCCAGGCCTCGATCAATGGTCATTTCATCATCTGCACCGGGCATGCCGGCAGCGCCACCAAAGGCATTGAGCGCTTGGCTTCGCTGGCACAGCCACTGATCCCGAATGCGAAAGACCTGCTGGCTCAAGGACTCATTGCCGTCATCCACCAGGTCCTGATCCCTGACGCATCTGGCTTCAAGCGGCTGAAACTTCAATGCCTGTCTCTGGTTGGAACCGACGCACCTGGTATCCGCGAAAAGATCCGTGCCGGCCAACTGCAGATGCTCGAGCAAGACATCGCCAACCAGTCCTCTAGGAGCCTCTGGAATGATCAATAAACGCAACCAGGCGGGGATGCTCGGCGTGGACGCCGTCATGGCATTGCTCGTGCTCTCTGTGCTCATCACCCTGGGCTCGGTGTGGATCATCAAGCAGATGGACGCCCAGGACTTCAGGATCGCTGCAGACAAGCAGAAGGCGGTCGCTGACGCGGTCAGCAAGTACCTCAAAGACAACTTCAGTACTGTGCTGGCGAGCGCCACCGCTACGAATCCGGTACAGATCACAGTACCGATGCTTCGCAACACGAACTTCCTGCCGGCCGGGTTCACGGACACCAATGGGTTTGGCCAGACGATCGTCGGGCTGGCTCGCAAGCCGAATGCCAACCAGTTGGAAGCTGTCGTCCTCACCACCGGTGGCCAGGCCATATCGGAGCTGGGCATTCGAACAATTGCAGAAAACCTCGGCGGCCCGGGCGGCTTCATTTCTTCGAGCAACACCAATGTGATTCAGGGCGTACGCGGTGGCTGGCAAGTGACCCTGAGCAACTACGCCATCAACCCCGGCGCCGGCCATACCGCAAGCGCACTGTTCCTGATGGATGGCCAACTCGCCAACGACTACCTGTATCGCAACGCGGTGCCGGGCCACCCCGAGCTGAACAGCATGAACACCGACCTCAGCATCGGGGGGCACAATATCAACAACGCAGCAGCCATCACTGCGTCTGGCAATGTGACAACCAGTGCGGACCTCAATGCTCGGAACGTGACGGCGACAAATACGGTGACTGCAGCAACCGCCAACATCACAGGGGAGACCTATACGGGCGGCTGGTTCAGATCGCGCGGTGATACTGGCTGGTACAACGAAAAATGGGGCGGCGGCATCTACCAGTCGGATCCGGACTGGGTGCGCATCTACAACAACAAAGGCCTCGCTACGGGTGGTGCCGTCGTCGCCGGTCAGGTCCAGTCCTACGGCAGCATCAGCGCGTCTGGGCGACTTACGACGGGGGAGTATCTCTCGATCGGTGGCCAGGCTGCTGAGGGTGCTGCCTGCAGCGACAACAGCCTGATCGCCAAAAACGCTGCCGGCCAAACCCTTTCCTGCCAATCAGGGGTATGGCGCTCCGCATCCAGTACAGCCCCCAAGTGCGCGGCTTACACCATCCCCGGGTACGCCGCGAACGACGTGACCACATACGCCTGCCCCGCGGGCTACACCAAGATCGGGTGGGACACCTACGGCCAGGGTTGGCGCTCGAGCACGACGCCCGGAATCATCATCGGCTCCAACGATTACTCGACCATTTTCTGCTGCCAGTTCTGACCCAGCGCCGCCGTGCCGGCGGCTCCAACTGCTCGATAAGCAATGATGGCTTTGTGACACACCCTCTAGCGGGTATCATGGCTTACCGCCTTACCGAGCTTCCAAGCAGCACTTACAAGGATTGAGAAGTGAGCAGTATCCATTTTGATGTAGATGCAGTGTATTGCATCTCTTTAGACACTCGCGAAGATCGCCGCCAGCTCTTCAGAGAAAGCATCGGCGAAGTAATCGATAACCCTGTCAACTTCCACATCGTTCAAAAACATCACGATCCCAAACAAGGTTGTTACGAGTCTCATCAGCAGCTGGCTCGCCTTGCCCTGGATCAGGGACTTGAGCGCATTCTTGTGTTTGAAGATGATGTGAAGCCTTATGAACTCAAAGCCTCACGCATTCAATGGATCAACCGGTTCATGCGTCGGCACCGATTCGAGGCGCTACACCTGGGCTACTCCATGGGCCGAACATGGCTGACGTGGTTTCCATTTATCGCTCGTGGACGCGTCGTAGCGCTGCATGCCTACGTGCTTTCGCGAGAAGGCTGCCAGATCCTGGCAAACACCCAATATGACGGCACACCTGTCGACGTCGTTTTCAAAAACACTATCCGCCAGCACTGCGTTTTCCCGATGATGTTCCGGCAGCACGCTGCCTGCGTAACTGGGAGCGACCTGGAGCAAGTGGTTAAAAATGAAGATGATTGGTGGGAGCGCAACTGGCGCAAGCATTGGCGGTCGCCGCTCAAGAACATGTGGAAAACGTTGCTGCGTTGGAATTTCTAACACGCTCATGATGCGGCTGGGGCGATCTCAGGAACTATTGGTCTTGACAAAGCCCCACAGGGCTGAACTTCACCCTCTGCACTCCAGGAGGCCAGGCAATGTCTTTCAACTGGATCGTCATAACCATACTTCTGATTGCCGTGGGGATAGTTTCCCTGCAGGAGGAACAGTCTCTCCAGCTCTCGGACTACGCCACGGTTGATTCGGTCAGCCGTAACTTCCTCGTTTACCGATCAGCTGCAGCGCAGTATGCCGCTGCGAACCCATCCTACACTGGCACGCCTGCAGATGCCGCCTTGTCGCTTCCCTCCTGGTTTTCCAAACCATCGGGCTTGGCCGCCTATGTGACGGCGGGACAGAGCTACACCTACTTCACCGGTGCCGTACCAGCGGGGCTACCTGCTGCCCTAGTGGAAAGAACCCAATCGATGTCCGTTGGGGTCAAGCGTTCCGGACTGCTGTACTCGCCAGTTGCTGGCGTGACGAACGTCACTATTCCTCCGCTTGTACCCGAAGGCGCGGTCGTAGCGCTCAACTAAAGAATTCAGGCTGCAAGGGCGTATCGGCTTGCATCTGTACGGTGCCGACAACATAATGCCATCAGCAATGGTTCAACCCCGCTGGCTACTGACGGTCATCAGTAGCGCCCAGGTGTTGTGGTTCGCCTCAACGCCAAACCGTAAGCACGCTATAGCTCCGGGAAGGGCGTGCGGATCTGGTTGAAAGCTCTCCCTGTGTCTCCCTGCTCTCTCTAGTCGCGCAGCCGTCTAACTCGTGATGATCGAGTTCAAAGGCACATAGAGTTTCAAGAGGTTCGGTGCTTCTTTGATCCAAGGGCCACATTGGTAATGTGGCCCCTCCTCTTTTCTTCCCTTTGGGTAGCCTGATGGACTTGTCGAAGGTCCATCAGGCTACCCAATGGGTACTCTCCCCCCTGCCGGTGGCCCGCCGGCGATAAGCCGGGCTCCTTTTGTGCGCGGATGCGTGCCTCACGTTTGCTGGCCAAAGCCACGAGAATGGCCAGGTGATGAGAATCGAGACGATCAATGCCCAGGGATCGACGATTCCGACACAGGTGGCTCCTTCAACTTTTTTTCAATTCACGGCTGGGTCACCTTTCGAGGTCTGATCCAGCCGGCCTTCTCCCTCCCCCTCTCGCCCTTCCCATCCCCTCCCGCTTGACACAACCCCTCCCCACTCCGATTATTAAGCCGTGATCTGCTGACGTCGTCAGCAACATGCCCCATGCAGCTCGGATCCGTAATGCTGCAGCACGTCAATCGTGTGATCCTCCCCAAGGTCGTTCAGCTTCTGGTAGCACGACCGATCGACATCCGTCGATAGAAGCTCCTTCCGCAAACCCAGTGGGGAATCACTTCCCTGCAGGGCAAAGTGTTTCTCTGCAATTCTCTACGCAGGAAACACTCATGACCCAACATTCTGAACTTGATCTTGAAGAAGGCGCGCCTGTTTACCAAGGCACAGCCTCATCGGAAGCTATTGAAGACTCCGTCGGCAAGCTGTACGGCGAGGCGGTTCAACGCTATCCAACTTATGAGGCAGTAGTTCGCTCGCACTTTTGCAAAAGGATGCGAGAAACCTTCGGCAACGAAGAAAACCTCAATGCTGAGGTCCAGTATGCGTTCGCTTTTGCCAGGCATGCATACGACTATGTTTCTGAGGCTGAGCTGCTCGAGATTGAAGCCGCAGACCGTGACAACGGTATCTGCGCCCACGGTCTCACTTGGCTGACCTGTCCTTGTGGCTGCTTTGAGGTCGACTGAAGGCGCCCTCGATTAACCCAGTGTTCCACACGCAGTAAACCCAACGGGGAAACCACTCCCCCTGGGGTCAGTGTTTCTCCGCATTCCAAACCGCAGGAGAACCATCATGACCGCAGTATCCGTACCATCGACCAGCTTCCGTTTTGGCTACGCGCTCGGCACCCTCACCCGTGAGTTCGTGCGCTCCATGAAACGGACAACTCCAGCTATCCCAACCCAGGCCCAGCCTGTTGCTCATCTCACGAGCATAACGCCCACCCGAAACGACTGGGATGAGCTCTGCCGCATTCCGACCCTCGCACGCCGCGGCGTTGACCTGAACCAGTGGTTCGATGCCAACACCAAAGCGGTACCACCGACCAAGCGCCGCACCCGCCAGCGCAAGCCGAGCAAAGCCAAAGCTCCAGAGCTGCGTATGGGCCCGCTGGACGATCTCATAACTCCAGTTGCGATCTAACTTTCTCCCACCTCACCCAGTGCCAGGCACCCCACCTGGCAAGGTGAGGGCCTGGCGATCAAAGGAACGCCATGGCATCAAAAAAACGCGCAGCTGTAGCAGACGACCTTCGCAAGATCGGTACGACTGCCGTCGCCGCCGCCCTTGTGGGTATCTTCCTCAGCACTAGCCGACTGCTTACCGCTTTCGCCCTCGTGGTGGGTGTTGTAATCTGGATCACAGGCATCTACCTCACCCCGGAGGAATGATATGAGCCACACTACATTCGGTATCCTCATGTTCACCGCCCTGCTCTTCATCTGCATCGGCATGGCAGTGTGGGCTGATTGGCCTAACATCAAACGGCGGTGCCAGAAGATTCTTCGGGCACATTGAACGTCGATTTCCCCCTCTTAACCCTCCATCTGGAGGGTTTTTTCTTTCAGGGCTTGACAATGTGTTTCTCCGTTTCCATCCTTGTGACCGTGAGCCGCTGACGTCGTCAGTAACCCAAGCCCGAGCAGTCATGATCTGAAAGACTGCTACACCCATTGCGGTGTTGATCGCCCCAAAATCGCCAAGCTTCCGGAAGCGCGATTGATCAATCTCTCGATTGATGGAAGCCTACCCAACTTGCTACATCCCAACCCACGCGGGGAATACTTTCCCCCATGGGCGAAGTGTTTCTCCGCTTTCACTATTGAAACTGGAGAATCACCATGACCAACCAATCCAACGAAGCCAAATTCTTCGACCTGCACACCACTGGCATCGGCTACCTCAACCGTATCCGTGAAGTCAGTCCTCGCAAGGGCAAACCCTTCACCTGTGTCACCGTTGCAGCATTGCACGGTGCAACTGATAAAGCCGAGTACTCCTACATCGACTGCAACGTTGTCGGTGCCGAGGCAGAATCGCTGGTTAAACGCTGCCAACAGGCCGTTGAAGCCAAAAAGAAGGTGCTCGTCTCCTTCCGAATCGGCGACATCTGGGCTGATGCTTTCACCTATGATAAAGGCGAGAAGAAAGGTCAGGCCGGCGCAAGCCTCAAAGGCCGCCTGCTCTTCATCGGCTGGATCAAAGTTGACGGCAAGCTGGTGTACGAAGCGAAGCCGAAAAACGCCACCCCGCCCGCTGACAATCAGGGACAACCTGGTGTGGATCAAGCGTTGAATCAGGATCAACCTGAGCAACCCGTGAATCAAGGACAGCCAGTCGCCGACCAGTTCGGTGAACAGCCGAACCTGACCTCGGTAATGATCTTCCTCAGGAGCCCAACCAGGCTGCATAACCCCTATCAAGGCGCTGATTTCAGCGCCTTCACTTTCTGCCAAGGAGGCAGTCATGAAAATTCTGTTCGCGTTGAACCTTCTTATCCTGGTCGCCGCCGTCATCCTCGGCGACATTGTTTTCGGTGCGTGCGCTTTTATCGGGCTGAGTGGTTTCGTTATCGATGCCCTCAACCGCAAAGCCAGCTCAGTTGCGACCATGCTGACCCACTGATCACACCAACTTGCTTCCTACCCTGCAGGGGACGCCAATCCCCTGCGGGAGGCGTTTTCCTCACCGAGGACTTCGCCATGCCTTACTACATCACTGTTGCTGGAGATATTCAGCAGTGCTTCCCTGACTTCGGCACCGCGCACTCAGATATTCTGGAGCTACGGGATCAGGATCAAAAACCTAGGTTGTACTACTCGACTTCGTTCGCCTCTCTGGGCTGCGAGATCGATGACCACGGGGCGCGTATTCAAGACTACACGTACATGTCCTGGTCCGATTTCATCTCGTTGCTTCCTCACCTCGACTCGTCCTGGTCGGTAACGGATGACGAACTGTCGAATGACAGATATCGCCTTGTAGATGTCTATTCGCAGCTCTGCGGCCGCACCCACCACCTAGCTGACATGGCCTACGCCCGAGACAAGGTCACTCCCAAGGATCTTCGGGTCAACACACGCATTCTCAGGGTCACCCAGGGCCTCATGGACCCGAACGACCTGTAAGACCACCAACTCCAGCACTTGAACCTTTCGGGTACATCACCCGAGCGGGCTGGTGACCCCTCATCGGAGCATCACCATGTCCCAAGCCACCCAAGTCTTCAATGGCGTCATGTTCATCACCAACCCCTTCGAGAAACGAGTTGCCGGGGCTTTCATCCGTGTAGACGTGCTTGAGCGGCGGTTCGCGGACTCGATCAAAGCAAGCTCGAAACTCGCCCTGGATCGCTGTGGCCAATACTTCGAACTGTACGAGATGAGCCTGCTCACTACGCTGCGCGATCAATATGCAGCTCTCACCTTTCCTCACGACCAGTTGTTCAAACGTGAGGCAGAACGGCAAGGCTTCCAGCTCGATGATGAGCACTACCGCGCTGTACAGGAAGCTAGTTCCAACCTCTGGGAAGACATCTACGAAGACATGATCTGACCCACCCTGTATCACCAGTCCTCCACCCCGAAGGGTACCCCTTCGGGGGGACTTTCAAAGCAGTCACCGGGCAACTGTGAGGCCTCTGCCTACAGCCCGGACAACGAATTCCGTATTGGTTCACTGTCGTTGACAGTGCCTCCCGGAGCCAGGGTTTAAGGCTCCAGCGCATTGCGCCAACCCACCCAAGATCGCCTAGCACTCGGCAGCGCGATCACATCACTCAGTGATGGAGTGCCTTCTACTTTACCTACCCGCGGGGATCTCATCCCTCGCGGACTGAGGCCTCGCTCATTCTGGAGACCTCTGATGTCCATACCCTCCGCCTCGTCCGAGGCATACCTCACCCTTCCGGTTGTCCTGGACAACGCTGCGTGGATGCGTGCGGTCTATCTCGAAAACCCTGACCGGGTAGCCGAAATGAGCCAACGCCTCGCCACCGTCGTACAAACGGCGTGGCAAGAACTCAAGCAGCAACCTCTGGCCAAGGCTTTCACCTTCGGCGTGTACACAAAGCGCCATACTGGCCGCCAACGTGACTGGGTTGCCCTCGCTTTGCGAGTCGTCACCCCCGAGAACGAGCCTGCCTACATCCAGATCCAGCTGCAGCCCACTGCAGCCCCCGCCTGACACAGCCAGTTAATCACCCAGAGGGGTCACCCTCTGGGGTGGCTTCCTCTCAACCAGGAGCACGCCACATGGCACAATCACTCAACCCCTTCAACATCGCTACCGGCGAACAATCTGTACCTCATCCCTGCTGCAGCCAAGCGTTCGAGATCGCCTCTGCACACTTGCCCGAGGAGGACTGGGAGGAGCTGCAGGTACTCGTTGAAACTGCTGATACAGGCTCAGCTTCAGTTCGAGTGCTTCACCCTGCCAGACAGTGACGCCATCGGCTTCAAACTTCTCAGTACGCCCTGGACCGACCAACATCTGGGACAGTACTGGGGGTACGAACTGTCGACACTTCAAGCTCTGCAAGCCGCCGAGGGCTTCAGCGAGGAGACCATCCGGGTGCTCACTCTTGCCGCTCAGGCTGAAGTGAGGTTCCTGGTCATCGACCCCAACAGCAACGTTCTCGACGGTCTGCCGCTGTTCGACTGCTGACCACCTTCCACCCTCGCGGGGAACGCCCGCTGGGAGTTCCCCATGCTTTACGGGGAGCGCACATGATCTCAATCACCGGCCAGTTGGCCATCCGCACCATCTCCGGCCGACTCGGGCTATTCAACGTCGGCCGCCTCAGTACCTCGATCGGTGAGTTCACCATCAAGGATGCTCTTCTGGATCAGTACCAGGAAGGTAAATACCGAGGTGACTTCGCGATCAAGCAGATTCGCCCATCGTATTACTCACACGGCGGTCGACTCGTTGTTGAGATCAGGGCTGAACTCGAGGGCATGACCCTGGAGGATGTCACAGGTCTCAGTCGCGAAGACGAAGAACATCTGCCAACCAACGTCCCTGACCCTCTTGAAGAGGACGGGCCACCACCCACACCGATACCGTCACGTCGGATTCCAAACACGCCGACGCCACAGCCCCAAACTGATGCCCTCGCCTCGGATGAGCCCTTCGGGATGAGTCCGGCGGCGCCACCGAGCACGAACGACATCGATGCCGAGCTATTTGGCACGGTGTGGCCATTGAGCGAAACCGTGAGGCTCGACACCAGCGTAGACCGGCAGCGGCTGCGCGCCCAGTGCACGCGGCTGGACCAGCTCGGTTTTACCATGGACTTCAAAACTCAAACCTGGACCAGGGCTTCGCCTTAAAGCGCCCTGCCAGACCACTGCCGCAGTCAACCTGAACCACACACCCTGAGGGGCCTCCTCGGGGGCTCCATTTATCTACCTGGAGCACCACCATGAACGCCATGTTCAGCCACTTGAGCAAACAAACCCTCGCCAACATTGAGGACCAGCTGTCCAACAACGAGGTGTCGACTGACGAGGAGCTCGTCGACTTTTTCATCGAAGAGTTGGACCTCACACTGGACCAGGCTGAGGCTGCTATACGTCTCCGCGACCAGTACCGGATCCAAATATTCCTCGAGGGTCACGGCCCGCTGCACCAACAAGACAGTGTGGCTTTCGATCCGCTCACCAGGACCTTCAATTAACCATCAGACCACCCCGGGGGGCGTTTCCGCCCTCTGGGACGGACGCCTCCACAATGGAGGCCATCATGCACCCATCCCCCTTGTTCCAGATCGAGGAATGCCCGGACCTGTACGTCGACGCCTGTGTGTGCGACGAACAGCGCAACCTGGTGTTCATGTCGGCCTGGGGTCGTGACACCGCACTGCAGGAGTTTCTGGCCAGGCTCACACTTGGCCGGGAAGAGAATGGCCTTGAGCAGTTTCACATTCTCGTCGACGGGCGGAGCATTCCCGTCTTTCCTAATCACGACCTGCTGGAAAAGCGCACCACACGGCAATTCCGCGGCACCCTATTTGGCAGCATGTTGCACCTTTGGCTGTTTGATCGACGCGCCTCGGTGCCCGACCAGGCCAATCACTTCGCCTTCGCCCTCCTAGAGCGCAATGAAGCCCCACACCAACGGCTCTGGCCGCTGGTGATCGAGACCTGCCCGCTTCCCCTTCTCCCCCACTGGCGCGAGCCCGTGATGGAAGTCCTCATCCAGCACCAGATGCTGATCGGTCTCCCTGGAGCGATCGGCAATGTCTGCGCCTGGCGACTCGCCATGAAGCTCGAGGTACTCGAGCCTGCTCTCGGAGAGCTGATTCGCCAGGGCGTACTCACCACTGAAATTCAGGCGTCTGCCTGAGCTCATCCACCAACTCAAAGGACGCCCTATGGCCCTCATGTTTCCGCGCCTGGCGCGCAACTTTGCCCGCAACGGCTACTACCCCACCGATGAAATCACTCTTGAACGCACGCTGCAGGCACTCACTCCCGCCACTTCGGGCAGGATGAGGATCTGCGACCCTTGTGCCGGCGAGGGTGTTGCCCTTGCTGAAGCGGCTCACTTCCTGGGCCGCGACCAGGTCCAAGCGTTCGCCGTCGAGTACGATCGCGAACGCGCGGATCACGCGCGTGGCCTGCTCGATCGGGTGCTGCACAGCGACCTCTTCGACACCCTGATCAGCCGCCAGTCGTTCGGCTTGCTCTGGCTCAACCCACCCTACGGCGACCTGGTCGCGGATCACTCCGGTGCATCCCAGTACCAAGGCAGCGGCCGCCGGCGCCTAGAGAAGGCCTTTTATCAACGCTGCCTCCCGCTTCTGCAGTACGGGGGCGTGATGGTGCTCATCGTTCCTCACTACGTGTTGGACGACGAGTTGACTGGATGGCTGAGCAACCACTTCGCCGATCTACGCATATACGGTGCTGCAGACCCCACCTTCAAACAGGTGGTGATCTTCGGCATCCGCGTGCGCCGGCAAGACCTGGCTCGGGCCAGCACCAACCAGGTAAGGTCTCGCCTGCAGGCGATCGGCGCCGGGCAGGAACAGGCCGAGGAGATCCCGGCCATCTGGCCATGGGAGCCGTACCTCGTCCCGTCAGTTGCCAGCGAGCTGGAGCACTTCTACCGCATTACCCTGGAGCCCGAGCAATTCGCCGCCGAGGTTCTGCGGTTGCGAGGTCTCTGGCCCGACTTCAACCTTCACTTCGGGCAAGCCGGCCTCCAACCCCGAGCTCCTGTCCGCGAGCTTTCCCGCTGGCACCTCGCACTAGCACTGGCCGCCGGCGCAATCTCCGGTGTTGTGCGTTCGAAGTCGGGGCGGATCTTGGTCGTGAAGGGTGATACCTACAAGGACAAGGTGCGCAAGACCGAATTCACCGAGGACGAGAAAGGCAACGTCTCAGAAGTCAGGATCCTCACCGACCGGTTCATTCCGATCATCCGCGCTTGGGAAATGACACCTTCCTCGGTGAACCACGGCCAGGTGCTGATCATCAGTTCCTCACCGGCGAGCAACGACGAGGCGCCTGCAACTGTTGAGTCAGTTGCAACGCCGCTGTTCAACCCGGGGCAGATCATGATGACCGCCGCTGTCAGCCATCTGGTCGAAACCGGGCAGCTCAACCCTACCCCTTCGCTGAAACGCCATCTTGCTGGCGACTGGGGTGAGCTATGCGATGACGATCGAGCCTCCAATCAGCTTGCGCTTACCCACGGAGACCGTTTGTTCTCAGGCTACGACATCGACGCCGGCGACGAGTCCAGGCTCTGGATCATCACCGAAGCCGACCGCAGCTCCACCACCCTGCTGCTTCCCAGCGACTACTGACCAGCGCCGCAACGGCGACAACCCCACACCGACCCACAGGGTATGCCCATACCCGTCGGGGTTTGTGCATGCCCTGCTTTCCCTGCAGGAGATGCACATGAACGCACTGACCCAAGTAGCCGCCTCGGCCAACTCACCACTGAACATCAACCTGACCGATTTCATCGACGAGTTCGGCGACGAGCTCCTGGAGTCGCTCAACCGCTCCAACCCTCCGGTTTATACCGGCAGCATTAACGAACAGCGCCAGGCCGTGATGGCAAGTCTCAAGCGCACGCCATTCGTGGCGCAAGCTGAGGTTGTCCAAGCCATCACGGCGCTTCTGCTCGATCGCAACGAGCAAGCTGCGATCATCAACGCCGAGATGGGTACCGGGAAGACGATGATGGCCATCGCAGTCGCTGCCGTGCTCCACGCGGCAGGCTACCGTCGAACCCTCGTCATCTCACCACCCCACCTTGTCTACAAGTGGCGGCGCGAGATCCTGGAGACCACACCAGGCGCCCGCGTCTGGGTGCTCAACGGCCCGGACACGTTGGTCAAACTGCTTAAGCTGCGTGACCAGGCGGGGCAAACCTATGACGGCCGGCCGGAGTTCTTCATCCTCGGCCGCGTCAGGATGCGGATGGGTTTCCACTGGCGACTCGCCTGCTGGAAGCGGCGCACTGCAGGTGGCCAGCGGCTGGCGGCATGTCCAGATTGCGGCCAGGTCCTCGAGGACCTGGAAGGCAACCTGGTCACCGTGGAAGAGTTCGAGCGCGGTGATCGCCGTCGCAACTGCAGTGCCTGCAACGCTGCCCTCTGGACGCTTATGCGCCCAGGCAAAGCTGATGGTGGGGACCGACGCTCGACAATCCTGAAGTCGATGTGCCGGATACCAACGATCGGCCCGGTCCGGGCGGAACGGCTGCTGAACGACTTCGGCGAGGACTTCCTGGCCTCGATGCTGGTCGACAACGTCTCAGAGTTCATCAACTTGATGGACGCGAAAGGCAACTTCGTCTTCAGCGACCGTCAGGCCAAGCGCATGGAGCGGGCGATGGCCAACATCGAGTTTGGATTCGGCGAAGGCGGATACCAGCCGACAGAGTTCATCAAGCGCTACCTACCCGATGGTTTCTTCGACCTGCTGGTTGTCGACGAAGGGCATGAATACAAGAACAGCGGTTCGGCCCAGGGCCAGGCCATGGGGGTGTTGGCCGCGAAGGCGCGTAAAACCGTGCTTCTCACCGGGACCTTGATGGGCGGCTACGCCGACGACCTGTTCTACCTCCTGTTCCGCATTCTCACCCAGCGCATGATCGAGGACGGCTACCGACCCAACGCACGCGGCAGTATGGCTCCTGCAGCCATGTCGTTCATGCGCGATCACGGAGTCCTCAAGGACATCTACACCGAGCGCGATGGCGATTCGCACAAGACTGCCAAGGGCAAGAAGCTGTCGGTACGCACCGTGAAGGCCCCAGGCTTCGGCCCTAAAGGCATCCACCGGTTCGTGCTGCCATTCACCGTGTTCCTGAAGCTCAAGGATATCGGTGGCAACGTGCTGCCCAGCTACCAGGAGGAGTTCATCGACGTGCCCATGGCGCCGGAGCAGGCCTCGGCCTACCAGCGCTTGGCGGCCACGTTGACCGCTGAGCTCCGCCAGGCCCTGGCCCGGAGAGACACCACTCTTCTGGGAGTGGTGCTCAACGTGCTACTGGCCTGGCCGGACTGCTGCTTCCGATCGGAGATGGTCAAACATCCGCGCACTCGAGACACGCTGGCCTTTGTGCCGGCGCTCTTCGGCGACCATGAACTGATGCCCAAGGAGCAGGCGCTGCTGAACCTTTGCCTCGAGGAGAAAGCGAAAGGCCGCAAGGTCCTTGCATATACCGTCTACAGCGGGACGCGCGACACCACGTCCAGGCTGAAGAAGGTCCTCGAGCAGGCAGGCCTTCGCGTTGCGGTACTGCGGGCCACGGTTGAAACGGCTCGGCGCGAGGACTGGATCCTCGACCAGGTTGACCGTGGTGTCGACGTGCTGCTCACCAACCCGGAGCTGGTTAAGACCGGGCTGGACCTGCTGGACTTCCCAACCATCGCGTTCCTGCAGACCGGGTACAACGTGTACACCCTACAGCAGGCCGCGCGGCGGTCGTGGAGGATCGGGCAGAAACACCCGGTCCGCGTAGTGTTCTTCGGCTACGCCGGCAGCTCGCAGATCACCTGCCTGCAGTTGATGGCCAAGAAGATCGCAGTGGCCCAGAGCACTTCGGGCGATGTGCCGGAATCCGGACTCGACTCGTTAAACCAAGATGGAGATTCGGTAGAGATGGCTCTCGCACGACAACTGATTGCTGCATAACTTAAGGCCACCTTCAGGTGGCCTCTTTTAATCTAGTTCCCTCAAACCTTCTTGTAGCTGCTAAATGGTGGCAGCTGGACCTTCTGACCGGACGCCGGATCAATCCATACAGGCTCCATATATCCCTCAAAACCTTTAAAGAGAAGGACAATGACCTGTCCATCTGGGAGCGCGAACTGATATTTGTTACCTTCTGTGAAGCTTGCCATGAAAGACCCTTATGGGGTTGTACGCCGGAATCCCAGAAATTTCCGTCAGCCCAGCCCAGTCCCGCCACGAGCGCATCCAGGTCGATGAACTTGCCGTCAGTCTGGAAGGTGTAATGCCCGTTCAGCAGGATGTGCCGCCAGGCCGCTGGCGACATCTGCGTGATCAACGCCAGCGCCTTGGCATTGCCAGCTGCCTCGTACTTCGTCAGCAGCAGGGACAGGATCGCCGACTCATCAATACTGTGACTACTACCACAACTGAAGTGAAGGCTGAAAAAAAGATCCAAACTAAGCAGACTTGATATGTGCTGAATTAGCAGGAGACTTTCACTTGGGATATGCTAGGCAGCTAACCGATAAAAGTTCTCTGCTATTTGATTTGGCGTTTTAAAATCCAAACTCTTTTGAATTCTTCGCTGATTATAAAATAACACAATGTATTCTGTAAGAGGGTCGGCAGGGATTCATGTAAAAAACCGCAGAAACAGGCTTAAGTCCCTGTCACAGTTGGGTTTTTATCATTCCTCTGTGTCATTTTTTCTGCCCCTTCAACAGGGTCTTTCGCGGACGCATCAGGACTGGGCACCGTAGCGCTGAAACGCTCCAGCATGCTGACCACGACCTGCTCTTGCGCCGTGACGGATGACTTGGCTGCGGTCAGCGCCAGTTCCAGCTGTTGCTTTGCCGTGAGCAGTTCGTTGGCCTTGGCCTCCAACTGTTCGTTCGAGGCGTTGAGTTGCTTGACGGCCGCCTCCTGCTCAACCAGGCGCCGACCCAACTCCTCGGTGCGCCGTTGTGGGGTCTCCTCGTTTTCAGTGCAATAAGTGACGGTACGAAAAGCTAGCACTGGCGCGGAGGTGGTGTTGGTAGATCGTTGATTTCATTGACTTTCCTGTTCACTTTCAAATCTGCGATTCGTGGCGTCAAACCGTGGTCGGTTTCATCCATTGGTGCCAGTTATCGATGCATTTGGCCGCGAAGGCAGGATTTGGTCAGCATAGCGGTCAACCGGGAAGCGAAACACACCCCGCAAGTTGATGCTCTCCAGCCTGGTGGGCGCAATCTTCCCGATCAGTTCCGGTGGAATGACCTGGCGGCGGTTCGACCAGCGATCCAGGACCGCCTGCATCTGTGAGGTATTCCACGCCATCACGATGTTGGCCATCAGGCTCAACGCATCGGCCACAGCCTGCATTTCATCGACACGTTTGGCCTGCGCCGGGCTGATCCGGCCGGTATAAATGGCGCGCTTGAGGGCGTTAACAGCCTCGCCCCGATTGAGCACCCGGCGCAACTCGTTCCTGAAAGCGTCCTTGACAAAGTAGTCAGCCAAAAACGCCGTACGCAGCAACCGCCCCAATTGCACGCCAGCCTCATAGATTGGATCGCCCTGGGCGGCAGAACCGAACCGCGCAAGAGCTGCCACCGCACTGGCATGTCCGCTCATGACCGAGGCTGCCAGGTGCACCAGACTATCCCAATGCTTTTCGATCAAAGCGACGTCGACATTGGCTTCGCACACCGCAGCGATTTCTGCGGGCACTTTGGTGCCGCGTGGCACAAAGAGGTGGCGCTGTTTGAGTTCCTTCAACCGCGGGCAAAGATCAAAACCAAGCAAACGGGCATGTGACATGGCAAAGTCGGTGTAGCCATGGGTATCCACAGCAAGCTGGCTGGTCTCCAGCTTTTCTTGGCGGATGACACCTTCAATGGCCACGCCCGCCTGGCGCTCATTGAGCACAAAGGGCTGCGCATGGAAGATGCCCCACCGGTCTTTTACATGGGAGTAGATTCCAATGGAAGGTGTGTTGCGCCGAGGATCAAGCCGGGCTTGCCACACCCGTTTGGTGGTCTCCATGCTCATCATGTCAGAAGATGCCAAATCGGACCGCCCCCAGGTGGCGGCAATCGGGTGTCGCTGCATGAATTCCAGCACAGCCTGGCAGGCCTGGCTCAGACGCCGTTCGTCCCGCGCCCAGCGCATGGCCTGGCGAATGCTGGTGGCAGACAATTGCGGAATCATGCGCGCGCATTCGACCGCAGTCAGACTGGTGCCGTGGGCCATGATGCCGGCATAGACCATCAGCAGCTCGTCGGTAGAGCGCGGCTCACGTCCGAGCATGATCCAGCTAAAGCGCACCTGGGCGTCAACGGCCAGAATCACTTCCGGCAATTGAACCTCACCGATGCGGTGATCCAAAGCCGCGCGCAGCTTGGTCACTTCTGGGTCTTCGTCCTCTGCGGGCAATGGCGACAAATGGAGTTCATCATCCACGCGCAGTACGCCACTGCGGGCTGCAGCGGCCACCGCATCGACACCGGCAGTTACTCTGGCCAGCAAAGGCTTCAAGAAAGTGGCAGCCTTGCTGGGTAACGATAGACGGGCATAGTGTTTCTTGGACTCTGCCTGCCAACGCTCGTCCGTGAAGAACAAGCGCGCACGACCCCGAAAGCTCAGGCTGTGCTCAATCCAGACCGAGCCATTGCGCACCGCGCGGCGCAGGGCAAACAGGGTGGCCACCTCCAACGCCTGAAACGCCCGTTCCCGGTCTGGGCTGGAGATCGAAACCTGCCAGATCATTCCCAGACTTGGTGCCACCACTTCAACTGGCAGCTTTCTGGATCCTTTGAGATATAAAGCTTGCAGCTTGGCAAGGTACTCGATGGCAGGATGCTCGCCGGTGGCCTGCCAGGGCAGCTTTGCAATGGCGACGAGCAACGACCGCACGGGGCGAATTCCATCAATCAATCCCTCGCGGACCAGGGAGGCCCTGCTCGGTGGTTTGCGTTTCTGGGTTTCGGTGATCAAGGCTTCAAGACGGGCACGCAACTCAGCATCTGGCACCGCACCTTGCGCGCTCAAGGCAACAAGTTCGCCGAGCAGCGTTTTGTACATTGCGGCCCAATTGACGGTAGCGGGGACATCGGCGGCAGCCTGACGCCACAGATCGGCGATCCGGCGCTGCACCATAAGGATCAACTGGTCTGTGGTGGTGAACAGGCAATACCGAAGAAAGCATGCGACCTCCACGGTGCGCGCTGGCTCTTTGATCTTGGCTCCGGCTGAGGGCGGCCTGGAGACAAGTCGGCGCGCGTAGCGGCGCAAGATGAGATCGGGGATGTCTGCCAGGTGCTTATGAACGTCCAGCGTGTAAAGCAGGTCGATGCGCTCCAGTACCTCGCTGATTTGGCGGGTTGAGTGTTTCGCCGGTGCAGCCCATAGCCAACTCTGCTGGGTTTGTCCATCTGGGCGCAGCTCTGAAACTGAGGCTCGCCAGCGATCAAGTGTTGCTGGATCAACGCTGGCGGCGATGGCGGTGCCTGTTTCAACTTCAAGCTGGGCAAGTGCCGCCGCAATCAGTGTCCGAATTGCCCGCTCGTGCACGATCACCAGCTTGTTCTTGTACAGCCATTGACGCGCCCGCACGAGTAGCTGATCGCGGTCGGCGCAGCGCGCCACTTCGTCGCGCAGTTCACGTACCAGTGAGCGGCGCTGGTGCTCGCTCATCCACTGGAATCCAAGGACCGTGCAGGCTACTTGTTGGTGATCGAATAGCGTGCGCCCGCGTTCATACATGGCTCTCAGCGAGGCGACTTCTGGTGCTGCAATGCCAAGCTCGTTGCCAAGGTGGCGCCACAAGGCTACTGGAATTACCCGAAAGGCACCGAGCAAACGCCCACTCATGCGCAGGAAACCAATATGGAGCGCCAGACCAAGCTTGTGGGAATCACCTCGGCGTGCATTGATTGCGTCGCGCTCGGCACCATCGAAGGTGAAAAATGCCTTCATCTCGAAGTCGCTGATATCGCGGGGGAGCCCACGCATCCCCAAAAACGTTGTGTGCCAACCCTGCATCGTGAACCTCAAAAGTGGGAGGCCACCATACCCGTTTACAAAGCGAACAGGAAAGTCAATGAAATCAACGGTCTACCCAGACCACCCCCGCGCCAGTGCTAGCTTTGCGTACCGTCACTTATTGCACTGAAAACGAGGAGACCCCGAGGGCAGCTTGTCGGACTTGTTGGCGTTGACCTGTTGGTCGACCTGCAGAAGGTTCCACAGGTCATTGTTGGCCCACAGGGAGAACGGAATAGCGTGGTCGACCGCGAAGCGCTGGTTGAGCGGCCGGCCGGACCAGGTGCACCGGGTGACGCCGGCTCTTTCGTAGGCCTGGCGGGCGAGCATGGTCGCGCGTTCCGGGTCGGGGCGCGCAAGCAGCAGCGGCAGCACGGCGCCGGATGTGATTCCCTGCCGGTATCCGAAGCGTTCCGTGAGTGCTGCCCATCTCAGCACGACCGCATCGGCGATCCAGTGCCCGAGCAGGCTCAGTTCTTTCCAGATGTCCGCGGGCATCAGCACGAGGCCTGACGGGCTGTCGTATTCGAAGACGGTCCCTGACTCCAGGGCTCCGCCCGAGAACTCGACCGGGCCCAAGCGGATGGTCTGGGCGATCAAGCGAAGCACGGATCTGAGCTGATCTTGCATGCCTCCGCTCAGGCGCCCGGCAAGCCAGTCTAGGTGCCAGGCGCTGAGTCCTCCGTGCGCCCCCTGGTCACGGTAGGGCTGCATGAGGGCGGTGAGCGCTGCGCGAAACTTGACGGGCTTGATGCCCCCTGCCCCTTCGGACTGGGATTGGGGGGTGAATTGCTGCGATGCAAAGATCGGCCAGTAGTACATCAGCCACTTCTCCGCGATGCACAGGAGAGGAACACCCACCTGGCCGCTGGCCTGCCAGACGGCGGTCTTGCTCTCGTGCATGGCGATGTCGGCCAGGGCACGGAACAGGGCCAGCTTGTAGGTGGCCACCTTCTTATCCCGATTGAGCACACCCTCGATCTGGTCGATAGCCCGGAGGGTGCCGGTGGTGCGCAGTTCCAGCAGCAAGGTGTACCAGCTGGTGCCAGCCCGGGCCAGGGCGTCGTCGGAATCCCAGCGGCCGATGCACTGAAATCCCAAGCGCTCGAACAGCAGCTGGATCTCTTCGGCGGTGTAGCCCTGGAACAGCCGACCACTGGTATCGCGCTGCTCCACCAGGTTGTCTCCACGGGTCAGTGGCAGGGACAGCAGCAGGCGGCCGTGCGGGTTGAGCAGCGCACGGATGGCCAGCGCAGCATCGAACAGTTGGTGGTCTGGAACGTGCATCAGGACTGCGCTGCAGAGGATCCCATCGAACTTGCCATCAAAGGGCATGCCCAGCTCGGGCAGCGCTGCGCTAGCAAGCCGGTTTTCAAGCTCGGGGTGGGCGACCTTGGCCGCCGCGCGCAGACCGTCCGTGGGCTCCACGCCGTAGGCTTCGTAGCCGCTCTTGAGGAGGTGCGCCAAGTCACGACCAGATCCTGCCCCGATATCAAGCAACCGGGCCCCTGGCACAAATGCCAGCGGGAAGTACTTGGCCACAGGGCTGCCCACCGATTCGTACCGGGTGGCTATGTCCTGGGCGTTGTCTTCGTAGAAGCGAGCCGTCGATGCGTCCATGGAGCGGTCACTCAGAAGGGTTATGTATACCTAAGTTTGTAAACTTCTAAATTTCCCCAGCAACAATGGGGCTTTTCTCAATAGGGAGAGCACTGAGAAAAAGTTTATGTAAACAAATGCCGACCGACCAACGAGGTTGTTTACAGTCCTCCACGAACCCGTGAAGCGTATAGGCTTGAATGGACAGGCAGGAACTATACAACTGGCAGATCAAGCTTGACACCGAAGTGCCCCGCATCCGCAGGTGAACGGTGCCACCCGCCGACTATCATTGCATCACACTTACAGACGATCTGCGCATGGCCCAATTGTTTTAATTGCTTTCGATAAAGGCGCGCATTCTGTCGCGACAGATACCCTACTCTCTGTCCTTCAATAGTCACTCGAACGGCTCGATTGTCATGCGGATTGGAATCCTCCAAGTAAAGGATGGCCTCTGTCACATACTCGGCGCCGTCCTCTGAGCGACCGCCACTGATGGCACCGCATGCACTCCTCCACAATGGCCCTGGTGGTGTGCCAGTCATCTGAGGCCGCATTCCAGCGAATTATCTCGTCGGGTGTGGTGTACGCCTCCCACACCCGTTCAATCGGGGCTCGTACGTTCGTCTCGACGGTGAGTTGCATAGCGGCTCTCTCCAGTTTGGTGGCAGCGGGTTGTTCACTGCCATTTGCGGGGGTGAACAGCAGATATTATCGTGCAAAGGCCTATTGTGACGTAGGCAGAAAGCGACACGGGCGGCGCTTGCCAGGCGCTGCGACCATCCTTCTGTGTTGCATTCCGCGTCCCGCTGTCATGCCTATGTCATACCGACGATCTACCATCCTTTCATGATCGATCTGTAGATCAAAGTTACTTATTGATTACATGATCGAATCAGCATGCCGGAAGGAGCCGCAGTTTGCCCTCCCGATTATTCGTTGGAAGACCTTGGAGCATCACCATGTTTGCAGAGCAGCAACGCGAATATCTCGACAAGGGATATACGAAGATTGAAAGCTTTTTCTCCGCGGAGGAAGTAGCGAAGATTCTTGAAGACGTCAAGCAAATTGAATTGGGAGCTATTGGCGTAGCTTCGGACAATGAGACTTACCAGTTCGAAAAGAAGAATGGCGAGACGACGAAGCTACTGCGTCGCGTCGAGAATCCTCACCTTTATTTCGATGCAATAGATTCTTTGGTCAGGTCGGAAAAAATCGTCGATTTGCTTCGGCATTTCCTGGGCGAAAACATCCGTTTGCACAATAGCAAAATCAACTTCAAGCCGCCATCAGGCGCGCCAGTCCAGTGGCATCAGGACTGGGCATTCTATCCCCACACAAACGATGATTTTCTTACTCTCGGAATTTTCCTCGACGAGACAAGTGAGAAAAATGGCGCGATGGCATGCTTGCCAGGCTCCCACAAAGGAAAAGTGTACGACCACCGGAACGTCGAGACGGGCGAGTTTTGCCACGCGATCTCTCGCTCCAACTGGGACGAAGCGCTCGACCCGACAGAAGGGGAGTTACTGACGGGACCCGTAGGAACTGTCACGTTGCATCACGTCCGGACCCTTCATGGTTCAGGCCCAAACCACTCAACGATCAGGCGGCGTTTTCTGCTCATCGGCTATGCCGCGGCTGATGCCTGGCCACTTCTGGGCTGTGGCAACTATGGGGATTATGAAAGCCTCATGGTCTCTGGCCGATCCACCGTATTCCCGCGCATGGTGGAACTCCCTTTGACTGTCCCGTATCCGTTGTCGATGTACGGTGATCGCATCTTTGAAAGTCAACGAGCTTTGACTCAAAAGTACTACTGAAGTCTTTAACTCACTGAGGTCATAATGCAAGTTTTTACTCTGTTTTCGAAATTCAAGAAGGCGTTAACGCGCGCCATTCTTGCCTTTATCGCCACAATCATAGTGTGCACACCCGCGCAGGCAGCTGAGGTTGTCAATGGTAAACTTCACCTGCGTTTTGCAATTGCGCCGTTGCATCCAACGCCTAGCCAGACCATCAAAGAGTTTGAGCCGATATTCAAGTATCTCGCCGACCAGCTCGGCGCGACCTATGAAATCGTCTCCCCGGAAAGCTGGGCGGCAATATCTGTGGCAATGACAAATGGCCATGTCGATGTGGGCTGGCTCGGACCCTGGGGCTATGTCTTGTCGAATAAAAAGGCCGGCACCGAAGTGCTTGCAATGGCCAAGTACCGCGGGAAGCCGTTCTACAAAGCCCTCATTGTCGGTCGCGCCGATCTGCCGATCAAAAAATGGCCCGAGGACGCGAAGGGTTTGAAGCTGTCACTCGGTGATCAGGGCAACACTTCTGGCTGGCTCATCCCGATGGCGTACTTCAAGAGCATCGGCATCGACCCTGCGAGCTATTTTGAATATCGTGAAGGTGCCACGTTTGGCCAGAACGAATCACAGATTCAGCACGGACTGATCGACCTCGGATCCAATATGGATCGGGGCCGGAACGGGATGATCGAAGCGGGTCAAATCGATCCTTCGAAGTCCAAGATCGTGTGGGAATCCAGCAAGCTGCCGAACGACGCGATATCCGTGCCGAAGGATTTTGATCCTGCTCTGAAAGCGCGCATCACGGAAATACTGACGTCCTTGTCCGAAGAGAAAGCACAGTCGCTGATGGGCTCGGGCTATAACGGCTTCGTGAAGGCAAAGCACAGCGATTACAAGGTAATCGAAGACGCCGGCCGCATCCTGGGAAAACTATAAAGCACGAGGGGTCCGTTCTTGGATGAGGGCAGCGGACGACAAGGTGGACTGACGCACGCCAGCTCCCTTGTCTCCGCTGCACGAACATACGGGCGCGCATCGCGATACCACAGAGGATGAACCAATGAATCAGCGAATCGAAGAAGTCATGCTGGCTAATGTCAAGAGGGACGTAGCCAGGAGAAAGCGGCATTTTGCAACGTCGGTCGTAGTACTCAGTTTGCTGGCAGTGGCCTGGTACGTGTGTCAGATAGAATTCCAGAAGCTAGGCGCCGGTTTACCGAGACTATGGTCATTCGTCGTGCAGATGTTTCCACCCGACCTGAGCGACCTGGACGTCATTCTAAAAGGGGCTGGCGAGACGCTCGCCATGGCGACGATTGGCACGATATTCGCCACAATCATGGCATTTCCGCTGGCACTCATGGCTGCGCGTAATACCTGTCCGAACAAGTGGACCTATCGGGTATCCCGCGCCATCCTGAACGCCAGCCGCGGCACGGAGACATTTGTCTATGCACTTGTATTTGTAGCAGCAGTGGGCTTCGGTCCGTTCTCCGGCGTACTGGCCATTACTTTCCACATGGTAGGGGCAATCGGCAAAATGTTTGCTGAAGCCATCGAGCCCGTTGACCAAGGGCCATTGGATGCGCTCGCCTTGACCGGTGCCAGCAGGGCAAAGATTATCCGCTACGGTCTGATCCCGGATGTTATGCCGCACCTGATCGCGAGCGTTCTATACATTTGGGAATTCAGTGTCAGAACGTCCACAGTACTGGGCATCGTAGGCGCAGGTGGAATTGGGCAGACCCTGAAAGATACTGTGGACTTGTTGGAATTCAACAAGATGATTACGGTACTGGCGGTTGTATTGCTGATGGTGTCGGCAATCGATTTCATCAGTGACCGGCTCAGGTACTTGATATTGGACACAAAACGCGAGGGATTCGAAACTCTCCCTGCGAATAACTGATTGCTTCACGTATTACTGGAAGGGCGGTTCGCAATGAAAGATGTAGCGTTGCAGTTAAAGAATGTCGGTAAGTCATACGGCAATAAAGTTGTCCTGGAATCGATTGACTTCGAAGTACGTCACGGCTCAATGGTTGCCTTGCTCGGCACAAGCGGGGCAGGGAAGTCGACGCTTTTCCGATGTCTCACTGGCCTTGAGCCGATTGACTCCGGTTCTATCGTGGCGCTCGGAGAATCCATACATGAACTGTCTCCGGCGCGTCTGCGGGCAGTACGTGGCCAGATCGGGTTCGTGTTCCAACAACTGCACCTGGTGAAAAGGTTCTCAGCACTCGAGAATGTATTGGGTGCGCGTCTGGCAGAGATGCCCATTTGGCGCGTCACATTGAAAAGCTTCAGCCGGGCTGACAAAGTGCTCGCGTTCGAATGTCTGGACCGGGTCGGCATGCTCGATTATGCAAACACGCCTACGCAACTGCTGTCAGGCGGTCAGCAACAGCGTATTGCGATAGCGCGAGCCTTGGCGCAGAAGCCCAAGATTATTATTGCGGACGAACCCGTCTCCAGCCTCGATCCGCTGACGGCGCGCTCGGTTCTGCAAACGCTGAAAGCCGCGGCTACAGATCTTAATGTCGCGGTCCTGTGCAGCCTGCACCAGGTAGACCTGGCACTTGAAGTGTCTGATCGAGTCGTGGGATTGCGGGATGGGCGAATCAGTTTGAATATGGCTAACCAACCGAATGATCAAGGCATGATGCAAAAGATACGATCCATTTATCAGCAGCGTGCCGTACACAGCGACAGAGACGAGCCCGTTGCAGCGGCATGTCGCGTAGTTCGTTCCTCAGAGGTCCCATGAAACCAAGAATCGTAACAACGCATCGAATCCACCCTGACACGCTGGCCCTCCTTGAGACCGCCGCTGAAGTAATTTCCAATCAGTCCGATTCAACCATGTCGCGGGAAGAGGTACTGTTGCGCACCAATGATGCGGACGGGATGATGGTGTTTATGCCGGATAGCATAGATGCGGATTTTCTATCCGCGTGCCCCAATCTGAAGGTCATCGGCGCCGCGCTTAAAGGATATGACAACTTTGATGTCGAGGCATGTACCCGCCATGGGATTTGGTTTACGATTGTTCCTGATTTGCTTACGAGTCCCACAGCTGAACTAACGATTGGCCTGTTGCTGAGCATCACACGGAATATGCTGCAAGGTGATAATTACATTCGATCACGCCAGTTCAATGGTTGGACCCCGCGGTTTTATGGCACAGGTTTGACGGGTAAAACCGCCGGCATCATTGGGACGGGAGCGGTCGAGCGGTCGGGCGGGCGGTCGCAAAGCGGCTGGCCGCCTTCGATATGCAAATTCAGTACACGGATCCGCAGCCTTTGCCGCAAGAGTCGGAAAGGGCATGGAATGCGAGCAGAACATCGCTGGACCAGCTATTGGCGACAAGCGATTTCATCATTCCCATGCTGCCGATGTCGTCAGATACCCACCACACCATAAATCATTCTTGCGTCGCAAGTTCAAGTAGCTAACCCATATAAAAAATCCGGTATACACATGAAACAAAAAATAGTTCTTACCCACTGGGTTCATCCTGAAATTATCGATTATTTACAATCTGTTGCGGATGTCGTTCCCAACATGACCCGCGATACTATGTCGCGCGCAGAATTGCTGGAGAGAGCAAAGGATGCTGACGCACTGATGGTATTCATGCCTGACAGTATCGATGATGATTTTCTTGCGTCCTGCCCTAAATTGAAGATTGTAGCTGCAGCACTCAAAGGCTATGACAACTTTGATGTCGATGCTTGTACCCGCCGTGGTATTTGGTTCAGCATCGTGCCGGACCTTCTGACCATCCCAACGGCGGAGCTGACAATTGGATTGCTTCTTGGCCTGACTCGCCATCTGGCCGAGGGGGATCGCCGTATCCGAACTCACGGATTTAACGGGTGGAGACCGGAACTATACGGAACGGGTTTAACAGGACGCACACTCGGAATCATCGGTATGGGTGCGGTCGGGCGAGCGATTGCGAAGCGCTTATCGAGTTTTGATATGCGGGTGCTTTATTGCGATGACATCGCCTTGAATCAAGAGCAGGAAAAGGCCTGGAATGCACGACAGGTGAGTCTCGATGAATTATTAAGTAGCAGTGACTTTGTTGTACCTATGCTGCCAATGACGCCGCAAACTTTGCACTTATTGAATGCAGAAACAATTGGCACAATGCGCACAGGAAGCTACTTGATCAATGCGTGTCGTGGTTCAGTTGTCGATGAATTAGCTGTTGCCGAAGCACTTGAATCTGGAAAATTGGCGGGTTATGCGGCAGATGTTTTCGAATTGGAAGAGTGGATCCGTGTTGATAGGCCAACAGCTATTCCGCAGGAGTTACTGACCAATACAGCGCAAACATTTTTCACCCCACATTTGGGGTCTGCGGTCGACGACGTGCGTTTCGAAATCGAGCAACTAGCAGCCAATAATATCTTACAGGCACTGACCGGCCAAAGGCCATCCGATGCTATCAATAATCCAATTTTGGAAGGCGTTAATTGATCAATCTTGAACGCGTAGTTACTTTTCTGGCTGTCGTGAATCGGGGTGGCTTTCGTGAAGCAGCCAAGCACACAGGGCTCTCACAGTCAGCTGTGACTCAGCATGTTAGGCGCCTAGAAGAGTCGCTGAGTGTCAATCTGATTGTGCGAAACAACGCAGGTAGTACGCTCACAGAGGAAGGCAAAGTGTTTTTGCCTTATGCGGAAAACCTAGTGCGCACCGGATCCAGAGCGTGCGCATTATTCGACACAAATCGTCTTGTAATAGGCGCGAGCTCGAATATCGGCATCTATGTATTGCCACCGCACTTGAGGCGGTTCAAGAAAACAGCAACTTGCAATTTTGATGTAGTCATTGGCGATAATCTTACCATTGTGAAAAAACTGGAAAACTTTGAAGTCGATGTGGCCATTATGGAATGGTGGGATCAACGAGAGGGATTTGATGCATGCGTTTGGCGAAGTGAAGCACTAGCTGTGATTGTGCCGGTGGAGCATCCGTGGGCCAAATTGGCGAGTATTCCATTAGATTGGCTGAAGGGAGAGAAATTGCTGGGGGGAGAAACAAGTAGCGGCACAGGGCGTCTGTTACAGCATTTTTTCGGAAGCGTGGCAGATTCTATTGGTGTATCTATGCAGCTTGGAAGCACAGAGGCGGTTAAACGGGCAGTACAGGCAGGCTTGGGTATTTCATTGGTGATCTCTTCGTCTGTGGTCGATGAGTGCGAGAGTGGTCGACTAAGAAGCGTTAAAATTGAAGGGATCACCCCCTACAAAAATCTTTACGTTATTTGTCGTGGCAATATGCTTGAAAATACACCATCGGCACATTTCAAAAAATTTCTACTTCAGTAGATGGATGGTATGTTGTTTATGCCAACAGTTAGAAAGTGTGAAGTTTGCCGTGACATATCATGATATTAGATTAAACCGTTCTGGAGTGTAGGGCACCAGAACGGCTTTTTATTGATTACTCACGTTCCACGCTTATTTACCAACCAATGTTCCAAGGTTTTATGTAGTCTCATTAACCCTAAAGCAGAAAAAATGTCCCGATAAAACAAGCATAGATGTCCAAGTATTATTGATTTTGCAAAACCCATAAAGTTTTAATTTTCTAAAATTAATATGAGACTTGATAAAAAACCGCCAATAATGGCGGTTTTTTATCAATAACAAGTTATGTATCGCTCAATAACATTCTATGTGTCGTAAATGACAACTTATGTGTCGTGTAATGGAGGCAAGATATTTTTTATTAGAACATTAAAAAACATAACAATAGGGTATACCCTATTGTTATGTTTTTATCCCTTGAATTTTATATAACAATAGGGTTGAAAGAATCTTTTGTTATATGTATAACAATAGGGTCTAAATTATTTTGTTATACCAAGCATGAAGCATCTAGCTGATAATCTCACAATTGATATTGAAGAACAGATAAAAAGTACGCCAGCCACTCAAACACTTGGCTATATTCGGGTATGGGGTTGTACGCCGGAATCCCAGAAATTTCCGTCAGCCCAGCTCCAGTCCCGCCACGAGCGCATCCAGGTCGATGAACTTGCCGTCAGTCTGGAAGGTGTAATGCCCGTTCAGCAGGATGTGCCGCCAGGCCGCTGGCGACATCTGCGTGATCAACGCCAGCGCCTTGGCATTGCCAGCTGCCTCGTACTTCGTCAGCAGCAGGGACAGGATCGCCGAGTTGTAGAAGATGATCGCGTTGCCGATCAGCCTGGCGCACTGGTTGCTGATCTCGATTTCGATGTCGGTGCGGCCGGTCAATTCCTTCTTCCCACCGACTTGGGCGATGGTCGAGCGTAGCTGGTGATAGGACTCAATGCGGTTCTGCGAGCGGTGAACATTACGCTCCAGTTGCGGGTCGCGCAGGTAGCGCAGTGTGTAGATACTGCGGATGAGCTTGTCGAACTCGAAGATTGCGCGCCGCGTCGGGTTCGGCGCCGTATAGGTGCACAGCTTGCGGATCAGCGTGCCCTGCGTCATTTCCTTCAGGCCCAGTGTGGCGACGATTCGGTCGATGTTCGCCTTCTCACCGACGATGAGTTGCCGGTCGATCTGGCCAGCCGGCCGGATCAGGCATTTCTCGTACAATGCCAGATCATCGGCGCAATACAGCTCCTGCAACTGGTCGTCGAGGTCGGTGAAGCGCGGCTCGAAACGAAGTCCGAACCAGTGCAGGATGGCGAAGTTGGCCTTGTTGATGCTGTGCATGTCGCCGGTGATCGCGCTCGGCACGATGTCCGACGTGTTGCGGTACCAGATGTCGAACACGTGGTGAGCCTCGTACTCGTGTGCGCCTATCAGGTAGCCGTTCAACGGCACGTGATTGCACAGCAGCGTGTAGGCGACGACGCCCTTGCCGCGGCCGAAATATTTGCGCGAGTAGCGCGCCTTCACAGTTGGTCGCTCGACGCCGAATTTCTGCCCATCAACGGCACCGTACAACGAATCGAGGTCGAACGAGTAATGCGGGAAGATCGGCAGTGCGGCGATGGCGTTGCTGATGCAATCGTTGGCCACATGTAGCGTCGCCTGGCGCAGGTACTGCTGGTAGGTACTCTCCAGGACGTGGTACGGGATGTCGCTGGTACGTGCCATAACCTGGTTGCCGTGGTTCATGGCTTGGGCAATGATCACCGCCATCAGACTGTCGGCGTCGGCTACCTTCTTCGCATAGCGTGGCTGCAATGGTGTCAGCGCCGACAGGAACTGGCACTGACCGTTGACGAAGCGAAACACGTCGGCGACATCGCAGTATGGCAGTTGCTCGTAGAGAGCTTGCTCGCGCGCCTTCTGGTTCTCCCCCTTGGGCTTGCGCCAGGTCAGTCTCTGCGTGTCCTTGTCGTATTCCAGGTGCGTCAGCTTGCCCTGTTTCAGCTCGCGATTGAACGCCACCCATTGCGCACGCAACTCGGCCGCCAGTGCATCGAGCTGGGCACTGACCGGCTGCCGCAGGAAGGGGATGTCCATCTGCGCGAGCACGGCGGCTTTCTCGTCCATCGAAACCAACTCGTCGGACAAATGCCGGTGCTGCAAGCTGTCGTCAATGTAGAGCTCGCCCGCCTGGAAGCGTTTCCTGACCTGACGGTAAAGCCAGAATTCGTAACGATCGGCATGCAGGCCTGTCGGCGTGCCTTCGGCATCGAACATCAGCAGGTACGGACGCAAGCGTTTCGGCAGCGTTGCCGCCGGACATTCGTCGAGTGGCCGTTGTGATAGGCGCTGCTGCTTGGCGAACACGCTCTTGGCCCAAGTCAGCGCCGCGAGCCATGGGTTATCGGGGGCCGTGCCGGCGAAGTCGAGCGCGACGTACAGCGGCCGTAGATGGCGTCGAATGCGTTCGGCCAGGCCGTCCACCGCCTGCCAGTGCAGCGCCAGTTTGTTCAGTGGCTTGACGCTCATGCGCTGCGCCGTGTTTTGCAGCAATTCCCTGGACATGATTTTGTAGGCGCGTTGGCGCACCTCGCCGAACGGCGTCGGATCGGCCACGCTGTCGTCCACGTACAGCGACAGCAGGCGGCCAACCTGCGGCGTTTCCTGATGGCGTCGCAGCTGTTCGGCGACAAAGGACTGTTTCGCACCCGTGCGGCTCTCGTCCTCAAGTTTTTTCATGTGGAAGGCCATCGCGTCGACCAGGTTGTCGGTGAGCTGCCGGTAACGTACCCAGGCATAGCACAGCAGGTAGAGCCGGGTCTGCTCCGCCTTCAGGTGGCGCAGGTCATGGACGGTATAGAAGTTCGCCAGGCTCGCGTAGTACAGCAGGTTCTGCTGCGAGATGCCGAGCTTGGGCAGCAGCGCCTTGGCGATCCCGTGCAAGGACTTCAGCGTGGCGCGCTTCTCGCGCTCCCCTGCCATCTGACGCCAGCCGAAATCTTTAGCGTCCTGCTTGAGCGCTGCCAGTTGAGACAGGGTGTCGTCACGCACCAGGAGCTGGCCCAGCGCAGCTTTGGCCGATTCGTCCAACACTTCTGCCAGCAAGCCGCCCAAGCGCCTGCGTTCGGTGGACAGGGCTTCACTGACCAGGCTCTTGTAAGGTGGTGTGGCCGGGCCGGATGATTTTGTGCTCGCTGAGCCAAACGATCAGTTCGGCGGCCACGAATCCTGGCATTACGTCGCGCCGCACGATCTGTTCAGCCTGCTGTGCCAGTTGCGGCAGGAAGCTAGCCGCCCACGACCGGTAGCCGAACAGTTCGGCGATCTGACCCCTCTGGCTGTAGTGCTCATGCTTGGTGATCGCCTTGCGTTCGAACGCTTCGCCGTGGAAATAGCGACTCAGCACGAAGGCGCAATCGTCCTCGACCTCATGCCAATCGAAGCGGAAGAAAGCATGCTTGGCCTTGAAGTAGCCGATCTGCAAGACGCAATAGACTTGGGCCTGCAGGCTAGGCCGGCTGCTGGCGAACGCCAGTTCAGATTCGGTCAACGCCAGGTATTCCAGCCGCTGAGCATCGTCGAAGTCCGGTAGGCCGTACAAGGCTTCCTGCTCTGCGTCAGAAAAGACGGTGAGTAGCTTATTCTTGTTGCTCATCGACCGTCCTTCCCGCACCACGCCAACCTGCTCGCGTCAATGTTTCGATCAACGTAGTGCGCTTGACATTGAAGTTGCGGCACACCGCCGCCTTAGACATGCCGCCATCGAGCGCGGCGACGATGGCGTCCAGCTTCTCACCAGTGATCGCCTGCGGCCGGCCGCCGATCCGGCCGCGTTTGCGTGCGGCGGCCAAGCCCGCGACGACGCGCTCCTGAATCAAGGCGCGCTCGTACTGCGCGAGCGCACCGAACACCTGGAACAGGAATTCGCCCGAGGGCGTCGTAGTGTCCAGGTTCTCTGTCAGCGAGCGGAACGCCACCCGCTTGTCCTTGAGCGAAGTCACAATGGCGAGCAGGTGCGACAGCGAGCGACCGAGCCGGTCGAGTTTCCACACCACCAGCACATCGCCGGCTCGAACGAACTCAAGCGCCCGCGCCAAGCCGGCACGGTCATCCTTCGCGCCAGAGGCACGATCCTCAAACAGGTGACGCGGATCGACGCCGGCGGCGAGCAGCGCGTCGCGCTGCAAGTCCGTGCTCTGGCGGTCGGAGTCCGACGACACGCGCATGTAGCCAACCAACATAGGCGGATAACCATCAAAAACAGGTTTCCGCATAATAGTGAATAGCGATAGAGTTTTCCGTACATTTTTGAGGGGGTGTTGCACAGGTAGCACAGCGGCGGCTGACAGCCTGTCGCAAAACAAATGTTTTACGACACCTCCTTGAGGTTGCCGCGTTTACATCATTACCTGAACAGGTATAAAATTCCGTCATGACAAACAAAGAAAAACCGCTCGAATGGATCGCGAGCAGCCACAAGGATTTGATGGCGTTGCCGTCCGACGTGCGTCGCCGTTTCGGTTACGCGCTCTCGTTGGCGCAGATAGGCGATCAGGATGACGCAGCAAAGGTGCTCAAGGGGTTCGGTGGTGCCGGCGTGCTGGAGGTCGTCGAAGACGATGCCGGCGGCACCTATCGAGCGGTATACACGGTCAAGTTTGCGGAAGCGGTGTTCGTCCTGCACTGCTTCCAGAAGAAGAGCAAGAGCGGAATCGCCACGCCAAAGGCCGACATGGACATCATCCGCGCTCGGCTGAAGGTGGCCGAGGTATTGGCACAGGAGCTACGAAATGCAAAAACGAATCATTGAAGGCGTCGAGGTTCAGCGCAGCTCGGGCAACGTCTTTGCCGACCTTGGACTGCCTGACGCTGAAAAGCTCAAGATCAAGACCGGCCTGGTGGTCGAGATCAGGAGGGCCATGCGCGCCCTTGGGCTGACTCAACAAGCGGCGGCCAAACGCATGGGCATCCCGCAACCGAAGGTGTCGGGCATGATGCGCGGCGACTTCACCAATCTATCCGAACGCAAGCTGATGGATTGTCTGAATCGCCTCGGCTACGACATCGAAATCAAGGTACGGCCAGCAGCCGAGCCGATCGGGCATCTAACGCTCGCAACCGCTTAATCGGAGCCCTCCTGATGGCAGCCCGCATCACCGACGACGAATGGGACGAACTGACTCCCGAGAATTTCGATACCACGGCACTGCTGCGTGCAGTCGATGCCGTGGACGTGCTGCGCGGCGATTTGAATGACAGCGCAGACGGCGCACCTCCGCAACTGCGCACCGACCTGTTGAAGCTGCATCAACTGGCAATGGCCGCGTTCAACGAGGGATCACGCAGCCGAGTGGCTGAGCTATTTGATCTCGCCGTGGATCTTCAGGATCAGGTTGATCATCTGATGACCTCGCTGGAACAAGTGCAAGAAACCCTGTCCCGGTTGACGGCGCTCTACCCAGAAAGCCTGTCCTGAATGTTCTTGGAGACAACCACATCATGAGCCGCAGCCGCCGCAAAACGCCCATCGTTGGGCACACGACCTGCCGTAGCGAGCGCGAGGACAAGAAACTCTGGCATCAGCGCTGGCGAACCCACGAGCGCACCGCGCTGGCCAGCGCGTCGCCGGAAGCTCTATGCGCCCATCTGCCTCTACTGGAAAACCAGGTCAGCAACGTCTGGTCGATGGGTAAGGATGGCCGCTCCTACTGGCCCATCAAGCGCCAGGCCGCCACGGCGGATCGCATTGCCAACCACAAGGGACGCAATCCGCAAGAGCGCGCCTCCCTGAAAAAGCGTCTGCTGCGCAAGTGGATGAGCAAATGAACCTGTCCACCATCGAGGCGCTGGCTATCGCTTGGGCGCGAATCGCTGAAGAAGCAGAACTCCCAGCCGGCTACGAGGGCACGGCGACGCCAGAGGCGCATCGGGCCTGCGAGGTGATCCAGGAGCGGATTCGAGAGCACGTCGTCGCCACCAATGACATGCGGCTGTTCGGCCTGCTGCACCTGCTTGGGCAGGCGTCGCTGCGCATGGAGCAAGCGCTGTGGCCGGAAGAATATGCGCGGATGACCCGCGAGGTCGAGGAAGCTCTCCGAGAGGCCGACGACCCCAACGCCAAGTCGTACACCCACGAAGAAGTCATGCAGGCGATGCAGGAACGCATCGACCGAGCGCGAGACAAAGCCATGTTGATCGGCTGACGGAAATTTCGGCGGTTCCGGCTGATCCAAGAATCTTGGCGTGACCTTACCTCCGCTCTACCGCTGGGTGCCAGCCTCGGCGCACGCCTAACCACCCAACTCAGAAAGGAAAATAAGTTGGTAAAACGCATTCCCGTATCCGAGCTTCGTCTCGGCATGTACATCCACAAGCTCGCCGGCTCTTGGGTTCGACACCCATTCTGGCGCGGCAGCTTCCTGCTGACCGAGCCTCAGGATCTCTCTGCCATTCGAGAATGTGGCGTCGGGGAGGTCTGGGTCGACTTGGCCAAAAGCCAAGTCGACCCAGAGAGCCCAGAGAGCCCAGAGAGCCCAGAGAGCCCAGAGAGCCCAGAGAGCCCAGAGCCCAGAGCCCAGAGCCCAGAGCCCAGAGCCCAGAGCCCAGAGAATTGTCGGAGGAGCAATCTCTGCCGTCTAGTCCACTAAGCAAGAAAAGTGACGGCGCAACCTCAATGGAGAGCGAAATGTGTTATGCACGGAAACTCTGTCTTGCGGCCAAGTCCCAAGTCATGGACATGTTCCAGGAAGCCCGGCTTGGCAAGGCCGTCGACCCAAGCACGACGTTGCCGCTGGTCGGAGAAATCGCTGCCTCGGTGCTGCGCCAACCTCATGCCCTCATCAGCGTCGCACGCATCAAAACGCACGACGATTACACCTACCTGCACTCGGTTGCCGTCTGCGCCCTGATGCTATCGCTGGCCCGGCATCTCGATCTAGACGAGGAGCAAACGCGCCTGGCTGGCATCGGCGGACTGATGCACGACCTAGGCAAGGCCGCGATGCCGCTGGAAGTGCTTAACAAACCAGGCAAGCTCACCGATGCCGAGTTCGCCATCATGAAGCGCCACCCTGTGGAGGGCGCAAAGATGCTGCGCGCAGGCGGGGCCGAGCCCGGGGTGGTGGACATTGCCCTGCACCATCACGAGAAGATCGACGGAACCGGCTACCCGGATCGCTTGGCCGGTGACGCCATTTCACTCCTGGCCCGCATGGGCGCAATCTGCGACGTCTATGATGCCGTGACGTCGGAGCGAGCCTACAAAAAGCCGTGGGACCCGTCCGCGGCGATGCGGCAGATGGCCAAGTGGGAGGGCCATTTCGACAAACGCATCTTCCACGCCTTCGTCAAGGCCGTGGGCATCTACCCCGTCGGCTCCTTGGTTCGCCTGTCCTCTCAGCGTCTGGCCGTTGTCGTTGAGCCGGGAATGGAATCACTGCTGACTCCCAAGGTTCGCGTGTTCTTCTCGCTACGCTCGAGAGAGCCGATCCCGATGCAGACCATCGACCTGGCGGCCACGAGTTGCAAGGACAGTATCACTGGCCCCGAAGACCCGACGCTCTGGAACTTCAAGAACCTCGACGACTTGTGGATGGAATAGCCCCCACAAAACGACGGCCCCGTGAGGGAGCCGTTGAACATCGTCGAGCGATGCCCGTCCAGGGAGGGATGGCCGAGCTCGATTCTCCAGAAGGTAGCTGGTGACACGAGTGTTGAGCCCACCCAACTAGGGTGACGGAAATTTCTGGGGTTCCGGCTTACATCCCCCTTATAATAATTGGTGAAGGTTTTAGTATGAGGAAGAACACTCAGCCCCCGCTAATTAGAGGCCACGCATGCCTTTACTTCCGCTTCAAAACACTTAGATAGCATCTAATCTTCTGCGTTCGCAGCCACAAAGGCGGGCGCGATGATCATACGGTCCAGAGGCTTATCATGTCTCCACTCCTTACCCGCCCCCTCGATCCAGCCCTTCAACATGGCAGCCGTAATCGGCGCGGGCCCTCGCATCGCATGCATGATCACAGCAGCACAGTGATGGTAGCCGCGCCTGTAAGTGCCTTCCCTCTGCACTTCGGCTGGCCCAAGGTCTGCACCAGGCTGCATGCCTCCATTCAAAATGGCTTCTAATGACAAATTAAGATGTTGGGGATCTTTCAGGAGCGCGGAATGTTCTTTTTCGGCCGCTGAAGCCGTGTTCCAATCTCGATGTCCATGCATGACAGCAACCGCTTCGAGAACCTGGCTATGGCTGAGAGGAACGTTATTTGCTGCTAGGTGGGTGCGCAGGCGCTTGGCCTGTGACTTCAGCGCTTCAATCTTGGTCATGATGTGTTCTCAATATACCGGCTCGCATCGCGTGTCGGACCCTCCTTTGCGACCTGCCGGTGAGAATCACCATTAGGGGGTAAAACCTTGCTTTCACCATGCCAATTCGGCGGAGGGGGCAGGCAGCAAGTGGCCCGGTCCTAAGCCTATTTCAGCCACAATTGATTATCAAGTCTTATAACGGGCTAAGGCTTATCCCTCTACTTCGGCGGAGAGCGAGGGCTGGGCTTGGGCATTACCGCGATATCTCCTTGCTACGGCAACCGGGTGAGTTCACTGACGATCTCTTCGCGGCAACGCAACCAGTTGCCTGCGATCGCCTGATGTCGGTAATGGATGGCATAAACCAGCGGTACGGCAAAGGCACACTGAGATCTGCCAACGTTCCAAGAAGCCCTGAGTGGGGTATGCGTCGGGAACTGCTGAGTCAGTCGTTTACGACCCGGTTAGATCAGCTATGGCGGGTTTACTGCAGATGAGGGTGGCGCGCCAGGCATTGGCCATGCTCTGTCTTAATGCAAAAAGCCCCGCCCTGGCGAACCAGAACGGGGCTTCCCCATTAATTAGAACCAGTCTTCATAATGGTCCCGCAGGAACTCGTACAGCTTGAAAGCTCTGTAACCATTCCAAACGAGGTCCCACAAACGTCCAAATTTAGACATTTCGGCCTCCTAAGTAGGTAAGGCCGAACCTCCAGCGCTTTTTCCAGAACACATAGCGCCTTCGAGTTACCGTTGATGGTCCCTGTGAGGTGGCCGGTTGAGAACCCCCGGATGGTCATCTGGCGCGGGTTCCTACGCCGCGTCTGGGGGATGAAACTGTTGCGTAACTGGCCACCTGCTTCGGGCAACGTGAGTGCAGGCAGCGCCATAATAGCTGCAAATCTGGCATTGTGCGATCATGGGCGGAAGCAGTCAGCTTTCAGCCAAGCCGAAAAGCGGATCGGTTTTCAGGCCACCGAAAACGGTCGGTACGTTCGTCGCATGCCAAAACGCAATCCCAATCGGACCACCACCATTTGCAAATCGTAATTTACGAACGTAAACTGAACGCACGTTGATGGTCCCTGTGAGGACTCGCAATTCAGCCCCCTAATCTGGATTGCACAAAAACCGCCTTCCCTAAAGGCGGTTTTTTTTTGCCTGCTGGAAAGTGAATCCAGTGTAACCCCCAGATGGCTGGTTCTAAACATTCGTGGCAATCGTTCACTGGCCGTCAGCCGAGAAAACCGTTTGTCCAGCACGCTCGTCCTGAGCGACCTGGGCTGCAAAGGTGGGTTTGCAGTCGCGGCGCTCGCCAGCAGATGGCGGGCCCTTTGGCATCGATCAATAAATTCCACACGGTCGGGCTAAGTATTTTCTGCTGAAACAGCATCATGGATGCGCGAGGGTGTACTCGGCTTCGAGAGGACACCCATGAAACTGCCGATCCGAAAATATCTGCCCATCGCCGCAGGACTGCTCATCCTGGGCGGCATCATCGCGTTCCAGCAATACCAGCTGTCGACCCTGTCTCGCGCTGTGAACGGAGCAGCAGAGAAAATTTCCATCGACGCACTCCAGAGCAGGGTGAGCGCGATCGACGATCGTCTCGACACTGTGTCAGGCAAACCCCTGGTCACGATGGAAGACTTCCGTGTTAGCCAGCAAACACTCTCGAGCCGGATCGATGCTGTGCAAGCCACGGCAAAGCAGGCCCACGAAGCTGCAGTTGAAGCCACTCGCTCATCCGCGACTGCGGGCGATCTCCTGGTACTGAAAGCCGACCTTGAGTCACTTGACGGCAAAGTGCAGAAAATGAGCAGGCCACAGGCCCAGGCAACTGCACCAGCTCCCTAAAGCCTCCACTTCCAAACCGAAGGCGAAGCCCGCACCGGTTAAAGCCACGCCCATCCCGCAAGAGCCTCCACCATTTCAGATGGTCGGTCTCGAATACCGGGGCGGCGAGCGCTTTCTATCTGTTGCCCCCACCGGTAGCACGCGACTGAGCCAGATCTACCTGCTTCGGCCAGGCGAAGTGGTCAGTGGCAGCACCTGGCGACTCAAGGCTGTAGATGAACGAACTGCAACCTTCGACGCCGGCGGCACAACCCGAACCCTGAGCATCCAGCCATGAGAAAAGCATCATGAATCTACCAATCGTTCGAGCCATCGCCTGCGCCTGCGCATTTACTGCTGCGGGCATTGAGGCCGCGCCGCTTCCTTCCGCTGTAGGAGGAGGCGCCCCCAGTGTTCAACAGCTCACCAGCGAAAGCATCCTGTCGCAGGACAAGCTTCATGATAAAGCAGCGCAGGAGTGGGGCCTGACCTCCAAGGAATACGAGCGATATCAAGAAGTGATGCAAGGGCCTCGGGGGGTGTATTCGCCGGGGCTTGACCCGCTCACTGCACTCGGAATCGAAGCTCGATCGGATAGTGAGCGGCGCCGGTTTGCCGAGCTCCAGGTTCAGGCAGAGCGTCAACGAGTCGACAGGGAGCTCGCCTACCAGCGAGCCTACGATGAGGCGTACCAGCGTCTGTTCCCGGGCATCAATGCCATTGAGATTTCGGCCTCCCCTTCGACCCGGGCCGGGTCCGGGAGCGGCCCAGCTCTGGAAGGTAACGGGCGAATGGCACTCTTCGTCAAAGACGACTGCCTGCCCTGCATCGACCAGGTCAAACGCCTGCAGGCGTCCCAGACACCGTTTGACCTCTATTTCGTCGGCAGCCAGAACGACGATGAACGAATTCGCCGCTGGGCAATCCTCGCGGGTGTTGACCCGTCCAGTGTTAAAAGCCGACTGATCACACTCAATCATGACCAGGGCCGTTGGATTCGCCTCGGTCTCGGCGGCTCGCTGCCAGCGGCCGTGACGCAGGTGAACGGATCATGGCGCCGTCAATGAGTTGGTGGCAGCTCTGCCTGCTGCCGGTGCTACTGTTCGCCGGCAATGCGTGGGGCGTGGAAGATCCGCCACCAGCTTACAAGGCGATCGCCATCAGGCACGGGGTTCCACCGGTCGTGCTCTATTCAGTGGCGCTGCAGGAGAGCGGCACCCGCCTTCGGGGTCAGCTTGTGCCCTGGCCGTGGACGTTGAATGTCGCGGGCACCGGCTATCGCTTCGCCACCCGCGCAGATGCTTGCCGAGCGCTGTTGGTCGCAATTGCGACCGCTGGGCCCGCTCGAGTCGACGTGGGACTGGGGCAAACCAATATTCGCTCGAACGGGCATCGCTACAGCTTTCCCTGCGAAGGCCTGGACCCCTACAAGAACTTGGCGGTGACCGCCCAGATCCTGGCTGAGCAAAAGGCCAAGGGCGGAACCTGGATCGATGCTGCCGGGCGGTATCACCGCCCGGCCGGCGGCGCGCCGGCGGCAAAGTACCGAGGCTACTTCGCGAAACATCTCAGCCGGGTCACCGGCATCAATTTCGAGGTACGGACCCCATGACATATCCCCACGCCTGGCGGTCACACGTCTTGCAAGCCCTAGCCTTCGCGATGGTGACCAGCCTGGCCCTACCCACCAATGCTGACCAGCAAGCGGTGCTCACAGTAGTAGAGGACCGCGGCGGAGCATCCGCATTGCTCTACTACCAGGACATTGAGCCCGAGCCTGCGCACGCTCCCCCAGTTGTGACTGGTGTCAGGGCTGGAGGGGCTTTCCCGGTGTTGACTCCAGAACTGAGCCCGGGCCCAGTACAGGGACGGGTCATCAATGCAGCTGGTCTGCAGCCGATGTTCATCGTCGGGGATGATCCAATGTCGCAGGCCTGGCTCAAGCAGAAACTGCCGGCACTTCAAGGCCTGCAGGCAGTGGGACTCGCCGTGAATGTTGGCAACGCGGCACGACTGCAAGAGATCCGCCGCTGGGCTCCCGGGTTGCAAGTGATGCCCGTTCCTGCCAGCGATATTGCTGGTCGCTTGGGGCTGCAGCACTACCCGGTGCTGATCACAGCCACAACCCTTCAGCAGTGAGACCCGGTATGCGCCCAACACGACCTGTATCGCCGGTGTTCACGCTGATCATCAGCCATCCCCTGCACCGACCCGGCCGCGAGCAAATGATCGAGCAGGTCCGCCACGTGAGCGAGCTCTACGGTGCGCGCTTAACCGGGATCTCCGAGTTCAACGAACACGCATTCGCCCAGCGCCTGGCCGAACGGCTGACTCCGGACCAGGTCGAGGCAGCACGCGCTGAAGCCGACGCCCTGACCTACACCTCGAGGACGTGAGATGGCGACATATACCCTTGAATCTCTGCTCCGCCCCCCGGTAGAACTATTCACCACTGCCGTCTGCTATGTAGCGGCTGCACTCTGCATTGGCGCACCCTGGGCTTTTGCCCTGACACCGCTGTTCGGGATTGTCGCCGCCCTGGGCTTTATCTACCTGGGCACCATTCGGCTCCTGCAGGCGCGGAGGGTCCTACGCTACCAGGCGAATTTACGGCGGCTTCCCCACTACACCATGACCAGCGCTGAAATGCCGATCAGCAATGAGCGCCTGTTCATCGGTCGTGGATTCCGGTGGACACAGAAGCACACGCAACGCCTGGCCGACACCTACCTTCCCCAGTTCGCGGCCTACGTCGAGCCGACGAACCTCTATATACGTGCGCGCTGGCTGGAAGAACGTCTGGAGTTCGCCCCCTTTCCACTGAAGCTCATCACCAAGGTCACTGGCTGGGACTCCAACTGGAACCCCGCCAGGCCGCTGCCACCCGTGGGTGGCCTGCCCAGGCTGCATGGAATCGAGCCTGATGAGCAGAACGTTAGCCTGCCTCTCGGTGAGCGCGTGGGCCACACATTGGTGCTGGGAACCACACGGGTAGGCAAGACTCGCCTGGCTGAGGTCTTCATCACGCAGGACATTCGCCGAACGCATCGACGCGGGCCGCGAGTCCGTATGGGGCGCCGGAGCCAAACTTCCCATCGCTGGAGCCGGCGCCGGCGTGCAGACGCACAGGCCGACCACGAGGTTGTGATCGTCTTCGACCCGAAAGGTGATGCGGATCTGCTCAAGCGCATGTACATCGAATGCAAGCGCGCCGGACGCCTCGACGAGTTTTATGTGTTCCACCTGGGCTGGCCGGACATTTCCGCGCGCTACAACGCCATCGGCCGCTTTGGTCGGATCAGCGAGGTCGCCACCCGTATCGCTGGCCAGCTCTCCGGCGAGGGCAACTCTGCTGCGTTCCGGGAGTTCGCCTGGCGATTCGTCAACATCATCGCGCAGTCGTTGGTCGCCCTCGGCCGCCGTCCTGACTACGAACAGATCCGCCGGCACGTCATCAACATCGACGAGCTATTCATCGAATACGCCCAGAAGTACTTCGCAGAACATGATCCGAAGGCCTGGCAAGCCATCGTTGAAGTTGAAGGCAAGATCGATCGGAAGAACCTGTCATTCGCCATGAAGGACCGTCCGCTGCGCGTCGTGGCGATCGACATGTACTTGACCCAGAAACGCATCAACGACTCCGTCATGGATGGCCTGCGAAGTGCCGTGCGCTACGACAAGACCTACTTCGACAAGATCGTCGCATCCCTGCTGCCGCTCCTGGAGAAACTCACCACTGGTCGTATCGCTGAGCTACTCGCGCCCGACTACCTGGATCTCGCTGACCAGCGACCGATTTTCGACTGGATGCAAGTGATTCGGAAACGCGCGGTCGTATACATCGGCCTCGATGCGCTGTCCGACACTGAGGTCGCTGCGGCGGTGGGCAACTCGATGTTCAGCGACCTGGTCTCCGTCGCCGGCCACATTTACAAGCATGGCATCGATGATGGTCTGCCGGGCCATATGGCCGGTGGCAAGGTTCGCATCAACCTCCACGCTGACGAGTTCAACGAACTGATCGGGGACGAGTTCATCCCCATGGTGAACAAAGCCGGCGGCGCGGGCATGCAGGTCACCGCCTACACCCAGACCATGAGCGACATCGAGGCGAAGATTGGCTCGAAAGCCAAGGCCGGCCAGGTGATCGGTAACTTCAACAACCTGTTCATGTTGCGCGTCCGTGAAACCGCAACCGCCGAGCTGCTGACCAACCAGCTGCCCAAGGTGCAGATTTACAACAGCACCCCGGCGAGCAGTGCGAACGACTCGGTCAACGGGAAAACAGCATTCACCTCGAGCTCACATGACCAAGTGCAACTGGCGAGCGTGCCGATGATTGAGCCCGCCCACGTGGTCGGGCTTCCCAAGGGGCAGGCCTTCGCGCTCATTGAGGGTGGAAACCTCTGGAAGGTCCGCATGCCGCTTCCCGCGAACGACCCCGACGAGGTCATGCCCGGCAATCTGCAGGACCTGGCCGCAGGCATGCGACGTTCGGCGGCGTCCTCAAGCGACTGGTGGGAAGCCCCGGGCTATCAGGAACTGAAATCTGCGTTACCCGAAGACCTGGTTGAAGATTTCCGTCAGGTGGCCACCGATGACGCAGCTTGAGGTGTAGGCCATGGCAGACGACGTTTCAAAGAAGGCCGAACAGCAGCAGGAGCGACAGGAATCGCTGTTCAGCAAGATCTTCTGGTTCCCGTTCAACTTTCTCGGAGTGATGTTCGGCTCGCTGCTCGTCGCCATCTTGGTCGACTGGGTATGCCTGTACTTCTTCTGGCCAGAAGCTGGATGGCGACACGGTCAGCAAATGCTGGTCAGCGAGGTCAGCTGGTTATCCAAAGGCTTGGTCCACAGTGCCATCGTCCAAGAGCCGGGACGCACTGCGACATGGCTGGTCACCGAAGCTTATGACTGGCTGATCGTGAAGACCGGGATGCTCAGCTGGGTCCAGGGTATGGAGTCGATAGCCCACGCCGGGCCCCGCAACGAGATGGACATGCGCTACTGGGCCGCGCAAAGCGTCACAACGGTCCAGAACTATGTGCTTGCCGCTCTCTTCACCGTTCTGGTGTTTTGCGTCCGCTTGGTCGTGCTGCTGATGACCATACCGCTGTTCGCCATGGCGGCACTGACGGGTCTGGTCGACGGCCTGGTGCGCCGAGATCTGCGCAAATTCGGCGCTGGCCGCGAATCCAGTTACCTCTATCACAAGGCCCGCGCAACGATCATGCCGTTGGCTATTTTCCCCTGGACCTTCTACTTGGCACTCCCGATCAGCATCAGTCCCATGCTGGTACTGCTCCCCTGCGCCGCCCTGCTCGGTGTGTCCGTGAGCATCACGGCCGCGAGCTTCAAGAAGTATTTGTGAGGAAGAGCACGATGCAATGGACCCACGAACAGTCGCCGATCATCCAGTCGGAGGCTCCGAAACTCCTCATCCAGGCCGGCGCCGGCAGTGGAAAGACCACCACGCTGGTGGGATACGCTCAACATCACTCCCGACTGCGGATTCTCTATCTCTGCTACAACAAGTCGGTGGAGATCGCCGCACGGGGACGCTTCCCGCGCAACGTGGTGAACAAAACCGCACACGGCCTGGCCTACGCCGTCTATGGCACACAGTTCAGCCATAAGCAGACCAACAACTTGCGACTGACCGACATCGCCCGAGCGATCGATACGCAGGACTGGGAGTTGGTTAGAGACGTGCTGACCACCCTCAACAACTACATGGCCAGCGCCGACGATCTTATCGAACGCTGCCACTTTCCGCGGTTCCGTGACCGGCCGATGCTTACGTCCGCCCAGGAGCGCTACCTGAAGCAAGCGCTCGCAGCAGCGATGGGCATCTGGAAGCGAATGACTGACCTGCAGGACACAGCGGTGCAGATCACTCATGACGGTTACCTGAAGCTGTACCAGTTGAGCAAACCCGATCTGAGCCAGCGCTTCGACTGTGTTCTGCTCGATGAGGGGCAGGACGTAAACCCCGTGATCGCAGACATTGTGCGCATTCAGAACATTCGCAAGGTGGCAGTGGGTGATCGTCATCAGCAGATCTATCGCTTTCGAGGCGCGGAAGATGCTCTCAACGCCAGCTGGATGGCCGGGGCTGAGAAGCACTACCTGACCCAGAGCTTCAGGTTTGGGCCGGCAGTCGCCCATGTCGCCAACATCATCCTGTCCTACAAGGGAGAAACCAGGAAGCTGCAGGGACTGGGCGAGAAGACATTGGTGAAGAAAGCGCTGCCGGCTGGACTGCCGCACAGGACGTACATTCATCGAACCGTCATTGGGGTGATTGAAAACGCTCTGTGCCTGGTCACCGAGAAGCCCAAGATCTACTGGGTTGGCGGCATCGACAGCTACTCAGTGCGCGACCTCGAGGACCTGTTCTATTTCAGTCGACAGCAGCGCGACCTGGTCCAGAACAAAAAACTGCTCCGTGACTACCGGGACTATGCCCAGTACGTAGAAATCGCCGAGGTGAGCCAGGACAGCGAGATGATCCGCTCGATCAAGATCATCAACATGTATCCGGATCTGCCCCAGCGAATCTTGGCTCTACGCTCATGCACGGTGGATAAGGAGCTTGACGCAACTATTACGTTGACCTCTGCCCACAAGTCGAAAGGCCTGGAGTGGGATTTTGTCGGGCTCTTCGACGACTTCACGTCAGACCCGCTCTCACCGGATATCGATCCAGGCCGACGAGATGATGAGCTGAACCTTCTGTATGTGGCCGTCACCCGAGCGATGAAGATCTTGGCGATCAACAGTCTGGTGCTGTCCATTATGGAACGCTACGTCGACGCGCTCGCCCCCGGGGCACGTCAAGCGCGCGGCTGATTAAGTAAAGGAGGAACCATGAGCAAGAAATTCGAACACCGCGCTGAGTTTGTCGCTATCCCATTCAAGAACACGACTAGCGGCGCATGGATCTTCAAGAGCACTGAGCAGACGTTGGAACCCGATGTTGTGTCTCTCTTGTCCGAAGACGAGCCGCTGCAGACGAAGATGCTCGAGCTCGGCGCCGATGGCTGGGAACTCGTCAGCACGCAGCCAGTGTGCCGAGGGGAGATCAAGATGGGCAATCAAAATGCCCAGGCCTGGTCCTACGGATTTCCCATGCCGGTCGGATATCTGCTCTTTTTCAAGCGCGAGGCCGGGAACAGCGAGTTACCAGCCTGACCCATCCGTTGCCTAGCCTTCATGATCGTAACCAGGGAGAAGGGCCAACATGGCATTGGCTCTTCTGACCATCTCGATCAACTCGGACGAGCTAACTGCCCGACTGTGCTGCAACATCTCAGCGGCCAGGACCGCTTTATCGTAGCAACCCTCATCTCGGAAATGCACACCGAGAAAGTCCGAGACCCAAGTATCAAACGCCGGCGAATAAGTTTTTTGCTGCGGCATACGACTCCCCACAGATCAGTATTCCAGTACACCAACTCCCTGGCTTGACTCCGGCTCATCGTAATCGATGCAGTGGGCTCAGGCCGAACTGGGCTGATCAACTGCCTTATCGAGACAGGTTAATTGTACGGTTTCAAACCCTGATTGGCCTCGAGAAAAAATTCTACGGCCCCCAGATAAGTATTTCTTGAGGCGCCCCCCCACCTGGTCTCGGCATTCTGACATCCACAGTCAGTCGTCCCAGAGCCCAGCCGTGAACAAGCCATCCCTCCTCCTTGTATCTCCTCGCCGAATCCTGCTTGGCGCGCTGATCAGCGTCAGCGGCGGCTTTTCACTAATACCAAGCGCTCAGGCGGCCGGTGCATCAGAACAGGCCAACATCGAGGTGATGATCCGCCAGCTGAACGCGCTGGAGGACTCAGCGCGCCGCAGCGCCACGATCGCCAGCGAACCTGGCCAGCGCTACTACTTCGACTATGAACGTCTGGCCGGCGATATCCAGCGCGTTCGCCAGGGCCTGCAAGAGTACCTGACCCCAAGTCGCGCACAGCCGCGGGATCCGGCAGAGCTGGCGGGAAAATACACCCTCACCGGCGGGCGGATGCCATGAGCATGAGCGGCACTCAAGTCGCAGCTTTCAACGCTGCCAGCGGCATCACACCGCAGGCCAGCACCGTGCTGTTCGTAGGCACCGTCATCGCACTGTCGACCCTTTGGGGTGCCTGGGCGCTGTACAGCATCTACCGGGGCTGGGCGACCCAGAACATCGACAGAAACATTGCAGCCGCGTCGACCGTCAAGGTCATCGTCCTCCTGCTGATCCTATCCACACTCGTTCTCAGCTAGCCAAGGAGCTAACCGATGTCTATCCGCACCATCACCAAGTCACTCACCGGCGCCGCCGCAATGATCATGGGTCTGCACCCAGTCATTGCCGCTGCCGCCTTACCAGGAGCACAAGCCCCCACACGCGGCGAGGGAACGAGCTGGCTGCAAACCATCCAGAACTACGGTTACGACGGTTTCATGCTTATCGGGCTGTTTCTGCTCGGAGGCATGATGGTGGGGGTCGCCTCCCATGCCTACGGCGTTTACCACGATATCCATGAGGGCAAGAAAAAGTGGCGAGACCTGGGGCTCACCGCCGTTGTCGGGATCTGTCTGATCGGCGTTGGCATCTTCATGGTCACCAAAGCTACCGGCGTCCTCTAACTGGTGATGCGACATGGCTGAGACCACTTACCTGAAGGATGGAACGCTCGACTTCCTCCCCCACAACCTGAATAGGCAGCCCATCGTCATGGGCGGCCTCACTGCTGATGAAATGTGGGGAACGGTCGGTGTTTGTGGGGGGGTCGGAGTGATTCTGGGCATCCCTGTGTCGTTCTTGTTCGGCAACCCGCTCTTTTCATCGCTTGCGCTCTTGTAGGTGGAGCTCTGGGCTTGACCGTGGCAAGCCGAATCCTCCGGAAGATGAAGCGCGGCCGGCCGGACACATGGTTTTACCGCCAGCTCCAGTTCTATAAGGCTCAACACCTCCCCTTCCTCGGTGGCCCCCAGTTGGTCACCCGGAAGGGTGCGTGGACATGCCGTCGTACAGGAAAGTAGGGATCTTCATGAGTTTTCGAAAACGAGTGGATGCTCAGCAGGCACACATCCTTAGCTTGCGAATCGCGGTCATTGTGCTGGGCGCAGTCAGTCTTTTTGCGTTCTACGGCTGGCACAAAGCCCCCGAAGACCTGACCGTGCATGTGCCGCCGGACCTCCGCTCCGGCAGCACTCGCAAATGGTGGGAAGTGCCGCCTGAGAACGTGTACGCCTTCGGGTTCTATATCTTCCAGCAGATGCAGCGCTGGGAGAAGAATGGGGACGACGACTACCAGGACAACATCGAACGCCTGGCCTCCTACGTTACCCCTGGTTGCAAGGAATACTTGAAGAAAGACTACGAGATGCGCCGTAACGCCGGTGAGCTGCGTCGCCGTGAGCGGAACGTCTCAGAAATCCCGGGTCACGGGCTGACCGACCCTGGCGTGCTGCGCGTAGAAGAAATCGGGATCAACGATTGGACAGTCAACCTGGATCTGCTCGCTGACGAGTCGGTGAACGGGGAGCGGGTCAAGCGCGCCATGACCCGCTACCCATTGTCCATTGTCCGTGCCGACGTCAACCCAGAGAAAAATCCATTCGGGTTGATGTGGAACTGCTACGCATCCAACCCACAACGCATCGAGGTCGATCTGCAAGCCACCGGGGTGAAGCCATGAATCTGCGCGCCTGGCTTCTTGCTCTGGGCCTCTTCGCAGTTGCCGATGTGAAAGCGGTAGAGCTACTGCAGTGGGACCGTATCCCCATGGCAATCCCGCTGATTGTAGGGCAAGAGCGCATTGTGTTCGTCGACCAAAACGTGCGCGTTGGGATGCCTCCCCAGCTTGTCGGCATGCTGCGCATCCAGAGCACCGGTGGCGCGGTCTACCTCTTGGCCAGCCAAGAAATTCCACCGACTCGGCTCCAGCTGCAGAACGTGGCCACCGGCGAGATCATGCTGGTGGATATTGCCGCAACACCGGCGGCAGAGGGCCAAGCCAAGCTCGAGCCCGCCAAGATCGTCGCCGGTGCGGCCCCTTCCACCTACTACGGCGATACCACCTCAGCACGAACTTCGACAAAGCGATCCGCGACGTCGGAGGAAGAAGAGGATGTTCCACCGCCCCCCCGCCATGAGACTCCAGCGCCGGTGGCCCTGACCCGCTATGCGGCACAAATGCTGTACGCCCCACTTCGCACCGTTGAGCCTGTCGCCGGCATCAGCCAGGTGCGTGTTGACCGGGCCCTGGATCTGAGCACTTTGTTGCCGGTATTGCCCGTGGAGGCATCAATCCTGGGGGCTTGGCGCCTCGACAACAGTTACGTCACTGCGGTCAAGCTGAGGAACCTGAGCGCCCAGCAGCTGACGATGAATGCCACAGAGCTGATGGGTAACTTCACCACAGCGACATTCCAGCACCCGTACCTTGGGGCTCGCGGAAACGCCAGCGATACCACCACGCTTTACCTGGTCACCCAGAGCAAAGGGCTGAAAGAGGCTCTGCTGCCGTCCTCGGTCAGCCAAATTGATCCGAAAGCAGGAGGGCGCCGTGGGCAGTCTGAAAAGTAATCCACTCCTCAAGTACCTGCTCATTCCGGTGCTGATCGTCGTGCTCATCATCCTGTTCAAGGGCGGGAGTAAAAAAGAAGAGGTGAAGGCTCCTGAAGATGAGCCGATCATCATCGGCGGCGACACCGCGCGCAAGCTAGGGGTGGACGGGGATACCCCGGCCGACACTCTCCGCACAGTGGTCGCTGAAAGTCGGGAGGTGAAAGACCAGATCGCGAAGGTGCTGACCGACAACAAAGAACTCAAGGACCAGAACGCAGAGCTCCAGCTCCGGCTTTCGCGCATAGATCAGAATGTCGACAGCAAGCTGAATGATGCGAAGGGCGAGCTGCAGGAGCAGGTTAAAAACCAGAGCCTGGGCCTACAGGACCAGTTCCAGCGTCAGTTGGATAACCTGTCGCAGAACCCCAATGCCGCTGGGCAAGACCTGCCTATCGGGCTTGGCGTGCAACCTGGTGACGGCGCAGGCTTCGACAAGGGTACGAAGTCCAATGGCCTCGTGTGGGTCGAGCCGACCGACGCCACTGCAGTGGACGCCAGCGGTAAGCCACTTCAGCCCGGCTCCCCCCAGGCAGCCAGCGGCTTCAATTTTCCCACCAGCTTTGGCAGCACCCTGGACAAAGGCCAGACCGTTCTCAACGCAACGGCGCAGAACGTCGGTGCTGAGATGTCTCCCCAGGATGCCCGCAAGCAAGTGCGCAAAGCCTATACCCTGCCTCAGAACTCGACCCTGATGGGGTCGGTAGCCATGTCGGCGCTCATTGGCCGCGTCCCGATCGATGGAACAGTCAATGACCCCTTCCCATTTAAGGTTTTGATCGGTCCGGACAACCTAACCGCCAACGGCATTGATCTCCCTGACGTCGTCGGCGCCGTCGCCAGTGGGACCGCATCGGGCGACTGGACATTGTCCTGCGTGCGCGGACAAGTACGGAGCCTGACCTTCGTGTTCGCCGACGGCACGGTTCGATCGTTCCCTGCCCCGGCCGAGGAAGCAAATGGCAGCCAGAACAACAATCAGAACAGCAGCAACGGGAATGGGCAGCCTGCGATCCAGGGCGGGCTCGGCTGGATTAGCGATTCCTACGGCATCCCCTGCATCTCGGGCGACCTCCGATCAAACGCTAAGGAGTATTTGACCAACCAATCCCTGGTGACGGCCGCGGGCGCCGGCATCGCCAAACTGTTGAAGGCCGATGAGCAAAATAGCTCAACATCCTTCAGCAGCGGAGGAACGTCATTCGGGACCACGGGCTCCTCGGGGAACTCAGCCATGGGCGCGATTCTCACCGGCGGCGTCAGCGACATCCGCTCCTGGATGAACAAGCTCTACGGCGAAGCCTTCGCCGCCGTGTACGTCCAGCCCGGGGCGAAGGTCGCCGTCCACTTGGACCAGCAGCTCGCCATCGACTACGAGATCAAAGGCCGCAAGGTCGATTACAACTCCGGAGCCAACCATGTATCTGCAAACTTGGACTAAGCCCCACCTGCAGGCCGGGGCCTGGCTCGTGCTCACCCTCCTTCTAGGCGGATGCACGACTGACAAAGACGAGCTGCTCCCCCACGGGGAAGCCAACATGATGGACGTGTGGCAACACGGAACGTCTGGAGGAAGCTCTGGCAGCTCCAACAGCAGAATGCTGCTGGATGCTCGCCAGGAACTTCGCCGGCCGCTTGATGAGGCGCAGGTGGTTCGCCAACAGACAGGTGCTGACGCCTTCACTCGCACGCCCCAGAACGAGATTTACAGCCAGTTCAAGCGCCTGCCGAATCCTGACCTGGTGATGTACGTGTTCCCGCACCTGGCTGGTACGGATCCGGTTCCAGTCCCGGGTTACACCACGGTGTTCCCGATGTATCAACGCGTGCAGTACGCCATGCCAGGCGAGCGTACGGAGGAGTACTGATGCAGTTCATCAGCAAATTGCTGGGCAAAGGCTCTGCAATGCCCATCGAGCCCGTGCTCGGCCAGACAGCGACCGAACACGAGCCAATCGACGACCGTCCCACAACGGTTAGTACAGCCATCAACGAGGAGCACCGCCTAGCTGCGAATGACCGGTACATCGCCCGCCTGGAGTCGATGGGCATCCCTTCCCCTATCGACTGGCAAAACCCTAAACGTCGGCCGGCTACGAAAGCTGACGTGTCGCGCATGTACGAGGTCAACCCGTCGTTCGTGGACATGCTGCCATGGGCCGAATATCTGCCCGAGGAAGAAGCCATGCTCCTCGAGGATGGCATTTCCAGGGCGGCGTTTTTCGAGTTGGTCCCGATTGGGACCGAGGGGCGCTCCGACGACTGGCTTCAACAAGCTCGCGATGCGTTGCAAGGCGTCCTACAAGACAGTTTTGACGAGCTGGAGAGCTCGCACTGGGTCGTTCAGCTTTACGCCCAGGACGAGACGGACTGGGGTGACTACCTGCAGAAACTCCAGGCCTACGTTCAGCCCCGGGCTGACAACACAGACTTCACCAGGTTATATCTCGCGCTGTTCCGCCACCACCTTGAATCCATCTCCAAGCCCGGTGGGCTGTTCGTCGACACGGCCGTCAGCAACCTTCCGTGGCGTGGGCAGACCCGGAAAGTCCGCCTGGTGGTGTACCGCCGGGTAAAGAAACAGGACCTCGTGGTTCGCGGTCAGGAGCCTGCCGCATACCTCAAAGCAATCTGCGATCGCCTCAAGGGATCCCTGGCCAACGCCGGCGTTACAACCAAACGCATGGATGGCCACGCTATCAAGCGCTGGCTCGTGGGTTGGTTCAATCCACACCCAGATCATCTGGGCACGACCGATAGCGATATCCGTCGATTCTACGACACGGTCTGCCAACCACCACGCGAGCTCGACGAGGGTGAACTGCCGGTGGCCAGCGGTACCGACTTTTCGGAGAATTTGTTCTTCCGAGAACCGCGCTCGGATGTCGACAGCGGCCTTTGGTCGTTCGACGGCATGCCGCACCGAGTTGTGATCCTCGATCGCCTGAAAAATGCCCCCCTTACCGGGCACCTGACCGGTGAGACCAAGCAGTCAGACTCATTGAACTCGCTGTTCGACCGCCTGCCTGAGGATACCGTGCTGTGTATCACCATGGTGCCGACCCCGCAGGATCTGCTGGAAGGGCATCTTGAACAACTCTCCAGGAAGGCCATCGGCGACACCCAGGCATCCAGCCACACCCGGGATGACGTTCAAACGGCACGGTCCATCCTCGGGCGTAAGCACAAGCTCTACAGGGGCAGTGTTGCTTTCTTCCTCCGAGGTCAGAATAAAGCCGTGCTCGAGGAGCGTACGACCAGCTTGTGCAACGTCCTCCTCGGCGCCGGCATGCAGCCAGTCCAGCCACAGGACGAAGTAGCTCCTCTGAACAGCTACCTGCGGTGGTTACCGTGCAATTTCGACCCGAATGAAAATCGTGCCTTGGATTGGTACACCCAGTTGATGTTCACCCAGCACATCGCGAATCTGGCCCCAGTATGGGGGCGCTCCACTGGAACAGGTAACCCAGGCTTCACGCTGTCCAACAGGGGAGGAGCGACGCTGACCTTCGACCCATTGAACAAGCTCGATCGCCAGATGAACGCCCACTTGTTCTTGTTTGGACCCACCGGCGCGGGTAAGTCTGCAACGGCCAACTACTTGATCATGCAAGCCATTGCACTCTATCGCCCAAGGTTCTTCATCATCGAGGCCGGCAACAGCTTCGGTCTGCTCGGCGATTTCGCCAAGCGGCTCGGCCTGACCGTAAACCGAGTGCGGCTCGCCCCGGGCAGCGGCGTGAGCCTCGCCCCGTTCGTCGACGCGGTGCAACTCGTCAAAAACAAGGACCAGGTCAAGGTTCTGAATGCGGCGGACGTGGATGCTTCGGACCAACACCTGGCCGATGCCCTGGCGGGGATGGAGGACGAGCAGCGGGATATCTTGGGCGAGCTTGAGATCACTGCCCGATTGATGATCACAGGCGGCGAGTCCAAGGAAGACGCTCGACTCACTCGGGCTGACCGCAGTGCCATCCGCCAGTGCATCCTCAACGCGGCTGAACTGTGTGTCAGCGAGAGCCGTCCAGTGCTCACTGAAGACATCAGCGCAGCGCTGCAAGCGATGGCCAGCGACGACAAACTCCCTGAAAGCCGGCGCAACCGATTCATGGAGATGGCCGAGGCCATGGGGATGTTCACCATGGGTACAGAAGCCGAGATGTTCAACCGTCCTGGTACCGCCTGGCCGGAAGCTGACATCACGATCGTTGACCTGGCTACCTACGCGCGTGAGGGCTATCAGGCCCAGATGGCCATTGCCTACATCTCACTGCTGAACACCATCAACAACATCGCGGAGCGGGACCAGTTCAAAGGTCGACCACTGATTGCCTTCACCGACGAAGGCCACATCCCATTGAAAGTTCCACTGCTCTCCCCGTACTCGGTGAAGATCACCAAGATGTGGCGAAAATTGGGCGCCTGGTACTGGATGGCAACCCAGAACGTCGACGACATCCCCCCAGAAGCATCCGCGCTGCTCAACATGATCGAGTGGTGGATCTGCTTGAACATGCCGCCCGACGAGGTGGAGAAGATCGCGCGCTTCCGTGAGCTCACGCCGGCCCAGAAGACGATGATGCTCTCGGCAAGGAAGGAAAACGGCAAGTTCACCGAGGGCATCGTCCTGGCCAAACGGATCGAGATGCTGTTCCGGGTAGTGCCCCCCAGCTTGTGCCTCGCCTTGGCCATGACCGAGCCTGAAGAAAAGCGGCAACGTTATGAAACCATGCAAGCCCTCGGCTGCGATGAATTACACGCCGCGCTGCAGGTGGCCGCGGACCTGGACCGCAAACGCGGTATCACCCCCTTCCCCATCACCTTTCCCGAACAAAAGAAGGCCGTGGAGCGCGTGGCATGAGAGTCATGAATACCCTGACCCAGAACATCATTGATAACCTGACCCAGCTGCTCAAAGACCCCGGGCACGACACACTCCAGTCGCTGTCGGTTTGCGCACCAGTGCTCATTGACGAGCTGCAACAGATCAAAAATAACGCCCTCGATCGCCGAGACATCATGCCTCTGATCCAGGGAGTCTTGGATGAGTGGCTGAAACAGCACCCCCAACCGGAAGGGGCCATACACGACCTCCAAGCCGCTCTGCAGCGCCTCGGCCCGCCCATCGTCGGTCCTAGCGATCAGGGGAACAAGCATGCGTAAACGTAGGTTAAGCCTCATCTTGCTCTGCACCATTGTGATCGTAGGTCTCGGCGCTGGGTGGTATTTGGCAAAGACCGGTAACGCGAGAAGCCCCGATGAGACCTGGTACTTCGGGCCCTCGAATGCGAGGTGGGTAATCACTGAGTACGCCGACCTCGAATGCCCTTATTGCAGGGTATACACCCCGCAATTGAAGCAATGGGTGAGTGAGCAAGATAACGTGAAGCTCGCTTGGCATCACTTCCCCCTCGATACCCATGGTGCTGCAGCAGTATCGGAGGCACATCTCGTTCAATGCGCGGGTACCTTAGGGGGGCTTCGGCGTTCTGGCAAGCGATCGACCAGGTCCTGCTACGCACGCGCAGCAATGGCCAGGGCCTCGCAGGTGAATTGGAGCTACCCGACATCTCCGCTGAGGATCTCTCCCATTGTGCTAGGACAAAAGTTGATATCCGCGCAGCGGTTGATCAACAGCTGGCTCAGGCAAAAAGCCGCGGCATTGCCGCTACCCCCACGATTGAGGTCACTGACAGTCTGACGGGGCACAGCATTCGCCTGGAGGGCCCGGTGGACAGCGCCGCGCTGTTGTCGGTCATCGATGCCCTCGCCGCCCAGGCCCCACTGCGCAAGGACTAGTCCAGGTAATGATCAAACTCACGGTATTGCGCAACGACAACAATGAAGAAGAAAGCAACCTGCCAAGCAGGTTCTTTCCCAGCGCAGGCTCTGGCCATGGATGGTTTCAGCTTGAGCCGGCTGGGGCTGGGGAAGAGTCACCCTCACACTCTGAGCTAAGCTGGGCTCTCCAGGAGTGGAATGACGACTGCGTACTCATGGAGTACGACGCTGCCGCAGGCAAAGGACGCTTCGTGATCGTCGACTGGTATGCGCCGGCGCCGGGGACAGTGCTCGAGCTGAACCTGCAGCGCGAAATGACTTTGGAGGAGCAGGATCCAGACGACGCGGAATGGTTCTACTAGTTCACATTTTAGAGGTCGCCCAACATCCGGAGGGAACGGATATCCCTTCACCCAGTCACACGCAGGGATGATGTCGAGGTGAGGTGGATGATGAAACTACAAGGATTCGCAAGCCGACACAGCTACTTGAGCGTCCAACTTGAAAAGCTCTACCAGCAACTGTCCGGCCCTCCCAATATCGTGGGCTTTTCGGCGTCAGTCACGCAACTCAACGACGACATTTGCGAATTGCAGCGGGATGTCATGGAATCAGTATTACTCCGTTCCAGATCGCCGGCTCCGGGGACCAGGTCCTCACCGACCGAACGACCACAACTCACTCAGGCTCTCGGCGATCAAGAGGATCTCGAGGAGGTGTGACGGTCAGGGTGAAACTCCCGGTGAGGCTTTGTCGCAGCTCCTGAGGCATCCAGTAGGCAAACTGCACTAGCCACGCGCCATCCTTCAGCCGATGGGTTTCCTGGCGAAACTCTTCAACAGATGCTTCATCTATGCCGAGAAGGGCCGCCACTTCTGGGTTGGTGGGTATGCGGTCCATCACTAACCTGCCTCCCTGCGCCTTACCAATGTTGCAAAATACTCCAGCGCAATTGAACTAACACCAACCGTCTATCGGTCGGAGAGCTTGCCCGTTGTCATCCAGGAATAAGCGCGCTGAAGCGCCCATGTCATTGCCGTAGTCATCGTCTGATCTTTGCAGTCCAAATAGCCCTCCTCGAGCAGCAACTCACCATCTTGGGCATAAATCCCGAGAAACAGCTGAGTTTGGTTCGCCTTTGAGACCCTTACCTGGATGTTAATGAGGGAGCCATCCGCCATCCTCTCATCGAAGTTTCTGAAGTGCAGATCTGGGTCTGCCCACTCCCAGAAAATTTGACCTCTGTTGCGCATGTCCCGTCCCAGGGTAAGTGAGAATCCAGGCAGTATGAGCCATATCCACAAGCCTGCCACGGCAAAAACGCTCCGTCTGTTCCACCCGACCTAACTCCCCGATAAATCCAAGCACCCTCAGATATCTATTTCCTACTGCGCCTGGTGGGCCGATCCGTTTTCCTGTATCGGTCCCCACTTCAGGTGCAGTCCCATGTTCAATCCCCTCCCGCCCTCATGGCGAGCAGTCCCCTTGCTCGTTGTCGCGTTGGCCACCGGCACCGCCCATGCCGAGACCTGGGCCATAACAGACTCAGCGCACCCACTGACTTCCGTACCAGCAGATGTGCGTGTCATCAAGCTCGATGACCAACAGCGCATCGAAGAGCAGTTGTCCCGAGAGCTGCCACCTAACCCTCACCAGGCCGCTCTCGCCGCACGACGGCTGATGAGCACTCCGGCAGGGGCCGCACTGATGCAACAGCTGGCCACCGCCCAGCAGGGAAATGCTGATGCCTGGAGTGTCGGTGTTTCGAAGGTGCCGGCGGTGGTCGTCGATCGCCGGTATGTGGTGTACGGCCAACCCGACGTGGCAACAGCCATGCAGACCATCAACCGTGCAAGGGGGCAATGATGAGGCGAATATCCAGACTGACCCTGACCGGTCTTCTTACAGCATCACTCCCGCTCTCAGCATCAGCGGCCATCAGTTCAGCGGCGATTATCGCCTCCACCAGTTCGCCTACCTGCCTTGAGTACAAAGTGGTCGGAATCTGTTACTGGCTGCTCTGCACCCCTGTTGGCTGCACGGTCAAAACCTCCACCAAAGTCCGGCATTACATCCCGGACGCGGTGGTATCTGCCTACGCCAATACCGGGGAAAACCCTTGGACAGAGGTGAGCCCCATGGGAGCGCCGAATGCGGCAGCGCAAGCCGGTAATGATGGAACAACCAACCACAACGCCGAGAACAACATCGCCAAGTTCAAGGAGGCAGACGTTATTGGCCATCCTGGAGCTGCGGTGTTCAGCCGGTTCGCCAGTTCCTTTGGCTATTCCTGCCACGGCGCGACCACGCCTTACGTTCCATACATGCTCAGCACGCTGGACACCCTTGCATGGCGGTACGGAGTACCCGAGTCCGTTTACCCGGAGGCCCTGATTCCGGGCATGCGTGAAGTCGGCGGCCTTCTATCGGCAGACATGTGGGGAAGCGTTTACCCACGCAGCGGCTTCATCCACCAGGTCGACGATTTTAAAGCCGGTGCTGTCATCGCCCAGCGCGCCGGCGACGTCACCACCCGTGTCGGTCAACCCCACGTGTACCTGCCAATGCGCGGTCTTGCAGAACCAGGCTACTGGCCTGCCGGCGAGCTGAAAGAAGGCGATGCCACCACAGGAAAGTGGCAGCAACTCACGCCAACCATGAGCCCCACCTGCGCCGTATTCCCCTCCCCCGGCCCTAATGCCGACGCTGTCGACGAAGCCTATGCGTGGGCCCTGTGGCGGCCCTACTCATGCTGCCAGCGTAAGGGCCAAACCTTCCTGGGAAGCACTGACTTCCAATGAGATATGACTGGAGAGCTCAATGAATAAATTATCCATCGCGATCATTCTCGCAGCTGGCATGACCAGCACCTGGTGCATGGCCGAGGCCGCCGACCCGATCAAGGTCGAATCCCAGGGCAGCGTGATCGGAGACGACGTGCTCTACAGCATCGGTGGTGGCAGTGCTGTCCAGATGGGCAGCGCTGGCCAGATGGAGAGCATCACCGTCGGTGCCGGCTGGCAGAACAACCTGGTCTGCGGAAACATGGACCTCAGCAACACGCTGCAGAACCAGCTGAACGGCGCAACGCAGGGTTTCCAGCAGATCATGGGCAGCGTCATCCAGAACGCGACCGGCGCAGTCACGTCACTGCCGGCGATGATCCTGCAGCGGGCCAATCCCGCCCTCTATAACCTGCTGACGAACGGAATCCTGCAGGCGCGCCTCGACTACGACCGATCGAAGGGAACCTGCAGGGCGATGGCCGAACGAATGGCCGACATTGCGGGTGGCCAGATGGGGTGGGGCAAGGTTGCAGAGGGGCAGAAGATGGGGCAAGCCCTGGCATCCAGCAACGACGCCGTAGCAGTGGTCGACAAGGTCGAGGAAGCGCCTGGAACCAACGGCGTGACCTGGGTAGGCGGAAAGCAGGCCGGCGGCAACGGGCAACAGCCTATCAAAGTGGTCGGGGACGTCGCGAAGGCAGGCTATAACCTTCTCAACAACCGTGCAGCTCAGGACACCTCGAGCATTCCGCAGGCCAGCTGCTCCAATGGACTGGTGTGCGGCAGTTGGGAATCACCAGCCGAAGCCGCCCAGTTCGCAAACCGGGTCCTGGGTGAGCAGCAGATCCAAACCTGTGAAGGCTGCGCCACCACCTCGACTCCGGGAGTGGGCCTGACGCCGCTGATCCAGGAAACATACGACAAGAAGCTCGCGGCGCTGCAGGAGCTCTTGAAGCCGGGAACACAGATCACCTCCGAGAAGCTGCGTGAGGCCAGCAGCGACTCACTGCCCATCACCCGCGGCGTCGTAACCGCACTTCGTGACGAGCGTGACCAAGCTGTACTTACGTCCCGCCTTGCCTCGGAGGTGGCACTTGCAGACGTTCTGGAGAAAGCGCTTCTGATGCAACGCATGCTGATTACAGGCAGCAGGGAGCCGAATGTGAGCATGAACAAGATTGCCGTAGAAGCGACCCTCGGCCAGGTGGACAACCTCCAATTGCTAATCACGAATCTGAAGACCGAGCTCGATATGCGACAGCAGCTCGCGAACAACTCTCCGATGAAAATCATCGAACGCGGCAAGGCACGCTCCGAAAGTTCTCGCTCGATTTACAACGCGGCGCCTGAACAGGATCGCATGATTCAGCTGCAGAAGCCTGCCGGCAAGGAGTGACCATGTCCGAAGATGTCGAGAAAAAAGTCCATCCCCTGAAAGTCCTGCTCGGGGGCGTAGCTTTGAGCGTAGTGATGCTGCTGCTGAGCGTGTTGCTCGGCATCATCGCGGTCAATCACCTGGGGGTTTTCGACACTTGGCTGAAGTGGCGTGAGGGCAATTACCTGCCACTGCTGCTCTGGCGACTTGCCCTCTACGGTAGCATCGTCTTCGCCTGGTTGAAGCTCAAGGCGCGCCTGCCCGGAACGGGGGATGGCCAACCATCTAAAGGCGCTCAGCGGGTCGAGTTCTTGGTGCTCCTGCTGTTCGTGATCATCGAAATCTCGAAGGCGCCAATCACCTGGTCGGAGGTGCTATGACGCTCTATACAAACGACTACCTGGAGTATTACCTCACTCTGGTAGGGTGGATCATCAACAACGGGATCTGGGACATGATCTCCGACACGGGGCTGTTCGCTCTGCCGTTCATCATCATCGTGGCCCGTGAGTGGATCAAGGTACGAGGAGAAGGTGCCGACGAAGGCAACAAAGGTGTGCTGTCCCTGGCTCGCATTGAAACCCAGCTGTACGTCGGATACGTGGTCGTTTCACTGTGTGCTGTGCCAGCCATCTCCGTGGGGTTTGACACTCTGCAGTTCGATCAGGCGCGAGGGAAGCAGTGCCAAGTGCTGACGCCGGCGCCCTCGGAGACAGGCTGGAACACTACCTTCAGCTCGTTGGCCGGCAAGAGCGCGAAGGTGCCGGTGTGGTGGGCGCTCGTACACGCGCTGTCCAAGGGCTTGAATAGCGGTGCTGTTGCAGCAATCCCCTGCGGTACGGATCTCAGGCAAATGCGCATGGAGGTCGACGCGATGAGGATCGGCAATCCCCTGCTCGCGCAAGAGGTGGCAGACTTCACCCACGATTGCTTCGGTCCTTCCCGCGCGCGCCTGTTCATGCGTCAGCCCGACATTGGGTCGATCGCCAAAGACCAGAAGGCCCTGCAGGACCTGAACTGGATCGGGTCCCACTACTTGCTGAATACCGCTGGTTACTACGACACGGACTACTCCAGAACACCACGTACATCCTGGCCGTATGACACGAAACGAGATGATGGCATGCCTCAGGTGACCGGGGGTGGTGGGTACCCCACCTGCAAGCAGTGGTGGTCAGATGGGAGCATCGGCCTACGGGACCGACTGAAAGCCCAGGTCGATCCAAGCCTGCTGAACCAGTTCCTCGGATGGGCAAAGTGGCTGTCCCAGGAGGAAGTAACCGACTCGATGATTCGCCAGCTCGTGTCGCCATCCAGCCAGGTCAACGGCGACGTCTACACCGACTATGGCGGACAGATCGACGGAACCGTCTGGAATGGCCTTGCTCGTGCAGGGGGAACACTGGGGGTCGCCGTAGGCTCGCTGGCCTTCTTCCCGGCTATGGATATGGTGCGCCAAGCCTTACCGATGGTAGTGGCCTTCCTCAAGATGGCCATGGTAATCAGCATTCCACTGGTACTGATAATCGGCGCGTATCAATTGAAAGTTGCCATGACCATGTCAGTAACAATGTTTGCTTTAATATTTGTAGACTTCTGGTTTCAACTGGCAAGATGGGTCGACAGCACAATCATCGACGTTTTGTATGGTTCGGGCTCGCCGCACTTATCCTTTGACCCAGTGATGGGCTTAAACACCACAACTCAAGACGCGATTCTTAACTTCGTAATGGGTTCGATGTTCATCATTCTCCCAACGTTCTGGGTAGTTGCTCTCGGCTGGGCAGGAGTTCAAACGGGGAACATTATCGGAGGACTTACCAACGGAACGAAAGACATTCAACAGGCTGGGGGGCAAGGGGCAAGTGTTGCTAAGGACGCTATAAAATCTGCCTCAACATAGATGGATATGGCCAGAAACCTGGCCATAACCTATGACTACATTAGTCCTTAAAGTGCATGTTGTAATCAGGGTGCTCGTGCTCACCATAGAAAGGTGCTCTGTACGAATCATCGTCGGATCCGCGAACATGAGCGTCCTCCTTCAACATGCCTGAAAGCAAGCTGGACTTCCCGGTTGACAAAGCCCAGAGCAACAGTCCAATACAACCAAAGGTCAATAGCGAACCAATAATGGCGCTCAACGAGTTCGTTAAGATGAGAGCCAGTGTGCCGAAAACCACCAGTCTTTTGCCCCAACGAATGAGAGTGTTCTTGTCGAAGAGGCAGAAGCGTGCCACTGCACCAAAGGCCCGGCCCAAGCGGAAGGCAATCGATCGTTTGGCTGCTGAGGTCATGTTCCATCTCCTTGCTCTGTGAGAGCACCTTGCCATCAGATATACGACACCTTTGGCATTTCCGCAAGAGGTATGGCATAAAACGCCATCACCACTCATCAGGTTCACATCCATGGCCACCCACAATGTCGTCGTTCCAAAGCCGATGGAGCAGTCCATTGATGATCTAGTCAACACTGGTCGGTACCAGAACTTCAGCGAAGTCGTGCGTGCAGGCATCCGGATGCTGCTTGAGCATGAAGCAGCTGAGGCAGCCAGGCTCGAAGCACTGCGGAACGCAACATCAGTAGGCATCATGCAGGTCGAAGCAGGCCAGTACGATGAAATCGATCCGTCCAATCTGGCAGCCTACCTGGACAATCTTGGAAGACTAGCGGGCGATAAAGCATGAGTAGGGTCATGGTTCGCATGTCACCCCAGGCATGCATCGACATCGCCGATACACTTCGCTTCACTGAGGTGAGGCTCGGTCAGTCCGTCAGGAATCGGTATCAAGACTTGCTGCAGGAGACGCTCCTCGCCCTAGCTGAACAGCCGACGCCGGTAGACAGCAAAATGCGTGATGAGCTTTCCCCGGGCCTTCGCAGCCTGCATCTGTCATTCAACGTGCTGCAGATGACTGACGGCCGTGTGATTAGACCTCGACATATCGTGTTCTACCGAACTGGGACAGATCAAATCGTTGAGATACTACGAGTCCTCCACGATGCTATGGAGGTCGCGCAGAATTTGAAGCACCTGCATCAGCAGTAAAGGGTAAATGGCTCAACAGCAAATGGGCTTGAATGGATAATGGAATGGATCACAAGGGTAAAAGCCCTACCCGAAAGGGCGGACGTAGTCCGATAAAAGGAAACGCTAGGAGCTTAATATGCAAGCAACTTGGTGGGAAAAAACAGTCGAGTACGGTTTCATCCTTAGACTCAACGCAGCCGGCCGATTAGATTTCGCAGCGCCGATTGCAGGCCGACATGAGCGTTCATCAGGCGATGGCATTTTCGGAAAAGATAAAAAACTGGTACTTGTAGAGTTCAAGAGAGACAAATCAGAGATCGCAGCAGAGAAAACAATCTTCACGGACTACGACGCAGCTGCAAACCAGTTGAACCATTACAACCATCATTGGATTGTATATGGAGGCCTAACCAATGAGCAAAAATTAGGACTCGGGAACCAGAAATATTTTGACCCGAATGCTCGGTCCGCCGACCTGGCTGATATTCTTTCCATGGGCATAACTCACCCTGAGTTTATGAACTACCTTGAACAACTACAATATTACAGGAGTGCAGATGGGCGCGGCGGAGGTGGTCACGTCTCACCCGAAAGCATGTTAACGGTTCTAGGTGTTTCGCCGTCGGGAAAACTTGTTGGCAGCCTCAGCCTTGAACAATATAAGCATGAACTGAAACCTGCTCCACCTGCTCCACGTAACTCCCCTAACTCAAGTCCATCATTGAGACCACGCGGCATGTAGTGATGGCGCATTGCCACGAATTCTAGAACCTCTCAGATACCCTTTTCCGTTGATGCCATCTTGGCATTAGGAGAAAAGCCCGCTCCATGCACACCCATGGAGCACCCTATGCACCTCCTATCATGGTTAGGCCGCCGTTCGGCCAAACCAACGCCAGAAGCCTCACCGCATGGCTTCCATCTGCCGGCGAAGGCTACTGCTCTGCTGCAGAGCCCCCTCCGCCAGCAGGCTCCTGGAGAATATCTGGCGTCGGGCTTCGCTCTCACGAGCTCAGTTCAACACCCTCTACCTCAAGCCGCTCGAGCGCTACGCAGAGCTGGTGCAGCTGCTCCCTGCCTCTGAAAACCATCACCATGCCCACCTTGGGGGCCTCCTGGACCATGGCCTGGAGATCATGGCTTACGCCCTCAAGATCCGTCAGACACACCTTCTGCCGATCGGAGCACCACCGGAATCGCAGTCGGCCCAAGCTGAGGCATGGACCGCAGCCGCAGCGTACGGCGCGTTGCTGCACGACTTGGGAAAGATCGCTGTTGACCTCCGCGTGGAGCTCGAGGATGGCAGAACGTGGCACCCCTGGCATGGACCGATCAGCCGTCCCTACCGGTTCAAGTACGTCAAAGGCAGGGAGTACCAACTACACGGTGCTGCTTCAGCCCTGGTGTATATGCAGGTCCTGGACAGCGGGATTCTCGACTGGCTCAGTGGTTTTCCTGAACTATGGAGGCAGCTGATCTACCTCCTCGCAGGTCAATACGAGCACGCCGGCATCCTCGGCGAAATTGTGGTCCAGGCAGACAAAGCTTCCGTTGCCCAGCAACTGGGAGGAAATCCAGAGCGAGCGCTGACAGCCCCCAAACAATCACTGCAGCGGCAACTCGCCGACGGCCTGCGTTTCCTGGTGCGGGAGAAACTCAAGCTCAATCACCAGGACGGACCTGCAGATGGCTGGCTGACACAGGATGCGCTTTGGCTGGTGAGTAAGCCTGCAGCAGATCAACTCCGGGCATACATGCTGACCCAGGGTATTGAGGGAGTGCCAACCTCCAATGCCCCGTTCTTCAACATGCTGCAGGACCAGGCAATCATCCAGACCAACGCGCAGGATAAAGCGATCTGGAAAGCCACCATCGATAATGGCCGCGGCTGGAAGAATAGCTTCACCTTCTTGAAGATCTCGCCGGCACTCGTATGGCCCAATCCAGACGATCGCCCTCCCCAGTACGCCGGCACCCTCACCCTGGAGCAGGAACCGGAAGCAGTCACGCAGCCGAGTACGAGTGAAGAAACAGTTTGCGCGGTACCGGAACAACCCATCGACACCAGTGACGACACACCTCAACCGCCGGCGCGGCCCCGAGCGCTGGTACAGCCAGCCCAAGCCAAGGAATCCAATCATCTGAGCGTGAAGAACTACTGTCACTGTATAGTAATATCACTGCGCCATCAGAAGAGCTAAGTGCTAGCCAAGGCTCAGCAGCCGCCACCCCTCCCCATCAAGGACTAGAGGAGGTAGGGCGGGCTGACGATTCTCTAGCAGCCATAGCAAGGAATGCTGCACAAAAAGATGTAACCACAATGCCTACGAGTAGTTCGTTGGGAGGGGCTTTCATCGCTTGGGTAAAAGCAGGTGCCGCCTCCCATAAATTGATCATCAATGACACCAAGGCCCTGATTCACACCGTCGACGACACAGCCATGCTCGTCACGCCAGGGATCTTCAAGCGATATGTGCTGGAGCACCCGGAGCTTGAGAAGATCGTCGGTAAACCTGGAACAGCGGCCTGGCAGCATGTTCAACGCGCCTTTGAGAAAGAGAAGAGCCACCAGAAGACCAGCAAGCAGCTGAACATCTGGACCTACGATGTAATAGGTCCAAGGAAGACCACGCAGTTGAGGGGCTACCTGCTTCTTGATCCGAAGCTGATATTCCCCGAGCAGCCCATGAATAACCCAAGCTTGAGACGGGTGACGGAAGGGGCCGCCGAATGACGCCCGAGAATCTGCTCCGGGAATATCTAGTCGATCACGACCTCCGGCCGGCCAGTGCGAAAATCTACGGCGCGGCAATGAAGAAGCTGGAAAAGAACTTCGGCAAAGCTGTCGATGTGGAGTCTATCGATCGACGTGGCGTTCTCGCGTTGAGGAACAAGCTGATTGACGAAGGTCTATCGAAGCGCAGTTGGAACACCTACTCCAATCACCTCCGAACCATATGGGGGTATGGCATCGAGTACGGGATTCTTCCCAACACCGATGTGAACCCATTCAAGAAGACGACGGTAATTGCACCGAAGCGGCCGAGCAAAATCATTGACGGCGAAGCGATCCTCCGTGCGCGGCGCTGGCTCAGAAGCCTGGCTGACCAAGAGGAATCGACTGGCAGCCGCGCCAGGATCACGCCAGGGTGGTTCTGGCTCGCTACGTTCGAAATCTTCTACTACACGGGCATCCGGCTGAACGCACTGCTGTGCATTCGGCTTCGGGATGTCGACTGGGACCGCCAACTCATCCTAGTACGAGGCGAAACAGAGAAGACCCACCGGGAATTCCGGATCCCGATTATGGATGGTCTTGCGCCTCATATGCGTCGGTTGTTGGATGAAGCCGCTCGAGCTGGCTTCGCCGCCGAAGACCAACTCTTCAACGTCAATCGCTTCTCCCGCTATTACAAGCGGCATGAAATGAACTCCGACCAAGTCGAGGCGATGTACAAGAAGTTGATCGTCAAGCTCGGGGTTCGGATGACTCCGCACCGGTTCAGGCACACGCTTGCAACCGATCTGATGAAGCAGCCAGAAAGAAACATCCACCTCACCAAGAACCTGCTGAACCATTCGAACATCGCCACCACGATGAGCTACATCGAGGCCGACTATGACCACATGCGAGACGTGTTGCACGAGCGGAGCATGCAGCAGGGAGCATTACGTCTTGTACGGCGGGTGGATGACAGTGCTGCACCAAACTCGCGACCAGGTGAAGGCGAACAACGCATAGAGCCTGGCCGACGAAGAGCGATCGAACAAGATCATCAAGGAGGTGGCGACCCTGCACCAGGACATCTGCTGATTGAGTTCAAGCAGATCTGTGCCAGTGCTTTGCTACCGCCCGAAGATCTCTTTCAACCCAGCCTTCTATTCAGCCTGATGGCATCGACGACAGGGTCTACACCCTTTGCTCGATCTCATTCGGCTGACGCAGGCACGGTCTACAACGCACGTGCCTCCCCGAAGCTATGAGTCGACGAATGGCAATCAGCCACTACATCGATAGCTGATCAAGGGCAGATAGGGCAGAACTGTCCCAGGTCTCTGGTGCTAGGAAACTGGCGCCATGCCTTTGGCTGCGCGGGTTTTGGGGGCCACTCGAGGCGAGTTTTCGCGGAGCTGAGTAGCCCGCGAATCCGCTAAGTCATTGAGTTTTTTGGGCCAGAAACGAAAAAGCCCGCCATAAGCGGCGGGCTATTCCATATTGACATCACGCCGAAGCGAGCCTAAGGTTCGCTCCAGACGGCTGCAAGACTAGAAACTGGCTGGCAAGCCCCCTTCCTAGTACATCACGAACCGCTGTGAATAGTGGTGGGTCGTGTAGGATTCGAACCTACGACCAATTGGTTAAAAGCCAACTGCTCTACCAACTGAGCTAACGACCCGGAAAATGGTCGGGGTGAGGGGATTCGAACTCCTGACATCCTGCTCCCAAAGCAGGCGCGCTACCGGACTGCGCTACACCCCGAGATGGCTCCGCGACCTGGACTCGAACCAGGGACCCAATGATTAACAGTCATTTGCTCTACCGACTGAGCTATCGCGGAACTGAACTTCGGTACAACTTACCGATTTGCTACTCCGAAGGCTGTGTTCGCTTCGGACTCTTTAGCTTCGTAGCTTTCGCTTTGTCGCTGCTTAGGCCAACTATTCTACATTCTTCGTTTTGCTTGTCAACCACTTTTTTTCATTCAACTTACTGATTTGTAAGTTGTTTTGCGGTCACCGATGTTGCTGGTGATTCGCTTAGTGCCTGACAACGCGGCGTATATTAGGGGCACTCGATTTTTGATGCAAGCAAAAATTTCAAAAATTTCAGCAAGTTATCCTGAATTCCCCGAAAGCCCCGGTTTTACTGGGCTGTGCCGGCCTCTTCGCGGGTAAACCCGCCCCCACAGGGCCCCACAGCGCCTGTGAGATAGCAAAAAAAAGCCCCGCAAAAGCGGGGCTCATGGTGAAGCAAATTACCCAAAGACGATTTCGTCGCCTTCCACCGTGGCGGTAATCGAGGTACCCGGCACAAACTGGCCGGCCAGAATCAGCTGCGCCAGCGGGTTTTCGATCCAGCGCTGGATAGCCCGCTTCAGCGGCCGTGCGCCGTACACCGGGTCGTAACCCACGGCAATCAGCTTGTCCAACGCCTCTGGGCTCAGGCTCAGCGACAGTTCGCGTTCCAGCAGACGGCTGCGCAGGCGGCCCAGCTGGATCTCGGTAATGCCAGCAATCTGCTCGCGGCCCAGTGGCTCGAACACCACCACTTCGTCGATGCGGTTGATGAACTCCGGACGGAAGTGCGCGCCCACTGCATCCATCACCGCCGCACGCTGTGCCTCGCGGTCGCCTACCAGTTCCTGGATCTGTGCCGAGCCCAGGTTGGAGGTCATCACGATCACCGTGTTGCGGAAGTCCACGGTGCGTCCGTGGCTGTCGGTCAGGCGGCCGTCCTCCAGCACCTGCAACAGCACGTTGAACACATCCGGGTGGGCTTTCTCCACCTCGTCCAGCAGCACCACCGAGTAGGGCTTGCGCCGTACGGCCTCGGTCAGGTAGCCGCCCTCTTCATACCCTACATACCCTGGTGGTGCACCGATCAGGCGAGCCACGGAGTGTTTCTCCATGAACTCGGACATGTCGATGCGCACCATCGCCTCTTCGGTGTCGAACAGGAACTCGGCCAGCGCCTTGCACAGTTCGGTCTTGCCCACACCGGTTGGGCCAAGGAACAGGAACGAACCGCTTGGCCGGCTCGGGTCGGACAACCCGGCACGCGAGCGGCGCACGGCGTTGGCCACGGCGGTTACCGCCTCGTTCTGGCCGATCACGCGCTGGTGCAGCAGCGCTTCCATTTTCAGCAGCTTCTCGCGCTCGCCTTCCAGCATCTTGGACACCGGAATACCGGTCCACTTCGACACCACTTCGGCAATTTCTTCCTCGGTCACCTTGTTGCGCAGCAACTGGTTTTCGGTCTTGCCGTGCTGGTCGACCATCTGCAGGCTGCGCTCCAGGTCGGGGATTACCCCGTATTGCAGCTCGGCCATGCGGCTCAAGTCGCCTTTGCGACGGGCGGTTTCCAGCTCCTGGCGGGCCTGTTCGATCTTTTGCTGGATTTGCGCAGAGCCCTGCACTTCGGCCTTTTCCGATGCCCAGATTTCTTCCAGGTCGGAATATTCACGCTCCAGCCGCTCGATTTCTTCGGTCAGCTTCTCGAGGCGCTTTTTCGCCGCTTCGTCTTCCTCTTTCTTCAGCGCCTGCGATTCCACCTTCAGCTGGATCAGGCGGCGATCCAGGCGGTCGAGCACTTCCGGCTTGGAGTCGATCTCCATGCGGATGCGGCTGGCCGCTTCGTCGATCAGGTCGATCGCCTTGTCTGGCAGCTGGCGGTCGGTGATGTAGCGGTGGCTAAGCTTGGCCGCTGCGATAATGGCACCGTCGGTGATGGCCACCTTGTGGTGCACTTCATAGCGCTCTTTCAGGCCACGCAGGATCGCGATGGTGTCTTCCTCGCTCGGCTCCTCTACCAGCACCTTCTGGAAGCGGCGCTCCAGGGCGGCGTCCTTCTCGATGTACTGGCGGTACTCGTTCAGCGTGGTGGCACCGACGCAGTGCAATTCGCCACGGGCCAAGGCAGGCTTGAGCATGTTGCCAGCGTCCATGGCGCCCTCGCCTTTGCCGGCGCCGACCATGGTGTGCAGTTCGTCGATGAACAGGATGATCTGGCCTTCCTGCTTGGACAGCTCGTTCAGCAGGCCTTTCAAACGCTCTTCGAACTCACCGCGGTACTTGGCACCGGCAATCAGCGCGCCCATGTCCAGCGCCAGCAGGCGCTTGCCCTTGAGGCCATCAGGCACTTCACCATTGATGATGCGCTGGGCCAGGCCTTCGGCGATGGCGGTTTTACCCACGCCAGGCTCACCGATCAGCACCGGGTTGTTCTTGGTACGGCGTTGCAGCACCTGCACGGTACGGCGGATTTCGTCGTCACGGCCAATCACCGGGTCCAGCTTGCCTTCTTCGGCACGCTTGGTGAGGTCGACGGTGTACTTGTCCAGCGCCTGGCGCGACTCTTCGGCGTTGGCGTCATTCACTGCCTCACCGCCACGCAGGTTGGTGATGGCGTTTTCCAGGGCCTTTTTGCTCACGCCCTGGCTCAGCAGCAGCTTGCCGAGCTTGCTGTTTTCGTCCATGGCAGCCAGCAACACCAGTTCGCTGGAAATGAACTGGTCGCCCTTCTGCTGGGCCAGGCGGTCGGCCTGGTTAAGCAGGCGTGCCAGGTCCTGCGACATGTTCACGTCGCCGGTAGGGTTCTGGATTTTCGGTAGCTGGTCGAGCTCTTTCACCAGCGCCTGGCGCAGGGTGTTGATGTCGAAGCCAACCTGCATCAGCAGCGGCTTGATCGAACCGCCCTGCTGTTCGAGCAATGCCTGCATCAGGTGCACAGGCTCGATGGCTGGGTGGTCCATGCCAACGGCCAAGGATTGAGCATCGGATATTGCTAATTGCAACTTGCTGGTCAAACGGTCTATTCGCATGGTGTACCTTCCTTTAAAGGGCAGGTCGGAGCGATGGACAGCGCCTGTTTATAAAGAAACCTGCCTGAGATGACCTTATAGATAAGGCTGATTCTGGAAGATTCAAGCGTAGCGGGGTTGACCGGGGTCAACCTGTTGGATTAGCGGGGGGCCATTCGCGGGCGAGCCCGCGAAGAGGCCTGTACAGGCTAGCGAGGATCCAGCCAGACCAAAGAAGCGAAACGCCCACCCTGCGGGGTACGGCGATAGGAGAAGAACCGCTCATCGCTGACCGTGCACAAGCCACCGCCATAAACGGCAGTCACCCCACGGGCGGCCAGACGAATGCGCGCCAGCTCATAGATGTCAGCCATCAACTTGCCGGGCCGCTGGCCTTCGACGAAAGCTCGGGCCGCTTCTGGGTGCACCGCCGTAAAGGCATCACGCACCTCCAGCCCTACTTCGAAGGCCTGTGGGCCGATGGCCGGCCCCAACCACACCAGCACCTCTTCAGGCGGCAGTGCCAGGCGGTCCAAGGTGGCTTCCAGCACACCGCCAGCCAACCCGCGCCAGCCAGCATGCGCCGCCGCCACGCGCGTACCGGCCCGGTCGCAGAACAGCGCAGGCAGGCAATCGGCGGTCATCACGGTACAGGCAATGCCAGGCTGGTCGGTCCAGCTGGCGTCGGCCTCGGCCACCACGGCCGGGTCGGCATCCGCCACCACCAGCCCATGCACCTGTTTGAGCCAGGCTGGCTGGATGGCGAACGTGTCGCTGAGGCGATGGCGGTTCTCGGCAACCGCAGCGGGGTCATCCCCTACGTGGTCACCAAGGTTGAAGGTTTCGTAGGGCGGCAGGCTGACGCCGCCCTGACGGGTGGTGACACAGGCGCGAACCGAGGCCGGAGCAGGCCAGTCGGGAAACAGCAGCGACTGCGTCAGGCCACTCATCCGATAAAGCTCTCGCGGTCTTCGTTCAACAGCGACAGCAACCAGAGGAAATCATCGGGCAGTGGCGATTCCCACTTCATGATTTCACCGGTAATCGGGTGGGCCAACGCCAGGAAGCGCGCATGCAGCGCCTGGCGCGGGAAGGTTTTCACCGCCTCGACCATGGTCGGGCTGGCAGCCGGTGGAATGCGGAAGCGCCCACCGTACGTCTGGTCACCGACCAGCGGGAAACCAACGTGGGCCATGTGCACGCGAATCTGGTGGGTACGGCCGGTTTCCAGCTTCACCCGCACGTGGGTGTGCGAACGGAAGCGCTTGAGCACACGGTAGTGGCTGACCGCCGGCTTGCCGCCGTCGGTCACAGCCATACGCTGGCGCATGCCACCGTGGCGGCCGATCGGGGCGTCGATCTTGCCGCCGGCAGTCACCACACCGATCACGATGCATTCATAGATGCGGCTGACCTTGCGCGCCTGCATCTGCTCGACCAGTTTGGTCTGCGCCTGCAAGGTCTTGGCTACCACCATCAGGCCGGTGGTGTCTTTATCCAGCCGGTGAACAATACCGGCGCGCGGTACGTTGACGATGTCTGGCACGTGGTGCAGCAGCGCATTGAGCAGCGTACCGCTGGCATGACCGGCGGCCGGGTGCACAACCAGCCCGGCAGGCTTGTTGATTACCATGATGTGGTCGTCTTCGTAGACGATATCCAGTTCGATATCTTCTGCGATCCACTCGCCCTGGGCCTCTTGTTCGGCCTGCAGTGCCAGCAGCGAGCCACCATGGACGGTGTCTCGAGGGCGCACAACGGCGCCATCGACCGTCAGGCGGCCCTCTTTGATCCACGAAGTAAGCCGCGAACGCGAGTACTCAGCGAACAATTGGGCGGCGACCTGGTCGAGGCGTTGGCCGCCCAGTTCGGACGGTACCTCTGCGCTAAGTTGAATGATCTCGGACATGCTCGATTCGGCGGGCGCACAGCCTTTGGTTTCGGCTGCGAGCTTGTGGTTAAATACGGCTTCTTTTGTCCCGGGGTTGGCCGGGGCGCTCATCATAACAGGACGGCACCGCCCAAGACAGCGGCCGTCAAAGGGACGCAAGCCGCCATGCAAGTGAAACACCTGCTGCTGATCGCCATCCTCGGGCTTACCGCGGCCTGTTCCTCCAATAAAGAGGTCATTGACGAGAACCTCAGCGAAGCCGAGCTGTACCAGCAGGCGCAAGCTGACCTGGACAACTCCAGCTACACCAGCGCCGTGAACAAGCTCAAGGCCCTGGAATCGCGCTACCCGTTCGGCCGCTATGCCGACCAGGCGCAGCTCGAGCTGATCTACGCCAACTACAAGAACTCCGAGCCCGAGGCTGCCAAGTCGGCCGCCGAGCGCTTCATCCGCCTGCACCCGCAGCACCCGAACGTCGACTACGCCTACTACCTGAAAGGCCTGACCTCGTTCGACCAGGACCGCGGCCTGCTGGCGCGCTTCCTGCCACTGGACATGACCAAGCGTGACCCGGGTGCCGCCCGCGACTCGTACAACGAGTTCGCCCAGCTGACCAGCCGTTTCCCTACCAGCCGCTACTCGCCCGACGCCAAGCAGCGCATGATCTACCTGCGCAACCTGCTGGCCTCGTACGAAATCCACGTGGCCGACTACTACCTGAGCCGCCAGGCTTATGTGGCCGCCGCCAACCGTGGCCGCTACGTGGTAGAAAACTTCCAGGAAACCCCATCGGTCGGCGACGGCCTGGCGGTGATGGTCGAGTCGTACCAGAAGATGCACCTGGACGAACTGGCCGCCAGCAGCCTGGAAACCCTCAAGCTCAACTACCCAGACCACCCGAGCCTGGCCGATGGCGAGTTCCAGCCTAAGCAGACCGAGTCTGACGGGCGCGGCTGGCTGTCCAAGGCCACCCTGGGCCTGATCGAAACCGAGACCCCGCTGCCGCCGGGCGAAACCCGCGCCAACCAGGACGTGGTCAAGCAGTTCCAGGACGCGCGTGACGAGATGCCGCAAGAACTGCTGCCGAAAGACGAAAACGGTGATCCGATCGTGCCGGAAGGCCCGAAAGAAGCCGAAAAAGACCGCTCCTGGTTCAGCTACATGACCTTTGGTCTGTTCGACTGAGCCACAGCGGTAAATGAAAGGGAGGCCTTGGGCCTCCCTTTTTTATTGGCCGCGTCCTAGACTGTCAGCTTCTTCAATCGACAAGCTGGACACCATGGTTCGCCTACTTTTCTGGATCGCCCTGATCGCCGCCGCGTTCTGGCTGTGGCGCAAGTTCAAAGTCAGCCAACAGTCGCACCCCGAGGCGAAACTGGATGCACCACTGCAAATGGTGCGCTGCGCCCATTGCGGCGTGCACCTGCCCAACGACCGGGCGCTGCAACAGGGCAAAGAGTGGTATTGCAGCCAGGCGCACCTGCAACAGGGGCCTGGCCGACAAGGCTGAACACAAAACCTGTAGGAGCGGCCTTGCGCCGCGAAAGGGCTGCATAGCAGCCCCGGGATTTTTGCATCAAAGCTGATATCGCCGGGCTGCTTTGCAGCCCTTTCGCGGCGCAAGGCCGCTCCTACAAGGATCGCGTAACTTCAGATCAACCGCGCTGCCGGCGCATACGGTGCCGGGTCGATGATTGGCTCGCCCCCGGTCAGCAAGTCGGTAAACAGCTGGCAGGAAGCCGGCGCCAGCACCAACCCGTTGCGGTAGTGCCCGCAGTTCAGCCACAACCCCTCGTGCCCTGGCACCGGCCCAATGTAGGGAATGCCCTCCGGCGAGCCCGGTCGCAGCCCGGCCCAGTGCCCCACCACCGTGGCCCCTTCGAGCCCTGGCAGCAATTCCACCGCCGATGCCTTCAGGCTTTCCAGCGCATCCCCGGTCGGGGTTTTGTCATACCCGGCATGCTCCAGCGTACTGCCCACCAGGATGTGCCCATCCCGCCGCGGGATCGCATAACGCCCCTTGGCCAGCACCATGCTCGGCAAAAAGTCTTCAGCACACTTGAACAGGATCATCTGGCCCTTCACCGGTTCGACCGGCAGTTCAAGGCCAAGGGTACGCAACAGGTCGCCACTCCAGGCGCCAGCACTGAGTACCACTTCATCTGCTGCCAGCACGCCTTCAGCGGTTTGCACGCCGGTCACGCGTCCGTCCTTTTGAACAAAGCCCGTGATCTGGCAGTTTTCACGCAGGGTTACGTTGGGCAGCGCCAGCAACGCCGCCTTCAACGATTTCACCAGGCGCGGGTTGCGCACGTTGGCCACACCGGCCATGTAGATGGCGCGCTTGAAGCCCGGGCCCAGCACCGGCACCGCGTCATAGGCTGCCGAAATATCCACGGCACTCAGCGGCCGCTGCTCACGCTCGGCCCAGGCCAGTGCCTCGGCTTCGTCATCCAGGTCGAGCCAGTACAGGCCCGTGGTGTGCACTTCGGGGTCGACGCCGGTGCTGGCGAACAAGCGCTCGCCCAGCTGTGGATAAAAATCCTGCGACCAGTGCGCCAGGGCGGTCACTGCCGGGCTGTAGCGCCACGGGTACAGCGGTGAAACGATACCACCACCAGCCCACGACGACTCACGGCCAACCTCGCCCTGATCACACACCACCACCTGCCCGACCTTGGCCGCCAGGTTGAACGCCGTCAGCAGGCCGATCACCCCGCCACCGACCACCACTACTTGCTTGCTCATCTGTCGATCCAACACCTGAAGTAAAACCGCGATGCCCTGGGCACCATTCAATCTTCAGCTTCCCCAGCACTGCTCGCTGCCACCAACGGCACCAGGATTGCCGCGCACGCCGGCCTGGTCGAGCTGAAAGTCGCCACAGCCATCCTGAGCCATCAGCCCATGGGGTAGCCGCCGGGCGCGCAGCGTGAAGGTGTCGCTATCGCGCTGGGCCTGCAGGCTGTAATAGCGGGTACCGTCGGGCAAGGCCGGGTCGCCCTCGGCGTATTGGCCCGTGCGCACGCGATGGCGCTCCAGGCGCAGGGCGGCATCATGCAGCAGGCCAACCACTTCGCTGCGTGCGGCTCGCCGAAGCTGGTCGCTGTAACTGGGGTAGGCAATGGCTGCCAGAATGCCGGTCACGGCCAGCACAATCAACAGCTCGATCAGGCTCAAGCCTTGCTGCATGTCAGTCTCCTCTCAGTCTTTGCCGCCAGGTGATGCGTTGGACTGTGTCGTCGGCTAAGGCGTAGACCGCTTCCAGCACGTGCCGGGCTTGTACTTGCTGGCTAACGGCAGTGACCCGGTAGAGAGCAACGTGCTGCCCTTCCGGCACGTGCGTAGCACGCTTGCTCACGCCAATGCTCTGAATTTGGAAGTAGCCGCTCTGGCTGCCCTGCCACTGCCCAGTCAAATCATGCGGGTGTGGTGGTGGCAGGCATGTTTGGCACGGGCCAGGGGGTGCCCGCAGCAATTCATCTGCCCCGGCCTGCAATGTGGCCTCTGCCTCTTCAAACGCCAGCAGGCCATCGTGCATATAGCCAGACATGCGCGTTTCCACGAGTGCTTCACTCAGTGCCGAAGCCGTCAGCAAGCCGAGCAGCAGACTCAACACCAACGCCAACAGCAGCACGACACCGCGTTGACGCTTCATGGCCGTGGCACCGGGTTGCGCAGCGCCACACTAAGCTCATGGCGCTGTTCGAGTTTGAGCGCGGGCTCGTATAACGTCAGCGCGATATCTACTCTCTCGCCCTGTGGCGTTTGCACGAGCTTGAAACGCGCCTCTTTGACATTCTCGACCAGCGGTTGAAAGCTTTTTCTTCGCTTGAATTTCAGCTGACTGCCTTGGAGTTGATAGACGTACTTGCTGATTGGGAACGCCAGTGGATAGCCCTCTTCAGGGTACTCATCCACGCTGACTTTCTCGATGCAGTCAGTGTGTAAAAACCAGTCAGGCTTGCCCGCCTGTCCGGGCAGCTCCCGCCACAACCAGGCTGAGGGTGGTGGAATCAACTTCCAACGGGTGGGCGAAAGCCTGCTGCGAGCCCGGGGCCTTGAAATCGTCAGGCTTAATCCGCAGGCAGCCGAACATCCCCGCCATGCGGATATCCTGTGCCATACGCAACAATGCAAACCGCGCCTCATCCTGCATGCGCACTGCCGTAGTTTGCAGGCGCCAGGTCTGGTGTGCGGAGGTAAAGAGCTGGCTGGCCGCCGCAAGCAGCATCAACCCGATGGCCAGCGCCATCACCACCTCAACCAGACCGAACCCAATCTGGCGGCGCCTCATCGCCGCCTCCGCTCATGCTCGCTGTGCACCGCCATCGCGGCCTGCCCATCACGACGTGCGCCGTCCGCAGCCTTCAATGCCTGCAACTGCATCGCTGCCGTTGCAAACATGCCCACTGCCACAACCACGACGGCCAACAACACTTCCAGGAGCGTCATGCCCCGTTGCCTTGCGTGCATCCTTGCACCTCCTGCGACTTTTCCCGCAACAGCCCTGAACCCCACCGACTAGACCGCTTGGCCAGCGAACGTGAAGCTATAGCCAAGCACTTCCAGGGAGGAATGCACGGTGAAGCAACGTGGCGTAACACTGATTCAAATGTTGTCGGCCTTGGCCGTGGCCGTCTTGCTGACACAGCTCGGCGTGCCGGCCTACGCCAGGATGAGCGATGACCTACACCGGGCAGCAGTTGCCCGTGATTTGGCGCAGGCACTGCGCAGTGCGCGCAGCCACGCCATGCTGCAAAGCCAGCCGGTGCTGGTGCAGGCGTTGGACGGTAATTGGGGGAAGGGTTGGCGGGTGGTGCTGGAGCATAACCAGCAGATGCTGCGCGAGCAGCGCCTTTCGAGGCCGCTCAAGATTACGAGCAATCGCGGGGAGCAGTTCAAGTTCAGTGCACTGGGCGTTCCAATGACGCTGGGAAACAACTGGCTGGGAGCAACGTTGGAAGTGTGCGAGCGCTCATCTGCCACCAGCCGTTACCAAGTGGTCATGGCATCGTCGGGAAGAGTCAATCTGCTTTCAAAAGACAGCAACAACAACCGGTGTGTACCCTGACAGCCTTGGCTCGACCTTACTGGCCCTATCGCCGGCAAGCCAGCTCCCACAGGTACAACACCGCCTTCAAGGCTTGTGCTGTACCTGTGGGAGCTGGCTTGCCGGCGATAGGGCCAGTGCAGGCTTTAGTCAGATCAGCGAACGAACCCGCAGCTCTTTGGGCATCGAGAAGGTGATGTTCTCTTCCCGCCCATCCAGCTCTTCAGCGCCGGTAGCGCCCCAGGCCTTGAGCTGCTCGATTACGCCACGCACCAGCACTTCAGGGGCCGAAGCACCGGCAGTGATGCCAATACGCGCCGCCTGCTCGAACCAGCCCTGTTGCAGGTCCTCGGCACCATCGATCAGGTAGGCCGGGGTGCCCATGCGCTCGGCCAGCTTCACGCAGGCGGTTGGAGTTGGGCTGTTCGGGCTACCGACTACCAGCACCACGTCGCACTCGCCTGCCAGTTGCTTGACGGCATCCTGGCGGTTCTGGGTGGCGTAGCAGATGTCGTCCTTGCGCGGGCCACCGATGTTCGGGAAGCGCGCACGTAGCGCGTCGATGACGCGGCTGGTGTCGTCCATCGACAACGTGGTCTGGGTCACGAAGGCCAGGTGGTCCGGGTCGCGCACCTGCAACTTGGCAACATCCTCTTCGTCTTCGACGAGGTAGATGGAACCGCCATTGCTGGCGTCGTACTGGCCCATGGTGCCTTCGACTTCCGGGTGCCCCTCGTGGCCGATGAGGATGCACTCACGGCCGTCGCGGCTGTACTTGGCCACCTCGATGTGCACCTTGGTCACCAGCGGGCAGGTGGCATCGAACACCTTCAGGCCACGGCCAGCCGCTTCCTGGCGCACGGCCTGGGAAACACCGTGGGCACTGAAGATGACGATGACATCGTCCGGCACCTGGTCCAGCTCTTCGACGAAGATGGCACCGCGGTTGCGCAGGTCTTCTACCACGAACTTGTTGTGCACCACTTCGTGACGCACATAAATCGGCGGGCCGAAAACTTCCAGCGCACGGTTGACGATCTCGATCGCCCGGTCGACCCCCGCGCAAAAGCCGCGAGGGTTGGCGAGTTTGATTTGCATGCTCGGCTCCAGGCTTACAGGGCCTTCACCTCGAGGATCTCCACCTCGAAGGTCAGGGTCTTGCCAGCCAGTGGGTGATTGAAGTCGATGGTCACCTGGTCGTCATCGAACGCTTTGACCACGCCTGGCAGCTCGGCGTTGGCGGCATCGTTGAAGATGATCAGCAGCCCGTCGGACAGCTCCATGCCCTCGAAGTTGGACCGCGGCATCACTTGCACGTTTTGCGGGTTGGGCTGGCCGAAGGCATTCTCCGGGGCCACTACCACCGTGCGCTTGTCACCGGCCTTGAAGCCGAACAGGGCGCTTTCGAAGCCCGGCAACAAGTTGCCATCGCCAACCTTGAAGGTGGCCGGGGCTTTGTCGAACGTGCTGTCGACGGTGTCGCCGTTTTCCAGGTGCAGCGCGAAGTGCAGGGTGACTTCGGTGTTCTGGCCGATACGGGTGTCAGTCATGGACCGGATCCTCGGACTTCTTGCTCTTGAACATATCCAGCGCCAGCATCACCGCACCAACGGTGATGGCGCTGTCGGCCACGTTGAAGGCCGGGAAGTAATGGCGGTTTTGCCAGTGCACCAGGATGAAGTCGACCACATGGCCCAGTACGATGCGATCGTACAGGTTGCCAATGGCGCCACCCAGCACCAGCGCCAGCGCCACGGCCAGCCAGGTCTCGTTGCGCCCCAGGCGCTTGAGCCACACCACCAGTACGGCACTGACCACCACGGCGATCAGGGCAAACAGCCAGCGCTGCCAGCCAGCGCCGTCAGCGAGGAAGCTGAAAGCGGCGCCGGTGTTGTAGGCCAACGTCCAGCTGAAGTAGTCAGGAATGACCACGATCTGCTGGTACATGGTCAGGGCGTTGTTGAAATACAGCTTGGTGGCCTGGTCGAGGACCAGGACCAGCACGCTCAGCCAAAGCCATGCAAGGCGCCCGAAGCGCCCCACTGCCGGGTTAGGCATAGTGACGCACCTCGCCCGAGCCGGTCAGGTTGTCGACGCAACGGCTGCAGATTTCCGGGTGCTCCGGATGACTGCCAACGTCGGCGCGGAAGTGCCAGCAACGACCGCACTTGGCGTGGCCAGACTTGACCACCTTCAGCTTGAGGCCTTCGACTTCGGTGGCCACGGCGTCGGCCGGCGCCTGCACGAACGGCACCACGCTGGCGGCCGAGGTGATCAGCACGAAGCGCAGCTCGTCGCCCAGCTTGCCCAGGTCGGCGCTCAGGCCTTCGTCGGCGTACAGGGTGACTTCAGCCTGCAGGTTGCCGCCGATGACCTTGGCGGTACGCTGGTTTTCCAGCTCCTTGTTGACCGATGCCTTCACCGCCATCACACGGTCCCAGTAGGCGCGGTCCAGTTCGGCGCCTTCCGGCAGCTCGCTCAGGCCTTGGTACCAGCCGTTGAGCATCACCGACTCGTTGCGCTCGCCCGGCAGGTATTGCCAGATTTCGTCGGCAGTGAACGCCAGGATCGGCGCGATCCAGCGCACCAGCGCTTCGCTGATGTGGTACAGCGCAGTCTGGCAGGAACGGCGGGCGACACTGTTGGCGCCGGTGGTGTACTGGCGGTCCTTGATAATGTCGAGGTAGAAGCCGCCCAGCTCCTGCACGCAGAAGTTGTGCACCTTGGAGTAGACGTTCCAGAAACGGTACTCGCTGTAGTGCTCTTCCAGCTCGCGTTGCAGCAGCAGGGTGCGGTCAACGGCCCAGCGGTCCAGTGCCAGCATGTCTTCCGGGGCCAGCAGGTCGCGGGCCGGGTCGAAGCCGGACAGGTTGGACAGCAGGAAGCGTGCGGTATTGCGGATACGGCGGTAGGCGTCGGCGCTGCGCTGCAGGATCTGCTCGGAAACCGCCATTTCACCGGAATAGTCGGTGGCCGAAACCCACAGGCGCAGGATGTCGGCACCCAGGGTGTTGTTGACCTTCTCCGGCTCGATGGTGTTACCCAGCGACTTGGACATCTTGCGGCCGTTCTCGTCCACGGTGAAACCGTGGGTCAGCAGCTCGCGGTACGGCGCGTGGTTGTCGATGGCGCAACCGGTGAGCAACGACGAGTGGAACCAGCCACGGTGCTGGTCGGAGCCTTCCAGGTACAGGTCGGCGACCGGGCCGGTGGCATGGCCAATGTCGTGCGAGCCACGCAGCACGTGCCAGTGGGTGGTACCGGAGTCGAACCACACGTCCAGGGTATCGGTGATCTTGTCGTACTGGCCCGCTTCTTCACCCAGCAGTTCGACGGCATCCAGCTTGAACCAGGCCTCGATGCCTTCTTGTTCGACGCGCTTGGCCACCGCTTCCATCAGCTCGACGGTACGTGGGTGCAGCTCACCGGTCTGCTTGTGCAGGAAGAACGGGATCGGCACACCCCAGTTGCGCTGGCGCGAAATGCACCAGTCAGGGCGGTTGGCGATCATCGAGTGCAGGCGCGCCTGGCCCCAGGCCGGCACGAACTTGGTGTCTTCGATGGCCTTCAGCGCACGCTCACGCAGCGGCTCGCCAGTGCTTGGCTGCTTGTCCATGCCCACGAACCACTGCGCGGTGGCGCGGTAGATCAGCGGGGTTTTGTGGCGCCAGCAGTGCATGTAGCTGTGGCTGATGGTTTCGGTGTGCATCAACGCACCGACTTCGCTCAGCTTCTCGACGATGGCCGGGTTGGCCTTCCAGATGAACTGGCCGCCGAAGAACTCCAGCGACTCGACGTACACGCCGTTGCTTTGCACCGGGGTGAGGATGTCGTCGTTGACCATGCCGTAGCGTTTGCAGGTAACGAAGTCGTCTTCACCGTAGGCTGGCGACGAGTGCACCACACCGGTACCGGCGCCCAGTTCGACGTAGTCGGCCAGGTAGATTGGCGACAGGCGATCGTAGAACGGGTGGCGGAAGTTGATCAGTTCCAGCGCCGAACCTTGGGCGGTAGCAATGACCGAGCCTTCCAGGTTGTAGCGCTTGAGGCACGACTCGACCAACTCTTCGGCCAGCACCAGCAGACGCTCGCCGGTATCGACCAAGGCGTACTTGAACTCCGGGTGGATGTTCAGGGCCTGGTTGGCCGGGATGGTCCACGGGGTGGTGGTCCAGATCACGATGGCGGCGGGCTTGGCCAGCGAGGCCAGGCCGAAGGCCGCGGCCAGCTTGGCCTCATCGGCAACCGGGAAGGCCACGTCAATGGTCTGGGATTTCTTGTCGGCGTATTCGACTTCCGCTTCAGCCAGGGCCGAACCGCAATCGAAGCACCAGTTCACAGGCTTGAGGCCCTTGAACACGAAGCCTTGCTTGACCATTTCGGCCAAGGCGCGGATTTCACCGGCCTCGTTGGCGAAGTTCATGGTCTTGTACGGGTTGTCCCAGTCACCCAGCACACCCAGGCGAATGAACTCGGTCTTCTGCCCTTCGATCTGCTCGGCAGCGTACTCGCGGCACAGCTCGCGGGTGCGGTCGGCAGACAGGTGCTTGCCGTGGGTAACCTCGACCTTGTGCTCGATCGGCAGGCCATGGCAGTCCCAGCCCGGTACATACGGCGCATCGAAGCCGGACAGGGTCTTGGAGCGGACGATCATGTCCTTGAGGATCTTGTTCAGCGCATGACCGATGTGAATCTTGCCGTTGGCATAGGGCGGGCCGTCGTGCAGGACGAACTTGGGACGATCCTTGCCAATTTCGCGCAGCTTCTGGTACAGGCCAATGCTGTCCCAGCGCTGCAGGATCTGCGGTTCGCGCTGAGGCAGGCCGGCCTTCATGGGGAAGGCGGTGTCCGGAAGGTTAAGCGTGGCTTTGTAGTCGGTCATTTCAGGCTCTTCGTTAGCGGTTGAGCGTGCCAATGTGCACGTGCGGCGGCGATATCCGCATCGATCGCCGACTTCAGCGCCTCCAGGGAGGCGAATCGCTGCTCTTCACGCAGCTTGTGGTGGAACTCCACCGTCAGACGCCGGCCATACAGGTCGCCGGCAAAATCCAGAAGATGAATCTCCAGGTGCGGGCGCCCATCACCGGCAACGGTGGGACGCACGCCAATATTGCCTACACCCGGCCAGGCCTTGCCGTCTATTTCGATGCTGGCCAGGTAAACCCCGGACAGCGGCACGCAGCGGCGCTTGAGCTGAATGTTGGCGGTAGGTGTGCCGAGCTGGCGGGCCAGCTTCTGGCCATGTAGCACGCGGCCAGTGATGCTGTACGGACGGCCCAGCAGGTGCTCGGCCAGTTCGAAGTTACCTTCGGACAAAGCCTTGCGCACTTCGGTGCTGCTGACCCGCAGGCCGTCCTGGATGACCGTGTTGGCGGCCTCGACGGTGAAGCCGTACTGCTTGCCAGCCTCGATCAGGAAGGCGAAATCGCCAGCGCGGTCGCAGCCGAAGCGGAAGTCATCACCCACTTCGAGGTGGCGCACGCCCAGGCCGTCGACCAGGATGGCTTTGACGAATGCATCGGCGCTGAGCTTGCTCAGGCGCTGGTTGAACGCCAGGCACAGCACCCGGTCGATGCCTTCGGCGGCCAGCAGTTCGACCTTGTCGCGCAGGCGGGCAAGGCGCGCCGGCGCGGTATCGGGGGCGAAATACTCGCGCGGTTGCGGTTCGAAGATCACCACGCAGGTCGGCAGGCCCAAGGCCTGGCCGCGCTCGCGCAGACGCGCCAGGATTGCCTGGTGGCCGCGGTGAACCCCGTCGAAGTTGCCAATGGTGGCGACACAGCCCCGGTGCTCGGGGCGCAGGTTGTGAAGACCTCGAACCAGCTGCATAACGCGCTTCTTGCTCATAAAGTGGCCGATTATAACCACACCCGGGCGCTGGTGACAGGCAGCAGCGCCCAAGGGCGGCGTGGAATGCTAAAAACCGACGCCTGACGCGCCTGAAGCCTCAGTGCAGGGCCTTGCGGGCAAAATGCCGGGGCCGGAAGCCGCACAGGTACAGGCAGCCGAAATACGTCACGACACCTGCCAGGATAAGCGCCCCAAGCCGCAGGAAACGCTCAAGCATGATGCCCTGCTCCCAGGCCGGCATATAGTGCATGCCAGCCAACAGTACTGCCGACATCAGCGCCACTGCCAGAACAAGCTTGAGCAGGAACATTGCCCAGCCTGGCTGCGGCTCGAACAACTGCTGACTGCGCAGCTTCCAGAACAGCAAGCCGGCATTCAGGCAGGCACCGAGGCTGATCGCCAATGCCAGGCCGGCATGCGCAAGCGGGCCGACCAGGGCGAGGTTGAACAGCTGCGTGCAGACCAGGGTGAAAATGGCGATTTTCACCGGCGTGCGGATATTCTGCTGCGCATAGAAGCCGGGTGCCAATACCTTGACCAGAATGATCGCCAGCAAGCCTACGGAATAGGCCATCAGCGCGCGCTGGGTCATGGCCGCATCAAACGCACTGAACTTGCCATATTGAAAGAGCGCAACGGTCAGCGGCTCGGCAAGAATGGCCAAAGCCAGGGTGCACGGCAACACCAGCAGGAAGCACAGGCGCAGGCCCCAGTCGAGAATCCGCGAGTACTCCTCGCGGTCCTTGTTGGCATAGGTCTTGGCCAGGGTGGGCAGCAGGATGGTACCCAGGGCCACGCCCAGCACGCCTGAAGGCAGCTCCATGAGGCGGTCGGCGTAATACATCCACGACACCGAGCCAGCCACCAGGAACGAGGCGAAGATGGTGTTGATGATCAGCGAGATCTGGCTCACCGATACCCCGAGAATCGCTGGCAGCATCTGTTTGAGCACCCGCCATACACCCGCATCCTTGAGGTTCAGGCGCGGCAGTACGAGCATGCCGATCTTCTTCAGCGCGGGCAGCTGGTACAGCAACTGCGCCAGGCCACCGGCCAGCACACCCCATGCCAGGGCCATGATCGGCGGGTTGAAGTACGGCGTCAGCAGCGCGGCAAAGGCGATCATGGCCACGTTCAACAGGGTCGGCGTGAAGGCCGGCACCGAAAAGCGGTTCCAGGTATTGAGGATCGCCCCGGCCAGGGAAGACAGCGAGATCAGCAATATATAAGGAAAGGTCACCCGCAACAGGGCGGTGGTCAGTTCGTATTTTTCGGCGTTGTCGACAAAACCCGGGGCCGTCGCCCACACCACCCACGGCGCGGCCAGGATGCCGATAGCGGTCACCAGGGCCAGCACCAGGGTCAGCAGGCCGCTGACGTAGGCGATGAAGGTGCGTGTCGCCTCTTCACCTTGTTGAGTCTTGTACTCGGCCAGGATCGGCACGAAGGCCTGGGAGAATGCACCTTCGGCGAAGATACGCCGCAACAGGTTGGGCAACTTGAACGCGATGAAGAAGGCGTCGGTGGCGACGCCAGCACCAAAAATGCGGGCCAGGATGGTGTCGCGAACAAAGCCCAGCACCCGCGAAATCATGGTGATCGAGCTTACTGCAGCCAGGGATTTGAGCAGGTTCATCGAAAAGATTCACGCCAATGACAGAGGACGCTGCCAGACAGCGTCCGAATGTGCGATACTCCCGCGCCTTCGCAGGGGAGCCAAAAATTCCCGAGTGTACAGGTCGCGCAGCAGAAAGGAATCTTTCCCTCTTGTTGGCGCACCGCTCGGCGGAACCTTGCAGGTGGCCTTGACAATCGATCTACTGATCGGCATGATTCGCGGCCTATTTTGTTTGCTATTTACCTAAAGTCTTTCGAGGAGCTCGACGGTGGCCAACACACCTTCCGCCAAGAAACGTGCAAAACAGGCTGAGAAGCGTCGCAGCCACAACGCCAGCCTGCGTTCCATGGTCCGCACCTACATCAAGAATGTAGTTAAAGCCATTGACGCAAAAGACGCCGAAAAAGCGCAAGCCGCTTACGTTCTGGCTGTACCTGTAATCGACCGTATGGCCGACAAAGGTATCATCCACAAGAACAAGGCTGCTCGTCACAAAGGCCGTCTGAATGGCCACATCAAGGCGCTGAAAGAAGCTGCAGCTGCCTAAGCGACGCGCTATTCGAAAAACCGACCCTAGGGTCGGTTTTTTGTTGCCTGCGATTTGTACACCAATGCCGATCCGCTTTGTGTAGGAGCGGCCTTGTGCCGCGAAAGGGCTGCGTAGCAGCCCCTGATATCCAATTTCACTCTGTACATCGCGGGGGCCGCTTTGCGGCCCTTTCGCGGCACAAGGCCGCTCCTACAAAAAGCAGGGCGGCGTCTGCCCTTAGGTTACTTGGAGATCTGGATCTTCGGCGCCCACTGCAGCCATTCATCCTCAGCCTTGTCGAACAAGGCAAAGGTCTGCTGCGGTCGTGCCGGGTTGCCCATTTGCTCGCCATCCGGTGTAGCGAATGCGATACCGCCATCGATCAGGGTCTGCACCGACTCGGTCCGCACCGTAGCCCCCTTGAACAGCCCCCAGTCGAAGCCGAAGCCACTGCTGTTCCAGAAGCGGCTGCCACTGCGCACCAGTGCCGCATAGCGCGGCTCGATAAGGATATGGATCAGCACGCGATCAGCGCTCTGGCCCAACTCGAAGCCCGTCACCTTGCCGACCGCAACTTCGCGGTAAGTCACTGGCACGCCCGGCTTGATCGAACCACGGCGCGGGGCACTGAGTGTCAATGGCAAGCCCACCTCCGGCCCTGCCACTTGCGGGGCATCGGCCAAGGCGATGAAATCGCGCTGCGGGCCACGGTCTTTGGCTGCCGGCTGCACCTCCAGGTACTGCCCGCCAATCAGGGTGTCGAGGTTCTCGGTGCGCACCAGGCCCAAGGCTGGCTTGACCACCCAGAACTGCGTACCGGCACGGGCAATACGGTCCGCCGCTTCGGTAATACGCGCCCGCAGCAGCACTGCCTGCAAGTCATCGGTCAGGTCGACGCTTTCGATACTGCCCACATCCAGGCCACGGAAGCGGATCGCCGTACCCGGTTTCAAGCCATCTGCACGGTCTACACGAATAGTGATCAAGGTACCCGCGCGGTTTACCGCTTCTTGGCTGTCATGCAGGCGGAAGCGTGGAATATGGCGTTTCAGCGCCACATCAGGCCGAGGAGTATCGAACGCAATACCGCCGGCCATCAGCGTTTGCAGCGACTCACTCTTGATCTTGATGCCCGACAGGCCGCCTGTCAGGGTAATGCCACTGACGTTCCAGAAGCGCGACGAACCGTTGACCAGCTTTTCGTATTCCTTCTCGATATGCACACCGATCAGGATGCGGTTGCTGTTACGAGCAAACTGGTAGCTCTGCACGCTACCTACCTTGACCTGGCGGTACATCACCGGGCTGCCGATTTCCAACGAACCCAGGGTATCGGCAAACAACACCATGTGCAGGCCTGGCGCCTTGAGGTCGAGCGGCGGTGCCTTGGCACGGGCCTCGAACTCACGCTCAGGCCGTGCGCCCTTCTCACCTGGGCGAATGGCGATGTAGTTGCCTTTGACCAGCGCTTCCAGGCCGGTGATACCTGCCAGGGAAATTGACGGCTTGACCACCCAGAACTGCGTTCCCTCGACCAGGTAGTCCTCGGTCAGCGGGTCCAGCGTCAGCTCGGCCGATGCGCTGGACAAGTTGTCTTCCATTTTCAGGGCTTTCAACGAGCCCACCTGGATGCCCTTGTACATGACCGGCGTACGGCCTGCCTGCAGGCCCTCGTAATCGCTCAGCTTCACCTTGACCCGGATGCCCGCCTGGGCAGCATCGAAGTCTTCATACAGACGGAACGGCAGGCTCGGGTCGGTGGGCGGGCTGTCCTTGCGGTATTCCGGCGTGGCAAAGGCGATACCACCGGCCACGATGCTCGACAGCGACTCGCTGCGCACTTTCACACCCGACAGCGACGCATCGATGCTCACGCCGCTGGCGTTCCAGAAACGCGTGTGCTTGCGCACCAGGCTGGCGTAGGCCGGCTCGATGAAAACCTTGACCTCGACCGTGCTCTGGTCCTCGGACAGGCGGTAGCTTTTCACCCGGCCCACCTGGATCTGCTTATAGAAAATCGGGCTGTCACGGTTGAGCGAACCCAGCCTGTCGGCTTTGAGGGTTAGATGCAGACCAGGCTCCGAATCCGAGAGCGGCGGCGCTACCTTCAACGCAGTAAAACGTTTGGTACGCTCCCCCTCACCCGGGCTGACGGCGATGTAGTTACCCGACACCAGTGTTTCAAGGCCGGTAATACCCGCCAGGCTGACACTCGGCTTCACCAGCCAGAAACGCGTGCCCTTGGTCAGGTGTGGTTCGGCGTCCTTGTTCATCTCGATGGTGGCGATCACCCCTTGGTTGTCGCCCGTGGCGTCGAGCAACAAGCTCTTCACTTTGCCTACCGGCATGCCCTTGTAGATGACTTCGGTCTTGTTGGCGACGATACCCTCGCCCGACTCGAAGCGGACTTCAATTTCCACACCGGCCTTGCTGTAGGCCTGCCACGCGAGCCAGCCACCGATCGCCAGGGCGATCAAAGGCAGGATCCAGATGGCCGACCAGTTAGAGGCTGGGCGGGTTTTAGCCGTTGGCAGGTCACTCATGGTCGTCATCCGACTCCGTGTTATCCCAAATAAGTCGGGGATCGAAAGTTAAAGCGGCAAGCATTGTCAGGATCACCACAGTTGCAAAGGCGACAGCGCCCAAATTGGCTTCGACACTGGCTATTCGACCGAAATTCACCACTGCCACCAGGATGGCGATGACGAAGATATCGAGCATGGACCAGCGCCCAATGAATTCGATGAAGCGGTACATCAATATCCGTTGCCGCGCCGAAAGCGGTTGGTGACGCTGAACGGAGTACAGCAGCAAGCCAATGCCCACCAACTTGAACGTGGGCACCAGGATACTGGCAATGAATACCACGGCGGCGATAGGCACCATGCCGTGCTTGAGCAGGGTGATGACGCCGGACATGATCGTATCGGGGCTGCCCTGGCCGAGTGTACTCACGGTCATGATCGGCAGCAGGTTGGCCGGGATGTACAGGATCGATGCGGCAATCAGTAGCGCCCAGGTACGCACGATACTGTTTGGGCGGCGGGCATGCACAATGGCGCCACAGCGTGTGCAGGTCTGCGAAGTGCTATCAGGCACTTGCTTGTTCAGTTCATGACATTCATTGCAGACAAGAATGCCTGCATCAATCGCCCGCATGCAGGTCCTCCCCCGATAGCGCACTCCAGATCTGGTGCGGTGACATCACCACTTCAAGCCATACCTGGACCAATAACAGGCTGATGAAGCAGAACAGCCCCAGTCCCACTGTGAGTTCAGCCAGGTCCACCAGCTTGACGATGGCCACCAGCACACCCATGAAATAGACCTCGAGCATGCCCCAGTCACGCAAGTGGTGATAGATGCGGTAGAACAGCAGGCCGAAGCTGCGCCCCACGTTCAAGCGGATGCTCAGCAGTACCGCTAACTGGCAGAGCAGTTTTGCCAAGGGGATGGCCATGCTGCACAGGAACACCACCACCGCTACGCCACGCATTTCCGAGTTGTACAGGCCCAGCACGCCACTCCAGACGGTGTCGTCCGAGGTTTGGCCAAGCAGGTGCAATTGCATGATCGGCAAGAAATTGGCTGGCACAAACAGCAACAGTGCGGTCAGTACCAGGGCCAGGCTGCGGTTGACCACATTGTGCCGGTGGGCGTAGAGCTCGTAGCCGCAGCGTGGGCACTGGGCCTTTTCATCGTGCTGGAGCACGGGCTTGCGCAGCAACAGGTCGCATTCGTGGCAGGCGACCAGCTCATCCAGTGGCAATTGGGCCAAGGTTTCGGGTTCGACAGAGTTGGGCATATAGCGCTTCTGAATAGGTGCGTGGGGCTATTCTAGTGTTCTGGCTCGAATTGTGGGAGCGGACCTTGGCCTAGAAGGTGTAACGCGATCCTTGTAGGAGCAGCCTTGTGCTGCGAAGAGGCTGGTAAGGCTAAAGATACTCTTCGGCAGCAATGGCCTCTTCGCAGCACAAGGCTGCTCCTACAGGGGTTTGGGCAAGGCTGGGGATTTTTGGGCCGCAAAGACAAAACCCCTACCTGCATGTGCAGATAGGGGTTTTGCGAAATGAATCTTGACGATGACCTACTCTCACATGGGGAAACCCCACACTACCATCGGCGATGCATCGTTTCACTGCTGAGTTCGGGATGGGATCAGGTGGTTCCAATGCTCTATGGTCGTCAAGAAATTCTGTAGCCAGAATGTCCAGATGGACAGCCCAGCGAATTCGGATATGCGATATTTGTGGTCTGTTGCGAACTTTCGGTTCGTATCATCTTCACCACCGCAATCTGCGTGAGCAAATTGCTTGGGTGTTATATGGTCAAGCCTCACGGGCAATTAGTATTGGTTAGCTCAACGCCTCACAGCGCTTACACACCCAACCTATCAACGTCGTAGTCTTCGACGGCCCTTTAGGGGATTCAAGATCCCAGTGAGATCTCATCTTGAGGCAAGTTTCCCGCTTAGATGCTTTCAGCGGTTATCTCTTCCGAACATAGCTACCCGGCAATGCCACTGGCGTGACAACCGGAACACCAGAGGTTCGTCCACTCCGGTCCTCTCGTACTAGGAGCAGCCCCTCTCAAATCTCAAACGTCCACGGCAGATAGGGACCGAACTGTCTCACGACGTTCTAAACCCAGCTCGCGTACCACTTTAAATGGCGAACAGCCATACCCTTGGGACCGGCTTCAGCCCCAGGATGTGATGAGCCGACATCGAGGTGCCAAACACCGCCGTCGATATGAACTCTTGGGCGGTATCAGCCTGTTATCCCCGGAGTACCTTTTATCCGTTGAGCGATGGCCCTTCCATACAGAACCACCGGATCACTAAGACCTACTTTCGTACCTGCTCGACGTGTTTGTCTCGCAGTCAAGCGCGCTTTTGCCTTTATACTCTACGACCGATTTCCGACCGGTCTGAGCGCACCTTCGTACTCCTCCGTTACTCTTTGGGAGGAGACCGCCCCAGTCAAACTACCCACCATACACTGTCCTCGATCCGGATAACGGACCTGAGTTAGAACCTCAAAGTTGCCAGGGTGGTATTTCAAGGATGGCTCCATGAGAACTGGCGTCCCCACTTCAAAGCCTCCCACCTATCCTACACAAGCAAATTCAAAGTCCAGTGCAAAGCTATAGTAAAGGTTCACGGGGTCTTTCCGTCTAGCCGCGGATACACTGCATCTTCACAGCGATTTCAATTTCACTGAGTCTCGGGTGGAGACAGCGCCGCCATCGTTACGCCATTCGTGCAGGTCGGAACTTACCCGACAAGGAATTTCGCTACCTTAGGACCGTTATAGTTACGGCCGCCGTTTACCGGGGCTTCGATCAAGAGCTTCGCTTGCGCTAACCCCATCAATTAACCTTCCGGCACCGGGCAGGCGTCACACCCTATACGTCCACTTTCGTGTTTGCAGAGTGCTGTGTTTTTAATAAACAGTCGCAGCGGCCTGGTATCTTCGACCGGCATGGGCTTACGGAGCAAGTCCTTAACCCTCGCCGGCGCACCTTCTCCCGAAGTTACGGTGCCATTTTGCCTAGTTCCTTCACCCGAGTTCTCTCAAGCGCCTTGGTATTCTCTACCTAACCACCTGTGTCGGTTTGGGGTACGGTTCCCAGTTATCTGAAGCTTAGGAGCTTTTCTTGGAAGCATGGTATCAACCACTTCGTCGCCTAAAGGCAACTCGTCATCAGCTCTCGGCCTTAGAATCCCGGATTTGCCTAAGATTCCAGCCTACCACCTTAAACCTGGACAACCAACGCCAGGCTGGCCTAACCTTCTCCGTCCCTCCATCGCAATAACTGGAAGTACAGGAATATTAACCTGTTTTCCATCGACTACGCTTTTCAGCCTCGCCTTAGGGACCGACTAACCCTGCGTCGATTAACGTTGCGCAGGAAACCTTGGTCTTTCGGCGTGCGAGTTTTTCACTCGCATTGTCGTTACTCATGTCAGCATTCGCACTTCTGATACCTCCAGCAAGCTTCTCAACTCACCTTCACAGGCTTACAGAACGCTCCTCTACCGCATCATCATAAGATGATACCCGTAGCTTCGGTGCATGGTTTGAGCCCCGTTACATCTTCCGCGCAGGCCGACTCGACTAGTGAGCTATTACGCTTTCTTTAAAGGGTGGCTGCTTCTAAGCCAACCTCCTAGCTGTCTAAGCCTTCCCACATCGTTTCCCACTTAACCATGACTTTGGGACCTTAGCTGACGGTCTGGGTTGTTTCCCTTTTCACGACGGACGTTAGCACCCGCCGTGTGTCTCCCATGCTCGGCACTTGTAGGTATTCGGAGTTTGCATCGGTTTGGTAAGTCGGGATGACCCCCTAGCCGAAACAGTGCTCTACCCCCTACAGTGATACATGAGGCGCTACCTAAATAGCTTTCGAGGAGAACCAGCTATCTCCGAGCTTGATTAGCCTTTCACTCCGATCCACAGGTCATCCGCTAACTTTTCAACGGTAGTCGGTTCGGTCCTCCAGTCAGTGTTACCTAACCTTCAACCTGCCCATGGATAGATCGCCCGGTTTCGGGTCTATACCCAGCGACTAAACGCCCTATTAAGACTCGCTTTCGCTACGCCTCCCCTATTCGGTTAAGCTCGCCACTGAATATAAGTCGCTGACCCATTATACAAAAGGTACGCAGTCACCTAACAAAGTAGGCTCCCACTGCTTGTACGCATACGGTTTCAGGATCTATTTCACTCCCCTCTCCGGGGTTCTTTTCGCCTTTCCCTCACGGTACTAGTTCACTATCGGTCAGTCAGTAGTATTTAGCCTTGGAGGATGGTCCCCCCATATTCAGACAAAGTTTCTCGTGCTCCGTCCTACTCGATTTCATTGATAAGAGATTTTCGTGTACGGGGCTATCACCCACTATGGCCGCACTTTCCAGAGCGTTCCACTAATCTCAAACCAACTTAAGGGCTGGTCCCCGTTCGCTCGCCACTACTAAGGGAATCTCGGTTGATTTCTTTTCCTCAGGGTACTTAGATGTTTCAGTTCCCCTGGTTCGCCTCTTGCACCTATGTATTCAGTACAAGATAACCAGCTTATGCTGGCTGGGTTCCCCCATTCAGAGATCTCTGGATCACAGTCTGTTTGCCGACTCCCCAAAGCTTATCGCAGGCTACCACGTCTTTCATCGCCTCTGACTGCCAAGGCATCCACCGTATGCGCTTCTTCACTTGACCATATAACCCCAAGCAATCTGGTTATACTGTGAAGACGACATTCGCCGAAAATTCGCACGTCGCTCTTTCGAGCAGAACTCACAAATTTTACCTTAGCCTGATCCACCAGCAGTGAAACTGGTGTTCAGTCTATTTCTATCACATATCCGAATTTTTAAAGAACGATCTGACAAAAGTCAGAAATCAACATTCATCAACGAATGTTCATTTCTAAGTTCTGACGAGTTACTGCGTACAGCGAAAGTGGTGGAGCCAAGCGGGATCGAACCGCTGACCTCCTGCGTGCAAGGCAGGCGCTCTCCCAGCTGAGCTATGGCCCCGCATATTGGTAGGTCTGGGCAGATTTGAACTGCCGACCTCACCCTTATCAGGGGTGCGCTCTAACCAACTGAGCTACAGACCTATATAGGGTCTTGATCGTCTTCGACAATGAATCAAGCAATTCGTGTGGGAGCTCATCAGTAGGCTGATGTCGTCGATTAAGGAGGTGATCCAGCCGCAGGTTCCCCTACGGCTACCTTGTTACGACTTCACCCCAGTCATGAATCACACCGTGGTAACCGTCCTCCCGAAGGTTAGACTAGCTACTTCTGGTGCAACCCACTCCCATGGTGTGACGGGCGGTGTGTACAAGGCCCGGGAACGTATTCACCGCGACATTCTGATTCGCGATTACTAGCGATTCCGACTTCACGCAGTCGAGTTGCAGACTGCGATCCGGACTACGATCGGTTTTGTGAGATTAGCTCCACCTCGCGGCTTGGCAACCCTCTGTACCGACCATTGTAGCACGTGTGTAGCCCAGGCCGTAAGGGCCATGATGACTTGACGTCATCCCCACCTTCCTCCGGTTTGTCACCGGCAGTCTCCTTAGAGTGCCCACCATTACGTGCTGGTAACTAAGGACAAGGGTTGCGCTCGTTACGGGACTTAACCCAACATCTCACGACACGAGCTGACGACAGCCATGCAGCACCTGTGTCAGAGTTCCCGAAGGCACCAATCCATCTCTGGAAAGTTCTCTGCATGTCAAGGCCTGGTAAGGTTCTTCGCGTTGCTTCGAATTAAACCACATGCTCCACCGCTTGTGCGGGCCCCCGTCAATTCATTTGAGTTTTAACCTTGCGGCCGTACTCCCCAGGCGGTCAACTTAATGCGTTAGCTGCGCCACTAAAATCTCAAGGATTCCAACGGCTAGTTGACATCGTTTACGGCGTGGACTACCAGGGTATCTAATCCTGTTTGCTCCCCACGCTTTCGCACCTCAGTGTCAGTATCAGTCCAGGTGGTCGCCTTCGCCACTGGTGTTCCTTCCTATATCTACGCATTTCACCGCTACACAGGAAATTCCACCACCCTCTACCGTACTCTAGCTTGCCAGTTTTGGATGCAGTTCCCAGGTTGAGCCCGGGGCTTTCACATCCAACTTAACAAACCACCTACGCGCGCTTTACGCCCAGTAATTCCGATTAACGCTTGCACCCTCTGTATTACCGCGGCTGCTGGCACAGAGTTAGCCGGTGCTTATTCTGTCGGTAACGTCAAAACAGCAAGGTATTAGCTTACTGCCCTTCCTCCCAACTTAAAGTGCTTTACAATCCGAAGACCTTCTTCACACACGCGGCATGGCTGGATCAGGCTTTCGCCCATTGTCCAATATTCCCCACTGCTGCCTCCCGTAGGAGTCTGGACCGTGTCTCAGTTCCAGTGTGACTGATCATCCTCTCAGACCAGTTACGGATCGTCGCCTTGGTGAGCCATTACCTCACCAACTAGCTAATCCGACCTAGGCTCATCTGATAGCGCAAGGCCCGAAGGTCCCCTGCTTTCTCCCGTAGGACGTATGCGGTATTAGCGTTCCTTTCGAAACGTTGTCCCCCACTACCAGGCAGATTCCTAGGCATTACTCACCCGTCCGCCGCTGAATCGAAGAGCAAGCTCTTCTCATCCGCTCGACTTGCATGTGTTAGGCCTGCCGCCAGCGTTCAATCTGAGCCATGATCAAACTCTTCAGTTCAATACTGCTTGGGTTTTTAAGAAACCCTAAACTTGGCTCAGCAATCTCAAATGACTATGTGATTTCTCGCATGGCCACTTGTGATGCTGATAATCTTTTTGACTATCAGTCCGTACTCACAAGCACCCACACGAATTGCTTGATTCAATTTGTTAAAGAGCGTTTGGTTAAGAGCTTTTCGTCTCAACCGAGGCGCGCATTCTACGCTTTCCTCAGAGCCTGTCAAGCGTTTATTTTGAAGTTTTTCCGAGAAACTCGTTTAGCTTCAAACACTTGGCTCGCTGCGATCTCTCGTAGCGGGAGGCGAATCATACAGCGTTTAGAAGCGCTGTCAACCACCATTTCAACCGCTTGCGATCATTCGATCGTAGCCCTTTCAACACCATCTTAACCACCTAACTCATTGAATCTCAAGGAGTTTGTCGTTCCGATGTCGCTGGAAGTGGGGCGCATTATAAGGGGATTCGAAACCCCGTCAACCTTTAATTTCAAGAAACTTTAATATCGCTGAAAAACAAAACGGGGAGGCCTACCGGCCTCCCCGTTTTAGTTACCTGCCTTAAAGGCTAGGGAATGCAAACTGCGAGGCTTCATGGCTGGCACGCTGCGGCCAGCGCTGGGTAATCGCCTTGCGACGGGTATAGAAGCGCACTCCGTCCGGGCCATAGGCATGCAGGTCACCGAACAGCGAACGCTTCCAGCCACCAAAGCTGTGATAAGCCACCGGCACCGGCAGCGGCACGTTCACACCTACCATGCCCACTTCGATCTCGTCGCAGAACAGACGTGCCGCTTCACCGTCACGGGTGAAGATGCAGGTACCGTTGCCGTACTCGTGATCATTGATCAGCTGCATGGCCTGCTCCAGGCTGTTCACACGCACCACGCACAACACCGGGCCGAAGATCTCTTCTTTATAAATGCGCATCTCCGGGGTCACCTTGTCGAACAGGGTGCCACCCACGAAGTAGCCATCTTCATTACCCGCCACACGGAAGCCACGGCCATCCACCACCAGCTTGGCGCCAGCAGCAACACCATCATCGATGTAACCCACTACCTTGTCACGGGCAGCAGCAGTAACCAGCGGGCCCATGTCCAGGCCGCACGAGGTGCCGGCACCAATCTTCAGTGCCTTGATCTGGGGTTCCAGCTTGGCAATCAGCGCATCTGCCACCTGGTCGCCCACGCATACCGCCACCGAAATAGCCATGCAGCGCTCGCCGCACGAACCGTAGGCCGCGCCCATCAGTGCGCTGACGGCGTTGTCCAGGTCAGCATCCGGCATCAGCACTGCGTGGTTCTTCGCACCACCCAAGGCTTGCACGCGCTTGCCGCGTTTGGTGCCTTCGGCATAGATGTACTCGGCGATCGGCGTCGAACCCACGAAGCTCAGTGCTTTTACCTCTGGCGCTTCGATCAGCGCATCCACCGCTTCCTTGTCACCGTGCACTACGTTGAGGATGCCCTTCGGCAGGCCGGCTTCCAGCAGCAGCTGGGCGATGTACAGGGTCGAGCTCGGGTCACGCTCGGAAGGTTTGAGAATGAAAGCGTTGCCGCAGGCGATGGCCAGCGGGTACATCCACAGCGGCACCATGGCCGGGAAGTTGAACGGGGTAATGCCAGCGACCACGCCCAGCGGCTGGAAGTCGGACCAGGCATCGATGTTCGGGCCGACGTTGCGGCTGTACTCGCCCTTCAACACTTCTGGCGCTGCGCAGGCGAACTCGACGTTCTCGATGCCGCGCTTCAGTTCGCCAGCGGCGTCTTCCAGGGTCTTGCCATGCTCTTCGCTGATCATCTGCGAAATCTTGGCTTCGTTCTGCTCCAGCAATTGCTTGAAGCGGAACATTACCTGGGCGCGCTTGGCCGGCGGGGTGTTGCGCCAGGCCGGGAAGGCCGCCTTGGCGGAGTCGATCGCTTCCTGCACGGTCGCGCGACTGGCCAGCTCGACCTTGCGTACAGCCTGGCCGGTGGACGGGTTGAAGACATCGGCGGTGCGCTCACCCTTGGTAACCAGCTCGCCATGGATCAGGTGCTGAACAATGCTCATGCAAAACTCCAGATATGGAAGGTAGAAGCAGGCGCGCTATCTATATGCACGCGCCTGGCATCGAAATCGGAAAGATCAGTCGATCAGGTTCAGGTTTTCGCCGACGGCGTCGAACAGGCGATCCAGTTCCTGCGGCGTGGTGTTGAACGTAGGGCCGAATTGCAGGGTGTCGCCACCGAAGCGTACATAGAAGCCTGCCTTCCACAACTTCATCGCCACTTCGTACGGGCGGACGATGGCATCACCGTCACGGGCGGCGATCTGGATGGCGCCGGCCAAGCCGTAGTTACGGATATCCACGACGTTTTTGGTGCCCTTCACGCCGTGCAGCAGCTTCTCGAAGTGCGGCGCCAGCTCGGCGGCAGACTGTACAAGGTTTTCCTTCTGCAGCAGGTCCAGCGCGGCAATACCGGCAGCACAGGCGACCGGGTGGGCCGAATAGGTGTAGCCGTGCGGGAATTCCACGGCGTATTCCGGCGTCGGCTGGTTCATGAAGGTCTGGTAGATCTCGCTGCTGGCAATCACCGCGCCCATCGGGATGGCGCCGTTGGTAACCTGCTTGGCGATGCACATCAGGTCCGGGGTAACGCCGAAGGCTTCGGCACCCGTCATCGCGCCCATGCGGCCGAAGCCGGTGATCACTTCGTCGAAGATCAGCAAGATGTTGTGCTGGGTGCAGATTTCACGCAGGCGCTTCAGGTAACCCTTCGGCGGCGGCAGTACACCGGCCGAACCGGCCAGCGGCTCGACAATCACCGCAGCGATGTTGGAGGCATCGTGCAGCTCGATCAGCTTGAGCATTTCGTCAGCCAGGGCAATACCACCCTCCTCCGGCATGCCCTTGGAGAAAGCGTTTACCGGCAGCACGGTGTGAGGCAGGTGGTCGACATCCAGCAGCTGACCAAACATCTTGCGGTTACCGTTCACGCCACCCAGGCTGGTACCGGCGATGTTCACGCCATGGTAACCACGGGCACGGCCGATGATCTTGGTCTTGGTCGCCTGGCCTTTAAGGCGCCAGTAGGCACGCACCATTTTCAGCGCAGTGTCGGCGCACTCGGAACCGGAGTTGGTATAGAAGACGTGGTTCAGATTGCCTGGCACCAGATCGGCAATTTTTTCCGCCAGCTGGAACGACAGCGGGTGGCCGAACTGGAACGCAGGGGAATAGTCCAAGGTACCCAGCTGGCGGGTCACCGCGTCGGTAATTTCCTTGCGGGTGTGCCCGGCGCCGCAGGTCCACAGGCCAGACAGGGCATCAAAGATCTTGCGCCCTTGGTCATCGACCAGGTAGTTGCCTTCGGCCGCCACGATCAACCGTGGGTCGCGGTGGAAGTTGCGGTTGGCGGTGTACGGCATCCAGTGGGCATCCAGCTTTAGCTGGCTGGCGATACCGGCGGTAGCGGTTTCGGGCATGTTCATCGGCGGTTCCTCGAAAGACGATTAGGCAACGATGTATGTTGTTGCAGCTAAATTGGCACGGCGATAAAGTCTGAAAAAGCCAACATTTCTAATCTTCAGACAGGCCGTGACTAAACTGATGAGCCGACGCCCCGATCCACTCGCCCAAGTCAGCGATTTCGACATTCGCCTGCTGAAGATCTACCGCAGCGTCGTCGAGTGCGGTGGCTTCTCGGCAGCCGAGAACGTGCTGGGCATTGGCCGCTCGGCCATCAGCCAGCAGATGAACGACCTCGAACAACGCCTTGGCCTGCGCCTTTGCCAGCGCGGCCGCGCCGGCTTCTCGCTGACCGAGGAAGGCCGCGAGGTCTACCATTCGGCATTGCAACTGCTCAGTGCCCTGGAAAGCTTCCGCACGGAGGTCAATGGCCTGCACCAGCACTTGCGTGGCGAATTGAACATTGGCCTGACCGACAACCTGGTCACCCTGCCCCACATGCGCATTACACATGCCCTGGCCGAACTCAAGGACCGCGGGCCCGATGTGCGTATCCAGATCCGCATGATCGCCCCCAGCCAGGTGGAACACGGCGTGCTCGACGGCAGCCTGCATGTTGGTGTGGTACCTCAGACAAGCCCGCTGTCGGGCCTTGAGTACCAGCCGTTGTACAGCGAACGTTCACTGCTGTACTGCGCCGTTGGCCATCCGCTGTTCTATGCCGATGACCAGCAGGTGGACGACGACCGCCTCAACAGCCAGGAAGCCATCACCCCCACCTTTCGCCTGCCAGCCGACATCCAGGCCCATTACCAGGCGCTGAACTGCACGGCCAGTGCTTCGGACCGCGAAGGCATGGCATTTCTTATCCTCACCGGGCGCTACATCGGCTACTTGCCCGACCACTACGCCATGTTCTGGGTGCAACAAGGCCGCTTGCGCGCCCTCAAGCCCCAACAGCGCTTCTATGACCTGAGCCTGAGCTGGGTAACCCGCAAGGGCCGGCGGCCGAACCTGGTGCTGGAAAGCTTCCTCGACAGCCTGGCTGCGACACGTTGATGCCAGTCTCTGCCGCAAACGCTTGTCACTTCGGCACAGGCAGGTAATCTTGTCCGACAGCCGCAGCCACTGCCCCGTACGGAATCGTCCATGACCCTAGAAGTCCCTGCGCACCGCCTCTCCGCCTCGGGCAAGCCCGCGGGCCGTATCCGCCAGAAGAACGAGCAGGCCATCATCCAGGCCGCCGAAGACGAGTTCGCCCGCCATGGTTTCAAGGGCACCAGCATGAACACCATCGCCCTCAAGGCAGGATTGCCCAAGGCCAACCTGCATTACTACTTCACCAACAAGCTGGGCCTGTACATTGCAGTGCTCAGCAACATCATCGAGTTGTGGGACAGCACCTTCAACGCCTTGAGCGTCGAGGACGACCCCGGTGAAGCCCTGAGCCAGTACATCCGCACCAAGATGGAGTTCTCGCGGCGCAACCCGCAGGCCTCGCGGATTTTCGCCATGGAAGTGATCAGCGGTGGCACCTGCCTGACCGAATACTTCAGTGCCGACTACCGCGAGTGGTTCCGTGGCCGCGCTGCCGTTTTCCAGGCCTGGATCGAAGCCGGCAAGATGGACCCGGTAGACCCGGTGCACCTGATATTCCTGCTCTGGGGCAGCACCCAGCACTACGCCGACTTTGCCACCCAGATCTGCCAGGTTACCGGCCGCAGCCGCCTGACCAAGCAGGACATGGAAGACGCAAGTAACAACCTTATCCACATCATTCTGAAGGGCTGCGGCATCAAGCCGGCTGTGTAACCGTCATTTATGCCTTCTACCCTGCTCGACCTCTGCGAATACCGCGAGGACATCCGCAAAAGCCGCTTCATCACCCTCGCCGGGCCGATCAGCAGTGCCGCCGACGCGATGAGTTTCATTGAACGCCACAGCGACCTGGCCGCCACCCACAACTGCTGGGCCTGGAAGCTCGGCGCGCAGTACCGCAGCAACGATGACGGCGAACCCGGCGGCACCGCAGGCCGGCCGATCCTGGCAGCCATCGAAGCGCAGGACTGCGACCAGGTCGTGGTGCTGGTGATCCGCTGGTACGGCGGTATCCAACTGGGTACAGGCGGCCTGGCCAGGGCCTATGGCGGCGGCGCCAACAAGTGCCTGCAACAGGCGCCCAAGCGGCTGCTGGTGCAGCGCAGCGAATTCACCTGCAGTTGCAGTTTCAGCGAACTGGCACTGGTGAAACTGCGCCTGGCGGAGGTTGACGGCCTGGTACTGGATGAACAGTTCACCGCCAACGGCGTAGACCTGCTGATTGCGCTCGGTGACGCCCACCTGATGCCACTGCAGCAGCAACTGGCCGACCTGAGCCGCGGGCGCATCTTGCTCGAAGCACGCTGAACATTGCCCACAACTACTGTGGGCCCGCCTGTGGATAAGCTTGGGGCAGTCCCTTGCAGGCTAATGTTTTCAAGGCTTACAGAGCTTTGATCATATTTTGATCACTGTTTGATGACAGCCGCAAACTGCTGAAAGCTCACGAGTTATCCCCAACATGCAGCCAGCCGGGACCGGCCGCGTCGTCCTAGGCTTGCGCACAATAACTGTGGATCAGCTTGTGGATAACCCGTGCGCCAACAGGCGAAGCGCCCGGCCCCACAAGCCCCAAACACATATGATCATTTTTTAACCAGCCACAAAACGAGCACGTGTACCCACCGTGACGTATGCTCAATTCCTTTTTCCTACACCGATAAAGGAATGTTCCTATGGCTAATTCAAGAACTGCCCTCATCATCGGCGCTTCTCGCGGGCTTGGCCTGGGCCTGGTGCAGCGCCTGAACGAAGACGGCTGGAGCATTACCGCCACCGTGCGCAACCCGCAGCAACCCGGCGCCCTGGCGGCCGTGCCCGGCGTGCGCATCGAACAGCTGGAGATGAACGACACCGCCCAGCTCGACGGCCTGAAGCAACGCCTGCAAGGCCAGGTGTTCGACCTGGTGTTCATCAATGCCGGCGTCATGGGCCCCCTGCCGCAAGACCTGGAGACGGTGCAAAACAAAGACATCGGCGACCTGTTCATGACCAATGCCGTGGCGCCGATCCGCGTAGCCCGTCGTCTGGTCGGCCAGGTACGCGAGGGCAGCGGCGTACTGGCGTTCATGAGCTCGATCCTGGGCAGCGTGACCATCCCCGACGGTGGCGAAATTTGCCTGTACAAGGCCAGCAAGGCGGCGTTGAACTCGATGATCAATAGCTTCGTGGTCGAACAACAGCGCCCCGACCTGTGCGTGCTGGCCATGCACCCAGGCTGGGTGAAAACCGACATGGGTGGCGAAAACGCCGAAATCGACGTGCTCACCAGCACCCGTGGCATGCTCGACCAGATCAATGCCCAAAGCGGTAACGGCGGCCTGCGCTTCATCAACTACAAGGGTGAGCCCTTGGTCTGGTGATTCACCGAGTCGCAGCCTGGCCGGGCGCAATGCCCGGCCAGGCCCTGTAGAATGGCGGCAACCGTACCTGATTGAGATGCACCACTATGTATGACTGGTTGAACGCCCTGCCCAAGGCCGAACTGCACCTGCACCTGGAAGGCTCGCTGGAGCCCGAGTTGCTGTTCGCCCTGGCCGAGCGCAACAAGATTGCCCTGCCTTGGGCTGATGTAGAGACCCTGCGCGGCGCCTATGCCTTCAACAACCTGCAGGAGTTCCTCGACCTGTATTACCAGGGCGCGGATGTGTTGCGTACCGAGCAGGACTTTTACGACCTGACCTGGGCCTACCTGCAACGCTGCAAAGCCCAGAACGTTATCCACACCGAACCGTTCTTTGACCCGCAAACCCACACCGACCGCGGCATCCCTTTCGAAGTGGTGCTCAATGGCATCAACCAGGCGCTGAAGGATGGCCGTAAGCAACTGGGCATCAGCAGTGGCCTGATCCTCAGCTTCCTGCGCCACCTCAGCGAAGAGGAAGCGCAAAAAACCCTCGACCAGGCCCTGCCGTTCCGCGACGCGTTCATCGCCGTTGGCCTGGACGAGCTCGGAAATGGGCCACCCACCGAGCAAGTTTCAGCGCGTGTTCGACCGCGCCCGCAGCGAAGGCTTTGTTGCCGTTGCCCATGCTGGCGAAGAAGGCCCGCCCGAATACATCTGGGAAGCGCTGGACCTGCTGCAAATCAAGCGTATCGACCATGGTGTACGCGCCATCGAAGACGAGCGCCTGATGCAACGCATCATCGATGAGCAGATCCCGCTCACGGTGTGCCCGCTGTCAAACACCAAGCTTTGCGTGTTCGACCATATGAGCCAGCACAACATCCTGGACATGCTCGAACGCGGCGTGAAAGTTACAGTCAACTCGGACGACCCGGCCTACTTCGGCGGCTACGTGACAGAAAACTTCCACGCCCTGCACACCCATCTGGGCATGACCGAAGACCAGGCCCGTCGCCTGGCGCAGAACAGCCTGGATGCTCGGCTGGTCTAGCCAACCTGCAACGTCGCCACGCGGGCAATGCGATTGATCTGCTGGATACCCAGCGCCGAGATATGCAATGCCCGCGTGTCTTCGGCCTCGCGCATCCAGCCAGATTGCAGGAACAGCCTGAACAAGGCCTGGCCCAGCACACCGCCCAGGTGCGGTGCCTGGTCGTTCCACTCGGTACAACGGCAAATTACGCAACCCCGTTGCTGGTGTGGCGCCAGAGCATCGATGTAGACCCCGACCGCAGCCAACTGCGCCCGCCCCTCATCACTTACCATCAACTGTCGGCCGCTGCCCTCCAGCCAACCGGCCACCACCAGGCGATGATACAACTCACTGGCCAGGCTCCCCGCCCAGGTGATCGCCACAACGGCGCGCCCGGCGCATCGACATGGGCAGTGGTGATACCGGCGCCCTGGCCCGCTCCCCCCTGGCGCTCTCCAGCTGAACACTTGCCAGGGCCTCCACGGCGGCCCCGACCTGCGGTGTCGCCAGACGGAAATAGCGTTTGCGGCCCCTGGCTTCATGCCTGAGCAAACCGGCCGACGACAGCAACGAAAGGTGCGCACAGGCCGATGACGAAGTCAGGCCGGTCATTATCGCGAGCTCATTGGCCAGCCGTGGCGTGCCGTCGATCAATGCCCACAACATGGCACTGCGCTTGGGGTCAGCCATCAGGCTGGCAATCTGGCTGATACTGCTGGCTGCGTTCATGTCCCTGTAACTCCCTGCAAGTTCACTGTGGATGCGATGGCCAACCCTGGCAGGGAAGCACCTCTCGCTGTCACTGGCCTGAGTCGCCAGTATAAGCCGCAGGAAACGCCGTTCAGACGTCTACCTGCCGACGTACCAACGGCGAAAAGCCACTGGGTATGCCTACCCTTGGCAAGCAGTGACGCGACCTCGGAAATACTCCAGAACCTAGTCAGCCAAAGCTCTGATACACGCTGACGTTGGCGTGGAAATATCTTGATGAAAAAAGACTTGCTGCAATTTCAGATACGGCCCACAGCCATGTTCCACAAATAGCGCGACACGAAGCGAAGGTTCTTCAGGTTTGCGGGCGTTACGCCCAAAGCAGGGAACACGCTATGGAATATGCGCCTGTCGACCGTCAGTCAGGACACTGATACGGCTCGTGGCAGGCACGACGAGCAGCGCTACACTTGAGCGGCTCCCCCCATCTGGAGGTATGCCGCGATGAAAATTGTCGTCAGTGCATCGAGCCGGAACCCCGCCTGCCCCTGGCAGGTCCAGCTCGATCAACACGTGGTCAGTTTCCGCAGCGAGGCCGAGGCGCGGGCCTTCGTCGCCACGCTGGAAACCCGCCTGCAGGCACCTCACCCGCTTATGCGGGACGCCTGGCCTGCAAGCGTCGGGTCAGCAGCGCGACACTGACCGCCAGTGCACCGCACAAGCTGATCACCAGCGCCATCGGTACCGCACTGCCATCATGCAGCAGGCCGACCAGTGCCGCCGCCCCTGCGGCAACGCTGAACTGCAGGCAGCCCATCAGTGCCGAGGCGCTGCCAGCCCGTGCGCCCTGCCCACTCATGGCGCAGGCAGAGGCGTTGGGGATGATGCAACCCAGGCTGGCGATGCAGATGAACAGCGGTACCAGCAGCGGCCACAGCTGTGCCGGCTGCAATGCCGCTACACCCAGCAACACCAGGCCTGCCGCCAGGTACACCCACACCCCCCGCGCCAGCAGGAACGCGGGCCCACGTTTGGCCAACAAACGTGCATTTACCTGTGCCACCAGAATAAAGCCGGCAGCATTGGTACCGAACAGCCAGCCGTAGTGCTCGGCCGGCACGTCATAGAGCTTGATGAATACGAAAGGCGAACCGGCGATGTAGGCAAACATGCCAGCAATGGCGATACCGCCGGTCAAGGCATGACCAAGAAACACTCGGTCAGCAAGCAACCGCAGGTACTGGCGCAAAGCACCAGACAGCGGCTGGCGCGGCATGTGTGCAGGCAGGCTTTCCGGCAGGCCAAGGCTGACTGCCAACAGGCAGCCGGCACTGAACAGGCTCAAAGCCAGGAAAATCGACTGCCAGCCTGCCAGGTTCACCAGCACCCCGCCCAGCATCGGTGCCAGGATCGGCGCCAGGCCCATGACCAGCATCAGTTGCGAAAACACTTTGGCCGAAGCCACCGGGTCGCACTTGTCACTGACAATGGCCCGCGACAGCACCATGCCGGCACAACCACCCAGCGCCTGGACGAAACGCGCCAGCACCAGGGTGTCGAGGTTGGGGGCATAGGCACAGGCCAGCGACGCAAGGGTGAACAGGGTCACCCCGAACATCAGCGGTTTGCGCCGGCCAAAGCGGTCGGCTACCGGCCCATAGGCCAACTGGCCGATGGACAGGCCCAGGAAGTAGGCGGCCAACGTGGCCTGGATGTGTTTTTCATCGGTGGCGAACGCCTGCGCCATGGCCGGGAAGGCGGGCAGGTAGAAGTCGATCGCCAAGGGCCCGAACGCACTGAGTGCGCCCAGGATGAGCACCATTCGCAGGTTCATCAGGAATCCATAGCAGGCTAAGCAAGTGAGTAATTCTACCTGCTGTGGACCCTATCGGTATGAAAACATTTGCAACAATCACAGGGGCTAACGCGATCCCTGTAGGAGCGGCCTTGCGTCGCGATGGGCCGCTCCCACAGGTGCACTGCCAAGTCTTCAGGCAAGCTCGGCCTGGTAACCCTCATCGCGAATGGCGGTAAGGATCTGCTCCTGCGCCAGCTCACTCTGCACCCGTACCTGCTTCGCTGCCAGGTCGATCTCGACCTTGGCCGCCGCATCCTGCTCCTGCACTGCCCGGGTCACGGCTTTCACGCAATGGCCACAGGTCATGCCTTGTACATTGAACACTTGCATGGGGGTTGCCTCCTTCAGGTTTTCAACGAGTCTCAAGCTTGCCATCGGGGCAAGGTCAAGCCCTGCCAACAACACCCGGGGTGGAAATCCGCGCCCGCGTCGGCCAAGCTTCGCGTTTGACGATCAGGCAAGCAGGAGACTTTTCATGTTCAGGGCAGCATTGGGCGTCGTCGGGCTGTTAAGCACGCTGGCTGCGGTGCCACCGGCCAGCGCCGAGGGCAACTCGGACTACAGCGTACTGATCATTTCCCGGGAACGCCTGGAAGTAGCCACCAACTGCGAAATCGGTGTCTACCTCAACGATCAGCTTTCCGGGCGTGTGTTCCAGGAGCAATCCACCTCGTTCAACCTGCCGCCCGGCCCGGTGGATGTGCGCCTGCGCCTGCTGCCCGGGCAGATGCCAGGCTGCGCAGCGGGCATCGAAGACCAACGCAGCACCCGTTTGAACCTGCAGGCGGGCCAGATCAACAAATACCGCATCGCCATGGGGCAATATGGGCTGGAGTTGAAGCGAGCCGGCCTGGGCTATTGACCTTACCTGCATGGCAAGGTTGATGCTGGAGGCCTGTCCAAGGAGGAGAGCCATGCCCGCATCCACCACGTATGACCTGCCGATCTCCGGCATGACCTGCGCCAGCTGTGCCGGCCGGGTCGAGCGCGCCCTGCGCAAGGTCACCGGCGCTGAACAGGTCAGCGTCAACCTCGCCACCGAACAGGCCCGGGTCCAGGCCCCGGCCAACAGCCTGCCCGCCCTGGTCGATGCCGTGCGCGAAGCCGGCTACGGTGTGCCCACCCGTACCGTCGAACTGCAGATTGGCGGCATGACCTGCGCCAGTTGCGTCGGCCGCGTAGAGCGCGCCTTGGGCAAGCTGCCCGGGGTCGAGCAGGTCAGCGTCAATCTGGCCAGCGAACGCGCGCACCTCCAAGTGCTGGCGGCCCTCGACGACAACCTGCTGATCGACGCCGTGCACAAGGCCGGCTACAACGCCAGCCTGCCGCAAACGACCAAGGACGACCAAAGCGCTGCCCAGCGCCGCCTGCGCAATGAACGCCTGGCGGTCGGTGCAGCCTTGCTGCTGGCCTTGCCGCTGGTATTGCCTATGCTGGTGCAGCCGTTCGGCCTGCACTGGATGCTGCCCGCATGGGCGCAGTTCCTGCTGGCCACGCCTGTGCAGTTCATTCTTGGCGCCCGCTTCTACGTAGCCGCCTGGAAAGCCGTGCGCGCCGGTGCCGGCAACATGGACCTGCTGGTGGCCCTGGGCACCAGCGCTGGCTATGGCTTGAGCCTGTACCAATGGGCGCAGGCCCCCGCCGGGATGGCCCCACACCTGTACTTTGAAGCCTCGGCCGTGGTGATTGCCCTGGTGTTGCTGGGCAAGTACCTGGAAAGCCGCGCCAAGCGCCAGACCGCCAGCGCCATTCGTGCCCTTGAGGCACTGCGCCCGGAACGCGCCATGCGTGTAGTCGACGGCCAGGAGGAAGACGTGGCCATCGCCCAGTTGCGTCTTGGCGACCTGGTGCTGGTCAAGCCCGGCGAGCGTTTCCCGGTCGATGGTGTGGTCGAAGACGGTAGCAGCCATGCCGATGAAGCCCTGATCAGCGGCGAGAGCCTGCCGGTGCCCAAGCAACCCGGCGACAGCGTCACCGGTGGTGCCATCAATGGCGAAGGCCGGTTGCTGGTGCGCACCCAGGCGCTGGGCACCGAAACCGTGCTGGCCCGTATCATCCGCCTGGTCGAGGACGCCCAGGCCGCCAAGGCGCCGATCCAGAAGCTGGTCGACCGGGTCAGCCAGGTGTTCGTCCCGGCTGTGCTGGTACTGGCCCTGATCACCCTGATAGGCTGGTGGCTGGCCGGCGCACCACTGGAAACCGCACTGATCAACGCCGTCGCCGTGCTGGTCATCGCCTGCCCCTGCGCCCTTGGCCTGGCCACGCCTGCGGCAATCATGGCCGGCACCGGCGTTGCTGCCCGCCACGGTATCCTGATCAAGGACGCCGAAGCCCTGGAGCGTGCCCATGCGGTCAATCGCGTGGTCTTCGACAAGACCGGCACGCTGACCTCCGGCAGCCCGCGGGTGGTCCACAGCCAGGCGCAAGTGGGCAACAGTGCCGACCTGCACCGCCTGGCCGGCGCCCTGCAGCGCGGCAGCGAGCACCCACTGGCCAAGGCGGTGCTCGAAGCCTGCGCCGAACAAGGGCTGGACGTGCCAAGCGTTACCGACAGCCAGTCGCTGACCGGCCGCGGCATCGCCGGGCGTGTAGAGGGCCGCGAACTGGCCCTGGGTAACCGCCGCCTGCTTGACGAAAGTACCCTGCAACCCGGTGACCTGGCCGCCAAGGCCCAGGCCTGGGAAGCCGAGGGGCGCACCCTGTCGTGGCTGATCGAGCGTGGCACGCAACCTCGTGTGCTGGGCCTGTTCGCCTTTGGTGACAGCCTCAAGCCAGGCGCCGCGCAAGCCATAAATACGCTGCACGCGCAGCACATCAGCAGCCACCTGCTGACCGGCGATAACCGTGGCAGCGCCAAAGTGGTAGCCGACGCCCTGGGCATCGACGATGTGCATGCCGAAGTGCTGCCAGCCGACAAGGCCGCCACCGTGGCCGCACTCAAGCAAGATGGCGTGGTCGCCATGGTCGGCGATGGCATCAACGATGCCCCGGCCCTGGCTGCCGCCGATATCGGCATTGCCATGGGTGGCGGTACCGATGTGGCCATGCAGGCCGCCGGCATCACCCTGATGCGTGGCGACCCGCGCCTGGTCCCGGCCGCCCTGGAAATCAGCCGCAAGACCTACGCCAAAATCCGCCAGAACCTGTTCTGGGCGTTTATCTATAACCTGATCGGTATCCCGCTGGCCGCACTGGGTTACCTCAACCCGGTACTGGCCGGCGCCGCCATGGCCCTGTCCAGCGTCAGCGTGGTCAGCAACGCGCTGTGGCTCAAGGCGTGGAAACCCACAAGCACCCACCAGGAGGCGCCATGAACATCGGCCAGGCCGCCCGCCGCAGCGGGCTCAGCACCAAGATGATCCGTTATTACGAATCCATCGGCCTGCTCAAGCCTGCCACGCGCAGCGACAGCGGCTATCGCCTGTACCAGCCAGAAGACTTGCACAGCCTGGCCTTCATCAAGCGCTCCCGCGACCTGGGGTTTTCCCTGGAAGAGGTCGGCAAGCTGCTGACCCTGTGGCAGGACCGCCAACGTGCCAGCGCCGATGTGAAGGCGCTGGCCATGCAGCACATCGAGGCGCTGAACCGGCGTATCGAGGAACTGGTGAGCCTGCGCGACACCCTTGGCGAACTGGTTTCGCATTGCCAGGGGGACGACCGACCGGACTGCCCGATCCTCAAGGACCTGGCCAATGGTTCTGCTGGAAGCTGCTGTCACTGATCGGTCGCCAGCGTTTGGTATGCCAAAAGCGTCCAAACGCGACCGAATAGTCATCAATCGCGACTTTATCCAATAAATACAGGCGTTTTGCTTCATAAAACCGGATTGCTGCCGATGTATTGGCTACCTGCCTCGTGGGTCGACAATAAAAATTCCGGGAGCGTCGATGAGCATCAAACAGAAATTGACCTGGGCATTCGCGGTCATCGCCGGCTTGCCCATCGTCCTCGTGGCCACCCTGGTGGTCCTCAACCTGCGTGGCGAAGCCCGCGACGGTTTCCTCGACGGTAGCAGCCGGGAAATCCGCCAGGTCAGCAACGCGATGAACATCTTCTTCCAGGGCATCAACCAGAACGTCGAGTACATGGCTTCACAGCCAATGGTCGCCGCCACCGGCAGCGAGCTGAACAAGTACATGAGCGCCGCCCCGTCCTACGAACTGGGTGAGCAGGCCAGTAAGCTCCTCGACTTCATGACCCGTCTGGCCAACTCGCATCCGTCCTATGCCTACCTGTCCTACGGGGTGAACGACGGCGGCTACACGGGCTGGCCGGCCGGGCAGAAGTTCGTCAATTACGACCCACGCACCCGCCCCTGGTACCAACTGGCCATGGCCAACCCTGGCAAGACCGTGCGTACCGGCGCCTACTACTGGGCCGCCGACGACGCGGTGCTGGTCAGCACCGTGCGCGCTGTGGCCAACCAGTTGGGCAACCCCGGTGGCGTGGTCAACATCGACGTCTCGCTCAAGGGCCTGACCGAGATCGTCAAACAGATCAAGCTGGGTGAAAGCGGCTACCTGATGCTGGTGGAAAGCAACGGCAACGTCATGGTCGACCCACGCGACGCCAGCCACAACTTCAAGCAACTGGCGAGCTTTGGCGACGGTTATGCCGAGCTGGCCAAGGCCGGCAAAGGTTTGGTGGAGGTCGAGCTCAATGGCGTGCGCTACATGGCCAACGTCTACCCCGACGAGCAACTGGGCTGGACGTTCATCGGCCTGATCGAACAAAGCGAAGTGATGCAGACCACTACCCGGCTGACCTGGCTGATCGGCGGCATCGCTGTGGTGCTGGCCGCGCTGTTCGCCGTGGTCGGTGCAGCCTTCGCCAAGCTGATCGTGCGCCCGATCAACAGCGTTACCAACGGCCTGGAAGACATTGCCCAGGGTGAGGGTGACCTGACCCGCAACCTGGAAATCCGTGGCCGCGACGAAACCGCGCAACTGGCCAGCTGGTTCAACCAGTTCCTCGGCGCCATTCGCAGCCTGATCCAGCACATCGGCGCTGCTGCCAGCAAGATCCTCAGCACCTCCAGCAGCTCGACCCGCGTTTCCAGCGACATGGCCGAGGCCGCAGGCCGCCAGCGTGAAGCCGTGGACATGGTGTCCACCGCCTTCCACGAAATGGTCGCCACCGCCAACGAGGTGGCCCGTTCGTGCAGCCAGGCGGCGCAGTCGGCCGACAGCGGCCAGCAGCAAGCCCGCGAAGGCCAGCAGCAGATCGATGCCGCCGTGCAAAGCGTCGATCGCCTGAGCCACGAAATCGAGCAATCCGCGCAGTCGATCCAGCAGCTGGAGCGTGACAGCAACGCCATCCAGTCGATCCTCGGCACCATCCGCTCGATTGCCGAACAGACCAACCTGCTGGCCCTCAACGCGGCCATCGAAGCCGCCCGTGCCGGTGAGCAGGGCCGCGGTTTTGCCGTGGTGGCCGACGAAGTGCGGGCCTTGGCCAAGCGCACTGCCGACTCCACGGCCGAAATCGACGGCCTGCTGGGCAACCTGGCCAGCCGCACGGCCGAAGTGGCCGATCAGATGCATGCCAGCCTGGAAGTGTCGCAGCAGTCGGTGAACCGTATCGGCCTGGCCCGCGACAGCTTTGGGCAAATCCGTGAGTCGGTGGATGTGATCCGCGACATGAACACGCAGATCGCCACGGCGGCCGAGGAACAGCACCAAGTGGCCGAGGACATCAACCGGCACATCAGCCAGATCCACGGGGATGCGCAGTTGGTGGCCGACCTGGCCCAGGCGGCGCGCCAGGACTCCGAGAGCCTGGCGGGGCTGTCCAATGAGCTGGATTCGCTGGTGCGCAGGTTCCGCACCTGATTGATGCATTGCCTGTACCGGCCCTATCGCCGGCAAGCCAGCTCCCACAGAGACTGCACAGCCCCTAAGGGCAGCGGGGTCCTGTGGGAGCTGGCTTGCCGGCGATAGGGCCGGGACAGGCAAACAATACCTAGAGTTTCAACTCGCCCGGGGTAGCCCCAAACAACTGCTTGAACGCCGCAATGTAAGCCGAGGTGGAGTCATACCCACACCCCAACGCCGCCTCTGTCACATTCTCCCCAGCCTCCAGCAACGCCAGCGACGACAACAGCCGCATGCGCTGGCGCCAATTACGAAAACTCAACCCGGTCTCCCGCTGAAACAGCCGCATCAGCGTCTTCTCCGAACACCCCAGCTCCCGCGCCCATTGCTGCAAGGTCTGCGGCTGGTCCGGTGCGGCGATCAAGCCATTGCACAGCGCCAGCAACCCAGGGTGGCGTGGCAGCGGCAGCGAAAAGCCGACCTCGGGCAAGGTGCGCAACTGGTCGAGCAGCACCGCCACCAGGCGTGCCTCGGCGCTGTCACCCTCGGGATAGTCCGCCGGCAACAGGCAAAACTGCTTGATCAGCTCGCGCGCCAGCGGCGTCACCTCCAGCACACGGCATTGCTCCGGTGCCCATGGGCAGGCATCGCGGCGCACATACAGGCTGCGCATCTCGGCCTGCATCGAGGTGACCACTTCGTGCTCGGCATCGGCAGGGATCCACACTCCCCACTGGGGTGGGGCAAAGTAGCTGCCATCTCGGGTATACACCCCCAGTACGCCGCTGATGGCGTAGGAAAACTGTACCCAGTCGTGCTGATGGCGCGTGGTCCAGGAGCCGGCGCCGAGGCTTTCGGCACGTGCATAAAGGGGCCTGGGCAAGTGGTCCAGCGCAGGAATAGCGCGAGGATGTCCGATGATCGGCATGGCGGTTTCTTGTAGTTCTGACCAGACAAGCCTAACAGCTGACTCAAGATCAAGTCAGGCAAAGCCCCCATGTGGGAGCCGCGTCATCGCTCGACGATAACAGTCACCCCCTGCCCACCCGCCGCACAGATCGAAATCAGCCCACGCCCCTTCCCTGCCATCGCCAGCAGTTTCGCCAGGTTGGCCAATATCCGCCCCCCGGTTGCCGCAAAGGGGTGCCCGGCCGCCAGCGAGCTGCCCTTGACGTTGAGCTTGCTGCGGTCAATCACCCCAAGTGGCGCATCCAGCCCCAACCGCTCGCGGCAATAATCGGCATCTTCCCAGGCCTTGAGCGTGCACAGCACCTGGGCGGCAAAGGCTTCGTGGATCTCGTAGTAGTCAAAGTCCTGCAGGGTCAGGCCATTGCGCGCCAGCAAGCGTGGCACGGCATACACCGGGGCCATCAACAGCCCTTCGCGACCGGTGACGAAATCCACCGCAGCGGTTTCGCCATCGACCAGGTAAGCCAGCACCTGAAGCCCCTGCTGCGCAGCCCATTCCTCCGTGCCCAGCAACACCACCGAGGCCCCGTCGGTGAGTGGCGTGGAATTACCCGCCGTCAGCGTGCCCTGGCCACTGCGGTCGAAGGCGGGCTTGAGCCTGGCCAACTGCTCAAGGGTCAAGTCGGCGCGCAGGTTGTTGTCCCGCGTCAGCGACAAAAACGGCGTCAGCAAGTCATCCTGCCAACCCTCGGTATACGCGGTGGCCAGCTTCTGGTGGCTGAGCAGCGCCAGCTCGTCCTGCTCTGCACGGCCAATGCGCCAGGCCTGGGCCATGCGCTCGCAATGCTCGCCCATCGACAGCCCGGTGCGTGGTTCACCGTTGCGTGGCAACTCGGGTTTCAGGTGGTGCGGCCGCAGTTTGAGCAAAGGTTTGAGCCGCTCGCCCAGGCTTTTGCCACGGTTGGCCTGAAGCAGGATGTGGCGCAGGCCTTCGTTGACGGCAATCGGTGCATCGGAGGTGGTGTCCACGCCGCCGGCAATACCGCAGTCGATCTGCCCCAGGGCAATTTTGTTGGCCACCAGCAGCGCCGCCTCAAGCCCCGTGCCGCAGGCTTGCTGGATGTCATAGGCCGGGGTCTGCGGCGACAGGCGCGAACCCAGCACACATTCACGGGTGAGGTTCATGTCACGTGAATGCTTGAGCACCGCGCCAGCCACCACTTCCCCCAGCCGCAGCCCATGCAGGCGATAACGTTCGATCAGCCCTTCGAGGGCGACCGTGAGCATTGCCTGGTTGCTGGCCGTGGCGTAGGCGCCATTGGAGCGGGCGAAGGGGATTCGGTTGCCGCCCAGGATCGCGACCCGGCGAGGTGAACGCATGTGCTTGTTCCTCCTGAAACAATTTGATCCGTACAGCCTAGGTGTTTTTACCGCATTCGAACGACCTGGCCACAAAGTTGGTCCACACTTTCAAGCTTGCCTTTGCGGAGACCCACTCATGAGCGATCGCTACCTCGGTTTTGCCAACTCCAACCTCGGCCGCCGCCTCGTGGATGCCCTTGGCCTGCCACGCCCGGCGTCGCTGGAGCGCTGGCAGGCCGGCCGCCTGCGCCCGGTGGAAGGGGCCCTGGTACTGGGTGGCGGGCCGCTGGCAGGCCAGGTTGAAGCCATCGCCCCGCGCCTGACCGACGCGCTTTACAGCTTCAACGCCGACAACCTTCAGGCCGAAGCCTGGGTGGCTGGGCTGGGGCCGAAAATCAAAGCCGTGGTGTTCGATGCCAGCCATCTGTCCGACAGCGATGCGCTGAAGCAGTTGCGCGAATTTTTCCAGCCACTGCTACGCAGCCTGGCCCCGTGCGCCCATGTCGTGGTGCTGGGGCGTGCTCCGGAAAGCCTCGAAAACCCGCTGGCCAGCGTTGCCCAGCGGGCCCTCGAAGGCTTCAGCCGCTCGCTGGCCAAAGAACTGCTCAATGGGGCGACCGCCCAACTGCTGTATGTCGCGCCCGGTGCAGAAGACCAGCTGGAAGGCGCCTTGCGCTTCTTCCTCTCGCCCAAGAGTGCTTTCATTTCTGGCCAGGTACTGCGCCTGGAAGCCTGCTCCAGCCAGGTAGGCGACTGGACCCGCCCACTAAGCGGCCGCCGAGCTTTGGTCACGGGTGCGGCCCGCGGTATCGGCGCCGCCATTGCCGAAACCCTGGCGCGGGATGGCGCCGATGTGCTGCTGCTCGATGTACCGCAGGCCAGCCAGGACCTCGACGCCCTCGCTGCACGCCTGGGTGGCAAGGCGCTGGCACTGGATATCTGCGCCAGCGATGCTGCAACGCAACTGCTCGCGGCCCTGCCTGACGGCATCGACATCGTGGTGCACAACGCCGGTATCACCCGTGACAAGACCTTGGCCAACATGACCCCGGAATACTGGGACGCGGTCATGGCAGTCAACCTCAAGGCACCACAAGTATTGACCCAGGCGCTGTATGACAACGGCGCGCTGGGCGAAAACGCCCGCATCACCCTGCTGGCTTCGGTCAGTGGCATCGCCGGCAACCGCGGGCAGGCCAACTATGCCGCGAGCAAGGCCGGGCTGATCGGCTTGGCCCAAGCCTGGGCACCCCGCCTCGCCGAGCGCGGTGGCAGTATCAATGCCGTGGCCCCCGGCTTCATCGAAACCCATATGACAGCCGCCATGCCCATCGGCCTGCGCGAGGCCGGGCGGCGCCTGAGTTCGCTGGGCCAGGGTGGCCGCCCGCAGGACGTCGCCGAAGCCATCGCCTGGCTCAGTCAGCCGGGCTCCGGGACGGTGAACGGCCAGGTGCTGCGGGTGTGCGGCCAAGCACTGATGGGGGCCTGAGCATGAGCCGACACTGGCACGACCTGCACAGCCCGGCCTCGCGCGCCAGCCTGTACCTGCGCGCAGCCAGCAAGCGCACGATCAGCGGTGACCGCCTGCCGGACGATGGCCTGCGCTGCTTCATCCGGGTTCAGCCGGGCAACCTGAGCGCCTATCGCAAGCTCTGCCACTTTCCCGACGATGGTCGCCTGCCGGGCACTTATCCCCATGTCATGGCGTTCACGTTGCAGCTGCAGTTGATGACCGCCCCGGGTTTCCCCTTCCCGCTGCTGGGCCTGGTGCATCTGTATAACCGCATCGACGTTATGCGCCCACTTGGCGGTATCGAAGGGCTGCGCTTCTCGGTGTATGCACACAACCTGCAACCCCATGCCAAGGGCGGTACCTTCGACCTGGTCACCGAGGCCGAAGATGGAATCGGCCTGCTTTGGCGCGAAACCAGCCGCATGCTGGTGCGCGGGCTCAAGCTGGAGGGCGAAGCAGAAGCGCCGGCCGACGGTGAGCCCGCGCCATTGCCGCAGGCCTCCCGCTGGTACGCCGACAGTGATATCGGCCGCCGTTATGCCAAGGTATGCGGGGACTACAACCCTATCCACCTCAGTGCTGCCAGCGCGCGGCTGTTCGGCTTCCCCACGGCCATTGCCCATGGCATGTGGAGCAAGGCCATGGCCCTTGCAGCGCTGCGCGGGCATTTGCCGCACAGTGGCTACGCCTTTGAAGTGGACTTCCGCAAACCGGTACGGTTGCCGTCGGAGGTGGTGCTTGGTGCCAGTGAGGCGGGGGATGCAGGTACTTTGCGGCTGGATGGGCATGGGGAAGTGCTGCATATGGTCGGGCGGTGGGGTCGGCTTTAGGGCCTCATCGCCGGCAAGCCAGCTCCCACAGGGACCGCGCTGGCTCGGGCCAGTGAAAATCCTGTGGGGCTGGCTTGCCGGCGATAGGCCGCAACGCGGTCCCCCTTGCTTTGCATCGGGCCTGGGCAGAAGCTATGCAGCATTAGGAGACCCCCGATGAACCTGCAAGAACTCACCCAACGCCTGCACCAGATCCGTGACAACAATGACTGGCGTGGCTTCCACAGCCCGAAGAATCTGGCCATGGCCGCCAGCGTCGAAATGGCCGAGCTGGTTGAAATCTTCCAGTGGCTGAGCGAAGACGAATCGCGCCAGCTGCCTGCCGACAAACTTGCCCACGCCGGCCAGGAAGTCGGTGATGTGGTGCTCTACCTGTTGCTGCTGTGCAGCGAACTGGGCCTGGACATGGACCAGGTGGTGCGGGCCAAGCTGGCCGACAGCGAGAGGCGCTTCGCCCGATGAACGACCGTCACTTCGATGAGCTGGCCACCCGCTTTGCCGAGAAGATCTACGGCGGCGCCAAAGGTGCGATCCGCCTGGCCGTGCTGCAGGCCGACCTGGCCGAGGCGCTGCCCGATCGCCCGCTGCGCATCCTCGACATTGGTGCCGGGCTGGGCCACATGGCCTTGTGGCTTGCCCAGCGTGGCCATCACCTGACCCTGGCCGAGCCCGCCGCGCCCATGCTCGACGGCGCCCGGGCGCGCTTTGCCGAGGCCGGCCAGACCGCCACGTTTATCCAGGCCCCCTGGCAAGACCTGCTTGGCCAACTGACCGAGCCCTACGACCTGGTACTGTGCCATGCCGTGCTCGAATGGCTGGCTGAGCCCGAAAGCATCCTGCCCGTGCTGCACCAGCTCACGGCCCCTTCCGGGTGGCTGTCACTGGCTTTCTACAACCGCGACGCGCTGGTCTATCGCAACCTGCTCAAGGGCCATTTCCGCAAGTTGCGCAGCAACCGGCTGGAAGGTGAAAAGCAGAGCCTGACCCCACAGAAACCGCTTGATCCACGCGAGCTCAAGGTGCAACTTGATCCTATGTGGCAGGTTGAAACCGAGAGCGGCGTGCGAGTGTTCCACGACTACATGCCCAAAGAGTTCCAGGGCAAGGCCGAGCTGCTCGACCTGCTGGAAATGGAACTGGCCTACCGCCGCCACCCCAGCTTCGCCGGGCTTGGCCGCTACCTGCACTGGGTCTGCCGCCCCCGTTGACCCGCCCGCCGGGAGGAATACATGCCGTACCGTCTGTTGTGCCTGGCCCTGCTGCCGCTTGCCTTGGCTGCCTGCCAGGGCAGCAACCCGTATGTGGCCAGCAGCCGTCCGCTGCCCCCGGCCCCCGCCCAGGCAGCCGCCACTTTCGACGCCAGTGCCTACCCGGCACCCGCCCGGGATTACGGGCACTACCGCAGCTGGAGCTGGCGCAACGGCCAGTTGCCCAGCGGCTCGGCCAATGCCGACCCGGCGCAACTGGCCGATGCCGTCAGCGGCGCACTCGATCAACATGGCCTGCGCCCTGCCCGGGGCGCTTCCGGCGACTTGCTGGTGAGCGCCGACATGCGCCTGGAAAAACGCTTGAGCCAGGTGCGTGACTACGACACCTACGACCCCTACTACGGCCCTTACCCCTACGGTGGTGTCGGCTATGGCGGCTATCGCCATGGCTACGGGGGCTATGCCAGCGTGCCCATCGTGCGCACCTACGAGGTGGAGGTGATGGTGGTGCGCATCGACTTGTATGACGCCCGTAACGGCCAGCCGGTGTGGAGCGCCAGCGCCGAAAGCAGCAGCGACAAGGACTCGCCGCGTGAACGCGAAAGCGCCCTGCGCGATTCTGTGCACAAGGCGCTCAGCGGCTATCCTCCCAGTTAACGTTTAACGGAGAACCATCATGTTGCGCCGTCTCGTTCTACTGTCATTCGCGTTATTGCTCGCCGCCTGCTCCAGCAATAACGTCCAGCAAGATTTCGACGCCAGCCGCGATTTTGCCGCCTACCGCAGCTGGGCGTGGCAGGAGCCGGGGCTTCAGTACCGCCCGGACGACCCGCGCATCAAAAGCGACCTCACCGAACAGCGCATCCGCCAAGCGGTCGCAGACCAGCTCGACCAGCGCGGCCTGCGCCCTGCCCAGGCTGGCGCGCGGCCTGACCTGGGTGTGCGCGCGTACCTGATTGTCGAGCAACGCCAGCAACAGATCACCACCAACTACGGCGGTGGTTGGGGGGGTTACTGGGGCGGCTACTGGGGCGGCCCGATGTACAACGAAACCCGCAGTGTCGACTACAAGGTTGCCACCATCCAGGTCGACATGTTCGACGGGCGTGACGGCAAGCTGGTGTGGCGCGGCAGTGCCGAGCAAATCATGAACAACTACCCGCCAAGCCCGGAAGAACGCAACAGCGCCATTCACAACACCGTGACCAAGGTGCTGGCCAACTACCCGCCGGGTAGCAAGAAGTAAGTTTAAAACGCGGCGTTTGTAGGCGCCGCGGACTCTGTGGGAACGGGTTCACCCGCGAAGCAAGCGACACAGTGCATGGCACCGGCTTCGCCGGTGTTCGCGGCGGTTCGACGCTTCGATGAACCCGCCCCCACAGAGATAGTGATTCTGATCACTTCTGCATCACCTGCCAGGTCTGTGACAGCTACGACAAAATCTATTCCAGCCACGCCTTTTTCCCCTTCCCGACCACTCGTCCGCCGGTTCTTGTCTATCTTCACTTAAGGAAACCTGACTGACCGGGTAGATGTGTTCAACATTTGGGAAAGGCGACCTGCCAATGCAAAGCATTGTTCTCCTGCTGTGGCTTGCCTTGTGCTCCGAACAGGACGTGCGTCAACGCCAGATATCCAACCTGCTGACCCTGGGCGTGGCTGCCGGCGCCCTGGTCTGGCTGTTCGCCACCGGCCACAGCTGGATTGGCGCCGATGCCAGCGATGCCGGCTGGGCGCTGGCCATCGTCATGCTGCTGACCTTGCCCGGCTACATGCTCGGCCGCTTCGGCGCAGACGACGTCAAGCTGATGGGCGCCCTGGCCCTGGCCACCAGCCCGCAATACGTGCTCGGTACCTTCATCGGCGCAGGCGTCAGTGTGCTGGTCTGGCTGCTCACCCGTCGTCGCCTGTGGACCCTGCTCAACCCCAAGGTAAAGAAGCGTTTGCAGGCCCTGACCGAAGAAATGGGCGACAAACAGGCCTTTGTACCCTATGTGTTAGCAGGTTTTCTTCTAACAGCCGTATGGATCCAATAGACACTCCTGTGGTCCCATGGCTTGTACATAACTTGTACATAACCGAAAAGTGCGACTATTTTTAAGCTGCCAGAGCGTCTGGCCCGGGAGCAGGGCCGTATACGAACAGGGAGTTGATCGTGTCCAGACCATTCAGTGAAGTGAAGCTATTGGTGGTCGATGACCAACCAGTCATCGTCGAACAGTTGTGTGAGTTTCTCGAAACCCAGGGCTACCACTGCCTGCCGGCCCATTCCACCGACGAAGCCATCCAGCACTACCTGGCCGACGACGCCATTGGCCTGATCATCTGTGACCTGCACATGCCCGAGCGCGATGGCATCGAACTGGTCCGCGCGCTCAAGGAAATTACCGGGCAACGTATGTTTGAAGCCATCATGCTGACCGGGCGTGCAGACAAGCAGGATGTGATCCGCGCCCTGCGCGAAGGGTTTGCCGATTATTACCAGAAGCCCATGAACCTCGAGGAACTGCTGGAGGGCGTGCGCCGCCAGGAAGAGGCCCTGAAGGAGCGCCAACGCAACTTCCGCGCACTGGGCGGTTTGAACCAGCGCTTGCAGGACTTGGCCGATTCGGTGGACGAACTGTACCAGGACCTGGAAAAAGCCCGTGGCCAAGGTACCCATCGACGGGCCACCGATGTGGAAGAGAGCGAAAGCGAACTGCCGGCTGCCTTCGAGAAGCTGTCGCCACGCCAACTGGAAGTGGCGCGGCTGGTAAGCAAGGGCAAGACCAATTACCAGATCGCCTGTGAGCTGGGCATTACCGAAAACACCGTAAAGTTGTATGTGTCGCAGGTGTTGCGCCTGACCCACATGCACAACCGCACCCAGCTGGCATTGGCGCTGACGCCCAGCTCTTCACCGGTGCATTTGAGGTTTACTACCCATTGAGGGGGTGGCTTTGAGATTGCCGGGGCTGCTTCGCAGCCCATCGCGACACAAGGCCGCTCCCACAGGCACCGCGCAACCCTCAGCATAACGGTGGACCTGTGGGAGCGGCCTTGCCGGGGCGCCGGACCGGTCGGAAAGGGGCGCGGAGCGCCCCCCTACATTTGGAAACCCAGACTCAGGGTCAGCCGGGCGCCACGGTCCAGGCTATCCAAGGCCACATCCGCCAAAGGCTTCGCCACCTCCAGCGCAACGTTGAAGAAACGTCCATCCCCCAACCGCACACCCAGTGCCGCCGAAGCCAGATGGGCATCGTCCACCGGCCCCCGGTTATGCCAGGCCTGCGCCGCATCCACTGCCACGTAGGGCTGAACCAGCGCCAGCCCGTTACCTCGCAGGCTGTAGTTCAGTTCGTAAGCCACACCCCACCCCTTGTCCCCGTCCGCCTGATCACGCGGGTAGCCACGGCCAAAATGCTGCCCACCAAAGCCCGCCCTTTCGCTATCGGGCAGTTGGTCATCACTCCAATACAACGCGCCCGACACCACGCCCTGCCAACGCGCCGACAACGAGTCACTTTGCAGCCCCGACAACCTGAGCCGCAGAAAGTCCATGTCGTAGTCGGCGTCGCTGCGCGCCCCCAGGTAATCCAGCCCCTGATAGACCCCGGCACTGACAATACGCAAGCGGCCCTCTTCCGCTTTGCGCCAGTCGCCCTCAAAGGAAAGCGCGCGCACGGAGGTGTCGTAGCCCCGTAACGAAGGCTGCCCGTCCAGTTGGTCTTTGACGTGCTCGCTGACCGCATACAGGTGCCCCTGCACGGCCATCCATTCGTTGGGCCTGACGATCACTGGCTGGCGCAGGCCCACCGCATAGCGTTCACTGTTACGCTCGCGGGTCATGTCACGGCCATCGTCCAGGCGAATACGCGTGCCCGGATCACTGCGATAACGCGAAGCCGACAGCAGCAGTTGGCTGCCGGCAGCGTCCAGGTATTGGCTGTAGCCCAGCCGCTGGTAATGCACCTGGTCATCCCCCGGGGGCAGCAACAAGCTGGCCTTGAACTGTTCGGCGAAGCGGGTCTGGGCATTGCTGGTTGCCGTCAACAGTGCCTGCGCATCGTCGCGATTGGAATCGGCCACGGTAACCGCGGCGCTAAACGGCTTGCGCCGCGCATGTACGATCAAGCGGGCTGCACCGTCAGCGGTTTGCGCCATGGCCAGCTCTGCCTCTATTGCCACACCCGGCAGGCGTTCGGCGAGCCCCAGGTAACGCTCCAGGGTTTCTCGTGTCAGCGGGCGCTCGGCTTTCAGCCGCGTCAGCAACTGCTGCAAATAGTCACCGGCCGGGCCGATGTCACCGTCCACGCGGTAATCCCGGATGTAACCTTCGACCAGCACCACATTGACCCGGCCTTCGGCCACTTCCTGAGGTGGCAGGTAGGCGTAGGAAAGCAGGTAACCCTCCTGCCGATAGCGCTCGGTCAAGCGCTCGGTGTACTGCTGCAACTCGGCTAGTGTAATGGGGCGCCCGATCAGCGGCTGGTAGTGCTCGCGCAAGTCGCTCAAGGGGAACACCGTGCCACCCTCGAAACGTACCTTGTGCAGCACTATTTGCGTTTCAGCAGGCGCCCAGGCCTGGCTATCGGCACTCGGCCCGGGCATTCGCAGGTTGGCACTGGCGGGCCGATAGGTGTCTAGCGGCAGGTTGGTGTCGGGCAGGCGCCGCTCGTACTCATGGCTGTCGAGAAAACCCGGCAACGACTCGGCCTGGGCCGCAAACACCCAGGGCAGCAACAGCAGGGGCACGGCCAGAGGACGCATAGGGCGCTCCATGTTCCCTTGGGTTGCGGGGCACCAGCCGGTCACACCCGTCACTTGCAAGCGTAGGTGCTGGCCCGACTGCCGTCGAACGCCTACTCGCTGACCTGGAACGCCACCCGCGCTGTCTCGCCGCTTTCATCCAGTGCACTGAGTTCGGCCTGCCCGGCCTGCGGCAAGCGCACCAGCAGGCTGTCCTGCCCCTGGGTTTCGCCCAATGGCAGGCCATTGAGGAACCACCAGCGCCGCCCGCCACCGCCCAGGGCTGACACATGCAGTTGCAACGGCTCGCGGCTGGTCGCCGGGCGGCGCAGGTTGTCACCCGGGCGTACACCGACGATAGACAGTGGCGGCGCACTGGCCGGCACCTGCGGTGGGCAGGTCGGGTCGATGGCCGGCAGCCGCGCCACGCGCCGTTCGGCACGCGGCAGCCAAGGCTCCAGCGGGGCTGGCCACAAGGCGATGTCGCGCGCCTTGGCACCCGGGCAGCTGCCATCGACACGCAACCCCTGTTCGTTGACCCACACGCTTTCGCGCAAGCCCAGGCCCAGCGGCTGGTCGGCGGCTTGCAGCGTGGGCGGCGTGGTGCTGTCCAAGGTCCAGGCAAAACGCTGACGCCGGCAGTTGGGGTCCTGCTTGCTCATCGGCTGGCCCAGCGGCCAACAGATCGCCGCCACACCGACATTCGCCGGCACCCGCTCCACCGGTACGCTGATGCCACGCTGGCTGTCGCGGTTGCTCAGCAAGTCGTGCACCTGCAGCATCAATGGCGCCGCCGAGGCCAGCCCGAACTGGCCGGGCACTGGCGTGCCATCGGGGCGGCCGATCCATACGCCAATCAGGTAGCGTGGGCCCACGCCAATCGACCAGGCATCGCGGAAGCCGTAGCTGGTACCGGTCTTCCAGGCCAGTTGCGGGCGCTGCACCAGCTCGGCGTGCGGATCACGGTCGGGGCGCGCCTGGCCGCTGAGGATGCGCCGGATGATCCATGCCGCGCCCGGTGACAGCAGCCGGCGTTCCACCAGTGGGTCCTGTGGCTGCAAGCGCACCCGCGCACTGTTGCCTCCCCGCGCCAATGCCGCGTAGCCACCCACCAGGTCTTCCAGGCGGCTGCCCGCACCGCCCAGGATCAACGACAGGTTGGGCTCGGCCAAGGGCGGCAGTGCCAGTGGCATGCCCGCCATGCGCAGCTGCGCGGCAAAGCGTTTCGGGCCGTAGGCCTCCAGCAATTGCACTGCCGGCAGGTTGAGTGACAGCGCCAGCGCCGAGCTGGCCGACACCGGCCCGCTGAAGCCCATGGAGAAGTTGCCCGGACGGTAGTCGCCATAGCGGCGCGGCACATCCTGCAACAACGATTCGGAATGGATCAGGCCATCGTCCAGCGCCATGCCGTAGAGGAACGGCTTGAGGGTAGAACCGGGTGAACGTAGCGAGCGCACCATGTCGACATGCCCGAAGCGGCGCTCATCGGCCAGCTCGATCGAGCCAAGGTAGGCACGCACTGCCATGGTCTGCGCCTCGACCACCAGGATAGCGGCAGAGGTGCGCTCCGGCAGCCGCGCGCGCCAGCCCAGCAGCAGGTCTTCAAGGCGTCGCTGCAACGCCGCATCGAGCGTGGTGCGGATTAGCGGCGGGCTGTCGGCGCTGTTCAGGCGCCGGGCGAGCAAGGGTGCCAAGGCTGGCTCCTGGCGGGGCGCCAGCACCAGCGGTTCTTCGGTTGCCTCACGTATTTGCCGGGCAGGCCACACCTGATACTCGGCCAGGCGCTGCAACACCTTGTCGCGGGCACGCTGGGCACGTTCTGGGTGGCGATCCGGGCGCAGCCGGCTGGGTGCCTGGGGCAGCACCGCCAGCAGCGCGGCTTCAGCCGGGGTCAGGTGCATGGGCGACTTGCCCAGGTAGGCCCAACTGGCTGCGGCCACCCCCTGCAAGGTGCCGCCGAAGGGTGCGCGGTCCAGGTAAATCTGCAGGATTTCACGCTTGGACAGGTGCCACTCCAGTTGCGCCGTACGCCACAGCTGGCGCAGCTTGCCGGCCAGGGTACGGCCATGCGGGTCAAGCAGCCGTGCCACTTGCATCGACAGCGTGCTGCCGCCCGACACCACACGCCCGCCCCGCAGGTTCAGCCAGGCCGCACGCGCCAGGGCCAACGGGTTGACCCCGGGGTGGCGATAGAACCAACGGTCCTCGTACGTCAGCAAGGCCTGCAGGTACAGCGGCGAAACCTCGTCCGGGCTGACCGGGTAGCGCCACACACCCTCGGCATCGGCAAAGCGCCACAACGGCGTACCGTCTTCGGCCAGTACCACGCGGGCGAGGTCGTCGCCTGGCAGCGGCAGCGGCCACAGGCGGTCAGCCAGCCACAACAGGCCGCACAGCACCAGCAGGCCAATCAGCGTGGCACGCAAGAGCCCGCCCGCACGCGCTAAGCTTGCCATCGGGAACCGACCTGGCCAGGTGATGGCCAAAGGCTTGGGAACGGCAACCTCGCCAATTTGTTCATCAGGAAGCAACTATGCATGTAGAAGGTTTTTTCGAGTGGCTGGGCCAGGCACTGGGGGCGTTGATCCGCTTTATCGTCGACGCATTGAGCGGGCTGTTCAACCTGTTGGCCAATGCCGGTGGCAATTTCATCGACGGCCTGGCGCGCACGCTGGGCATGGACACCTCGCTGATCAGCATCCTGGCCCTGATCATCGGCCTGATGCTGCTGTACTCGGCAATCCGCGCATTCATGCGCGCCTCGATCATCCTCGGGATCATCTGGCTGGTGCTGGGGTTGTGGGTGATGAGCTGGGTGATTCACTAAAAGCCAGAACCTACACTTTTGTAGGAGCAGCCTTGTGCTGCGAAGAGGCCGGTACAGACAGCACTTCTTTCAGTGTGCTTACTGGCCTCTTCGCAGCACAAGGCTGCTCCTACAGGTGAGCCTGTTGCCTTACCGGGCTTTTACGGTCATCTCCCCTTGCCCGTCACCAATAGCCTGCAGGTTCGGCCGGTACATCGACTCAACCTGCGGCGGCGGCACGCGGTAGGTGCCCGGGGTCACTGCCCGTGCCAGGTACAGCAGGTGGGTGGTGCCGTAGCTGTCGAGCTTGAGCGCGGCCACATAGCGGTCATCACGGTACTCCTGGTGCACCACGCTGGCGTTTTGCATCGACTCGCGCCATTCCTTTACTGCGCTACTGGCGTTGTCCAGGCTGGCGGCACTTTGCGCCAGGTTCTGGTGCTCCAGCCCAGGCCTGCCGGCAGCAGGTCCACCACCAGCGCATCCGGCACACGGTCTTCGGCCTTGAGCGCCAGGTGCACCAGCACCAGGTCGCCACTGCGCAGGTTGTGCAGGTCCAGCGGCTGGCCATTCATGCCCAGGTACTCGCGACGAATCTGCATACCGTTGCCGCCGGCCGCAGGCGCCTGGCGTGGGTAACCGGACAAGGTCAGTTGCTGGTACAGCGTTTCGCTGCCTTCGTTCTGCACGCTCAGTGGCGAGGCCAGTAGCGGGCCTTCCAGCTTCATGCCAGCCTCGGCATTGTTGAACTCGCGTACCTCGCCAGCGCTGTCCAGGCGTGCCTGCCACTTGCCTTCCGGCTTGCCCAGCAGGCCACGGCCGGCCAGGAACAACGCATTGCGCTCCTGGGTCGACAGCCAGCGGTTGGCCGCCAGTTCATCCGACAAGGCGAACAGGCGCTGGTCGACCTGGCTGCTGGCCAGGTTGCTTTCCTGCAGCAGCGCCAGGATCAGCGCCTGGTCGCGCAGGGCACTGCCGTAATCGGCCATCCATCCCTTGCCCCGGCTGATGCCCAGGCCCGCCTGCAAGGCTTGCTCGGCACGCGGCTTATCGCCCATCTTGTCCAGCGCCACCGCCAGTTGTACCAGCGGCAAGCCAGAACGGGCATCAGCACGGCGCTCGAACAGGCCACGCAGCGCACCCAACGGCGCCTGCTGGCTGCGCGACAGCACCAACGCCGCGTAGGCCTGCACGGCAAAGCGGGTGTGGTCGGCGTTTTCGCTGTAGTCGACTTCGATCAGGTTGCGCTCTTGCAGGTAGCGCAACAGGCGTTCGCTGGCCTTCTTCAGCGCTTCGGCCGGCACGCCATAACCCTGGTCACGGGCACGCAGGAGGAAGTCGGTGACGTAGGCGGTCAGCCAGTACTCTTCTTCGCTGTCCGAGCTCCACAGGCCAAAGCTGCCGTTGTAGCGCTGCATGCCCAGCAGGTGCTCGATACCCATTTCGATCTTGCGCTTGCGCACCTCCGCCGGCTCGCCCTTGATGCCCAGGCGCTTGAGGCTGTCGGCATCGGCGTATAGCGACGGGTAAAGGCCGCTGGTGGTCTGCTCCAGGCAACCATAAGGGTAAGCCTCCAGCGCACGGATCTGCTCGGCCAGGTTCAACGGCGGCCGGCTCGACAAGGCCAGGCTGGCTTCCAGGCCAGCGGGCTCGAAGGCGGCCAGGTCTGCCTCTGGCAAAGTCCACGGCTGATCCTTCAAAGCCACGCGGTAGTGCTTGAGCATGGCCGGGTAGGCCGGGCGCACGCCCAGCGTCCACTCACGTTCAAACGCGGTCGCTGGCTCGTTCGGCAGTTGCAGGCCGGTCACACGCACATGCACCTTGCCCTGCCCCAAACCACCCTGGGCCTGCACCGGAATCATCAGCGTGGAGCGCTGGCCCTCGGCCAGGGCGACGTTCTGCACGGCGCTGGCCGCCAGGCTCAGTTGCCCATCGGTGGTGATTTCAACGTTCAGTTGCTGGGCGCGGCCCGACAGGTTGGCCAGGTCCAGCGCAAGGCTGGTGCGGTCGCCACCGGCCAGGAAACGCGGCGCCGAAAGCTCGGCAATCAGCGGAGCGGCAACCACGGTCTTGCCTTCGGCCATACCGAAGTGTTCTTCGGTCCAGGCCTGGGCCATCAGCCGCAGTTCGCCGTTGAAGTCGGGGATGTCGACCGTGGCCTGGCCCTCCCCCTTGTCGTCCAGGGTCACCGGCAGGCTTTGCTGGGCGACGATGGTGACCGTGGTGTTGGGGCGCTTGCCGCCCTTGGCCATCGCCGCGTCGCCACCGAACGCCAGGCTGGCAAGGCGGCCTTGCCCGGCTTCGATCAACTGGCCGTAGATGTCCAGTTGGTCGGCACCATAGGCCTTGCGCCCGAACAGGCTGGCAAACGGATCCGGGGTTTTGAAATCGGTGATGTTGAGGATGCCCACATCCACCGCCGACAACAGCACATGCACCTGCTTGGGCACACTGCCGTCTGCATTAGCGGCCTTTACCTTCACGGTCAGTGGCTGTTTCGGGCGCATTTTCTCCGGTGCCTGCAGGCTTACCGCCAACTTGCGCTCGGCGCGGTCCAGCGGCAGGTGCAGCACGCCGACCGAACGCTTGGGCGTGGCGTTGGCCTTGCGCTCACCCGGGCGGATCACCAGCGCGCTGATGTACAGGTCGTGGCGGGCCCAGGCTTTGTCCAGTTGCACATCGAAGGTCTTGCCCTCGGCGGGCACTTCGATTTCCTGCCACCACAGGGGGCCATCGCTGGACTCGATCATCAGGTAGCCACTGCCAGCGGCAGGCGGGGTGACGGTAACCTTGGCCGTGGCGCCGTCGGCGTAGGACGGTTTGTCCAGTGCCAACTTGACCTGGTCCGGGCGCACGGCGCCGCCTTCGGCGTTATCCTGAGCGCGGTAACCGGCCCAGAAGCGCTCGCTGGACACCAGGCCAGTCTGCGGGTCTTCCACCTCGACGCGGTATGGGCCCCATTCAACCTGGAAGCTCAGCTTGGCGGTAGAGCCCGCCTTGACGCTGATCGTCTCTTCGTTCTGGGTCAGGAATTTCTCGTTGTAGGCGTAGCTCCAGCCGTCGCTCTGCGAGTAGTTCCAGTAGTAGTCGCGGCGCTCGCGGATCAACCGTACTTTGAGGTCGCTTGCCGCGAGTTTGTTGCCATCGCGGTCGGCTACCAGGAATTCGAACTCCACCGGCCCGTCGCTATCGGTTTCCTCGCCATCGAACAGGCCACGCAGGCCCGGCAGGCGCTCGGCGGGCCAGATCGGCTGCTCCAGGCGCCGGGTGATCGGCCGGCCGCCAGACTCCTGCAGGCTGGCCTGCACGGTCAGTTGTAGCGGCGAGCGGGCCTCGGCCCAGCGGCTTTCGATATCGACCACCGCCTTGCCGGCCTGGTCGAGGGTAATTTCGTCCAGCTCCAGGTCCTGGTTCAGCTCGGTTTCAGTGACAGAGCCGAACTGGTAGCCAGGCAACGCAGGCACTGCCTCGCGAAGGGGACGTACATAGGCCTGGCCACTGAGGCGATTGCCGGCAGCCGGGGCGCCATAGAGGTAACGGCCATTGACCTGGATGCGCGCATCCTCCTCAGGCGACAGTGGCGTGCTGCTGCCCTTCAGCTCCAGCGCCAGGCGCTCGGGCAGGAAGTCTTCGACGAGAAATTCATACACCTGCTTGCGCCCGCCGCCCAGGTCGAGCAGCAGTTGCCAACGGCCAGTGGGGGCCTCGGTGGCCAGCTGCAACTGGTATTGGTACAAGCCATTGCTGTCGGCTTCCCAGACGAACTTGCGGCTCACCTGTTCATCCGGGCGACGCACTTCCACGCTCACCGGCTGGGCTTTGACGGGCTTGCCGTCCTGGTCGCGCAGCAGGCCGTTGAGCAGCACGGTTTCGCCTGGACGGTACAGGTCACGCGGGCCAAAGATGAAAAACTGCAGCGGGTTGGCCTGCGGCCCGGTGATGTCGAATTCCGCCAGGTCCAAGGCGGCGGTGTTCAGGCGCAGCAGGGTGGTGTTCACACCTTGGGTGGCGATCAGGGTGTCGGCCTTGGCCGTGATCGGCAGCTGGGCGTGGCCCTTGCCATCGGTGCTGGCCTGAGCCAGCAGCTTGCCCTTCTCGTCATGGATTTCGAGGTTGACGCCGTTCAGCGCCTTGCCGCCTTCCAGCGCCTGGGCGAACACGTCGATGCGGTCACGGTAACGGTGCGCCGACACGCCGATGTCGCTGAGGGTGAACAGGGTCGCTGGCTGCGAGTAGTCGTAGGTGCCCGAGGCACGCATCACCGCCAGGTACACGCCCGGGTCCTGCAGCGCCTTGATGCCGGCAATGGGCAGCAGCACGGTTTCGCGGGTGTTGCGGGCGGGGTTGAGGTCGAAGCGGCCGCTGTAGACCAGCTCGGCCATGTCCAGGGTTTCCTTGGACTGGTAGTAGTACAGGCTGCTGTTGCGCCCCCAGCTGGCCAGGAAGGTCGAGAGCATTTCCGGCTTGACGCGGAAGAACTCGACATCGACCTTGTCGACGTTCAGGGCAATCACTGGCAGGCCTTCGGCCAGGCGCGTGGGCAGCAGCGAGCCGCGGCTGGCAAAGCCGATGGTCGGCTGCATGTCGCGGGTTTCCAGTTGGGTGATCGACTCGCTGTCCAGTTGCTTGCCGTTGACCGCGAGCAGGCCCTTGTCGACGGTCAGCACCAGCTTGCGCTGCGGCTCCAGGTGGCGCAGGCGTAGCTCCATCTGGTTGTCAGAGAGTTCCCAGGCGCCGTCGAGCTTGCCTTTGACGGTGTCGACCAGGTGCACCTTGGTGGCGAAGTCCTGCTTGGCATCCAGCGGTGCGGAAAAGCTGATCGACAGCGTTGCCGCGCCATCGAGCTGCACTTCCGAAGCATCCAGCACCGTTAGCTCGCGGCCTTCGTAGCGTTTGGCGAGCACAGCCGGGTCTTCACGCTTGGGCGCGGGGGCTTCGGCGGGCGCGGTGGCCACGGGTTTCTCGGCCGGCGCCGGTTTGTCCGGCGTTGAAGAGTCACAGGCACTGAGCAAAGCCAGCGCGCAGGCCAGCAACAATCCTTTGTTGAACATGGAGTAGGAACTCTTTGGCAGCGTGTACATGAGGGCAGCAACTATAGCTTAACGTCGGGTGCAGTACCCGGCGTTGCGCGGCAAGTGAGACCATGTTCGCGCTAAATGGTTGCCTGGCCATTACACTGTGGCCATTCAAAAAAGCGGGGGGCGCTCTGCGCCCCTTTCCGACCGGTCCGGCGCCCCGGCAAGGCCGCTCCCACAATAGGCCTGCGTACGCCGATCAATGTGGGAGCGGCCTTGCCGGGGCGCCGGACCGGTCGGAAAGGGCTGCAAAGCAGCCCCAGATTCTCCAGGACCCCCGATGCCCTCACTGACCACCGACTGGCGCCACCGCCCCACCCACCGCAAGGTCTGGGCGCTGGCCGCGCCGATGATCCTGTCCAATATTTCCGTACCGTTGGTGGCACTGGTCGACAGCACAGTCATCGGCCACCTCCCCCACGCCCACCAGTTGGGTGCCGTGGCCGTGGGCGCCACACTGTTCACCTTCATGGTCGGCCTGATGGGCTTCCTGCGCATGGGCTCCACCGGCTTCGCTGCCCAGGCCGCCGGCCGTGGCGACGGCGCGGCATTGCGCCAGGTGCTGGTGCAAGGGCTGCTGCTGGCGGTCGGCTTCGCCGCTTTGATCGGCCTGCTGGCCCTGCCCTTCAGCCAGCTTGCACTTCATGCGATGCAACCCAGCGCAGCCCTGCAGCAATCCACCGAAGACTTCTTCCACACTCGCCTGCTTGGCCTGCCCGCGGCACTGGCCAGCTACGCGCTGGTCGGCTGGTTTCTGGGCACCCAGAACGCCCGGGCACCGCTGGCCATCCTGCTGACGACCAACCTGCTGAACATTGTGCTGAACCTGTGGTTCGTCCTGGGGCTGGATTGGGGGGTACTGGGCTCGGCACGGGCATCGGTGATCGCCGAGTGGAGTGCCGCCCTGCTGGGCCTGGCCCTGACCCGTCCGGCCCTGCGGGCCTACCCGGGGCAAGTCGTGTGGGCGGCGCTTAAACGCTGGCAGGCTTGGCGCCCGCTGCTGGCGGTCAACCGCGACATCTTCTTGCGCAGCCTGGCGCTGCAATTGGTTTTCCTGCTGATTACCGTGCAGGGCGCACGCCTGGGTGAAGCCACTGTGGCGGCCAACGCCTTGCTGCTCAACGGCCTGCTGCTGACAGCCTACGCGCTCGACGGGCTGGCGCATGCGGTGGAGGCTCTGTGCGGCCATGCCATTGGCGCCCGCGACCGAGACACCCTGCGCCGCTCGCTGGTGGTGGCCTGTGGCTGGTCATTGATCACCAGCCTGGGCTTTGCCGTGCTGTTCCTGCTGGGTGGGCACCTGTTCATCGACTTGCAGACCGACATCGACAGTGTGCGGGCGGCGGCTTATCCGTATTTACCCTACCTGGCGGTGCTGCCGTTGATTGCGGTGTGGAGCTACTTGCTGGACGGGTTGTTCATCGGTGCGACCCGGGCAAGGGAGATGCGCAATGCGATGTTGGTGTCGGTGCTGATTGCACTGCCGGTGGCGGTGGGCATGAGCGGGTTCGGCAACCATGGGTTGTGGTTGGCGTTTCTCGGGTTCATGGCGTTACGGGCGGTGACGTTGGGATGGGTGGGGTGGCGGTTGCAGGAAAAAGGGCTTTGGGTTCAGTGACGCCGGGGGCCGCTTTGCGGCCCATCGCGACGCAAGGCCGCTCCTACATTGATCGGCGTATGCAGGCTTTTTGTGGGAGCGGCCTTGTGTCGCGAAATGAGGGCGAAGCCCTCACCAACTGACTCACAGCCACACACAATCCCAATGTGGATACTCGCCGGCTCGCCGGACCAATCCAGCCCTAATCGGGTTGGCAATGATGTAGCGGGCAGCAGCCTTTACATCTTCCTCCTTGCGCAATGCCCGGTCATAAAAGCCAGGTTGCCAGATGTGCTGGCGATCAATGCCTTTACGGTAGAGCGCGCAGCTGCTTCGCGACTTGAAGGCGCACATGAGTTTGCCCAAGCTGGTTGGTCCCAGTTCGATCAGCCAATGCAGATGATCCGGCATCAAGACCCAAGCCAGAGAACGGCAGCCACCTTCATGGTCGCTCAGGCGCAACTGCTGGATTACCGTCCGGGCAAACAAGAGATTCCTGAACAACGGAAGGCGATTGCGCGTGATGGTGGTTAGTAGATAAAGCCTGCCGGGCTCTGAAATGCGCCCTTGGCGCAAGCGGTGATTGCCGTGACGATCCATGTCGACTTTCCTTGAACATTGCGTTCGAAGGATAGGTGGCGCGATGAAGGCCACCGTAGGCGGATCATTACCGGGTATGACGCGGTGAGGGCTGCGCCCTCAGATCGCGACACAAGGCCGCTCCTACAAGAGGTCGCGACCCCATGTGATGTCGCGATTTCCCGCGAAATCGTATCGCGGTCCCTGTAGGAGCGGCCTTGTGTCGCGATGGCCGCAAAGCGGCCCCGGCGATTACGAAGACAGGTACGAAGACCGGGTCAGCCCAAGGCGCAAGGCATCCAGGAACTGGGTACGCTCACGTGCGGTGATCTTGGCGCTGGCCACCTTGTCGCGATAATGCGTCATCAACTCCTCCGGCGACAGGTGCACGTAGCGCAGCATGTCTTCGATGGTGTCGTGGGTCTCGATACCGGCGTGGTACACGCTGCCGTCGGCGTTCTGGTAGATGTTCACCGAGTCGGTGTCGCCGAACAGGTTGTGCATGTCTCCCAGGATTTCCTGGTAGGCACCCACCAGGAACACGCCCAGCAGGTAGTCCTCGCCATCCTTCAGCGCATGCACCGGCATGCTGGTCTCAATGCTCTGCTCGTCAACGTACTGGTTGATCTTGCCGTCCGAGTCGCAGGTCAGGTCTTGCAGCACCGCACGGCGCAGCGGCTCTTCGTCCAGGCGGTGCAGCGGGATGATCGGCAGCACCTGGCCAATGGCCCAGGTGTCCGGCAGGCTCTGGAACACCGAGAAGTTGCAGATGTACTTGTCGGCCAGCTTGTCGTTCAGCTCGTCGAGCACCTGGCGGTGCGAGCGCTGGCGGGCTTTGAGCGAGTTGTGCAGGCGGCGGCACACGGCAAAGTAGCACTGCTCGGCCAAAGCCTTTTCGCTCAGGCTGATCTTGCCATCGGCATACTGCGCGGCCACATCACCCATGTAGTGGGTGGCGCGCCAGTAAGTCTCGGTCACCATCTCGATGTCGGTCGGGCCGAGCAGGTCGGCCAGCCACTGCACGGTCTCGGGCAGGGCTTCTTTGTTCTCGATGGTGGGTACGTCGTCGTTGTGCTTCTCGACGTCGGTCACCTGGATCACCAGCATGGCGTGGTGCGCGGTCAGCGAGCGGCCACTCTCGGAGAAGATGTGCGGGTGCGGCAGGCCCTGCGCGTCGCAGAACTCCTTGAGCATGCCCACCACCACGCCGGCGTAGTCGTCCATGTCGTAGTTGATCGGCTGGCATTGCGCGAGTGGGTACCGTCGTAGTCGACGCCCAGGCCACCGCCAACGTCGATGTGGTCGACCGGCAGGCCCAGCGCACGCAGTTCGCCGTAGTAACGGATGGCTTCCTTGAAGCCGTGCTGGTAGTCCGCCAGGTTGGCAATCTGCGAACCCATGTGGAAGTGCAGCAGGCGGATGCCCTGGTCCAGGCCGGCATCACGGAAGCGCTGCACCACCGAGATCAGCTGGGCAGCAGACAAGCCGAACTTGGACTTCTCGCCACCGGTATCGGCCCATTTGCTGGAGGCCAGCGACGACAGGCGCACGCGCAGGCCAACCTGCGGTTTCACCTTGAGCTCGGCGGCCTCGTCGATCACCAGGGCCACTTCCGACTCTTTCTCGATGACGATGAACACGTTGTGGCCAAGCTTCTGGCCCATCAGCGCCAGGCGAATGAACTCACGGTCCTTGTAGCCGTTGCAGACGATGGTGCCGCCCTTCGGCGCCAGCGCCAGCACTGCCAGCAGCTCGGGTTTGGAGCCGGCTTCCAGGCCGATGGAAACGTTTTGCGTGGCGATGATGTTTTCCACCACCGCTTCCTGCTGGTTGACCTTGATCGGGTACAGCGCGGTGTACTGGCTCTGGTACTCCAGGCGCGCGATGTTGGCATCGAACGCGCCGGTCAGCTGACGTACGCGGTCTTGCAGAATGTCGGGGAAGCGCACCAGCAAGGGCAGCGACAGGCCGCTCTGGCGTAGTTCGTCAACCTGTTCGTACAGGTCGATCGGCGCGCTGTCGGGGCCGTTGGGGCGCACTTCGACGCGCCCGGCTTCATTGATGGCGAAATAACCAGCGCCCCAATGGCGGATGCCATAAACACTGCGGCTGTCGGCCACGGTCCATTGGCTACCATCGTCTTTGCGTGTGCGTCGTACGGACATTCAAGTCCCCTATAGATAAGTCGAAGACACTGCCCCGCAGGCAGCGGAGCGAGTGTAAAAGCTGAAAATGACGATTCATCCGTGCTCAGGCATAGACCCTGGCCACGGGAACGAGTTTAGAAAGCGCTGGGCAAAAAATCGCGCGCTGGCATTAGCCGCCGGACTTTTTCGCCTTGAAACCCTGTTTGGTCAGCTCGCCGATCAACAGCTCGACATGGTCGCCCTGGATCTCGATAACCCCGTCCTTCAGGGCGCCACCGGTACCGCAGCGGCGCTTGAGCGTGGTCGCCAGCTCTTTGAGCTGGTCGGGCGGCAGCGGCACGCCGGTGACAGTGGTCACAGTCTTGCCGCCACGGCCTTTGCTCTCACGGCGCACACGGGCAATGCCGTCGCCTTCGGGGATAACCTGCTGTTTGCAGATGCATGCATCCACCGGCTGGCCACAGTCGGGGCAGTGCCGACCGGCATCGGTGGAGTAAACGAGACCGCCAAGGGCGGAAAAGGAAGAAGCTTTCTTGGCCACTTTTGTTCCTCTGTGCTGAGGACAAAAACTGGTCGTGCCTTAGGGTTGAGGCCGACCGCGAAGCCCCACTCTGGCAGGGGCGGCGCTACTGCCGCACGACTTGCGACAGCCCGAAAAGGGCGCGCAGTGTAACGATAAATCCGGCTGTTGCTAAGTACCAGAATGCGCCATTTTGCGAATGTTTTGCGACTTCACGACCTGCCGGTGCCCGCGCTGGTGCAAACTACCCCTCCTTGATCAGGAGACAGGCCAGTGACGATACCTGAAATCAGCGCGTTCATTGCCAGATGGCCCAAGCTGGGCGTAGCGCAAGCGGCCCCCTGGCAGGTAACCCTGACATGTGAAAGCCAGGTGCTGTCGCTGATGGAGCACCTCGAAGCGGGGTATCGCCGCGAGGGCGGTTGCGCCATTCACGAAACCGCCATCGTCGAACCCGGAGCGGTGCTGAAGGGGCCAATCATCATTGGCCCGGCGGCTTTCGTGGCTGCGGGCGCCTACCTGCGCGGCGGGGTATACATCGGCAGCAACTGCATTGTCGGGCCAAGCTGTGAGGTGAAAAGCAGCTTCCTGCTCGACTCAAGCAAATTGGCACACTTCAACTTCGTCGGCGATTCGCTGATCGGCGAAAACGTCAATATCGAAGCCGGGGCAATCATCGCCAACTACCGCAATGAACTGGACGGGGCAATGATCAGGATTCGCCATGGGCAGGCAGTGATCGACACCGGGGCAAGCAAGTTCGGTGCATTGATAGGCGATGGCTGCAAAATTGGTGCGAACGCGGTCATCGCGCCGGGTGCGTTGCTGCAGCCAGGTACCCGCGTGCCGCGCCTTGGGTTGGTCGACCAGTTTGCTTACGACTGACTGGCCTTGTAACGCTGCAACGCAGCTAATGAGTCCGGGCAATAAGGTTTTGCCAGGCTTTCCTCTTCGGCCAGCTCAATGCTGATAAAGCGCGCCTCGATTACCTCTTCCGGCTGCAAGCGCAACGGCGCATCCGACACCGCCGAATACACTGCACACCACAGGCGGTTGTCGGGCTGGTCAAAATAGAAGCGCTCGTGGAAGCGTAACTCGACGCCTTCGATTCCCAGCTCTTCGGCCAGCTCACGCGCCGCCGAGTCGGCATCCCCCTCCCCGGCCGTCACCATGCCACCCGCGGCCACATCCCAATACCCCGGGTACAGCGCCTTGCTCAGGGTCCGCCTGTGCACACACAGTTCACCGGCACTGTTGAACAGCAGAATGAACGTGCAACGGCCGATCAGGCCGCGCTCACGCAGCTCGGCCCGGGGCAAAGCCCCCAGCACCTGGTCGGCCTCGTCCACCCAGCTGACCAGTTCGCGGTCGGAAGCCGCCCGGTGGGCGGCCTCGTTTGGGCTGATGGCCATGTTCAACCCCTGCGACAGCAGCTGACGCAGGTCGATGACTGCGGCGTTGGCCCGGGAAATGTAGTTGGCCATGACCAGCGAATGGTTGGCCCACATGCCGAAGCCACTGCCGTTGAGCACCATCGGGCTCCACAGCGGCTCTTGCGAGGCTTCCAGCTCACGGATGATCTGGCGCACGCTGACCGTGGCGTTCTTCTTCGCCAGTACGTCGGCAAAGTCCACCTCGATGGCGCGCAGCAGGTGCGACAGCGCCCAGGCCTGGCCACGGGCTTCGTAGAACACGTTATCGATCTGCAGCCACGGGGTTTCCACCAGCTCTTCGTCCACCTGCGGTGCCTGGCCGGCAACTACCGACTCGGTCTTCAGCGTGGTATTGAGCTTGACCCGGCCAACACTGGCCGACAGGCGCTGCGACAGCGAGCCCAGACGCGTGGCCACGTCGCCCAGCCAGTTGTTCAGGTTGTCGGCACGGGTGTAGAAGATGGCGCCCTTGTCACCAGCAGCCAGACGCGTCTGGTAGCGGGACAGCGACTTGATGCCCTCTTCGAACTCCGACTCGCTCGATGGCAGGATCCAGCTCTTGTTGTCGAAGTTGAAGCGCGGCTCGGCCTTGGCCAGGTCGGCGTCTTCGGTAGACTGCGACTGCGAGCGGGCGAAGTCCTTGCGCAAGGCGCGGGACAGGTCGCGTACCTGGACCAGCACGCCGTATTCCCAGCTCGGCATGTTGTCCATCCACAGCCCTGGCGGGAAGCGGTCATTGGAAATGTAACCGCCTGGCTTGTTCAGCAAGGTACCGGCCACGGTCTTGAGGGTTTCGATGGTGGTGTAGCCCACCACCATCTGCTGGCCACCGCGCTCAGCCGCAGCCTGGGCATTTTGCTGCACCGGGAACAGCTCCGGCTCCTGGCTCCAGTACCAGCCCAGGCCGATGCACACCAGCAGGTACAACCCGATGAGGGTCCCCAGGGCACGGCTCCACAGGCCGCCAAGGTAGCTACGGGCAGCAGCACCGCGGCCATCGACACGCTCGCGGGGCTCGGCTTTCGCCTCGCGGTTTTTCCAGTCCAGCATGGCTTTGTCCTTAATCAGTCACGACGGTTAGGGGCTTTGACCACAGGCCTGCGCCAGGGTGCCACGGCAAGCCCGCGTGCCAGCACTATAAAGCAGACACCACCGTACGCATAAGCGACCAATCAGTCAGTAACTGAATATTCGTTCTAAGCGCTTTGTTGATACAGGGCAGTCACGTACCTGAAAAGAGCCTGCTAGCATAGAGCCATCATTGCCCCTGCACATCCCAACCTATAAGTAGCCAGGACATGAGCCAAGCAGTCGAGCCGAGCCCGCAGTGCCCCGCCCAACAGCTGACGCGTAGCGGCCTGCGCAAGGACGACCCGCTCGACCCGCTGCTGCTGCCCGTGCGCAAGCCGGTGTACATCCTGCTGCAGGATCATGAGCGGGCCCAGCGCCTGGCCCAGCAACTGGAATTTTTTGGCCTGGTGGTGCAAGCGTTGCCCAGCGCTGCGGCGTTTCTCGCTTCGATCAGCGAATACCCGCCTTCGGCCATCATCATGGATGTCGACTTCACCGGTGCAGGCCTGGGCTTGCTGCTGGCCGCCCAGGTGCAGCTGGGCCAGACGCCACATATTCCCCTGCTGTTCTTCAGCCACCACGAAGCCGACACCCCGACCCGCCTGGCCGCCGTGCGCGCCGGTGGCCAGGACTTTCTCACCGGTAGCCTGGAGGCTTCCAGCCTGCTGGAAAAGGTCGAACTGCTGACCAACGCCACCCCGCACGACCCGCTGCGCGTGCTGATCATCGACGACTCGCGCACCCAGGCCCTGCACACCGAGCGCGTACTGGCCAGTGCCGGCATGGTTACCCGCAGCCTGACCGACCCGATCCGTACCATGGCAGAGCTTGCCGACTTCCAGCCCGACCTGATCATCCTCGACCTGTACATGCCAGCCTGCACCGGCCCGGAGTTGGCCAAGGTAATCCGCCACAGTGACCGCTATGTGAGCGTGCCGATCATCTACCTGTCGGCCGAGGACGACCTGGACAAGCAGCTGGATGCCATGAGTGAAGGGGGTGATGACTTTTTGACCAAGCCGTTTCGCTCACGCCACCTGATCACCACCGTGCGCAACCGCGCAGCCCGCGCCCGGCACCTGAAGGCGCGCATGGTGCGCGACAGCCTGACCGGGCTGTACAACCACACCCACATCCTGCAACTGCTGGAGGACTGTAGCTTCCGCGCCCGCCGCGAACAGCAGCCGTTGAGCTTTGCCATGCTCGACATCGACCATTTCAAGAAAATCAACGACCGCCACGGCCACCCCATGGGCGACCGGGTAATCAAGAGCCTTGCGCTGTTCCTCAAGCAGCGCTTGCGCAAGACCGATTTCATTGGCCGTTATGGGGGTGAAGAGTTCGCCATCGTCATGCCCAACACCTCACTGGACGCGGCACACAAGGTGCTGGACGAGATTCGCCGGCGCTTTGCAGAAATTCTCTACCCGGCACAGCCGCGGGATTTGCAGTGCACCTTCAGTGCCGGGGTGGTGCAACTGGATGAGGTGCTGGATGCACTGACCATGGCCAGTGCGGCGGACGAGGCGCTGTACCGGGCCAAGCATGCGGGGCGTAATTGCGTCGTTCGTGTGGAACCTTGAGTTATTTCTAGGCTGTACCGGCCTCTTCGCAGCACAAGGCTGCTCCCACAGGCAACGAGTTCCCTGTAGGAGCAGCCTTGTGCTGCGAAGAGGCCAGTGCAGTTCACACCAATAGCGGCACTGTGCCACTTTTTTCTGACGCCAAGCCCCTGTCGTCATCACCCCGTCACAAAATCGCAATAACTTCAGGCGCCTACCTCTCCCCCTGCGCAGGAAGTTCGCGGCTATGCGCCTGAAGTGGCTGACCAATTTCAACACCCTGTTGCTGGTAACGGTGTGTATCGCCCTGGGCGCCACCCTGTGGTGGTCGCAACGTGCCCTGGAACGTCCCTACCAGATGATGGAGCGCTACCTGGGCCTGTCTCAGCAGTTCCAGAACCAGGCAGCTCGTAATATCCAGGCTTACCTGGGCAATGGCGATGCCCTGCGCCATGCCGCCGCCATGGAGGCCAACCAGCAGCTGCAGGCCGCCCTTACCGAGTGGCCCACCGAACTGGCCGGCAAACTGCGCCCCAGCCTCGACAGCCTGCAAGCTTTCACCGCCAACGAGCTGCTGGCCGCCGGTAAGCTGGCCGGCGATCCGCAAGCCCTGCTGCTGCAAGCTGAACGGGAACTGGGGGCCAACTTCGAACAACTGGCCGGTTACGCCCGCGACAGCGGCAGTGCCGATGCCAACCGCTACCTGTTGCCATTACTCGACGCCACCGTGCACCTCGGCCGCCTGTCGCTGGCAAGGGACAAACTGGTCAGCAGCGGCCGCCCGGAGTTGGCCGACGAAGTGGAGCGTGAACTGCAACTGATCCGCACTCAGGCGCAGGCCATCGACAGCTTGCCGTTGCTGGGCGTGACCCGCGCCGCCGAGTCCGGTGCCGACGACTTCGCCGCCATGATGGGCCTGGAAACCCAGGCCAGCGCCCAGCAGGAGGACATTGCCGTGGGCCTGAAGCGCGAGCTGCAAAGCCTGCTGAGCCGCTATCCGGCCGAATTGCAACGCACCCGCGAACAGATCGAACGTCGCGCTGCCCTGGCCGCCAGCACCCATCAGCGCCTGGAGGCAGTGCAGCAAGCCATCGCTGCGCTGGAGCCCGAAGTACGTGGCGAGCATGCGAAGATCGCCGCCGAAGTGCGCATCATCCAGGGCCTGATGATTGGCCTGATTTTGCTCATCGCGCTGCTGATCGACACCTTGCAGCGGCGCCTGACACGCACCCTCACCGGCCTGGCCCCAGCCTTGTCACGCTGGGCCGAGGGCGACTTTGCCCAGGCCATTTCCCTGGGCAAGACCAACCGTGAACTGCATGACATTCAGGAGTCGCTCAACCGCCTGCGCCAGTACCTGGTGGAACTGGTGGGCACCATCCGCCACAACGCCGAGCAGGTGGCTGGCAGCAGCCACGCCCTGGCCGGCATGAGCGCCGCCCTGCACGACGGCGCCGAGCGCCAGGCAGGCGATACCGGGCAGATCCGCGATGCCCTGGGCGAGCTGGAAGCCACCATCCAGCAAGTGGCGGGTGATGCCAGCGCCGCCGCCGATGCCAGCCGCGATGCCGGGCGTGCGGTGGAACAGGGCCAGGCAGTTATTGGCCAAAGCCTGTCGGGCTTGCGCGAGCTGGTCGATGAAGTGCAAGGCAACGCCCGCATGATCGAGCAACTGGCGGAAGAGTCGGCGACCATCGGCGGGGTGCTGACGGTAATCCGCTCGATTGCCGAACAGACCAACCTGCTGGCACTGAACGCCGCCATCGAAGCAGCCCGTGCGGGCGAGATGGGCCGTGGCTTTGCCGTGGTGGCCGATGAAGTACGTTCGTTGGCGCAGCGCACCACGGGGGCTACTGGCGAAATTCAGGCACTGATCGACCGCTTGCAGCAAGCGGCGAAAAGTTCGGTGGTGGGGATGCGTGCGCAGCTTGAGCATGCCGAGGCCACGGCCAGCCAAGCCCAGGCGGCAGATGGCGCGCTGGACGAGATTGTCTGTGCCATTCGCACCATTGCCGACACTGCGGTGCGCATTGCCGATGTCACCGCCCAGCAGAGTGGCGCGGTGAGTGAAATTCGTGATCACAGCGAGCGGATTCATGAGCCTGGGCGAAGACAATTTGCAGCGCATTGGTGAAGGGCGCGAGCAAGGCGAGCAGTTGCTGGGGCTGGGCGGTGAGCTGAACCGGGCGGTGCGGGCGTTCAGAGTCTGACCGGGCAACGCGGTATCTGTGGGAGCGGCCTTGCGTCGCGAAAGGGCCGCAAGGCGGCCCCAGCAATATCAGCTGTGATGCATAAAACCTGGGGGCGCTCCGCACCCCTTTCGCGACGCAAGGCCGCTCCCACAGGTAAGGTCGATGCCTTGAAGATATCGCAGGCCATGTGTCGCCCCCGCCACCTGCATGGCCCCATCCCCCGCCAACTCCGCTATCATGCCCGGCACGTTCCACCTCGCGAGTCCGCCATGCGCCGCCTGTTTTTCCTGCTGTTCCTGCTGCTGGCCAGCCCTGCCTTCGCCACGGGCCTGCTCGACAACCGCCCCAGCGCCACCCTCGGCGCCGCTTCGCTGGCCAACAATGCCGACTTCCTGCCGGTACACGAAGCCTTCAAGCTCAGCCTGGTCCAGGCCGACGCGCAAACCCTCAAGCTGCGCTTCGTTGCCACCGAGGGCTATTACCTCTACCGCCACCGCTTCCAGTTCCGCACCGAGCCAGCGGACATCGCTCTGGGCACCCCGAATATCCCCAAGGGCGAGGCCAAGCACGATGAGTTCTTCGGCGACGTCGAGGTGTACCACGGTGTGCTCGACATCGAGTTGCCGCGCACCGACCCGCGTGCCTTCACCCTGCTGGTGAGTTACCAGGGCTGTGCCGACAAAGGCCTGTGCTACCCACCAGAAACCGCACGCCTGAGCATCGATGGCGAAGGCGGCGCCAACGCCCCCGCAACAGCCGAACACGGCTGGAACTGGAAATCACTGCTGTTGTTCTTCCTCGCCGGGGTCGGCCTGACCTTTACCCCGTGCGTACTACCGATGCTGCCGATCTTGTCGGGCGTAGTGTTACGTGGCCAGGTGGGCGGCCTGCGCGGGCTGGCCCTGTCGCTGGCGTACGTGCTGCCGATGGCGGCCAGTTTCGCGGCCCTCGGCGCGCTGATGGGCCTGTTCGGCGCTGGCCTGAACCTGCAGGCGCGCCTGCAGTCGGCCTGGGTGCTGGTGCCGTTCGCCCTGTTCTTTGTGCTGTTCGCCCTGGCCATGTTCGGCCTGTTCGAGCTGAAGCTGCCCCAGGCCCTGAGCAACCGCCTGAACAACGTCGCCAACCATACCCGGGGTGGCTCGCTGCTGGGCGCGGCTGTGCTCGGCGTGCTCTCCAGCCTGCTGGTTTCACCTTGTGTGTCAGCCCCTCTGGCTGGCGCCTTGCTGTATATCAGTGCCAGTGGCGATGCCCTGGGCGGCGCACTCAAGCTGTTCGCCCTGGGCCTGGGGATGGGGGCGCCATTGCTGCTGGTGGCTACCGGTGGCGCGGCCTGGCTGCCGAAAAGCGGCCCCTGGATGAACACGGTGAAAAACGCCATCGGCGTACTGCTGCTGGGGCTGGCCATCGGCTTGCTCAGCCGTGTGCTGCCGGGCCCTGTGACCTTGCTGCTGGTGGGTTTCCTCGCCGCTGGCGTGGCCCTGTTCCTCGGCGCCCTGGAGTTCGTCGTCAAGACCACACGCCAGCGCCTGGCCCAACTGCTCGGCCTGGCCTTGCTGGTGTACGCCCTGGCCTGCTGGTACGGCGCCCTGAGCGGCCAAGGCGACCCGCTTCGCCCGCTGCCCGTTGCAACACTGGCGGCCACCGGCACAGGCCAGGCGGTACAGGCGGACGCCTGGCAGACCCTCACATCCCCTGCCGCACTGGACGCCGCACTGGCCCAAGCCAAGGCGGCCGGCCAGCCGGTGCTGCTGGACTGGTACGCCGACTGGTGTATCAGCTGCAAGGTGATCGAGCATGAGGTGCTCAACGCGCCGCAGGTGCAACCGCAGCTGGCCGGCTTCAAGCTGCTGCGTTTCGACATCACCGAGAGCAATGCCGAGCAACGCAAACTGCTCGACCGCTACCAGCTATTCGGCCCACCTGCCCTGCTGTTCTTTGCCGCGAACGGCGGCGAAATTACCGCTGATCGGGTGATTGGCGAGATAAACGCCGGTGAATTTGCGCAAATTCTGACACGCGTACGCGGCAAAGTCGGTCTATAACTTCCCGCGTGCCGGGAAAAATCCTGAAATAGGTGACCAGATTTAATTATTTGGTCACATACTTCGCGCGAATCTCGGACATCGTGCTGGCTATTGCCGGGAACTGGACACTTGCCGTCGCTTTACGGCACACTCGCCGCGCTGTGTCGAATTGCCCTACAAATCCAAGGAATCCGCAGATGGCAACGCTACTGGTGCTCCACGGCCCCAACCTCAACCTGCTCGGTACTCGCGAGCCTGGCCATTACGGCGCCGTGACCCTGGCCCAGATCAACCAGGACCTGGAGCAACGTGCCCGCGCCGCAGGCCACCATCTGCAGTACCTGCAGAGCAATGCCGAATACGAACTGATCGACCGCATTCACGCCGCACGCAACGAGGGTGTGGACTTCATCCTGATCAATCCGGCTGCTTTCACCCACACAAGCGTCGCATTACGTGACGCATTGCTTGCGGTGAGCATCCCATTCATCGAAGTGCACCTGTCCAACGTGCACAAACGCGAACCGTTCCGTCACCACTCCTACTTTTCCGATGTTGCCGTAGGGGTGATCTGCGGCCTGGGCGCCAGCGGTTATCGCTTGGCCCTGGAGTCCGCGCTGGAACAACTGGCTGCCAACGCACAGCCCAAATGATGAAAACCCTGGCCTAAGTGGGCCGGGGTTCGAGAGAAACGTTTCAGATACGTTTTTTTGTATTTCGCCCCCTGACCGAACCTTTGGGAGTTGATGATTAATGGATATCCGTAAAGTCAAGAAACTGATCGAGCTGCTGGAAGAGTCTGGCATCGACGAACTGGAGATCAAGGAAGGCGAAGAGTCGGTCCGTATCAGCCGTCACAGCAAGACCCCAGCTGCCCAGCAGTTCTACGCACCAGCACCGATGGCTGCCGCCCCGGCTGCTGCCCCGGTTGCCGCTGCTGCTCCAGTCGCCGAAGCCGCTGCCGCTGCTCCGGCCCTGAAAGGCACCGTGATCCGCTCGCCAATGGTAGGCACCTTCTACCGCAAGCCTTCGCCGACCTCGCCAAACTTCGCTGAAGTTGGCCAGTCCGTGAAGAAAGGCGACACCCTGTGCATCGTCGAAGCCATGAAGATGATGAACCACATCGAAGCCGATGTTGGCGGTGTCATCGACGCCATCCTGGTAGAAGACGGCCAGCCGGTTGAGTTCGACCAGCCGCTGTTCACCGTCGTTTGAATCGCGGAGAGCCAACGATGTCTGGGAAGCTCGAAAAAGTCCTGATCGCCAACCGCGGGGAAATTGCCCTGCGGATCCTGCGTGCCTGCAAAGAGCTGGGCATCAAAACCGTCGCTGTGCACTCCACCGCCGACCGTGAACTGATGCACCTGGGCCTGGCAGACGAGTCGGTCTGCATCGGCCCTGCATCGTCCAAGGATTCCTACCTGCATATCCCGGCAATCATCGCTGCCGCCGAAGTCACCGGCGCCACCGCGATTCACCCGGGCTACGGCTTCCTGGCAGAAAACGCCGACTTCGCCGAACAGGTAGAAAAATCCGGCTTCGCCTTCATCGGCCCTAAAGCCGACACCATTCGCCTGATGGGCGACAAGGTTTCGGCCAAGGACGCGATGATCAAGTCGGGCGTGCCAACCGTACCGGGCTCCGATGGCCCGCTGCCGGAAGACGAAGAAGTCGCCCTGGCGATTGCCCGTGACGTCGGCTACCCGGTGATCATCAAGGCCGCCGGTGGCGGTGGTGGTCGCGGCATGCGCGTGGTGCACAAGGAAGAGGACCTGATTTCCTCGGCCAAGCTCACCCGTACCGAAGCCGGTGCTGCCTTCGGCAACCCGATGGTCTACCTGGAGAAGTTCCTGACCAACCCACGCCACGTGGAAGTGCAGGTACTGTCCGACGGCCAGGGCAACGCCATCCACCTGGGCGACCGTGACTGCTCGCTGCAGCGCCGTCACCAGAAGGTATTGGAAGAAGCACCAGCCCCGGGCATCGACGAGAAAGCCCGTCAGGAAGTGTTCAAGCGTTGCGTCGATGCGTGCATCGAGATTGGCTACCGTGGTGCCGGTACGTTCGAGTTCCTGTACGAGAACGGCAGCTTCTACTTCATCGAGATGAACACCCGTGTGCAGGTTGAGCACCCGGTGTCGGAGATGGTTACCGGTATCGACATCGTCAAGGAGATGCTGAGCATCGCCGCTGGCAACAAGCTGTCGTTCCGCCAGGAAGACGTGGTTATCCGTGGCCACTCGCTGGAATGCCGTATCAACGCCGAAGACCCGAAGAAGTTCATCCCGAGCCCAGGCAAGGTGAAGCACTTCCACGCCCCAGGCGGCAACGGCGTACGCGTCGATTCGCACCTGTACAGCGGTTATTCGGTTCCGCCGAACTACGACTCGCTGATCGGCAAGCTGATCACCTACGGCAAGGACCGCGACGAAGCCATGGCGCGCATGCGCAATGCCCTGGACGAGATCGTCGTCGACGGCATCAAGACCAACATCCCGCTGCACCGCGACCTGGTGCGTGATGAAGGTTTCTGCAAAGGCGGCGTCAACATTCACTACCTCGAGCACAAACTGGCCAACCAGGACTGATCGAGTAGTGCGATGTACCAAAACCCCGGACTGGTTCCGGGGTTTTTTATTGCCTGCCAGCGTGTCACAAACCCTTGTAGGAGCGGCCTTGCGCCGCGAATGGGCTGCACAGCAGCCCCAGGTTTTATGCCGCCCCACAAAATTGCTGGGGCTGCTGTGCAGCCCTTTCGCGGCGCAAGGCCGCTCCTACAGGGATCGCGTCAGGCCTGGCCTTTCATGCGCGGCATCTCGATGCGGTGCTCGTGCACCCGTCGATACAAGGTCGCCCGCGAAATTCCCAATGCCCGCGCCGCATCAGCCGGCTTCCAGCGATGGCGGATCAATGCATCCAGCAACAGCTGCCGGGCCGGGCAGGACAGCCCGCTTTCAGGCGAAGAAACCGCCTCCCCGCGCACCTCTTGCGGCAAGCCCTGCACTTGCACCTGCCCACCTTCACTCACCGCGCAGGCATAGCGCAGCACCTGCCGCAACTGGCGCAGGTTCCCCGGCCAGCGGTACACCAACAGCGCTTGCAGCGCATCGTCTGCCAATACCACCTCAACGCCACAGGCCTGGGCCTCCTCGGCCAGTAACCGATGAATCAACCCCAGCCGATCCTCACGCTCGCGCAGCGGCGGCAACTCGAACCGGGCATTGGCCAGGCGGAAGTACAGATCCTCACGGAAACGCCCATCCTTCACCATCGCCGCCAGGTCACGGTGGGTGGCGCAGATCACCTGAATGTCCACCCGCTCGCGCCGTGCCGCACCCAGCGGCGCCACCTCGCCTTCGGCCAGCACGCGCAGCAGGCGGGTTTGCAGGTTCAGCGGCATGTCACCGATTTCGTCGAGAAACAGGGTGCCGCCACCCGCTTGCTGCAACAGCCCTTGCATGCCTTTGCTGGAAGCCCCGGTGAAGGCCCCGGCTACATAGCCAAACAGCTCGCTCTCGATCAGGTTTTCGGGGATGGCGGCGCAGTTCAAGGTGACAAATGGGCCGTCGCGGCGCTGGCTTTGCTGGTGCAACTGGCGGGCAAACACCTCTTTGCCGGCCCCTGTCTCGCCTTGGACCAAAACCGCCAGGTTGCAGTCCTTGACCCGCGTGGCCAGCCGCAAATGCTGCTCGATGCGGGCGTCCTGCGCCTGCTGCACGGGTTGCACGCGTTGACGCTGCTGCGGGGCGCTGACCCGGCCATACAACCCGCCCAGCCCCGGCAGGCGCTGGGCGGACGACGTGTTGACGCGCCGTAGCTGGCCCATGTCGAACAGTTCGCCAATGTGCTCGGGCAAGCGCCCAAGGTGCTGCACCAGCCGTTGCCGCGCCAGGCTGTTGATAGCCTGCAAGCGGCCGTCGGCATCCCAGGCCAGCAGGTAGTCGGGCTGGCTTTCCACATAACCTGGCGTGCCATGGGCACGCATCACCCAGTGGCCCTGGGCACTGTGCATGAAGAAGGCGTTTTCGATTTCACGGGCAGTCTGCTCGACCAACTGGCGGATCAGGTGCTGGCTGCGACGGTCGTCCGGTGACTGCAAGGCCGAGACATCTACCACGCCCAGCAACTCGCCCTGCGGGTCGAACACCGGCGCCGCCGTACAGGTCAGCCCGATGAAGGCTGCGCGGAAGTGATCGCGCTTGTGCACCGTGACCGGGGCCTTGCTGGTCAGCACCGCCGCCACACCACAGGTGCCCTCTTCGCCTTCCGACCAACAGGTGCCCAGGTACAACCCGGCCTTGCGGCAGTCATTGCGGATGGCCGATTCAACCCGGTAATCGATGGTACGCCCCTGGGCGTCGGTCAGCAGCACGCAGTAGTCAGCGCCGCGCACTCGCTCGTGCAACCGTGCCACGGCATCGCTGGCAATGCGCAGGAACAGCTCGGCGCGTTCGCGGCATTCGTTGAGCAGGCTTTGGGACAGGATACGCGGCCCCTGCTGGGACCCGGGGTCGAGGCGGTACAGCTCCATGGAACGGCGCCATGAATCGAGGATCAGCGGTGGCACCGGTGCCTGTGGCAGACGGTCGGCATTCTTCAGCACCCGGCTGACACAGTCGACATGGGCTCGGGAGTTCGCGGCAAGCATTCAGGCCCTCCGGTTCTCGTTGCTGTTTTTATCGTTGTCCGGCCATTAAGCGCTTCCATGCATGCCCCGACAAGCACTGCGTGATTACCGGCCGACTTGAGACGCTGCGTCTCAGCGTCTCGCCAGCCCAGGCCCCGCGCTGGCACCCGGCGTCTCGCCAGCGCCGCCATGGGCGCGCCCCGGAGCGCAAGCAAAGCGCTCTGGCGCGGCCACTTCAGCCACGCCACCAAAAGCTGGCACCGCGCTTGCTCCTGCCCTTGCAAACAAAAATACGAGGTGCGCCATGCCGCTACCCGCCCCGACCGTCGGGATCATTGCCAACCCTGCCTCTGGCCGCGACCTGCGCCGCCTGACCGCCAATGCCGGGCTCTATTCGAGCACCGACAAAGCCGCGGCGATCCAGCGCCTGCTGGCGGCCTTCGGTGCCACCGGCATTGGTCAAGTGCTGCTACCCAGCGACATGACCGGCATCGCTGCCGCCGTGCTCAAAGCCAGCCAGGGCCCGGTCGCCCGTGACCAGCACTGGCCAACCATCGAAATACTCGACCTGCCGCTGACCCAGACCGTTGCCGACACCCGCCTGGCCACCCGGCGCATGGTCGAGCGTGGCGTGGCGATGATCGCCGTGCTCGGTGGCGACGGCACCCACAAGGCGGTCGCTGCCGAGGCCGGTGACGTACCACTGCTGACATTGTCCACCGGCACCAACAACGCCTTCCCCGAACTGCGTGAAGCCACCAGTGCTGGCCTGGCCGGAGGCCTGCTCGCCAGCGGCCGGGTACCGGCCAATATCGGCCTGCGCCGCAACAAGCGCCTGCTGGTAAAAGTGCCCGAGCAAGGGCTGGCCGAGTGGGCCTTGGTCGAAGTGGCGGTCTCGCCCCAGCGCTTCATCGGTGCCCGTGCACTCAGCCGCAGCGAGGACCTGTGCGAAGTCTTTGCCTGTTTCGCCGAGCCCCATGCCATCGGGCTGTCAGCCCTGTGCGGGCTGTGGTGCCCGGTGTCGCGCCAGGACCCGAATGGCGCCTGGGTACGCCTGAACCCCGGTGCCGAACAGGCGCTGCTCGCCCCCTTGGCGCCCGGCCTGCTGCAAGGTTGCGGCATCACCGCCAGCGGCCCACTTACGCCCGGCGTAGCCCATCGCCTGAGTTTGGCCAGCGGCACCCTGGCCCTGGATGGCGAGCGCGAAATCGAATTCGCCGAACACGACACGCCCACCATCACCCTCGACCACCAAGGCCCGCTGAGTGTGGACGTTGAGGCCGTACTGGCGCATGCCGCCCGCCATCACCTGCTGGCCGTCCCGCGCGGCCATCGGCTGCACCCTGCAAACCCGCGTTGAGACAACCCTGGAGAACAACAAGATGTCCAATCAACTCAGTACCGAACAACTGCTGCATGCCTATGAAGTGATGCGCACCATCCGCGCCTTCGAAGAACGCCTGCACGTGGAATTCGCCACTGGCGAGATCCCCGGCTTCGTCCACCTGTATGCCGGCGAAGAAGCCTCCGCCGCCGGGGTCATGGCCCACCTGCGCGACAGCGACTGCATTGCCTCCACCCACCGCGGCCATGGCCACTGCATCGCCAAGGGCGTGGATGTGTACGGCATGATGGCCGAGATCTATGGCAAGAAAACCGGCGTGTGCGGCGGCAAGGGCGGTTCGATGCACATTGCCGACCTGGAAAAAGGCATGCTCGGTGCCAACGGCATCGTCGGCGCCGGTGCACCGCTGGTGGCCGGGGCGGCATTGGCAGCCAAGCTCAAGGGCCGCGATGACGTGTCGGTGGCCTTCTTCGGCGATGGCGCTTCCAACGAAGGCGCCGTGTTCGAAGCCATGAACATGGCGTCGATCATGAACCTGCCGTGCATCTTCGTGGCCGAGAACAACGGCTACGCCGAGGCCACTGCCTCCAACTGGTCCGTCGCCTGCGACCACATTGCCGACCGCGCTGCCGGCTTCGGCATGCCAGGCGTCACCATCGACGGTTTCGACTTTTTTGCGGTGTACGAGGCGGCCGGCGCTGCCATCGAGCGCGCCCGTGCCGGGCAAGGGCCGTCGCTGGTCGAGGTCAAGCTCAGCCGCTACTACGGGCACTTCGAAGGCGATGCGCAAACCTACCGCGCCCCTGATGAAGTGAAGAACCTGCGCGAATCCCGCGACTGCCTGATGCAGTTCCGCAACAAGACCACCCGCGCCGGCCTGCTTACTGCCGAGCAACTGGATGCCATCGACGCGCGCATCGAGGACCTGATCGAAGACGCCGTGCGCCGCGCCAAGTCCGATCCCAAGCCACAGCCCGCCGACCTGCTCACCGACGTCTACGTCAGCTACCCCTGAGCCGCGGATTACAAGAACAACAGGAGAACCACCATGGCAAGAAAGATCAGCTACCAGCAGGCCATCAACGAAGCCCTGGCCCAGGAAATGCGCCGCGACAACACGGTGTTCATCATTGGCGAAGACGTCGCCGGCGGTGCCGGTGCGCCCGGCGAGGATGACGCCTGGGGTGGCGTGCTGGGCGTGACCAAGGGCCTGTATCACCAGTTTCCCGGCCGCGTGCTGGACGCACCGCTGTCGGAAATCGGCTACGTCGGCGCTGCCGTCGGTGCCGCCACCCAAGGCTTGCGCCCGGTGTGCGAACTGATGTTCGTCGACTTTGCCGGCTGCTGCCTGGACCAGATCCTCAACCAGGCCGCCAAGTTCCGCTACATGTTCGGCGGCAAGGCGGTCACCCCGCTGGTGATGCGCACCATGTACGGCGCCGGCCTGCGTGCGGCCGCCCAGCACTCGCAGATGCTCACCTCGCTGTGGACGCACATCCCCGGCCTGAAGGTGGTGTGCCCATCTTCGCCTTACGATGCCAAGGGCCTGCTGATACAGGCGATCCGCGACAACGACCCGGTGATTTTCTGTGAGCACAAGTTGCTGTACAGCATGCAGGGCGAGGTGCCGGAAGAGGTGTACACCGTGCCGTTCGGCGAGGCCAACTTCCTGCGTGATGGTGACGACGTGACCCTGGTCACCTATGGCCGCATGGTCCACGTGGCGCTTGAAGCTGCCAACAACCTGGCCCGTCAGGGCATCGATTGCGAAGTGCTGGACCTGCGCACCACCAGCCCGCTGGACGAAGACAGCATTCTTGAAAGTGTGGAAAAAACCGGCCGCCTGGTGGTAATCGACGAAGCCAACCCGCGCTGTTCCATGGCCACCGACATCAGCGCGCTGGTGGCGCAAAAGGCCTTCGGCGCACTCAAGGGCCCGATCGAAATGGTCACCGCACCGCACACCCCGGTGCCGTTCTCCGATGCCCTGGAAGACCTGTACATCCCTGACGCGGCGAAGATCGAAGCAGCCGTACGCAAGGTGATCGAAGCCGCAAGGAGTGCCGCATGAGCCAGATCCATACCCTGACCATGCCCAAGTGGGGCCTGTCGATGACCGAGGGCCGGGTGGACACCTGGCTCAAGCAGGAAGGTGACGAAATCAACAAGGGCGACGAGGTGCTGGACGTCGAGACCGACAAGATCAGCAGCAGCGTCGAGGCCCCGTTCAGTGGCGTGCTGCGCCGCCTGGTAGCCAGGCCGGATGAAACCCTGCCGGTCGGCGCGCTGCTGGCCGTAGTGGTAGAAGGCGAAGCCGAAGAAGCCGAAATCGATGCAGTGGTACAGCGCTTCCAGGCCGAGTTCGTCGCCGAAGGGCGCGCCGATCAGGCCCAGGGGCCGGCCCCACAGAAGGCAGAAGTGGGTGGCCGCCTGCTGCGCTGGTTCGAGCTGGGAGAAGGCGGCACGCCGCTGGTGCTGGTGCACGGTTTTGGCGGCGACCTCAACAATTGGCTGTTCAACCACCCGGCGCTGGCCGCCGAACGCCGCGTGATCGCCCTGGACCTGCCGGGGCACGGCGAGTCGGCCAAAGCGCTACAACGGGGCGACCTGGATGAGCCTGAGCGAAACCGTGCTGGCCCTGCTCGACCACCTGGAGATTGCCAAGGCGCACTTGGCCGGGCATTCCATGGGCGGCGCAGTCAGCCTGAATGTGGCGCGCCTGGCGCCCCAGCGGGTGGCCAGCCTGAGCCTGATCGCCAGTGCCGGCCTGGGGGAGGCGATCAATGGGCAATACCTGCAAGGCTTTGTCGCCGCCGCCAACCGCAACGCCCTCAAGCCACAGATGGTGCAACTGTTTGCCGACCCGGCGCTGGTGACCCGACAACTGCTGGAAGACATGCTCAAGTTCAAGCGCCTGGAAGGTGTTGATGAGGCCTTGCGTCAGCTGGCATCGGTCATTGCCGAGGGTGACCGTCAGCGCCATGACCTGCGCGGGGTGCTGGGGCAGCATCCGGCGCTGGTGGTGTGGGGTGGCAAGGACGCGATCATCCCGGCCAGCCATGCTGAAGGCCTGGAGGCTGAAGTGCTGGTGCTGCCGGAGGCCGGGCATATGGTGCAGATGGAGGCGGCTGAAGAGGTGAACCGGAGGATGGTGGAATTCTTGCGGGGGCATTGAGGTAGTGAAGTGCATGTCTGGGGATGGCGTATGAGCATGGAAGTGCATGCCTTGAGTAGTTCATCGCCTGTGAGATCGAGCGCCGCCCGCGCGGCGCTTCGCAGCACAAGGCTGCTCCTACATCTGTTTCGGGCCAGTCACGCCTGTACCAAAGCACGCGACCGCCTTGTTTTCCCGGCACGATATCGAGGTGAACGCCAAGGGGGCGCGCGCCTGTGTCTCAGGCGTTATTGGCCCGAAACAGATGTAGGAGCAGCCTTGTGCTGCGAAGCGCCGCGCGGGCGGCGCTCGGTCTCACAGGCGCCAAACAACACAAGGCGTGCACCTGTAAGCCCCCACACAATTCCCCGGCATACACCTCGCCACCATCCCCCGATCTGTAAGACATTTCCGAACCTGAAACCAAATGCTTCTGCCTGGAGCATCTAGCGAATTATCCTACGAGCCTGTCGGAAGTCGCTCCATTGTCGGGGAAACATCTCAGGGATACCGTCTCAGGGTCGCCATATTTGGTGACCGGGCGTGAGAAACCCGAAGATGTGTGATTACGGCATTCGTCATGGCAGCCGTGCACGGGCAGGCTTCGGTCTGGCCGAGCTCACACGTCCTCGGGTTTCTCACCCCGTGCACGGTCGCCACCCTATCCCGTGAGAAAGGACAAGTGGTGACTATTTTCTGAACCGACGTGTGAGTTGTGATCATGAAAAAAATAGTCCCCGATCCACCCAAAACACTGACTGCCCGCCCCTTCTACACCATCGACCAGGACATTCCCTCGGTAGACGCCGTCAACCACGCGCTCCAGTTGATGACTGGCATCGAAGACACCTTGGACGAATACATCTGCGCGAATGCCGGTGAGCCGGGCATCAACATGCTGGTCAATGCGGTACATCACGTTCAGATGACCAAAGCATTGGCTGAGCTACTTTTGCATCGCCAGACCGGGGATTTCACCTGAGATTCAGGTTGAGCAGACCGGCCTCATCGCCGGCAAGCCAGCCTCCCACAGATTCTGCACAAGGCTCAAATGCAGCGCACATCTTGTGGGAGCGGGTTTACCCGCGAAGAATGCAACGCAGTGTATGGCACCGGCTTCGCCGGTGTTCGCGGCTAAAGCCGCTTCCACAGGGACCGCGCACGCCCCCGAGCCATGGTAAATCCGGCGGGAGCAGCCCATGCCCTCCCTGTCTCAGGATCCCATTCTGCGTCATACTCGGCAGACCTATTGCCCGGTCCTCGCCATGCGTCCACTGCTCCCAATTACCCTGGTCCTGCTGCTCGCCGCCTGTGGCGATGGCGAATCGCTGCTTCCGCCAGACGCGCGCCTTCCTGACGGGGGGCGTTACCGGGGCCAGGTGGTCGATGGCCTGCTCCAGGGCGAGGGCCGTATCGATTACCCCAACGGCAGCTGGTACGCCGGTGGCTTCAAGGACGGCCAGTGGCATGGCCAGGGCGAATGGCATGGCCAGAACGGCGAAGTGTACCGTGGCCAGTTCGCCGAGGGGCTGTTTCAGGGGCTGGGCGACCTGACCACCCCAGGCAGCCACTATGGCGGCACCTTCAAGCACGGCCGGCGCGACGGCGAAGGCACGCTCAAGCAAGCCGACCAGACCTACCGCGGCCAGTTCAAGGACGACCTGTATGAAGGCGCGGGCGAGCTGGAGCTGGCCGACGGCAGCCGCTATCAGGGCCTGTTCGCCAAAGGCAAGCCCAACGGCGCCGGGGTGCGCAGCGATGCCAGCGGCAACCAGTTCAGCGGGCGCTTCGTCAACGGCCAGCTGCAAGGCAGCGGCACGTACGACAGTGTCGACGGCGAGCAGTACATCGGTGAATTCAAGGACAACCGCCTGGAAGGCCGTGGCCGCTACGAAAACGCCGATGGCGATGTATGGATCGGCGAATTCAAGGACGGCTCGCTGATGGGTGAAGGCGAACTGCTGGGCAGCGACGGCAGCCACTACAAGGGCGAGTTCGTCGACTGGCGCCTGTCGGGCCAGGGCAGCCTGCAACTGGCCGACGGCAGCACGTACATTGGCGGCTTCCTGAACGATGCCTACCATGGCCATGGGCGGCTGACCCTGGCCAGCGGCCAGGTCGAAGGCGGCACCTGGGCCAACGGCGTGCGCATCCGCGACCAAAAGGGCAAGCTGCTGCCCGACCCGCTGGACCTGGCCCTGCTCAACCAGGGCCGGCTGCTGGAAGAGTCGCTGGCCCGGGTACCGCGCTCGGCGCCACCCATCCAGCTGTACAGCCTGGTAGTGGCCGGCGATGGCCAGCAGAGTGTGTTCCTGCGCGAAGCCGACTACGTCAGCAACATGCTCAAGGTGCGCTTTGGCGCCCGCGGCCAGGTGACCCTGGTCAACCACCGCGATCACATGGCCACACGCCCCATGGCCACCCGCGAGAACATCACCCGCGCCGCCAGTACCCTGGCCGAGCGCAGCGGCCCCGAAGACCTGGTGTTCATCTACCTCACCAGCCATGGCAGCCAGGACCACCAGTTGGTGCTTGACCAGCCGCGCCTGCAACTGGCCGACCTTGCTGCCGACGAACTGGCCACCGCACTGGCGCCGCTGAAGGACCGCGACAAGGTAATCGTCATCTCGGCTTGCTATTCAGGGGGCTACATCGCCCCGCTCAAGGATGAGCGCACGGTGATCATGACCGCCGCCCGGGCCGACCGCGTGTCCTTCGGGTGCTCGGAAGAAGCCGACTTCACCTACTTTGGCGATGCGCTGTTCGCAGAAGCACTGAACCAGACCGACGACCTGAAACAGGCGTTTGAACTGGCACGCGCCAGCGTTGCCGAAAGAGAACAAAGGGAAGGCTTCGAGGCCTCGGAGCCTCAGTTGTGGGCGCCGCCAGCCGTACTTGAACACTGGCAGCACCTGCGCCGGCAACAGGCTGAAGAAGCATTGCGTAACGCCGCACAGGCCAACGTGGGGGTACAGGCAAAAACGCCTGGCAGCCACTAAACTTGTGTGTAACAAGGGAGAGACATCATGTATTTGACGCCTCAGCATGTCCTGCTTGCCGGTGCTACCGGGCTGACCGGTGAACACCTGCTGGACCGCCTGCTCAACGAACCCACCATTACCCGCGTTCTGGCGCCTACCCGCCGGCCGCTGGCCGAGCACCCGCACCTGGAAAACCCGGTGGGCGACCCGGCGGTGTTCCTTCCACAGCTGGCAGGGCGGGTCGATATCGCCTACTGCTGCCTAGGCACCACGCTGAAGCAGGCCGGCTCTGAATCGGCCTTCCGCGCAGTGGACCTGGACATGGTAGTGGCGTTCAGCAAGCGTGCCCGGGAGCTGGGTGCGCGGCACCTGCTGGTGGTCAGCGCGCTGGGCGCCGACCCGAAATCGTCGATTTTCTACAACCGGGTCAAGGGCGAGATGGAAGAGGCGCTCAAGGCCCAGGACTGGCCGCAACTGACCATCGTACGGCCATCGTTGCTACTGGGCGAGCGAATCGAGCCACGGCTGGCAGAACAACTGGTTTCGCCGTTTTCCAGGTTGATACCTGGCAAGTACCGGGGGATCGAGGCTTGTACCCTGGCCCGGGCGTTGTGGCGGCTGGCGCTGGAGGAAGAGGACGGGATACGGGTTGTAGAGTCGGATGAGTTGCGCAGGCTGGGTAAGAAGTAAACCCTTTGGGCCCGCATTTTACCTGTAGGAGCAGCCTTGTGCTGCGAAGGGGCCGGTACAGCCAAAAATTTTCAGTGGCAGTGATGCCCCCTTCGCAGCACAAGGCTGCTCCTACAAGGTCATGCGGCGCTGACTAGAGGCCACCGGTTGCCTGGAAGCCTACTCCGGCCGCAGTCAGCAATGACAACGGCAACAACAGGGTATCGAGCAACATGCTGCCGGGCAGGTCCAAACCTGGATAGGCCGGTGCATCAGCGCCGTAATGGTCCCGCGGGCAGCACCCGCCATTGATCACGTACAAATCCAGCCGGGTACCGGCATACACCACCGGCGCCCCCGGTTTGGCAGCATCCAGCGTGCGCACCGTGGCGCAGCCACCCAGCATCACCAGTGCCGCCACACCCAACAGCGCTCGCTTCAATCATCCACCCCGAAGTGGTGCTCACCCCAACGCGGCAACATATCCTGGGGAATGGCAAGCAGGTTCAGGATGCGCGCCACGACAAAGTCGACCAGGTCGTCGATGGTCTGCGGCTGGTGGTAGAAGCCCGGCGCCGCTGGCAGGATTACCGCGCCCATTTGCGACAGCTTGAGCATGTTCTCCAGGTGGATGGTGGAAAACGGCGCTTCGCGCGGCACCAGGATCAGCTGGCGGCGCTCCTTGAGGGTAACGTCGGCAGCGCGTTCGATCAGGTTGTTGCAGGCACCCGTGGCAATCGCCGACAGGGTGCCGGTGGAACAAGGCACCACCACCATCGCCGCCGGGGCGCCGGAGCCGGAGGCTACCGGCGACATCCAGTCTTCCTTGCCGTACACACGGATCTGCCCATCGGCGGCGCCAGTGTATTCGGTAAGAAACGCCTGCATCGCCTGGGGCTTGGCCGGCAGCACCACGTCGGTCTCGGTGGCCATCACCAGTTGCGCGGCCTTGGAGATCAGGAAATGCACCTCGCGGTCCTCGCGCACCAGGCAATCGAGCAGGCGCAGGCCATACTGGGCGCCCGAGGCGCCCGTCATGGCCAGGGTGATGCGTTCCGGCCCGCTCACTTCAGGGCCTCAGCCAGCTTGCCATGCAGGCCACCGAAGCCGCCGTTGCTCATGATCACCACGTGGGTACCCGGGCGGGCCTGGCCTTTGACTCGCTCGATGATCGCGTCGAGGCTGTCGGCCACCACACTCGGTACCTTGCACTTCGCCGCAGTGGCAGCCAGGTCCCAGCCAAGGTTGGCCGGGGCGTACCAGATCACCTGGTCGGCGTCGTTGACGCTTTCCGGCAAACCGTCACGGTGGGCGCCAAGCTTCATCGAGTTGGAGCGTGGCTCGATCACGGCAATCACCGGCGCCTCGCCAACGCGCTTGCGCAGGCCGTCGAGGGTGGTGGCGATGGCGGTCGGGTGGTGGGCGAAGTCATCGTAGATGGTCACGCCCTGCACTTCGGCAACCTTCTCCATGCGCCGCTTCACGCTCTTGAAGGCGCTGAGGCCTTCGATACCCATGGCCGGCACCACGCCAACATGACGGGCCGCTGCCAAGGTAGCCAGGGCGTTGGCAACGTTGTGCTGGCCAGTCATCGCCCAGTCCACCACGCCTTGGGCCTCGCCCTCGAACAGCACTTCGAAACGCGAGCCGTCGGGGCTGAGCAGGCGCGCCTGCCACTGACCACCTTCGCCGGTCGTCTGCACCGGGGTCCAGCAGCCCATGCCGATCACCCGCTCCAGCGCTTGCTCGGTAGTGGGGTGAATGACCAGGCCTTCACCCGGAATGGTGCGCACTAGGTGGTGGAACTGCCGCTCGATCGAGGCCAGGTCCGGGAAGATGTCTGCGTGATCGAACTCGAGGTTGTTGAGGATCGCGGTACGTGGGTGGTAGTGGACAAACTTCGAGCGCTTGTCGAAGAAGGCGCTGTCGTATTCGTCGGCTTCGACCACAAAGAACGGCGTATCGCCCAGGCGTGCCGACACCGAGAAGTTCTGCGGCACACCGCCAATCAGGAAGCCCGGGCTCATGCCGGCATGTTCCAGCACCCAGGCGAGCATGCTGCTGGTGGTGGTCTTGCCATGGGTGCCGGCAACGGCCAGTACCCAGCGGCCTTGCAACACGTGGTCAGCCAGCCACTGCGGGCCGGACACATAGGGCAGGCCCTTGTTCAGCACGTACTCCACGGCCGGGTTGCCCCGGGACATGGCATTGCCGATGACCACCAGGTCTGGCGCCGGGTCCAGCTGGGCCGGGTCATAACCTTGGGTCAACTCGATGCCCTGGGCTTCGAGCCGGGTGCTCATCGGGGGATAGACGTTGGCGTCCGAGCCGGTGACGCGGTGGCCAAGTTCCTTGGCCAGCACCGCCAGCGAGCCCATGAAAGTACCGCAAATACCGAGAATGTGAATATGCATGGTCGACCTCGCAAAACATCGAGGCAGGGTAGCCCAGGGCGCGACAAATCGCACCCGCTGTTTCGCTCAGCCAGCCCTGGTGATGCCGTGTTTGCGCAGTTTTCGATACAAGGTATTGCGGCTGATGCCCAGGTGCTCGGCAACGCGGGTCAGGTGCCAGTGTTTTGCCTCCAGGGTCGCCAGCAGCGCATTGCACTCGGCATCTTTTAACGCGGCTGGCCCTATCGCCGGCAAGCCAGCCCCACAGGGATAGCAGATGGCCTGAGGTCGGCGCGGTCGGGGTGGGGCTGGCTTGCCGGCGATCGAGGGCGAAGCCCTCGCAGACAATGGCGGGGAGATCCGCAAATTCGATTCGGGCGTCGTCGCAAAGCGCCACCAAGGTACGTAGCACATTGCGCATCTGCCGCACGTTCCCCGGCCAGGCAAAGTCGAGCAGTGCCTGCCGCGCCCGGGGTTCAATATCGACTTGCTGACCCTGCGCCTCCTGACGCAGCAGGAAGCCCAGCAACTGTGCCTTGTCACTGCGATCGCGCACCGCCGGCAACGCCACCTCAAGGCCATTCAGGCGGTAATACAGGTCCTCGCGGAAACTGCCCTGCTCCACCCGCTCCAGCAGGTCGCGGTGGGTAGCGCTGACAATGCGCACGTCAACTGCCTGTGGCTCACCACCAATCGGCACCACCTGGCGCTCTTCCAGTACCCGCAGCAGACGGGTTTGCAGCGCCAGCGGCATGTCGCCGATCTCGTCCAGCAGCAAGGTCCCGCCGTCAGCCTGCAACAGCTTGCCGCGCATGCCTTCCTTGCGCGCGCCGGTAAAGCTGCCACCGCGGTAACCGAACAGCTCGCTTTCAATCAGGCTCTCCGGGATCGAGGCGCAGTTGATGGCGACAAACGGCTTGTTGCGCCGCTCGCTGGCCTGGTGCACGGCCTGGGCGAAAGCCTCCTTGCCACAGCCGGTTTCGCCGCGCAGCAACAACGGCACATCACGCTCGAACACCCGCACGCAGCGGCGAAAGTCGTTTTGCAACGCCGGGTCGAGCAGGCAAATAGCCGGCTCCACTTCGCGCACGGGCTGCCGGTAGGCGGTAGGCACTGACCACACCGGCGTGCGTGCCTGGCCACGCAGGCTGGCGAACACCTGGCGGCCGTCCAGGGTTTGCAGCGGCCATACCGTACTACCAGCGGGCATGGCGCGGTTGAACAACTCGTCGTGGCTACAGGCGAAGAAGCGCTGCATGGGTTTGCCCAGCACGCCACCGCGCACGCTACCCAGCAGGTTCAGCGCACTCTGGTTGGCCGCACAGATGCGCCCGTCACCGTCGAAGACCAGCAGCCCTTCGCTGAACAGGCCGACCGACTCGGCCTGCAGGTGGAAACGCAGCAGCCACTGTTGCTCGAAATGGCGCAAGAAATAACAGCTTTCAATCATCTTCGCCGAGAGGTTGACCAATGCCATGGTGTGGAACTGGCTCTGGCGCGAAACATCGGGCCGGGCCGACGACACATCCAGCACCGCCAGCAGCTCGCCATGGGGGTCGAACACCGGGCTGGCCGAGCAGGTCAGCCCGGTATGGCGCCCACGGAAGTGCTCGTTCTGGTGGATGGTCAGGGCCTGGCGCTCGACCAGGCAAGTACCGATGCCGTTGGTGCCTTCGCGCGCTTCGCTCCAGTCGGCGCCCAGCCACAGCCCGGCACGCTCGAAACTGCGCCGCTCGGTGGGCGCGCTGACGCAATTGAGGATCACCCCGCGGGCATCGGTCAGCAGTACCGCATGGCCCGCCCCGGATAGCTGCTGGTGCAGGCTGTTCATTTCATGGTCGGCAATTTGCAGCACCTGGCGCAGGCGCTCGCGGCTTTCCAGCAAACGCCCATGCTCAAGCACCACGGGCGCGGCGATCACCGAAGGGTCGAGGTGGTAGTCCTCCAGGCAGCGCAGCCAGGAGCGGGCGATGGACGGATCACTGCCGCCCTCCCCGGCCCCACCATGGGCAACGGTATGCACTTGCTGGGCATGGCGACTGAAATGATTGCTCTGCATTTGTTGTAGTTCTCCGCAGATAGAGAGTCTTGCCAGCATCCTCCACCCGGGAAGGCTTTGCAATGCACCCTGCGGTGACGTGTCGCAATTGGCACAAAGTGTCACCCCTGTGCGTACCGAAGCTGGCACACACAGCACTTACCGAACCCATCCAGATGACCCAAGTCATTGAATTTACTGGCGTGCGAAACGCTGGCCCAACCTTTGCTCTACGCTTCTCAACTCCTCAACAAACATAACAGCCAGGAGACACACCATGCGTTACGCACATCCCGGTACCGAGGGCGCGAAGGCTTCCTTCAAGAGCCGCTACGGCAACTACATCGGTGGCGAGTTCGTAGCTCCGGTCAAAGGGCAGTACTTCGAGAACACGTCCCCGGTGAATGGCAAACTGATCGCCGAATTCCCCCGTTCCACTGCCGAAGACATCGATAAAGCACTCGACGCCGCCCACGCCGCTGCCGACGCCTGGGGCCGCACTTCGGTGCAGGACCGCTCCAATGTGCTGCTGAAGATTGCCGACCGCATCGAACAGAACCTCGAACTGCTGGCCATTACCGAAACCTGGGACAACGGCAAGCCTATCCGCGAAACGCTCAACGCCGATATTCCGCTGGCCGTCGACCACTTCCGCTACTTTGCCGGCTGCATCCGCGCCCAGGAAGGCGGCGCTGCCGAAATCAACGAAGGCACCGTGGCCTATCACATCCACGAGCCGCTGGGCGTGGTCGGGCAGATCATTCCGTGGAACTTCCCGATCCTGATGGCCGCCTGGAAGCTGGCGCCTGCGCTGGCCGCCGGTAACTGCGTGGTGCTCAAGCCTGCCGAGCAGACGCCACTGGGCATCACCGTGCTGCTGGAAGTGATCGGCGACCTGCTGCCACCTGGCGTACTCAACGTGGTGCAAGGCTATGGCCGCGAAGCCGGTGAAGCGCTGGCCACCAGCAAGCGCATCGCCAAGATCGCCTTCACCGGCTCTACCCCGGTTGGCTCGCACATCATGAAATGCGCGGCCGAAAACATCATCCCGTCCACCGTCGAGCTGGGCGGTAAATCGCCGAACGTGTACTTCGAAGACATCATGCAGGCCGAGCCAAGCTTCATCGAGAAGGCTGCCGAAGGCATGGTGCTGGCGTTCTTCAACCAAGGCGAGGTGTGCACCTGCCCGTCGCGTGCCCTGGTACAGGAGTCGATCTACCCGCAGTTCATGGAAGTGGTGATGAAGAAGGTGCTGCAAATCAAGCGTGGCGACCCGCTGGACACCGACACCATGGTCGGCGCCCAGGCTTCGCAGCAGCAGTTCGAGAAAATTCTTTCGTACCTGCAAATTGCACAGGACGAAGGCGCCGAGCTGCTGACCGGTGGCAAGGTCGAGAAGCTGGAAGGTTCGCTGGCAACCGGTTACTACATCCAGCCGACCCTGCTCAAGGGCAACAACAAGATGCGCGTGTTCCAGGAAGAAATCTTCGGCCCGGTGGTCAGCGTCACCACCTTCAAGGACGAAGCCGAAGCACTGGCGATTGCCAACGACACCGAGTTCGGCCTGGGTGCCGGCGTGTGGACCCGCGACATCAACCGTGCCTACCGCATGGGCCGCGGCATCAAGGCCGGGCGCGTATGGACCAACTGCTACCACCTGTACCCGGCGCATGCGGCGTTTGGCGGGTACAAAAAGTCCGGTGTTGGCCGTGAGACCCACAAGATGATGCTCGACCACTATCAGCAGACCAAGAACCTGCTGGTGAGCTACGACATCAATCCGCTGGGCTTCTTCTAAAACCTGCAATGGCCTCGGGGGCTGCTTTGCAGCCCATCGCCGGCAAGCCAGCTCCCACAGGAATCGCGCAAGTTTCAAGCCCTGTGCAGTACCTGTGGGAGCCGGCTTGCCGGCGATGAGGCCGGACCAGCACTACACAACCCCCAGAGCACCAGCCGCTCTGGCTCGCTTCCTGCAGTACCCATCACCATCGGTCCGGAACCCTTCCGGCCACCAAGAAAAACAACAGGTGAAACTATGCCAAGCGATCATTCCGCCGGCGCGCCGGCAGGCTCTTCCGTCGATTTCGAAAAGGTCGGGTCGGACTATTTCCAGCAACGTGAACTGAAAAAAGGCGCCGCCGGCTGGGTACTGCTGGTCGGCCTGGGCGTGGCCTATGTCATCTCCGGCGACTACGCCGGCTGGAACTTCGGCCTGGCCCAGGGTGGCTGGGGCGGCATGTTCCTCGCCACCTTGCTGATGGCCACCATGTACCTGTGCATGTGCTTCTCGCTGGCCGAACTGTCATCGATGATCCCCACCGCAGGCGGCGGCTACGGTTTTGCCCGCAGTGCCTTCGGCCCATGGGGCGGCTTTTTGACCGGCACTGCAATCCTCATCGAATACGCCATTGCGCCCGCGGCCATCGCCGTGTTCATCGGCGCCTACTGCGAGTCACTGTTCGGCATCGGCGGCTGGGTGATCTACCTGGCGTTCTATATCGTGTTTATCGGCATCCACATCTTCGGCGTGGGTGAAGCGTTGAAACTGATGTTCATCATCACCGCCGTCGCCGCCATCGCCCTGGCCGTGTTTTTGGTGAGCATGGCGCCCCACTTTGATGCAGCCAACCTGTTCGACATCGCCAAAACGGACGCGGTAGGCGCCAGCAGCTTCCTGCCGTTCGGTTATGTCGGCGTGTGGGCGGCCATTCCCTACGCCATCTGGTTCTTCCTTGCCGTCGAAGGCGTGCCGCTGGCTGCCGAAGAAACCAAGAACCCCAAGCGTGACCTGCCACGCGGCCTGATCGGCGCCATGCTGGTACTGCTGGCCTTCGCCCTGCTGATCCTTGTGGTCGGCCCTGGCGGTGCCGGCTCCGAAGCGCTGAAAGCCTCCGGCAACCCGCTGGTTGAGGCGCTGTCCAAGGCCTACGGCGGCAGCACCTGGATGGGCGGCTTCGTCAACCTGGTCGGCCTGGCCGGGCTGATCGCCAGCTTCTTCTCGATCATCTACGCCTATTCCCGGCAGATTTTCGCCTTGTCCCGTGCCGGCTACCTGCCGCGCAAACTGTCGGAAACCAACAAGAGCAAGGCCCCGGTATTGGCCCTGGTCATCCCCGGCATCATCGGCTTTGCCCTGTCGCTGACCGGCCAGGGTGACCTGCTGATTCTGGTTGCCGTATTTGGCGCTACCCTGTCTTACGTGCTGATGATGGCCGCGCACATCACCCTGCGCATTCGCCGGCCCAAGATGGAGCGCCCATACCGCACCCCCGGCGGCATCTTCACCTCGGGCGTTGCCCTGGTGCTGGCGTGCATCGCCGTGGTCGCCGGTTTCCTGGTCGACCCTCGGGTGGTGATTGGCGCCGCAGTGATCTATGCGGTATTAATTGCCTACTTTGCTTTCTACAGCCGTCACCACCTGGTTGCGGGTACACCGGAAGAGGAATTCGCCGCGATCCAGAAGGCCGAAGAGGCCTTGCACTGATCGCCGCCACCCGCCGCGGGGCAACCCGCGGCTCTGGAGATTCTGTATGGCAAGTTTCGTACACACGGTCGGCCACATGGTCTACCGCTTCGATAGCCTCAAGGACGTGATGGCCAAGGCCAGCCCCGCACGCTCAGGGGACTACCTGGCGGGCGTCGCGGCCAGCAATGACGGCGAGCGTGTCGCTGCGCAGATGGCGCTGGCCAATATCCCGCTGACGCACTTTCTCAATGAAGCCCTGATCCCTTACGAAGCCGATGAAGTCACCCGCCTTATCATCGATACCCACGACGCCCAGGCATTCGCACCGGTCAGCCACCTGACCGTGGGCGGCCTACGCGACTGGCTGCTGAGCGAAGAGGCCCATGAGGACAGCCTGCGCGCCCTGGCGCCCGGGCTGACACCGGAAATGGCCGCAGCCGTGTCGAAGATCATGCGCGTGCAGGACCTGGTGCTGGTGGCGCAGAAGATTCGCGTGGTCACCCGGTTCCGCGGCACCATGGGCCTGCGCGGGCGCTTGTCGACCCGGTTGCAGCCCAACCACCCGACCGACGAGCCGGCCGGCATCGCTGCCAGCATTCTCGACGGCCTGCTGTACGGCAACGGCGACGCGATGATTGGCATCAACCCGGCCACCGACAGCATCGCCTCGATCTGTGCCCTGCTGGAAATGCTCGACGCCATTATCCAGCGCTATGACATCCCCACCCAGGCCTGTGTGCTGACCCATGTCACCACCTCGATCGAGGCCATCAACCGCGGCGTGCCGCTGGACCTGGTGTTCCAGTCCATTGCCGGCACCGAGGCCGCCAACGCCGGGTTTGGCATCAACCTGAACGTGTTGCAGGAAGGTTACGAAGCGGGCCTGTCGCTGAAACGCGGCACCCTCGGGCAAAACCTGATGTATTTCGAAACCGGCCAGGGCAGCGCACTGTCGGCCAACGCCCACCATGGCGTCGACCAGCAAACCTGCGAAACCCGCGCCTATGCCGTGGCCCGTCACTTCAAGCCGTTTCTGGTCAATACCGTGGTCGGTTTTATCGGCCCGGAGTACCTGTACAACGGCAAGCAGATCATCCGCGCGGGCCTTGAAGACCACTTCTGCGGCAAGCTGCTGGGTGTGCCGATGGGTTGTGATATCTGCTACACCAACCACGCCGAAGCCGACCAGGACGACATGGACACCCTGCTGACCCTGCTTGGGGTGGCCGGGATCAACTTCATCATGGGCATCCCCGGCTCCGACGACATCATGCTCAACTACCAGACCACCTCGTTCCACGACGCGCTGTACGCGCGCCAGACCCTGGGGCTGAAGCCCGGGCCAGAGTTCGAGGCATGGCTGGCCCGCACCGGCATCTTCACCCAGGCCGATGGCCGGGTGCGCTTTGGTGACAACCTGCCACCGGCCTTCCGCCAGGCCTTGGCACAGCTTGCATAGGGATGACCATGGACCATCGCACGCCTACCCCCGACAACCCTTGGCTGGCCCTGCGCAACCTGACCCCGGCACGCATCGCCCTGGGCCGTGCCGGCACCAGCCTGCCGACCGGGGCGCAGCTGGACTTCCAGTTCGCCCATGCCCAGGCCCGCGATGCCGTGCACCTGGCCTTCGACCACGCCGGCCTGGCTACCCAACTGGGTGACCGCGGGCGCGAAAGCCTGGTGCTGCACAGCGCCGCCAGTGACCGCCACCAGTACCTGCAACGCCCGGACCTGGGCCGACGCCTGAATGAAGAGTCGATTGCCACCCTGCGCCAGCATGCCCAGGCCAACCCCGGCGGTGTCGACCTGGCCATTGTGGTCGCCGATGGCCTTTCAGCCCTGGCTGTGCACCGCCATACCTTGCCGTTCCTGACCCGCTTCGAGGAGCAGGCTGCCGCCGATGGCTGGACCAGCGCCCCGGTTGTGCTGGTGCAGCAGGGCCGCGTGGCGGTGGCCGACGAGGTTGGTGAACTGCTGGGCGCACGGATGACAGTGATGCTGATCGGCGAGCGCCCGGGGCTAAGCTCGCCCGACAGCCTTGGCCTGTATTTCACCTACGCGCCCAAGGTTGGCCTGACCGATGCCTACCGCAACTGCATTTCCAACATCCGCCTGGAGGGGTTGAGCTATGGCATGGCGGCGCACCGCTTGCTGTACTTGATGCGCGAAGCTTGCCGGCGCCAGCTTTCCGGGGTGAATCTAAAGGACGAAGCCGAGGTCCATAGCCTGGAAAGTGAACCTGCCGGCAACCAGAAAGGCAACTTCCTGCTCGGCAAAGGGTAAAGAACATGTCACGGAAGGCGGATTGCACTTGTGACGCGCATTGGGCAGCATGCCCTTGAACGCTGCTGGCATTTCGCTGTTTCCCCAAATGGACTCTGAGGGCCGCACATGCGCATCATCAAGGCAACCCTGGAACACCTCGACCTGCTCACACCATTGTTCGTCAAATACCGTGAGTTCTACGGGCAGCTACCCTACCCCGACAGCTCGCGCAGCTTCCTGGAAAAGCGCCTGAAGCGGGATGAATCGGTGATTTACCTGGCACTTCCCGATGATGACGACGGCAAGCTGATGGGCTTTTGCCAGCTTTACCCGAGTTTCTCGTCGCTGTCGCTCAAGCGGGTGTGGATTCTCAACGACATCTATGTGGCCGAAGACTCGCGGCGCATGCTGGTGGCCGACCACCTGATGCGTGAAGCCAAGAAAATGGCCAAAGAGACCAACGCCGTGCGCATGCGGGTGTCGACCAGCGCGGACAACGAGGTTGCGCACAAAACCTACGAATCCATCGGGTTTCGTGAAGATACCGAGTTCAAGAGCTACATCCTGCCCATCAGCCAGGATTGACCTCTCAAAACCCTGCACCGCATTTGTAGGAGCAGCCTTGCGCTGCGAAAGGGCCGGTATGGCAAAAAATTGCCTGTGGCATTACTGGCCTCTTCGCAGCACAAGGCTGCTCCTACAGGTGCTCTGTGTTGACACAAACCCTCCCTATCGTAACCCCCCGCTACAAACTCCCCGGGCATGATCCTCACTTAGCCGTATAATGCCCCATCTGTCATGTGTGAAAATTTACCCATCCCCAGGTAACCCAGCCTACGCCCAAGAACACAGGTGCTGTACATGGATTTCAACCCGTTGGACCTTATCCTGCATCTCGATGCCTACCTCGATCTGCTGGTCACCAATTACGGTCCCTGGATCTACGCCATCCTTTTCACCGTGATCTTCTGCGAAACCGGGCTGGTGGTAATGCCCTTCCTGCCGGGCGACTCGCTGTTGTTCATCGCCGGCGCCGTAGCGGCGGGTGGCGGTATGGACCCGGTGCTGCTGGCTGGCCTGTTGATGGCTGCCGCAATCCTGGGCGACAGCACCAACTACGTGATCGGCCGAACAGCCGGCGAGCGGTTGTTCAACAACCCCAACTCGAAGATATTCCGCCGCGACTACCTGCAGCGCACCCACGAGTTCTATGAGCGCCATGGCGGTAAAACCGTGACGTTGGCGCGCTTCCTGCCCATCCTGCGCACGTTCGCACCGTTCGTCGCCGGCATCGCCCACATGCATTACCCACGCTTCCTTGGCTTCAGTGTTGCCGGCTCAATCCTGTGGGTCGGCGGCCTGGTAACCCTGGGCTACTTCTTCGGCAACGTGCCATTCATCAAGCAGCACCTGTCGCTGATGGTGGTGGGCATCATCATCCTGTCGCTGGTGCCGATGATCCTCGGCCTGTTGCGCGGCCGCCTGGGCCGTACTGCCAAGGCTCACTGAACACTTAGAGAACAGCAGGCATGTGGTCGTTCAGCGCCTGGCGGCGCAAGCGCGCGCTGGCGCGCTACCCCATCGAACCAAAGCAGTGGCAGGCCGTGCGCGAGCGCCTGCCCATGCTGGACGGCATCAGTGACGATGAAGACCACTGGCTGCGCGAAGCCTGCATCCTGTTCCTGCTCGACAAGCACCTCACTTGCCTGCCAGGTGTCGAACCCGACGACGAGCAACGCCTGTTGCTGGCCGCCCAGGCGCAGTTGCCGCTGCTGCACCTGGGTGAAGCTGAACTGGTACCAGGGCTTCCACGAAATCATCCTGTACCCCGACGACTTCAAGAGCCCACAGCGCCATCGCGATGCCAGTGGCGTGGAGCACGTATGGGACGGCGAACACAGCGGCGAGGCCTGGCAACAGGGGCCAATCATCCTGGCCTGGAACGGCGTGCTGGCCAGTGGTGGCTGGGAGGCCTACAACCTGGTCATCCATGAGCTGGCGCACAAGCTCGACATGCTCAATGGCGATGCCAACGGCTTGCCGCCGCTACACAGCGGCATGCCGGTGGATGAGTGGGCAACGGCCATGCAGCAGGCCTACGACGACCTCAACCGCCAGCTGGACAACAACCCCGACGCCGAAACCGCCATCGACCCCTATGCTGCGGAAAACCCGGCGGAGTTCTTTGCCGTTACCAGCGAATACTTCTTTAGTGCCCCCGACCTGCTGCATCAGGCTTATCCATTGGTCTACCGCCAGTTGTCGCAGTTCTACCGGCAAGACCCGCTGGCGCGGCTGCACCGGCTGCAGGCCGAACATCCCGATTACCGCGAAAGCCACGCCTGACGGGGCCGCACATCAGGCCAGGCGTGGCATGCCCCGGCAGAATGTGCCTATAATCGCCGCCACTTTTTTGGTCAAACACGGGGGCACTGCCCAATGAGCTACAGCAAGATTCCGGCGGGCAAAGACCTGCCGAACGACATCTACGTCGCCATCGAAATCCCGGCCAACCACGCGCCGATCAAATACGAGATCGACAAGGACAGCGACACCCTGTTCGTCGACCGTTTCATGGCCACCCCGATGTTCTACCCAGCCAACTATGGCTTCATCCCGAACACCCTGGCTGACGACGGTGACCCGCTGGACGTGCTGGTGGTTACCCCTTACCCGGTAGCGCCAGGTTCGGTTATCCGCGCGCGTCCGGTTGGCGTACTGAACATGACCGACGACGGCGGCGGCGACGCCAAGGTCATCGCTGTTCCTCACGACAAGCTGTCGCAGCTGTACATTGACGTGAAGGAATACACCGACCTGCCAGCCCTGCTGATCCAGCAGATCGAGCACTTCTTTGCCAACTACAAAGATCTCGAGAAGGGCAAGTGGGTCAAGATCGAAGGCTGGGATGGCGCTGACGCCGCCCGTGCCGCGATCACCAAATCGGTTGCTGCCTACAAAGGCTGATACCGGTTGTAAAAAAAACCCGCTCCGGCGGGTTTTTTTATGTCCGATTCGGCGGCAAAACCTTCGCCGGTAAAAAGTCCTACGCAGTCCTACACCAACGCCCTACAAACAGGCACTTTTCGTACAAATCCCGTCAACAACCGGTTCATTTCCTTACAGGTACCCCGTCGCTACACTCGCCCCTATGAACACTTCCGGCGACCGCCTCAAAGCCCTTCTTCACGAATGTGGCCTGTCCCCTTCCGATTTCGCCGCTCAGCGCAGCGTCACACCGCAGCACGTCAATAACTGGTTCAAACGCGGCGTGCCCCTGGCCCGCCTGGACGAACTGGCCGACCTGTTCTGTGTGCATCGGCGCTGGCTGCGCACGGGCGAAGGGCCCAAACACCCCAACGCAATCCAGCGCAACTACCCGCCACGGCCTCGGCAGGCACCAGCAAACCCGCTCAGCCCACTGTCGGCACACCGTGCCCGGGAGCTGAAGGTGCCCTTTTACGAACTGCAAAACGGCCTGCTTTCGCCGGTGGCCAGCAAACACCTGCGCCTGCCCGCAAAAGCGTTGAAACGGCTGGGTGTCCACGCCGACAACGCCATCTGCCTGGCCATGCCCGCCAGCAACATGGTGCCGCTTGTGCCGCTGGAGGCCACCTTGGCCGTGGACCTGGGCATGACACAGGTAATAGAGGGTGAAACCTATGCACTGCTGCACAATGGCGTGCTCAGGGTAAACAACCTCAGCCTCGGCCCACAGGGCACGCTGTACTTGCACAGCCATGACCGGCGTAATTACGCCGCCGAACGCTACACCCCCGCCCAGCGCCAGGCGCAGGGCCTGGAGATTATCGGCTGGGTATTCCACTGGTCGCATTTCCGCCAGCAGCGGCCCGGCTGAAACAACCTGTGCCATTTTTTGCTGGGCATCCTGCGCGTGCCCTTGTATGCTACGCCGCACATTAAGCCCCGACCGGCGCGAGCCGCGGTCCAGAGGGCTCGGCGATATCCCACACGGGCATCTGCCATCTCTTTCAGGCCTTTGATGGCCACACAGTTAAGGCGATTGCGGCTTACCATAAATTAGTCGGAAGCGTCCCCGAGAAGCCGGCCACAAGCCGGCTTTTTAATGCCCGAACGAATAGCCAAGGCCGTAGCCGTCGTGCGTGATGTCAGTTACGCGGGCTGGCAGAGGGGGTCAAACTGCTCTTCAGGAATTCCTCGCGAACCTGATGCATCTGCAAGTGGGTTTTCCCCGTCGCATACTCCAACCCTGCCAACCCCATCTCCAACGCCAGTTCGGGATGCCGGGCAGCATGACGAATGCGGTCAGCCAGGCTGGACGGGTTGCCGGTTTCAAACGTGAGCGCGTTGTGCTTGCTGGTAATGTCCAGCACCCCGGATGTGTCAGAACCGATAACGGGAACGCCTTGGCTGAACGCGTCAAAAATGATTCGGGGTTGTTCCTGCTTCAATGTTGGCACCAACAACCAGTCATGCCGGGCAATGATGCTGAAAAAGTCTTTGCCATAATCAACTGCGTTTTGAAACCTCACCTCGACGCCGCGACGGTTTTCAGCAGCAAAGCGTAGGCAGTGCGCTTTCAAATCACCCTCCCCCATGAGGGTAACGGTGATATCAATGCCTTCGGCGTCCAGTTGTTCAATGGCCTCAAGCACGACCAGAACACCTTTATCCAAAACCAGCCGTGATGGGTAAAGCAAGTTGAGTGTCTGGTTGCGCCTGCCTTCGAATCTTTCTCTGACGGCCTCTGGAGAGGCCATGAATTTCTTATCGAGCCAGCTGGCGGGGTTGATCAACGTGCGGCTGTTGTTACGCCCAAGAAAGTACTCTTTGTAGAAAGACTGAGTAAATATCCTGGCATTCGCCAACTTCAGGCAGCACTTCAATAACTGGGTGTGTATATGGTGCTCGAAGATTGCTCTGAGGGTGCGTGCCTGCCCTTGCGCCAACATCCAGAATGAAGACTCTATGACAATCACCCATTGAAAGCGGAATAACGGTTTGAGCGGCAACAGGTAAAAGGACAAAGGAAATGCCCAACCCGCCCCGTCAGAATGAACGATCCTGGCCTGTTTGCAGGCATTGATGACGGTGATGAAATTCGGAATAAGATTCTTCAATACCGAAGCAAGGCCATGGTCTTTGCGCAACCCAAAAAGCCATTTCACATCCAGATGGCTGATGCTTTGCAGCCCGTCGACGTTGCCGCCTCTCTCCACAGGGCAGCACATGCCAAAGTTTTTTATGTAGGTTAAATGAAGCTCTATATCTTTGACCCACAAGGGGTCTGTGAACACATTGCCTTGCTCGTCTACCACCACAGGAATTCGGGTGAACAGCATGTATGGGTCTTCAATCATATTCCCCTCACAGGGATACCAGGACACTAACAGTTGAATTGTCTACATGGGGCCTACTCCTCAATACCAGCCGTCCATCTCAACAACGTTGTTGCGTCCTTGCCGACCTCCTGCCTACGCAGCCAAGCGCTCCGCTCGGGCTACACTTTAGTGCGCCTTCACCTATTGCACACGCCGTACTACAAAAAAATTCCTGGTCCATGGCGCCGGTAAGCCGGCGCCAAAAACAGGCGTGGCAAACGATCAAGTTATCTATTTTTCAATAAGAGCGACCTCTGCCATATCGCCCCATCAGAAGTCATACCGCGCCCCAACCATCATGCTGCGCGACGGCCCGTAGAAGTTGAACGTCGACGTCGATCCCACCCGCGACAGGTAGTCCCGATCGAACAGGTTGTTGACGTTGAAGGTGGCCGTCAGCTTCGAGGTAACCGGGTACGACAGCATCGCGTCTACCGTGGCATAGCCGGGTGCATCGATACGCACGCCACCGTTCTCGGCGTAGAAGCTGCTCATCGCCGACACACCGCCGCCAATGGCCAAGCCAGACAGCGGGCCTTGGCTGATGGTGTACTTGCTCCACAGCGAAGCCTGGTTGCGCGGCATGATGAAGAATGTGGTTTCGGCATCACCCTTGAGGGTTTCGGTTTCCATCCAGGTGTAGCCGGCCAGCAGTTCCCAGTTTGGCGTCAGCTTGCCGCTCACCTCCACTTCAGCGCCTTTGACGCGGGTTTTGCCGGAGGCAACCGAGAAGTTGGTGTCTACACCGTCCTCGTCGTACTCGGTAGTGGCGCGGTTCTTGTCGGTCAGGCGGAATACCGAGAAGCGGGTATTCAGGTCGCCGCCAAAGTAGCTGCTCTTCAGGCCAAACTCGTATTGCTCGCCTTCACGCGGTTTCAACACCCGGCCATTGCTGTCGGTGTCGGACTGCGGCTTGAACACCTGCGAATAGCTGGCGTACAGCGCATGGTTCTCGGTCAGGTCGTAGACCAGCCCACCATACGGGGTGAAGTGGCCATCGACACGCTTGCTGTCGTTGGTGCTGGCACCGCTGCTCAGGGTGGTGGTGTAGAAATCACCGCGGTACCAGCTGAAGCGGCCACCGGCAATCAGCGCCAGGCGCTCGATCGGGCGGAAGGTGACCTTGGAATACAGGCCGTACTCCTCTTCCTGCATGCCGGTCTCGGTGCTGTAGTTGGGCGATGGTTTGGCGAACTGCTTGGGCGAATAGGTGTTGACGTTGATGGCGCCCAGGTTAGTGGTGCCGTTGAGGTATTCGGTGTCGTAGTTCTTGTAGTCGGTGCCGACCACAAATTCGCTGACCTGCCCGAGGGTTTCGAACGGCTGGCTGTAGCTGGCGTCCAGCGAGTAGGTGTCCTGGGTGAAATCGCGGGCGCTGGCGCGCTCGGAGTTGGCACCGGTGGTGGCATTGGTTGCGGTGAAGGCGTACAGGTAATTGGTGTCGCGGTGCGAGCCGCGCGCCGCGATACGGCCATAACCGCCGTTGTCGAAGCGGTGGGTCAGCTCGGCAACCAGGTCGGTGGTCTTGCCATCGAAGTAGTTCCAGTCGGCGCCCAGGAAACGGGAATGGCTGAAATCGGGCACGTCGCCGGACAGGGTTGCCGGGTAGCCATTGTGCGGCGTGATGTTCTTCACTTCGTGCATCAGGCCGAACGACAGCGTGGTGGCGTCGTCCAGGTCGACATCCAGCGCACCGTAGTAGCTGTTGCTGGTGTTGGCGTTGTAATCGACTTCGCCATTGGTGTCGTCACGGGACGCGATGAAACGCCCGCGCACGCGGCCAGCGTCATCCAGCGGCCCGCTCAGGTCGATTTCTTCGTGGTTGGTGTCCCAGGTGCCATAGCTGCCTTCGACGTGGCCCTGAAACTCGGCGGTCGGGCGCTTGCGCACCATGTTGACGATGCCACCCAGTTCACTGGTGCTGCTGAACAGCCCGGCCGGGCCGCGCATGATTTCGACACGGTCGAACGCCGCCAGCGACGGTACGGTACCGAAGATGCTGGCCATTGGCGCCGGCAGGCCGTCAATGTTGAATTCGCTGTACTCGTAACCCCGGGCGTAGATCGACGACCGGCCGCTGTCGTTGGTCAAGGTGCGCAGGCCGGCGGTGTATTTGGCCAGGTCATCCAGGTGCACGAACTGGCGGTCTTTGACGTAGTCCTGGGTGTACACGGTGATCGACTGGGGGATGTCCTTCAGGGCGGCTGGCGTCTTGGTGCCCACGGTCGCTGCATCGACGCTGTAGCCACCGGTGGCTTCCGAGGGCAGCATGTCGTAAAGGCGGTTGCCTTCGATGGTCAGTGCCGGCAAGTCGAGCGCGCTGTCCTCGGCTGCCGCCTGGGTCGCGACGGTTTCAGCCAGTGCCGACAACGAAAACGGCGCCAGCAACCCCAGCACCAGCCAGCCCCGAGCCCGTCGCGGGCTCCCCACACGTTTGAAACCGTTCATGACACACCCTTCGCACAAATGATATTAATTCGCAAACGAAACAAGTTGCTTTTTGCGAACGATACCGGAGCAAAAACGTGGGTGCAGCATCATTAACCTTCTTAACACTCCCGGGCGTTGCCCTCCCCCTGCCAGCAATGGGATGATTCGTAACTGATAGAAGTTCTCATTCAAGGCTCACCGTGCCCACCTCACTTCTCCTTGCCGAAGACGACGCAAGCCTGCGTCAGGACCTGGAACGCCATTTCCTCAAACGCGGTTTCCGGGTGCACGCCTGCGCCACTGGTACCCAGGCACTGGACGCCATTCGGCAATCGCCGTTCGAACTGGTGTTGCTGGACATCATGCTGCCGGGCATCGACGGCCTCAGCCTGCTCGATGAGCTGCGCCGGCAACAGGCGGTACCGGTCATGCTGATGTCGGCGCTGGGGGCCGAGCAGGACCGCATCAGCGGCTTTACCCGTGGTGCCGACGACTACCTGCCCAAGCCCTTCAGCCTGGCGGAGCTGGACGCACGGGTCGATGCCTTGCTCCGGCGAGTGGCATTTGATCGCGGCACGGCCGTGCGTGCCGACGTCGGCGAAGTGATGCTGGACCACGACCGCCAGGACATTGTCCACAACGGCAACGCCGCCGGGCTCACCGCTTCCGAATTCCGCTTGCTGGTGACGCTGCGGGCGCACCCCGGCGAAGCCTTGAGCAAACCCTTCCTGTACCAGACCGTGCTGCACCGGGCCTATACCCGCCTGGACCGGGGCCTGGACGTGCATGTGTGCAACCTGCGCCGCAAACTGGCCGACATCAGTGCCCAGCACTTGCAGATCCAGGCCGTGCGCGGCCAGGGCTACATCCTGGTCGACACGGAACAGCCCTGATGCGTCGCCATCCGTTGCTGTGGAAGCTGGCCGTATTGCAGGTCAGCTTCTGCCTGTTGCTTATCTGGCTGATCTGGACCTGGGGCCTGTCGGTGGAACGCAGCACCTATTTCCTGTCCCCGGCCGACCAGGATTACCTGGCCCGCTATGCGCAACAAGCCGAAGATGCCTGGGAGCAAGGCGGCGCAGTCGGCGTCGAGACCTGGCGCCGGCAACTGGAACAGGCCGAAGACACCTGGGTGGTCGTGATCGGGCCACACTTGCAAAGCCTTGGCACCACACCGCTGAGCGCCGAGCAGGCCAGCCACCTGACCTTCATGCGCAAACTCGATTGGCCAATGAGCCGTCGCCTGCAAGATGAGCTGCCGTACGTCAGTATCGAATTTCCGCAGCACCCCGAGCACGGCCGCCTGGTGCTGCAACTGCCCGAGCGCCTGCTGCCCACCGGCCTGACGCCGTGGACCCATGTAATCACCCACGGCGTTGCACCCGCACTGCTCGCCCTGCTGCTGGGCCTGGCGTTGTACCGGCACTTGGTCGTACCGCTAAACCGCCTGCGCGACCGCGCCGACGCCCTGCGGGCCGATGACCTGGACAGCCCCGCCCTGCCCCTGCTGGAACGCCGTGATGAGCTGGGTGAACTGGCACAAGCCTTCGAGCACATGGCCGGGCGCCTGCGCCAGAGCCTGGAACAACAGCGCCTGCTGTTGCGCACGCTGTCGCACGAGTTGCGCACACCCCTTGCGCGGCTGCGCATCGCCCATGACAGCGACTTGCCGCCGTTACAGCTGCGCGAGCGCCTGGACCGCGAAGTCGCCGGCATGCAGAAGCTGCTGGAAGACACGCTGGACCTGGCCTGGATGGACACCGAACAGCCTAGCTTGCCGACCGAGCCGGTATTGATGGTTTCCGTATGGGAGGCACTGTGCCAGGACGTTTGCTTCGAAAGCGGTTGGGATCGTGCACGCCTGCCGTGTTCGCTTGGTACCGATTGCCTGGTGCAGGCCCATCTGGACAGCCTGGCCCAGGCCCTGGAAAACCTGATACGCAACGCCATTCGCCACTCGCCGGCCGAGGGCCGGATCAGCCTGGATGGCTGGCGTGAAAGCGACTGTTGGCACCTGCGCCTGAGCGACCAGGGCCCCGGCGTACCTGCTGCCGACCTTGAACGCATCTTCAAGCCTTACCAGCGCCTGGCCGACAGCGGCGCGGGCTTCGGCCTGGGCCTGGCCGACAGCGGCGCGGGCTTCGGCCTGGGCCTGGCCATCGCCCGCCGCGCCATCGAGCTGCAAGGCGGCCGCTTGTGGGCCAGCAATGGCCACCCTGGGCTGTGCCTTCACATGACCTTGCCGATGGCCAGGGACTGTTTAGAAAGTTAATACGCTTTACGCTCAATCAGGACTGATTATCATCTGGGCGTTCAAGCCTTGCGCTCCTCGCAAAGCCCTGACGAGACGCCTGATGAGCAAGATGACCCTGACGCTGGCTTTGGCACTGGCCCTTGCAGCCCCCGTTGCCATGGCGCAGCCCGAGCGCAACCAGAAGATGGACACCTCGCTGCTGCAGCGTCAGGACCTGGCTTACCGCTTCAGCCAACTCGACCTGGATTCAGCCGATGGCCAGCGTCATTATCGTTTGTGGGTCGGCACGCCGAACCGCCCCGCGCCAGCATCGGGGTACCCGGTGCTGTGGATGCTCGACGGCAATGCCGCGCTTGGCGCGCTGGACAGCCAGCAACTGGCCAAGCTTGCCGCCGGCCAGGCGCCCTTGCTGGTGGCCGTGGGGTACCAGACTGAGCAGCGTATCGAGCGGGCCGGGCGCACTTATGACTACACCCCAGCGTTACCCGGGCAGACTGAACAGCGTGACCCGCTGACCGGCCAGCCCAGTGGTGGCGTGGATGCCTTTCTTGACCTGCTGACCGGGCGCATGCGGCCGATGGTGGCCGGGCTGGCACCCATCGACCTGCAGCGACAGACGCTGTGGGGCCACTCCTATGGCGGGCTGGCCGTGCTGCATACGCTATTTACCCGGCCCGGGGCGTTCAGTGACTATGCAGCGGCCAGCCCTTCGCTGTGGTGGCATGACGGGGCAATCGTGCATGAGGCGCAGGGGCTTGAACAACGCTTGGGCAACACCCCTGCGCGGCTGCTACTGATGCGCGGCAGCGAGGAACCTGCCAACCCCAGGGCACAGGTAAAGGGCGATGTCGAGAGACCTGCGCGCGAACTGGCGGCGGACCTGGCCAGGGTAAAAAGCCTTCAGGTGCGCTTCGAACGGTTTGAAGGGCTGGACCATGGGCAAATGCTGGGGGCCTCGTTGAAGGCGGTCATCGAGCAGCTGGCCAGATAACGGCCTGTCCGGCTCCGGCCTGCTGCACGCTTGCATCATCAGGGATAGGTGTACTTGAGCAGGTACTGGCTCAGTTCGCGGAAGGCATCCCTGGAAATCCGGGGTACCAGCTCCGTGCTACGGCCAAGGGTCTTGCAACAGGCCATGACCATCTGCTGGCGCACCGGCTCGTCCAGCATGCCGGCATGCACGACCTGGAAAAACTGAAGGTAGGCGCCAGAGCCGCTGCCGTCAGGGCTGCGCCGGATTTCAAGCAGCGTGTCGTGGTAAGGCGCCCGGTAAAAGGGCTGGCCGTCGTAGTCCGCCTGCGGAGTCAACACGCCCTGGGCATTACACCTGCTGTGGCATAGCACCTTGCTTTGCTGGTCCGTCTCGAAGCCACGTTCATAAAGCGTGATCTGCGACCCGGGCGCCTGTGTGCAGGCGTGTTCGAAAGCGTTCAGGATCTTTTTGGCGTTCGCCTGCGAGGCCTGGATCTGCGATAACGCCACGAACCGCTCTATTTCGCCCTTGCCAACGCTCTTGACGCCACGGTCCAGGGTTGCCCAATGGCTGAACTCCACCTTGCAGGCGATCATGTGGATCTCAAAGCGGTAACCCGCCGCGACGGCCGCAGGCGGGAAGCCGGCGAATGCTTCGTCGTCCAGTGCCGATTCCATGATGATGTTGTAGCGGTTGGCGAAGGCGTACTGGAAAACCTTGCCGCTCAGTGCCCTGATGAACGTTTCGGTGTGCTCGTACACATGCAACACACCGTGCTCGCTCATCTCGTCGTAATGCGGGTGCAGTTTGCGGAACGCTGGCAGGTAAAGCCGCACATGGTTCTGATAGCGCTCGCTGGGCAGCAACTGCTTCTCCAGCAGGTAAGTCTTGCCCGACCCTTGCGCACCGGCAACGATGAGCATTTTCGGGGTTGGGTCACTTTCAGGCCCGTCAGCTTCGCGCGCCTTGTCGAACAACGCGTTGTCGAGTTGGGCAAAGGCATCATCCACGTCGCTGTCGGTGAACGGGTAAAGCGTGGCCATATCGGCAATCCTCAGGTGTCTGCCCCCAAGCGGGCTGCCCGGCACTCTAGAAGTTGCGATGGCGTGCCGTGTGGTAGATGGCTATGGCATCTCTGGCCAGCCCGCCAAAGGTCGTAGGTGCGTGGGTTGCCAGTGGGGTGGCACTGTGCGGTATGCTTGGCCGGTCTTCAGGGCGGGGTGAAAGTCCCCACCGGCGGTAAATCGAAAGATGAGCCCGCGAGCGCCCCGGTCATGCCGGGGGTCAGCAGATCTGGTGCAACTCCAGAGCCGACGGTCATAGTCCGGATGAAAGAAGGCGTCAGGCAGGGGCCATCCGGGCGCCCCTGCGCGCGCATTTTGTTCGCCCCGAGACGTTCATCGATCATTCACGAGGAGCGTTTCATGTCCACCCGTCACCACCCGCAATTCCCTGCTGTTTCCGCCGCCATCGCCGCCTTCCAGGCCGGGCGCCCTGTACTGCTGCTTGACGATGACGACCGCGAGGACGAAGCGGACATCATTGCCGCCGCCGAAAACATTTCGTTGCAGACCATGGCCATGATGATTCGCGACTGTAGCGGCATCGTCTGCCTGTGCCTGGACGAAGCCACCGTCGACGCACTGCAACTGGCGCCGATGGTGCAAAACAACCAGGCCCGCCACGGCACCGGCTTCACCGTCACCATCGAGGCGGCAGAAGGCATCACCACCGGGGTTTCTGCCCAGGACCGCATCACCACCATTGGCGCGGCACTGCGCTCCAGCGCCGAACAGCGCCACATCGTCAGCCCGGGCCATGTGTTCCCGCTGCGCGCCCGCAATGGCGGGGTGCTGACCCGCCGTGGGCACACCGAAGGCTCAGTGGACCTGGCGCGCCTGGCCGGCCTGCGCCCGGCGGCGGTGCTGTGCGAACTGATGAACCCCGATGGCAGCATGGCCCGTGGCGAGCAGGTGGCGGTGTATGCGCGCCAGTACAACTTGCCGGTGCTGACCATCGAGGAACTGGCGCAGTACCGCGAGGCAATGCTGGAGCTGGAAGCCGAGCCAGCCTGATAAACCGCACGGGGCCGCTTAGCGGCCCTTGTGGGAGCGGCCTTGCGTCGCGAAAGGGTTGCGAAGCAGCCCCGGCAATTTGTGCAGCTGTACTGAAATCCTGGGGCTGCTTCGCAGCCCTTTCGCGACGCAAGGCCGCTCCCACAATTGATCGCGCTAACCGATCCGGCTGCCGGAAGTTTGCTCCCCCCGCCCCGCTCTGCTAGTGTCGCGCCGTTCTGAATGCCACCGAGACAGTCGCCATGGCCCGCAAAAAAGCCTCCCTCGATTTCGAGCAATCCCTCGCAGACCTGCAAGCACTGGTCGAGCGCCTGGAGAACGGCGAGTTGTCGCTGGAAGAGTCGCTGGCCGCCTTCGAGCAAGGCATCGCCTTGACCCGTGATTGCCAGGGTGCCCTGGCCCAGGCCGAACAGAAGGTGCAAATACTGCTGGAACGCGATGGCGAACTGGCAGCCCAGCCCTTCGACGCGGAGCCAGAAGCATGATCGGCACCTACCAGGCCAGTTGCCAGGCTCGGGTCGACGCCGCCCTCGAACCGCTGTTCGTCGCCCCGTCCAAAGAGCTGGAACGCCTTTACGCCGCCATGCGCTACAGCGTGATGAACGGCGGCAAGCGCGTACGCCCGCTGCTGGCCTACGCCGCCTGCGAAGCCTTGGGCGCACCGGCCGAACAGGCCAACGGCGCGGCCTGCGCGGTCGAACTGATCCACGCCTACTCGCTGGTGCATGACGACCTGCCGGCCATGGACGACGACGACCTGCGTCGCGGCCAACCCACTACCCACAAAGCATTCGACGAAGCCTGCGCCATTCTCGCTGGCGACGGCTTGCAGAGCCTGGCGTTCAGCGCCCTGCTCGACCCACGCCTGAGCCCACAGGCCGACAGCATTCGCCTGGCCATGGTCCAGGCCCTGGCCAAGGCTGCCGGCCCGGCAGGCATGGTCGGCGGCCAGGCCATCGACCTCGGTTCGGTGGGCCTGAAGCTGGACCAGCAGGCACTGGAATTCATGCATCGGCACAAGACCGGCGCGCTGATCGAAGCCAGCGTACGCCTCGGCGCCCTGGCCAGTGCCCGCGCCGAACAGGCGCAGCTGGATGCCCTGCAGGCTTATGCACAGGCCATCGGCCTGGCATTCCAGGTGCAGGATGACATCCTCGACGTGGAAAGCGACACTGCCACCTTGGGCAAGCGCCAGGGTGCCGACATAGCGCGTGACAAACCGACCTACCCGGCCCTGCTGGGCCTGGAAGCGGCCAAGGCCTATGCAATCGAACTGCGCGACCAGGCGCTGATCGCACTGCAAGGCTTCGGTGAAACGGCCGAGCCGCTGCGGGCCTTGGCGCGCTACATCGTCGAACGCCGCAACTAAATAGCTACACCTATCCCTGTGGGAGCGGGTTCGGCGCTCCGATGAACCCGCTCCCACAGGGGCCGCGTAACCTGTGGTCGAATGGGCACTTTTCCCACAATGGGGTAAACTGCCGCGTCTTCACACACCTATAACGACTCGCCTGATGCCCACGACGTTTCAAGAGATCCCCCGCGAACGCCCGGTCACGCCGTTGCTCGACCGCGCTGACACGCCTGCTGGCCTGCGCCGGCTGGCCGAAGCCGACCTGGAGACCCTGGCCGACGAACTGCGCCAGGAACTGCTCTACACCGTGGGTCAGACCGGTGGGCATTTTGGTGCCGGCCTGGGCGTGATCGAGCTGACCATCGCCCTGCACTACGTGTTCGACACCCCGGATGACCGGCTGGTGTGGGACGTGGGCCACCAGGCCTACCCGCACAAGATCCTTACCGGGCGCCGTAACCGCATGCTCAGCCTGCGCCAGAAGGACGGCATCGCCGCCTTCCCGCGCCGCAGCGAAAGCGAGTACGACACCTTTGGCGTCGGCCACTCCAGCACCTCGATCAGCGCCGCACTGGGCATGGCCATTGCCGCCCGTCTGCAGAACAGCGCACGCAAGTCGATTGCGGTGATCGGGGACGGCGCGCTGACTGCCGGCATGGCCTTCGAGGCGTTGAACCACGCCCAGGAAGTCAACGCCGACATGCTGGTGATCCTCAACGACAACGACATGTCGATTTCGCGCAATGTCGGCGGCTTGTCCAACTACCTGGCCAAGATCCTTTCCAGCCGCACCTACGCGAGCATGCGCGAGGGCAGCAAGAAGGTGCTATCGCGCCTGCCGGGCGCCTGGGAAATCGCGCGCCGCACCGAGGAATACGCCAAGGGCATGCTGGTGCCGGGCACGCTGTTCGAAGAGCTGGGCTGGAACTACATCGGCCCGATCGACGGCCACGACCTGCCGACCATGATCGCCACCCTGCGCAACATGCGCGACCTGAAGGGCCCGCAGTTCCTGCACGTGGTGACCAAGAAGGGCAAGGGCTTCGCCCCGGCCGAGGTCGACCCGATTGGCTACCACGCCATCACCAAGCTGGAACCGGCGGACAAACCCGCCGCGCCGAAGAAAGTCAGCGGCCCGAAATATTCCGCCGTGTTCGGCCAGTGGCTGTGCGACATGGCCGCCGCCGACAACCGCCTGGTGGGCATTACCCCGGCGATGAAGGAAGGCTCCGACCTGGTCGACTTCAGCGAGCGCTACCCGGAACGCTACTTCGACGTGGCGATTGCCGAGCAGCACGCTGTCACCCTGGCGGCCGGCATGGCTTGCGAGGGCAGTAAGCCGGTGGTGGCGATTTACTCCACCTTCCTGCAGCGTGCCTACGACCAGCTGATCCACGACGTGGCCGTGCAGAACCTCGATGTACTGTTCGCCATCGACCGCGCCGGCCTGGTCGGCGAAGACGGCCCGACCCATGCGGGCAGCTACGACCTGTCGTACCTGCGCTGCATCCCGGGCATGCTGGTGATGACCCCGAGCGACGAGAACGAGCTGCGCAAGATGCTCAGCACCGGCCACCTGTACAACGGCCCGGCCGCCGTGCGCTACCCGCGTGGCACCGGCCCGAATGCGCCGATCAGCGGCGACCTGGAGCCTCTGGAAATCGGCAAGGGCGTGGTTCGCCGCCAAGGCGAGAAAGTCGCCCTGCTGGTGTTTGGCGTGCAACTGGCCGAGGCCATGCAAGTGGCCGAGCAGATCAACGCCACAGTGGTGGACATGCGTTTCGTCAAACCACTGGACGAGGCCCTGGTGCTGGAGCTGGCGGGCAGCCATGAGCTGCTGGTGACCATCGAAGAGAACGCCATCATGGGTGGCGCGGGTGCTGCGGTGGGTGAGTTCCTGGCCAGCCAGGCAGTGCTCAAGCCGCTGCTGCACCTGGGCTTGCCCGACATTTATGTCGAGCATGCCAAGCCTGCACAGATGCTGGCTGAGTGCGGGCTGGATGCGGCCGGGATCGAGGCTTCGGTCAAGGCCCGCATGGCCCAGCTCGGCCTTTGAATCTTGGGGCCGCCTTGCGGCCCATCGCCGGCAAGCCAGCCTCCTACAGGAGCTCCTCTGGCCAGAAGCCTGTGGGGTTCCTGTGAGAGCTGGCTTGCCGGCGATTGCTTTGGAAGCCCTAATGAAAGCCCCAACCTTTGCCACCCTGCTCTGCCTCCCTCTCCAGCTGCTGGCCACTGAGCGCGACGACGCCCTCAAACTCCCCGACGTACTGATCAGCGCCAGCCGCCAAGTCGAGTCCCGTACCGCGACCAGCGCCGCCAACACCGTCTTTACCCGTACCGACATCGACCGCCTGCAACCCACCAGCGTCACCGACCTGCTCAGCCGCGTGCCCGGCGTGCAAGTGGCGCCTACCGGTGGCCGTGGCAGCCTGCCTGGCATCTTCATCCGCGGCACCAAAGCCGCACAAAGCCTGGTACTGGTGGATGGCGTGCGCATTGCCAACGCCACCTCTGGCGACAGCGGCCTGCAATTTCTCGACATCGACCAGATCGAGCGTGTCGAAGTCCTGCGCGGTTCTCGCTCGGCGGTGTACGGCAGCGATGCCATTGGCGGGGTGATCCAGATCTTCACCCGCCGTAGCAATGGCCCCGGCCTGCAACCGCGCCTGCGCATGGCCGCCGGCAGCAACCAAACGTTCCAACGCAGCCTGGGGCTTTCTGGGGGCAATAGCGAAACCCGGTTCAACCTCGGCGCCAGCCTGGATGAAACTGCCGGCATCGACTCGACCGGGCCATCATTCGCCAGCGACGGCGACCACGACGCCTACCGCAACAAGTCGCTCAACCTGAGCCTGAGCCACACCTTTGGCGAGCGTTTCGAAGCTGGCCTCAACCTGCTCGACAGCCGTGGCCGCAGCGAGTACGACAACCCGTTCGGCGGCTTCGACCCGATCACCTTCGAAAGCTTCGGGCAAAAGCCCTACACCGATTTCAGCGTCAGCAGCCTGGGCAGCTACTTCGATGCCCAGCTCACCGACACCTGGCATTCACGGCTGGAACTGGCCCACAGCGAGAACCGCGACGACAAGCGCGACAAGCTCAGCGCCGAACGCTTCGTGTTCAATACCTACCGTGATCAGGTCACCTGGCAGAACGACCTGACCTTGGGCGAGCGACACAGCCTGCTACTCGGTGGCGACTGGTACGAAGACCGCGTGCACGCCAGCACCGACTTCACCGAGGACAGCCGCTGGAACCGCGCCGTCTTCCTCCAGCACCGCTACCAGGGCGAGCAGTTTTCCACCGAAGTGGGCGTACGCCATGACCGTAACCAGCAGTTTGGCGGCCAGACCACCTGGAGCGGCAGCCTGACCGTACCGTTGAACGCGCAGAATGATGTGCTGCTGTCCTACAGCGAAGGCTTTCGGGCGCCAACCTTCAATGACCTGTATTACCCCCAGTTCAGCAACCAGGCCCTGGACCCAGAACACTCCAGAAGCTACGAGCTGCAATGGCGCAGCCAGCTGACGGCGGACAGCCGCCTGGAAACTTCGCTGTACCGCACCGACCTGCGCGATGCGATCGTGTTCGGCCAGGACTCGATACCCCGCAACGTCGCCTCGGCACGTATCAACGGTTTCGAAATGGCCTTGGCGCAACAATGGGGCGCCTGGCACAGCCAGCTGGGCCTGGCACTGATCGACCCGCGTGACCGTGACAGCGGCCACACCCTGGCCCGCCGTGCACGCCGCACGCTGAGCCTGGACCTGGACCGTGAACTCGGGCATTTTACCGTGGGGGCAAGCTGGCAAGCTGCCAGCGGCAGCTATGACGATGAAGCCAACCGCAACCGCATCGGCGGCTATGGCCTGCTCGGTTTGCGCGGTAGCTGGGCAGCCACTGGCGAACTGAAACTGGAAGCGAAGCTGGATAACCTGCTGGACCGCACTTACAGCCGCGCCCTCTACAGCTACGAGAGCGCCTACCAGCCCTACCGCGAAGAAGGCCGCACGCTGTTGTTCAGCGTTACCTGGACGCCGGCGCTTTAGCCGCGAGCAACGCGCACAAGCGGGCGGTGGCTTCGATCATCTGCCCGCTGGGCCGCTCAAGACCTTTGTCGGGCACCACCAGCAAGCGGCCATCGGCAACCGCACGCAATTGCGGCCAGGCCTTCCAGCTTGCCAGTTGCGCCTGATCGCCAGCCAGGATGACCTGTGGGTTGCGCAGCAGCACAGACTCCACATTCACCTGCGGCGCCGGCTGGCTGAGGTCGGCGAACACATTGTGCGCCCCGCACACCGCCAAGGCATCGCTCACCACCTGCCGGCCACCCAGGGTGTACAACGGCTGGTCCCACACCTGGTAGAACACCTGCAATGGCTCGTCGCGTCGGTACTGCTGGCGTAGTTGCCGCAACCGCTCCCGCAGGGCCTGGGTGTACTGATGGCCTTGTTCGGCACGGCCAATACGCTCGGCAATGGTTTCGATCTGCGCGATCAATTGGTCGATGTCATGGGGTTCTGCACTGAAGGTGGCGATGCCCAGGCGCTTGAGCTGGTCGCGCTGGGCGGGCGGCACGCTGCCCGGCCAAAGCAGCAACAGGTCGGGGCGCAGGCTGAGCAGGCGCTCCGTGTTCAGTTGCCCCTGGTGCCCGACCGAGGGCAGGTCGCGCAGCGCTGCCGGCCGCTCGCCGCCGTCGAGCACACCCACCAACAGGTCGTCGGCCTGCAGTTCGAGCATGATTTCAGTCATCGAGGGCGCCAGGCTGACCACCCGCAAGGGGTCAGCGGCCAGCGCGGTGCAGGCAAACAGCGCCAACAGGCCTGGCAGCAGGCGCATCAGCCGAGCCTGGCGTGGAATGCGATACAGGTACAGCACCACCACGGTAGACAGCGCCAGCAGGATCTGCGGCACCGCCTCAAGGCCCACCAGCACCGACAATGCGGCCACCCAGGCCGGGAAGCAGGCATACAGCATCGCCATGCGCCGTACCCGCGCCAGTTCGATCCAGGCGGCGGGCTCTTCGCCGCTGCCCAGCACCTTGGAGGTGGCGATCAGTGCCCGCTTGTAGGCCCCGAAACGTGGCAGGCTAAGGAACATGGTCGCCGCGCCGGCGATGAACAGTGGCATCGCCAGCACCGGGATCAGCGCGTCACCGCCGCCGAAGGCCCAAGCCATTACCGGCAGCGGCACCAGGCCGACTGCCAGGTACTGCCACCAGGCCAGCGCCAGGCGCCGCTTGACCTCGGCGCGGGTCACGCTTGGGGCGCCTCGCCCTGGTGTTCGTTACCCAGCATGTGGCCCAGCTTGCCGGCCTTGGTCGCCAGGTAGTAGCGGTTGTGCGGGTTATGCCCGGTGTGCAGCGGCACCCGCTCGGCGACCACGATGTTCATGTCGGTCAAGGCTTTGACCTTGCGCGGGTTGTTGGTCATCAGGCGCAGGGCTTTCACACCCAGATGCTCCAGCATCGGCAAGCACATGGCGTAGTCGCGCTGGTCGGCGGCAAAGCCCAGGCGTTCATTGGCTTCGACGGTATCGGCGCCACCGTCCTGCAGTTCGTAGGCGCGGATCTTGTTCAACAGGCCAATACCACGGCCTTCCTGGCGCAGGTACAGCAGCACCCCTCGGCCTTCACGGGCAATGGCCTGCAGCGCGGCCTCCAGCTGCGAACCGCAGTCGCAGCGCTGGCTGAACAAGGCATCGCCGGTCAGGCACTCGGAGTGCAGGCGCCCCAGCACCGGCTGGCCGTCCGCGATATCACCCAGGCTGAGCACTACGTGCTCACGGCCAGTGGCTTCGTCGAGGAAGCCATGCATGGTGAAAGTCGCGAATGGCGTCGGGAGTTTAGAGGCGGCAACAAAGACGACGGGCACGTTGTGCTCCTGGAATAAGTTGGAAATTTCTCGTGGGCCGATTGTATCAGCCGGTTGCAGGCTGTGGGCGGGCTGAATACCGCGGGTTAAGATCGAAAAGTTCGATGCTTAGGCTATCCAGGCCCGGCCCTATCGCCGGCAAGCCAGCTCCCACAGGATCACCACCGTTCTCGAGGCTTGTGCAATACCTGTGGGAGCAGGCTTGCCGGCGATGGGGCAGCTTCAGTGCGGTTTGCTATCAGCAGTGAAAGGATACGGCTGCTTCCAGCGTTCAAAAATCGGCTTCAACTCGCCGCTGCGCACCAGCTCGCCCATGCGTTTGTCGAACAAGTCACTCAGCGCCTTGGCCTGGTCGTTGCGGGCAAAGGCCAGGTACAGCGGTAGTTCTGCCACATGGGTACGGCGGAAGCGCTCGGGCTGGGATGATTGGCTCAGGACATAATCGACTTCGGTCTGTGCATCGATATAGAAGTCCACCCGGTCATGCTCAAGCATCGGCAAGATGCCTTCGCGGCGCTGGACTTCCCGGAAATCATGCACATTGGGCAGGTAGCTGCCGTAATCGTAGCCACGCACCCAGGCCAGGCGATACGTGCCCACATTCTGCTGAGTAGGCGCAGGTTTGCTGGCCAGCCCCAAGGCGTAGATATGGTCCATGTCGAAGTGCCAACGCGGGTACAGGTTGTCTTCGTTCTCTTCCTTGTACGAGCCCACCCAGGCATCGGCTTCGCCACGTTTCACCAACCCGACTGCCCGGCTGTAAGGCGCGCTCTGGGTCACCACCTTTACCCCTGCCGGCTCGAACACCTTGCGCAGCACGTCCCAGGCCACCCCGGTACCGTCAGCGTTGGTGTAGTCGAGCCACTCTTCACTGACCAGGTGGATCTGCTTCGGCACGCCTTCAGCAGCCGCCACCCACGGGGCAACGCTCAGCAGCATTGCCAGCAGCACAATCCTTATGGCCATTCACGCGCTCCCTGTTCAGGCAACCGCCCACACCAGAACCTGCATGCCCAGCCAGGCAAACACGCCGGCCAGGATATCGTCGAGCATGATACCGACACCCCCGTGCACATGGCGGTCGATCCAGCGGATCGGCCATGGCTTGAGGATGTCGAAGAAGCGGAACATCAGGAACCCTGCCAGCAGCCACTGCCAGCCTTCCGGCACCAGCCAGAGGGTGATCCACATGCCCACAATCTCATCCCAGACAATGCCTTCATGGTCGTGTACGCGCAAGTCATTGGCGACTTTGCCGCACAACCAGAAGCCAAACAGCATGCTTACGCCCAGCAACAACCAATAGCCCCAGTCTGGCAGCATCTGCCACAACGGAATGAACGGTATGGCCACCAGCGAGCCCCAGGTACCCGGGGCCTTGGGCAAGGTGCCGGAACCGAAGCCAAACGCAATGAAGTGCCACGGGTTGCGCCAGACCGAAGGCGGAACAAACTCCGCAGGCACCTGATTGGGGTGATCGGTCACGGTGTCTCCCTAAAGTGTTGATAGCCCCGCTGAACGGGGGTGATGTCACGGCCCTGCGCGTCCCGCAAGGTAACACCCTGCCCTTCGAGCACACGGCCAATGGTATGCACCTCGACAAAGCCGAGGTCAGCCAGGGGCGCCAGCGCCTCAGGCGGTAGCGTGAAAGCCAGCACGTAATCGTCGCCACCGACGAGGGCCGCCTGCACTGCCGCTTCGCGCCCCAGGAACGCCTCTACAGCAGGAGACACTGGCACCTGGGCCAGGTTCACCTCCAGCGCAACGCCGGATGCCTTGGCGATGTGCCCGCAATCAGCGAGCAGGCCGTCGGAGATATCCAGTGCCGCCGTAGCCCGGCCACGCAACAGCGTGCCGAGGGTGAGCTGCGGCATTGGCGACCAGTAATGGGCCAGCAGCGGCTCGGCCTGCTCGGCAGGCGCCGAGCGTTCACCCAGCACCAGCGGCAGCGCCCCGGCCGCCTTGCCCAGCACGCCACCGACGCACAGCAGGTCGCCTGGCCGTGCACCGCTCCGGCGCAACGCCTGGCCTGCCGGCACGCGGCCAAACACGGTGACGGTGATGCTCAGCGGGCCTCGGGTAGTGTCACCCCCGATCAGGCTCATGCGGCAACGGTGGGCCATGCGGCTGAGGCCGTCGGCATAGGCCGCCAGCCACTCAGGGCCAACGTCAGGCAGGGTCAGGGCGAGGGTGAAGCCGATGGCGGTCGCGCCCATGGCTGCCAGGTCACTGGCGGCCACAGCCAACGAACGCTGCCCCAGCAGAAGGGGGTCGCAAACAGCTGGAAAATGCACCCCGGCGACCAGGGTGTCGGTCGACACCGCCAGTTGCTCCCCGGGGGGAAGGGCCAGCAGGGCACAGTCGTCGCCGATACCCAGGGCCACGCCCTCGCCGCCCTGCGCACAAGGCGCGGCGGCGAAGTAATGGTTGATCAGCTCGAACTCACCCATGGCTCTACAGCGCCAGGATCAGCGCTTGTTCGCCTTGACTTCGGCTTCACGCAGCGACGGTGCCAGCTTGTCCAGCACGCCGTTGACGAACTTGTGGCCGTCAGTGGCACCAAAGACCTTGGCCAGCTCGACACCTTCGTTGATCACCACGCGGTACGGTACGTCGACGCGCTTGATGAACTCCCAGGTGGACAGGCGCAGCACGGCCAGCTCGACCGGGTCCAGCTCTTCAAGCGCCATGGTCATGCAAGGCACCAGCGCCTTGTCGATTTCGCCCTTGATTGCCGGAACCCCATGCAGGATTTCACGGAAATAGGCACCGTCGACATCGGTGAAATCGTTATCCACCCGGAACTGCGCTTCGATCTCGTTCAGCGAATGCTGCGCCATGTGCCACTGGTACAGCGCCTGGGTCGCGAGCTTGCGGGCTTCACGGCGCTTGGCGCTTTTCGAGGGCTTGCCGGCATCCGCAGGTTTTGGATCGCGCGGGTTGAAACGATCGCTTTCGTCGCTAATCACTTGGCCTCCAACTGCGCCAGCAGGCTGACCATTTCCAGTGCGGACAGGGCAGCTTCAGCACCTTTGTTGCCGGCTTTGGTGCCGGAACGTTCGATGGCTTGCTCGATGGAGTCGACGGTCAGTACGCCGAAGGCCACCGGAACACCGAACTCCATGGACACCTGGGCCAGGCCCTTGGTGCATTCGCCCGCCACGTATTCGAAGTGCGGGGTACCGCCACGGATCACGGCGCCCAGGGCGATGATCGCGTCGTAGGCGCCTTGCTGGGCGACCTTCTGTGCTACCAGCGGGATTTCAAATGCGCCCGGGGCACGGATGATGGTGATGTCGCTTTCGCTGACACCGTGGCGTACCAGGGCATCAACGGCACCGCTTACCAGGCTTTCAACGACGAAGCTGTTGAAGCGGCCAACCACCAAAGCATAGCGACCTTTGGGGGCGATGAAGGTACCTTCGATGGTCTTCAGGGTCATTCCGATATTCTCATCTTCAAGAGCGAGGCCGCATACAAGCGGCCTCGACAGGGGTCTGGACTCGAGCAGAGGGCGTCAATGCCGCCTCAAGTCACTCGGAGGGCACGTATTCTACAACTTCCAGATCGAATCCGGATATCGCGTTGAACTTCATCGGCGAACTCATCAGGCGCATCTTGCGCACACCAAGGTCACGCAGGATCTGCGAACCGGCACCCACAGTGCTGTAGGTGGTCGGTGCCTTGGCCGGCGCATCGCCCGCGCTTTCACGGATATGCGCCAGCAGCACGTCACCGTCCAGCGGGTGGCCCAGCAGCAGTACCACGCCACTGCCGGCCTCTGCCACGGCGGCCATGGCAGCACGCAGGCTCCAGCGGCCTGGCTGCTTGACCAGCAGCAGGTCGCGCAGCGGGTCCATGTTGTGCACACGTACCAGGGTCGGCTCTTCGGCGCAGATCTTGCCCAGGGTCAGGGCAAGGTGCACGTCGCCTTCCACCGCATCGCGGTAGGTGACCAGGTTGAACTCGCCCAGCTCGCTCTCCACCGGCTGCTCGGAAACCCGCTGCACGGTGCGCTCGTGGATCATGCGGTAGTGGATGAGGTCGGCGATGGTGCCGATCTTCAGGCCGTGCTCGGCGGCGAACACTTCCAGCTCGGCGCGGCGCGACATGGTGCCGTCATCGTTCATCACTTCGCAGATCACACCGCTTGGCTCGAAACCGGCCATGCGCGCCAGGTCGCAGGCGGCTTCGGTATGGCCGGCGCGGGCCAGGGTACCGCCGGGCTGGGCCATCAGCGGGAAGATGTGGCCGGGGCTGACGATGTCTTCGGCCTTGGCATCCTTGGCAGCGGCGGCCTGCACGGTGCGTGCGCGGTCGGCGGCAGAGATGCCGGTGGTGACGCCTTCGGCGGCTTCGATCGACACGGTGAACTTGGTGCCGAAGCCCGAGCCGTTGCGCGGCGCCATCAGCGGCAGCTTCAGCGTTTCGCAACGCTCGCGGGTCATCGGCATGCAGATCAGGCCACGGGCGTGCTTGGCCATGAAGTTGATGTGCTCGGGCAGGCAGCACTCGGCTGCCATGATAATGTCGCCTTCGTTCTCGCGGTCTTCGTCATCCATGAGGATGACCATTTTGCCCTGGCGGATGTCTTCAACCAGTTCTTCGATGCTGTTGAGCGCCACGCGGCACCCCCTTCTCAATCAGGATTTCAAGAAGCCGTTGGCGGCCAGGAAGCTTTCGGTAATGCCACTGCCCTTGCTCGGTTCGGCAGCCTTGTCACCCAGCAGCAAACGCTCCAGGTAACGGGCCAGCAGGTCGACCTCAAGGTTTACCCGACGCCCTGCGCGGTAGTCGGCCATGATGGTTTCGGACAGGGTGTGCGGGACAATGGTCAGCTCGAATTCGGCGCCATTGACCTCATTGACCGTCAGGCTGGTGCCGTCGACGGTGATCGAACCCTTGTGGGCGATGTACTTGGCCAGTTCCTTGGGTGCACGCACACGGAACTGGATGGCGCGGGCGTTATCGCTGCGCGAGATGATTTCGCCGACGCCGTCGACATGGCCGCTGACCAGGTGCCCGCCTAGGCGGGTGGTGGGGGTCAGGGCCTTTTCCAGATTGACCTTGCTGCCGCTCTTGAGGTCGATGAACGCGGTCCGCTTGAGGGTTTCGACGCTGACGTCTGCCCAGAAGCCGTCACCCGGCAGTTCGACGGCGGTCAGGCATACACCGTTGACGGCAATGCTGTCGCCGAGCTTGACGTCACCCAGGTCGAGCTTGCCGGTTTCGACGTAGACGCGCACATCGCCACCCTTGGGGGTGAGGCTGCGGATGGTGCCGATGGATTCGATGATGCCGGTGAACATGGGGTCTTCCTCAAAAACGGTTTGCGCGGGGCAAGCCCGGCATTATACGCCGGGTGCCGGCAGGGGGATGGCTGTGACCCGCCAGTCATCGCCCACTGCGCGCATTTCGGTAATTTTCAATCGCGGCGCTTCGCTCATCTTGTCCAGCGGCCAGTCCAGCAACGGGCGGGCGTGGGAGCCGAGGAAGGTGCCGGCGACGAACAACTGGTACTCGTCGACCAGGCCTTGCCGGGCAAAGGCGCCGACCAGGCCGGCACCGGCTTCCAGCAGGATTTCGTTGACACCACGGGCCGCCAGGGCTTGCAGCAGCGCCGGCAGGTCGACCTGGCCATTGTCACCCGGCAGGCTCAACAATTCGTGGCCGGCAGCGGCATAGCGCGGGTCATCTGCGACAGCGGTCACCACAAGTGCCGAGCCGGCCTGGAAGAACGGCGCATCCAGTGGCAGGCGCAGGCGACCATCGACCAGCACGCGCAGCGGCGTACGGCTGAGTGCCAGGGTGGTGGTTTCGGCATCCAGGCCCAGCTCAGCGCCGCGCACGGTCATGCGGGCGTTGTCGGCCAGCACGCTGGCAGCGCTGGTCAGCACTGCGCTGGAGCGGGCGCGCAGGCGCTGCACCGCCGAGCGGGCTGCCGGGCCAGTGATCCACTGGCTTTCGCCACTGGCCATGGCGGTGCGGCCGTCCAGGCTCATGGCCAACTTGGCGCGCACAAACGGCAGGCCAGTTTCCATGCGCTTGAGAAAGCCCGGGTTAAGTGCGCGCGCCTCGGCTTCAAGTACGCCGCTGGCCACTTCGATGCCGACTTCGGCCAGCCGCCGCAGGCCTTGCCCCGCCACCTGCGGGTTTGGGTCCTGCATGGCTGCCACCACCCGCGCCACGCCAGCCTTGACCAGCGCCTCGGCACACGGCGGCGTGCGGCCATGGTGGCTGCATGGCTCCAGGGTGACATAGGCACAAGCGCCACGGGCACGCTCACCGGCCTGGCGTAGGGCATGCACTTCGGCATGCGGCTCGCCGGCGCGCACGTGCCAGCCTTCGCCAACCACTTCGCCATCGCGCACGATCACGCAGCCTACGCGCGGGTTCGGGTGGGTGGTGTACAGGCCTTTGCGCGCCAGCTCCAGCGCGTGGGCCATGTAGTGGGCGTCAAGGATGGCGGCTTGGCTGGGCATGTTCACTCTTTAGCCGGCTCACGGGCCAGGCGGTCGATTTCTTCGCGGAACTCGTCCAGGTCCTGGAAGCGCCGGTACACCGAGGCAAAGCGGATGTAGGCCACCTCGTCGAGCTTGCGCAACTCGGCCATGACCATTTCACCCACCACCAGCGATTTGACTTCGCGCTCGCCAGTGGCACGCAGGCGGCTCTTGATGTGCGCCAGCGCCGCTTCCAGGCGCTCGACGCTGACCGGGCGTTTTTCCAGGGCCCGTTGCATGCCGGCGCGCAGCTTGTCTTCGTCGAAAGGCTGGCGCGTGCCGTCCTGCTTGATCAACCGGGGCAGCACCAGCTCGGCGGTTTCGAAGGTGGTGAAGCGCTCGCCACAAGCCACGCATTCGCGGCGGCGGCGCACCTGCTCGCCCTCGGCTACGAGGCGAGAGTCGATGACCTTGGTGTCGTTGGCACCGCAAAAGGGACAGTGCATGGTGGCAGGCAACAAAAAAAGGGAGGGCCATGGTAGCGCATTGCACTGGCAAGACAAGCCAAAGGGGTTAACATCCATGGGAAATCTGCCCGCGAAGGACTACTCCATGCACTACCGAGCGCTCGTCGTGCTGTGCTGCGCCGCCCTGCTCGCCGCTTGCGGCAGCGACAGGCCGAAGACCGATACGCCCCCGGCGCCCACGCCAACCCGCTCGGCCAAACCGGCCGAAGTACTGGGCCCGCTGCCGGCCTACCAGCGCGAACTGAGCGGCACCTTGCTGGAAATCCCGGCCGGTGCCGACGTGGAACTGGCCTTGCTGGTCATTGACGAACGCGACCGCCCGCAACGCCTGCTGGCCAGCAGCAACCTGACAGGTACCGGCCAGGCACTGCCCTACCACCTGCGTTTCAACCCCGAAGCCTTCCCGGCCGGCGCCCGGGTCGAACTGCGTGGCCGCGCCAGCAGCTCCGGCCAGCTGATCATGCACCTGCCACCGGTACGTATCAGCCAGGCCCAGACCCAGGCCACCGGCCCGCTGCGTTTCGAGAAGGCGCCCTGGTGGCGCCGCTGGCCCTGCAACAGGCCCTCAGCAGCCTGATCGGCGAAGCGCGCCTGATCGTCAGCGAACTGCCCGGCTGTGACCTGAAGCTGTGGTTGATCGACGACCAGAACATGGACCGCGCCTTCAGCAGCGACGAAACCCGGCGCATTCTTGAAGAGCCGCCTTACTGGAGCTTTTGCTGGGCCAGTGGCCTGGCCATGGCCCGCTACCTGGCCGAGCGCCCGGAATGGGTGGCCGGCAAGCGCGTGCTGGACTTTGGCGCCGGTTCCGGTATTGCCGGCATTGCCGCCGCGCGTGCCGGGGCCTTGGAAGTGGTGGCCTGCGACCTCGACCCACTGGCCCTCGATGCTTGCCGCGCCAATGCCGCGCTGAACGGGGTCGAGCTCAGTTACAGCAGCGACTTCTTTGCCGAGGACGACCGCTTCGACCTGATCCTGGTCGCCGACGTGCTGTACGACCGCGCCAACCTGCCGTTGCTGGATGCCTTCCTTGGCCGCGGCCGCCAGGCGCTGGTAGCCGACTCGCGGGTTCGCGACTTCAACCACCCGCTTTACCAGCAACTGGGCGTACTCGAAGCGCTTACCCTGCCGGACCTGGCCGAGCCACACGAATTCCGCCGGGTCAGCCTGTACCACGCCAGCCGCGACGCCTTATAGTGGTGCCATTCACGAGTTTGCGAGAGTCGCGATGACCCAAGACACGCCTTACATTTTCGACGCCACCGATGCCACCTTCCAGCAACTGGTGATCGAGAACTCCTTCCACAAGCCGGTGCTGGTGGACTTCTGGGCCGAGTGGTGCGCGCCGTGCAAGGCACTGATGCCATTGCTGGCCAAGATCGCCGAGGGTTACCAGGGCGAGCTGCTGCTGGCCAAGATCAACTGCGACGTGGAGCAACAGGTGGTTGCCCAGTTTGGCATCCGCAGCCTGCCGACCGTGGTGCTGTTCAAGGACGGCCAGCCGGTGGACGGCTTTGCCGGGGCTCAGCCGGAGTCGGCGATTCGCGCCATGCTCGAGCCACACGTGCAGATGCCTGCTGCGCCTGCCGCTTCACCGCTGGAGCAGGCCAAGGCGCTGTTTGCCGAAAGCCGCTTCGCCGAGGCCGAAGCACTGTTGCAGGCGCTGCTGGGTGAAGACAACAGCAATGCCGAGGCGCTGATCCTGTATGCACGCTGCCTGGCCGAGCGCGGTGAACTGGGCGAGGCCCAGGTGGTACTGGATGCGGTCAAGACTGATGAGCACAAAGCCGCGTTGGCCGGTGCCAAGGCCCAGCTGACCTTCCTGCGCCAGGCAGCAAGCCTGCCGGAAGTCGCCGACCTGAAAAGCCGGTTGGCGCAGAACCCGCAAGACGATGAAGCGGCTTACCAGTTGAGCATCCAGCAACTGGCACGCCAGCAGTATGAGGCGGCGCTGGATGGGCTGCTGAAGCTGTTCCAGCGTAACCGTGGCTACGAGAACGGGCTGCCGCAAAAGGCGATGCTGCAGGTGTTCGAGCTGCTGGGTGGTGACCACCCGCTGGTTGGCGTTTATCGCCGCAAGCTGTCGTCGGCGATGTTCTGAGAATGCTGGGGGCCGCTTTGCGGCCATTCGCAGCACAAGGCTGCTCCTACAGGGACCGTTCGAAACCGACGGCCACCTGATCCTTGTAGGAGCAGCCTTGTGCTGCGAATGGGCTGCAAAGCAGCCCCAAACTCCGAGCCCTCTTACCCAACCCAGTGATAAACCGGCGCATCTACGCCACTTTCCACCTTCACCTCACTGCTGTGCCGCAAGCGCACCAGCAGCCGCTTGCCCGCCGCCGTACTCCCCGCCAGCCCTTCCAGCCGGTCCAGCAACTCCGGCCCGCTCATCTGCCCTGCCAGGCGCAGCACCTCTCGCGCAGAGGTCCATTGCCCGTCATCCTGGCGTGGTGTCGCAACAGTAGCCGTCGCAGCACCCTGCGCCACCGCAGGCACCTCGATTTGCTTACCCAACTGCGCCCACTCTTCGGGCGCCAGCTCGATGGTAAGGTCAACCGGCCAGTCACCGATCTGTCCACGAATTCTCATGATGCATTCCTTGAGCCCAGGTCAATGCAGCCATGCTACCGCAACATGAAACCTTAGCCACGCAGGCTGGCGGCGCGCAGAAAAGTTGTTATAACATAACCCAATCTTCCAGCCCGCCCCGGAGCCGTCCATGCGTCGTCTGCTGCTCGCCCTGCCCTTCGCCCTGCTGCCACTGGCCGTGGCCCATGCCCACGATGACGACCATGATCATGACCATGCCCACGGCACGCTCAGCGCCCATGAGCATGGTGTCGCCAAGTTCAACGTCGTGCTCGATGGCAACACCTTGGGCTGGGCTGGAAAGCCCGGCGATGAACCTGGTCGGTTTCGAACACGCCGCCAGCAGCGATGCCGACAAGGCCAAGGTCGCCGCCGTGCGCCAGCAGCTCGAACAACCGCTGAAACTGTTCGGCCTTTCTGCTGCCGCAGGCTGCAAAGAGGACCAGCAGGAGCTTGAAAGCCCGCTGTTCGGTGACGCCCCGAAAGCCGACGACGATGGCGACGAACATGAACACGGCCACCAGCACAGCGACATCGGCGCCCATTACCAGCTCACGTGCGCCACCCCCGAGAAACTGACGCAGGTAGACCTCGCGCCGCTGTTCAAGGCCTTCCCGGCCACCCAGAAGATCAACGTGCAACTTATTGGCCCTAATGGCCAGAAAGGCGTGGAAACCACGCCGGCCAAGGCAGCGGTCGCCTTCTGAATGAGCCAGCCGTTGATCGAACTGCATGACCTGGTGTTCGCCTGGCCAGGTCAGCCGCCGCTGCTGGATATCCCGGCATTCCACCTGGACGCAGGTGAAGCCCTGTTCCTGAAAGGCCCCAGCGGCAGTGGCAAGACCACTTTGCTGGGCTTGCTGGGCGGGGTAAACGTGCCCGCCCAAGGCCGCATACAGCTGCTCGGCCAAAGCCTTGGCAGCCTGGGCCAGGGCGCCCGCGACCGCTTTCGGGTCGATCACACCGGCTATATCTTCCAGCAATTCAACCTGCTGCCGTTCCTCTCGGTACGTGAAAACGTCGAGCTCGCCCTGCCGCTTCTCGCGCAGCCGCAAGGCCCGCGCCGAGCAACGCCATGGCAGTGTCGATCAGGCGGCCAGCACCCTGCTGGCCCACCTGGGCCTGGACGACCCCGCCCTGCTTGCCCGCCGCGCCGACAGCCTGTCGATCGGCCAGCAGCAGCGGGTTGCCGCTGCCCGCGCGCTGATCGGCCAGCCAGAGCTGGTAATTGCCGACGAACCGACCTCGGCACTGGATGCCGATACTCGCGAAGCGTTCATCCGCCTGCTGTTCGATGAATGCCGCGCAGCTGGCGCCAGCCTGCTGTTCGTCAGCCACGACCAGAGCCTGGCGCCACTGTTCGACCGTCACCTTTCCCTGGCTGACCTCAACCGCGCCGCCAAGCCCCGGGAGGCCTGATGTACCTGCTCCGCCTTGCCCTGGCCAGCCTGGCCAACCGCCGCTTTACCGCCTTTCTCACCGCCTTTGCCATCGCTCTGTCAGTGTGCCTGCTGCTGGCCGTGGAACGCGTTCGCACCGAAGCGCGCGCCAGCTTCGCCAGCACCATCAGCGGCACCGACCTGATCGTCGGCGCCCGCTCCGGTTCGGTGAACCTGCTGCTGTATTCGGTGTTCCGCATTGGTAACGCGACCAACAACATCCGTTGGGACAGCTTCCAGCACTATGCGCAGGACCCACGGGTCAAGTGGGCGATCCCTATCTCGCTGGGCGACTCGCACCGCGGCTACCGGGTGATGGGTACCACGACGGACTACTTCAACCATTACCAGTATGGCCGCCGCCAGCATCTGGAACTGAGCCAGGGCCGTGAGTTCGCCAGCGACCCGTTCGAGGTGGTGCTCGGCGCCGAGGTGGCCGAGGCGTTGCACTACAAGCTGGGGGACAAGCTGGTGCTGGCCCACGGCGTGGCAGCCATCAGCCTGGTCAAGCATGACGACAAGCCGTTCACCGTGGTCGGTGTGCTCAAGCGCACCGGCACACCGGTCGACCGCACGCTGCATATCAGCCTGGGCGGCATGGAGGCCATCCACATTGACTGGCACAACGGCGTACCAGCCCGTGGCGCCGGGCGCATCAGCGCCGAACAGGCACGCACGATGGACCTGCAACCTGCCGCCATCACCGCGTTCATGCTGGGCCTGAACAACAAGATCGCAACGTTCAGCCTGCAGCGGGAGATCAACGAGTACCGCAGCGAGCCGTTGCTGGCGATTTTGCCTGGGGTAGCCCTGCAGGAGCTGTGGAGCCTGATGGGCACGGCGGAACAAGCGTTGTTCGTGGTGTCGCTGTTCGTGGTGCTGACCGGCTTGATCGGCATGCTCACGGCGATTCTCACCAGCCTCAACGAGCGCCGACGGGAGATGGCGATCTTGCGTTCGGTCGGGGCCAGGCCCTGGCATATCGCGGGGCTGCTGGTGCTGGAGGCACTGTCACTGGCGGCGGTCGGAATCGTGGCCGGGCTCGGCTTGCTGTATGCGGGGATTGCCCTGGCGCAGGGGTACGTGCAGGCCAACTATGGTTTGTATCTGCCACTGGCTGTGCCGAGCGTTCATGAATGGACCTTGCTGGCTATCATCCTGGGGGCAGCGCTGCTGATGGGCAGCGTGCCGGCGTGGCGGGCCTATCGGCAGTCGCTGGCCGATGGTTTGTCCATTCATCTTTGAGTAGGCGTAATGATCAAACACCTCACCGCCTGCTTCGCGGGCACGCCCGCGAAGAGGCCGGCAGTGCACATATTGCTGGCCCTGCTGTTGCTGATAGCGATGCCGCTACGGGCCGCCGAACCCAAGGAGCTGGACTGGCCCGCCCTGATCCCCGAAGGCGCCCCGGTTATCCCGCCGCAACTGTCGCCGCTGCACGACATGTCGCAGCTCAGCAATGCCCTGTCTGCCGAATCCGCCCCACCCGCGCGCCAGCAAGCCCCCGACGCCCCGGTGGTAAAAAGCCTCGACGGCCAGCAGGTCAAGCTGCCTGGCTACATCGTGCCACTGGAGGTGAGCGAAGAAGGCCGCACCACCGAGTTTCTGCTGGTCCCTTACTACGGAGCGTGCATCCACGTGCCACCCCCACCGTCGAACCAGATCGTGCACATTTTCAGCGAGATGGGCGTGCGCGTCGAAGACCTCTACCAGCCCTACTGGATCGAGGGAAAGATGCAGGTTAGAGCCTCCAGCAGCGAACTGGCCGACGCCGGCTACCAGATGGAAGCCGAGAAAATATACGTTTATGAGCTGAGATGAGAACTGTTTCGAATTCGTGAACACGCTTCTTTGAGCCTGGGTCAAACTTTCTGTTTAACCAGCCCGTACCATTGGACTACTTGATTAATAACGTCCTTTGGGAGCTTCCATGAACAAGTCCTTGCTCGGCGCCTCGCTTGTGGCCCTTGCGCTCGCCGCCCCTGCCGCCCACGCCTATCAGGCGGGGGACATGATTTTGCGCGCAGGCGCCATCACCACCGCCCCGAACGAAAGCAGCGGCGACCTGAAATTCGACGGCAACAAGGTGTCGGGCACCAAAGCGACCCTGGACAGCGACACCCAGCTGGGCCTGACCTTTGCCTACATGCTCACCGACCACATCGGCCTGGAGCTGCTGGCAGCCACCCCGTTCAAGCACACTGTGGGCGTAAAAGGCCTGGGCGGCGGGCTGGACGGCAAGCTGGCAGATATCAAGCAACTGCCACCGACCCTGTCGCTGCAGTACTACCCGATGGAGCCGAATTCGCGCTTCCAGCCGTACGCCGGTGTTGGTATCAACTACACCCTGTTCTTTGACGAAGACCTGAGCAGCGCACGCAAGCAACAAGGCTTCAGCAACCTCAAGTTGCAGGATTCGGTAGGTATTGCCGGCCAACTGGGCATGGACTACATGCTGACCGACAACCTGCTGGTCAACGCCTCGGTCTGGTACGTCGACATCGACACCAAAGCCAGCGTCAACGGCCCGACTGCGCTGGGCTACAGCAAGACCAAGGTCGACGTCGACGTCGACCCATGGGTGTACATGGTCGGCCTTGGCTACAAGTTCTGACCTGAACACTGCAGGGCGGCTTCGGCCGCCCTCGCACGTTGCAGCCAAAGCCAGTAGCCCAGTGCGACCGCGCTGATGAGCATGCCAAGCCCGCACACCGCAGCCCAACCCCAATGGGCAAACACCCACCCCGCCAGCACCGCCCCCAACCCGCTGCCAAGCGAATAGCAACACATGTAGGCGCCGACCAACCGGCTGGCCATCGCGCCACGCCCGGCCAGCAACAGGCTCTGGTTGGTGACATGCACCGCCTGCACGGCAAAGTCCAGCATCAGCACACCTAGCACAAAGGCCATCAACGACTGCCCGACAAAAGCCGTGGGCAACCACGACAGCGTCAGCAATGCCAGCGCCAGCCCGGTGGTGCGCTCTCCCAGCCCCTGGTCGGCCAATCTGCCCGCGCGCGTTGCAGCCAAGGTACCTGCAATACCTGCCAGGCCGAACAGGCCAATTTCGGTATGGCTCAACGCTAATGGGGCAGCGCTGAGGGGCATGACCATGGCGCTCCAAAGCACGCTGAACGCGGCGAAGATCAATACGCCAAACACGCCGCGCTGGCGCAGCAGCCTGTCTTCCCGATACAAACGGAACTGGGACACGATCAGCGCCCGGTAGCCAGCCCGGTGTACGAGCGGCTGCCCGCCGGGTAGGCTGCGCCACAGCACCAGGGCCAGTAGCATCAGCAGCCCTGCGGCAACCAGGTACACACTGCGCCAACCGGCCATGTCAGCTAGCCCACCAGCCACCAGCCGTGCCAACAGAATCCCCAGCACAATGCCACTGGTAACGGTGCCTACGGCCTGCCCTTGCTCACCGGGTGAGGCGAGGCTGGCCGCATGCGCCACCATGACCTGCACCATGACGGCCATCAGCCCGGTGATGGCCAAGGCCAGCAGTAACATCGCCCAGTTGGGCGCCATGCCGACGCCGACCAGCGCCAGGGCCGAGAACAGCAGTTGGCCCAGCAACAGGCGCTTTCGGTCGATCAGGTCTCCCAGCGGCACAATCAGCAGCAACCCTAGGGCATAGCCGGCCTGGGTCGCACCTACTACCCAGCCAATCTGCTGCTGCGCCACCCCCAGGTCGGCTGCGATGGATTCGAGCAATGGTTGGGCGAAGTACACCGTTGCCACCGCCATGGCGCTGGTGACGGCAAGCAGCAGGGTTATCCAGCGTGTCATCGGGTCGACCTCACCAATGTGGTTTCGAATTAAAACCACCTATGGCTATTTAGCAAATGTGGTTTTAATCTGCAACCAGACAATCAGGACAGGCCTGCCACATGCTCGACGAAAACAATGCGCAATGCCCGGTAGCCCGCGCCTTGGAGGTATTGGGAGACCGCTGGGCGCTGATGATCCTGCGCGACGCCTTCGATGGCCTGCGGCGCTTCAGTGAACTTCAGAAGAACCTGGGGCTGGCGAAGAACATTCTTGCCTCGCGGCTCAAGCTGCTGGTGGAAAGTGGCTTGCTGACGACGCAGCCGGCGTCGGATGGCAGTGCCTACAAGGAATATGTGCTGACCGAGAAAGGCCGGTCGGTGTTTCCGGTGGTGGTTGGCTTGAGGCAGTGGGGGGAGCGGTATCTGTTTGAAGCGGGTGAGGCGCGTTCGGAGTTGGTGGAGGGTGCTACGGGGCAGACGATCGAGGTTATGCAGGTGCGGACTGAGGATGGCCGGGTTTTGGCAGCTGAGGATTGCCTGCGCAGAGTTGTGCGGCATAGATGATTTTGGGGCTGCTGCGCAGCCCATCGCGACACAAGGCCGCTCCCACAGGGACCGCAAGTCCATTGGCTTTACGCTATCCCTGTGGGAGCGGCCTTGCGTCGCGAAAGGGGCGCAACGCGCCCCCAGGGGGTCAGCCTTTACCGAGAAGCTTGGCCAGCCCTTCGACCATCGGCGTCGCCTGCGCAAACTCGAACCGCGCCAGCAAACGCTGGTTGTCCGCCCGCGAATGGCGAATATCACCCGAACGCGCCGCCACATGGCTGATCGCTGGCAAGCTGCCCACCACCTTCTCCAGCGCCACCAGCAACTGGTTCAACGAAGTGGCCTGGTTGAGGCCGATGTTCACCGCCCCCTCCTCGACCTGCGGCTGCTCCAGCGCCTGCACCATCACCTGCACCAGGTCGCCCACATACAGGAAATCGCGAGTCTGCTCGCCATCGCCGTAGATGGTGATCGGCAAGCCCTGTACTGCGCGCTCGCAGAAGATGCTGATTACTCCGGAATACGGCGAGGACGGGTCCTGGCGTGGCCCGAAGATATTGAAGAAGCGGAACACCACCGGCTCCAGCCCATGCTGACGGCGGTAGAAGTCCAGGTATTGCTCACTGGCCAGCTTGTCCACGGCGTAGGGGGTCAACGGCGCCTTGGGCGTATCTTCGGCAATCGACTCACCCTCGCCATTGTTGCCATACACCGCAGCACTGGAGGCAAACAGCACCCGCCGCAGGCGATGCACACGCATGGCTTCGCACACGTTGAGGGTGCCGATGAAGTTGCTCTGGTGGGTACGCACTGGGTCTTCGACCGAGGCTTGCACCGAGGCCACCGCCGCCAGGTGCACCACGGCACTGCAGCCTGCCACAGCCTGCGTGACCAGCCCGGCGTCGGCGACATCACCCTCGATCAGCTCCAGCCGTGGGTGATCAACCTGCAGGTTGCTGCGCCGGCCGGTGGAGAAGTCGTCGAGTATGCGTACGGCGTAGCCTTTGTCCAACAACGCATCGCACAGGTGGGAGCCAATGAAGCCGGCACCGCCGGTGATCAGGATGGGGGCGTCAGCCATGGCGGTAGAACCGGTCCAGTAGAGGCGGCAAGCCGGCGCGCCAGGCGCGCGGCTTGATGCCGAAGGTATGAAGGATTTTCTTGCAGGCCAGTACCGCATGCTGCGGCTCTTCGCTGGCATCCGGCCGCGCGGCATGGGCTTGCGGCGTAGGCGCCTGAACAGCCAGCTGACGGTACTGGCCCGCTTCGGTAAGGATCGCCTGGCCCAGCGCCAGCGGCGTGGTCGCCTCGTTGCCGGCGTAATGGTAAGTGCCCCACAGCGGCGCACTGCAATCGAGTTGCTTGAGTACCGACAGGATCACCCGGGCGGCATCGTCGACCGGTGTCGGGTTGCCACGCCGGTCATCGGCCAGCAGCAGTTCTTGCGGTTGCTCGGCACGGGTCAGAAAGCGGCCCAACGACCCGTCGATGCTTTCGTCGAGCAACCAGCCGAAGCGCAGCAGCACATGCTGCGGGCAGGTCGCGCGCACACTTTGTTCGATACGCCACAGGGCCTGGCCTCGCTGGCCCAGCGGCACTGGCTCGTCTTTTTCGCTGTAGGCGGTGGCTCGCGAACCATCGAATACCCGGTAGCTGGATGGCTGCACCAGGGTGATCTGGTGGTGCTGGCACAGTTCTGCCAAGCGCTCGACTGCCCGCTCCTGCTGAGCCAGGCGTTGCTCGCTCACCGATTCGGCCTGGAACCAGTCGAAATAATAGGCCAGGTTGACCAGGGCGTCGGGGCGGTGATCGTCGAGCAACTGAGTGAGGTTGGCCGGCGTCCAGCCGTTCTCGGGCGGGCGCGGCGCCAGGAAAGCAATGTCCTCCTCGGCCCCAAGACGAATCAGCGCTTGCCCGAGGGCATTGCCACCACCCAACAGCATTAGGCGCATACGCATAGAGTCAGCAGATCCGGAGAGGTTGATGAAGGAAAGGGGCCATTTTGCGGTTTCCGGGCAGGGAAGTCCAACGTGGGGGTAAGTCAATGCCGCAAGCGGTAGTAGTTCCGACGTTCCAACGCTGAGGAAAAAGGCACGGAGAAATCTCCTACGACGCACTAGGAAAGAGCTGACTACCACGCAACGGCATAACGGCATTGAATAGTCGAATCACCCGCTTGTCAGCCTGGCGCCTCACAAAAACGAATACAAGGATCGTTCAATGCCTCATTCGGAAGCCGCATACCTGGATTTTTGCCCTGAACAAAGTCAGGCCATAGCCCTTGCAAGCCAAAATATTGCGGATTTGGGCGGGCCGGAAGCCAAGGGAGCAGCATTTCAAGCTCGCGCTTTCGCCGATCAATTCGAGAGTACCTTGAGTGAAGAACAAACTTCGCTGCTACAGCGCTTCAACGCAGGGGACGTGTCAACCTTGATGTACAGGCAAATGCGTTGTCCTCACGAGCCAATACCTGAACATCTACCCGATATCAACGACTTGGCGCAAAGTCCTCGCTGCCTATACCTCGCTTCACGCAATCAACTGCTTCTGAAACTCGCGGGGCATCGCAGTTTCGCTTTTGATATCGACAATGAGGGCAAACAGATCCGCCTGGTTGGTAACTTCAAAGGAGGGGGCAGTGTCCCGCGCCCCAATGAAGCCCCCGGCCTGACCGTTGAAACTAGCTCACATGCCGGTTTGTACTTGGGGCCGCACACTGAAGCCCCGTACAACTGCTCAACCATTTCCAGCAACGGTCACTCCCCGGCCCCCTCCGCGCTTATCCTCACCGCCCGATGGAATCCTGCCAATGAGCCTACGTATGTCTTCCCGCTCCGGGAAATCATCGAATGCTTGAGCAGCCTGGATACACTTGCGTTGACTTCAAGATCTTTCGACTTCACGCGCAGTGACTGTTTCGCTAAAGGCAAGGGCAATGCGGGTAAAGAGGTTTCAATACTTCAGTTCGAACCCAATGGTGGTTTCTCTATTCGTTACAACAGCTATCGCTTCCGCCTGAGTGATCGTGCTTGCAGCGCTGCCACGCGAGCTTTTATTAACTTTCAAAAAAAGCTCGACACCGCACAACCGCTGGCGTTCGTCCTCCAGCCCGATAGCGCATTGTTGATCAACAACAGCCGAGCCTTGCACGGTCGCGACAGGGTACAGGACAACCGGCGCCTGCTCATCCGTCAATTCGGATACTCCCACTTGGCGAAACCGCTGGTTCTCGTTGAAGACCCGCTTCTGGTTCGTGGTTAAAAACTGAGAAAAACGATGATCGAATTTGATTTGACGCTTGTTCTGATACTCGCTCTCGTTGCACTCATGGCCGGCTTTTTCGATGCGATCGCCGGCGGCGGAGGCTTGATCACGCTCCCAGTACTATTTATTGCTGGTATAGAGCCGGTGGCAGCAATCGCCACCAATAAATTCCAAGCCGCTTCGGCTACCGTTTCGGCTACATGCGCTTTCGCCCGAAAAGGCATGATCGACTGGAGGCGAGGCAGCCCAATGGCGGTCATGTCGTTTATTGGAGGGGCCCTGGGGGCCTTGTCTATCACCTACGTGCCCAAAAGCGTTTTGCAGGCATGCGTCCCCCCCGTGCTGATCCTGATAGCAGTTTACTTTGCCTTTAGTCCAAAGCCGAATGAGCAAGCGCGCAAGGCAAAGTTATCGACTAGCCTGTTCTGCATAGCGGTGGCGCCGATCATTGGGTTTTATGATGGTATCTTCGGCCCTGGCGTCGGCTCGTTCTTCATGCTGGCCTGCGTAGTTCTACTCGGCCAACAGCTGATAAAAGCCGTGTGCACCAGCAAGCTTTTGAACGCAGCCTGCAACCTGGGCGCGTTGTCAGTCTTTTTACTCAGCGGAGCAATCATCTGGCCGCTGGCGCTGGCAATGGCGATTTCCGCCTTTCTGGGCGCACAATTAGGTGCACGCTGCGCAGTTCGTTTCGGCTCTCGCCTCATAAAACCGCTACTGGTCAGTGTCTGCATCATCATGGCATTCAAACTACTGCTCGACACGGGCAACCCACTCGGCGAATGGCTCGATCAGTTTCTCTAGAGGGCGCCATGCACTTGCAAACGAGATCTTCTCAGCGTCTGAAATGGCAATTCGACGAGCCGGCCCCGGGCAAGGAGCTGTTCATCGACGAACAATTCGGAAGCTACCAGCAACAGGCCCGGTTGCTGGTACCTGATACCGAGCGCGCAGCGCCGGCATTCGTTCTGGGTGGCGCGCGCTCGGACTTTACCCGGCTCAACCCACTGCTTTATCGCTTGCAAGCCGCTGGCATCGGGTCGCTCACCGGTAATCTTTCTGGTCATAGCCTCGCCAGCGAGCCAGGCGCAGCGGCACCGTCACTGGCTACCAACCTCGAAGAGGCACAGCAGTTTCATACGCATATCGCACCTCGATGCCGAACACTGATCGGCCACAGCCTGGGCGCGGCTATCACGCTGAAACTTGCAGCACGGTTGCCGCAAGTGGACAGCATTGTGTTGATCTGCCCGGCAGTTTATCCAGATGACGCCCACCGGGCGCCGTTTGGCCAGGCATTCACCGCAGCCATCAGCAAGCCCTACGGCTTCCTGGACAGCGACAGCTACGCCTTTCTCAAGCAGTTCCAAGGCAGAGTGCTGATGGTGATTGGCGAGTATGACGGGCTCAACTCACAACGATTCGGCAAAGGCCCGGGGACCAGTGCAGGTAACCTGTGGCTGGCCGGCGCCGAGCGTTACAGCCCGATTCCTGAAGAAGTTACCCAGGCCCTGATGCGGTCAGTTCCAGCGGCACGTTTGCAATGCCTGTTTCTTACCGACTGCGACCATGGCATCGCCTCCCACTTACGCAGTACGCCAGCGATTGCTGATCAGGTTGCGAATGCCGTGGAGGCATTTATCCTCAACGACGCCTGACATGTTGCGCATTACTCGATCTCGAACAGGCTGTTGCGCAACGGCCCCACACTCAAACGCTCACGCACATCATCATCGATACGCGGATCATCTGGCCGGTACAGTTTTACCTGCCGATAAGCATTGATGCGATTGATCTCCTCGCCCAGGTACTCCCACACCACCCGGGTGCAGGCCGGGTTGCGCCGATCGCCGCTGGAAACCCCGGCCTTGAGGCCGTTCAGGCGGGTGATGCGGCTTTTGAAGCTGGGGATGAGAATGGTCTGGCTCATTTCGTTGAAGGTGAGCGACTCGTAGTCGATGAGGAACACCCGGTCTTGCAACTGGAACGCTGCGCCCAGGTAGCGGCAACGCACCTCTGCATGCTGGTCGGTGGCACTGGAGCGTTCCTGACGCTCCTGGCGCTCGAACAGGAAGCGGCCCCGCTCTTCCCACAGGTGCACCAGCGACACCAGGATCGTGCCCGGCACCGACATGCAGTTGGAATATTCGAAGTAGTAACCGCAATAGCGCGACAGGTTGCCAGCATGGTCGTGCAACGGGCGGAACAGTTCGCTGATCGGGTCGCTGGGCTGTTCGGCCAAGGTCGAAACCCGTGCGCCAATCAGACGGGCGAACTGCTCGGCCGGCAGGTTCAGTTCGTAATCCTCAACCCCGAAGAAATCGCCAATACGCTTGAGGTTGAACGCCGTCGGACGGCTTTGCCCGCTGAGGTACTTGTTGAACTGTGCGCGGTTGATCGAGAGCTGCCGGCAAACTTCGGAAATAGAGCGGTAGTGGCTGCAGGCCAATTTCAGGTTGGTGGCGAAATGATCGCTCATGTGCGGAATCCAGGTGACGCGAATGACGCAATTGTAGCATCAAGTCGCATCAAGTCAGAGCAACCCGCGAAATTGTAACGACTCTTGTCATGGCCAACCATTCGCCCCAACGAATAGCGGTGCGCCTGCCGTCCGCTGGTCATTCCACACGAAGAATAAGAATCGAGGTCATTTTCCAATGCTCGAAGTACTCAACGATTTCCTTTCGGGGAAACTCCTCATCGTGCTGATCGTAGGGCTGGGTAGCTACTTCACTATCCGTTCGCGTTTCGTTCAGTTCCGCCATTTCGGCCACATGTTTACCGTGTTCAAGGAATCGCTGCGTGGCCAGGCAGGCCAGCTGAGCTCCTTCCAGGCCCTGATGCTGAGCCTGGCCGGCCGTGTTGGCGCCGGTAACATTGCCGGTGTCGGTATCGCCGTAACCCTGGGTGGCCCGGGCGCCGTGTTCTGGATGTGGGTCACCGCACTGGTGGGCATGTCCAGCAGCTTCTTCGAATGCACCCTGGCCCAGGTCTACAAGCGCGCCGATGGCGACGGCCTGTACCGTGGCGGCCCGGCCTACTACATCCAGCACGGCCTGAAGCTGAAAAGCATGGCCATCGTGTTCTCGGTCCTGCTGCTGGTCACCTACGGCTTCGCCTTTATTGGCCTGCAGTCGTACACCGTGACCCACTCGCTGCAAAACGCCTTTGACTTTGCCCCAAGCCACACCGGTATCGTACTGGCGGTGCTGCTGGCCATCACCTTCATCGGCGGCATCAAGCGCATCGCTGCAGTGTCGGACCTGCTGGTACCGATCAAGACCCTGGCCTACATCGGCGTGACCCTGTACGTGATCGGCACCCAGATCGAACACGTGCCAGCCATGCTGGAAACCATCTTCAAAAGCGCCTTCGGCCTCGACCCAGCGTTCGGCGGCCTGCTGGGCAGCGCCATCGTCATGGGCGTGAAGCGTGGTGTGTTTGCCAACGAAGCGGGCCTGGGCAGTGCGCCGAACGTCGCCGCCGTGGCTGCCGTGAAGCACCCGGGCGCCCAAGGCGTGGTCCAGGCCTTCAGTGTGTTCCTCGATACCTTCGTGATCTGCACCTGCACCGCGCTGCTGATCCTGCTGTCGGGCTTCTACACCCCGGGCTTCGAAGGTGACGGCATTGTCCTGACCCAGAACTCGCTGGCCGCCGTGGTGGGTGACTGGGGCCGTGTGTTCGTCAGCGTGGCGCTGTCGCTGTTCGTGTTCACCTGCATCCTCTACAACTACTACCTGGGCGAAAACAGCCTGCAGTTCCTCAGCCGCAACCGCGTGGTACTGATGGTATTCCGTGGTCTGGTGCTGGCACTGGTGGTGTGGGGCTCGATGCAAGACCTGTCGACCGTGTTCGCCTTCGCCGACATCACCATGACCTGCCTGGCCTTCGTCAACCTGGTGGCCCTGGCGCTGCTGTTCAAGGTCGGCCTGCGCGTGATGCGCGACTACGACGACCAGCGCAAGGCCGGTATCGGCCAGCCTGTGTTCGACTCGACCAAGTTCGCTGACCTGGACCTGGACCGCAATGCCTGGCCTGCCAATCCGCAGGTGGAAACAGCCGCTGACAAAGCTGCCGCCCAGGCTCAGCCGCAGCGCTGATATCCTCCCCTGCCAAGCCGCCCCTTCCGCGGGCGGCTTTTCTTTCTCCGCTCACCGCTACGGATGTTTTCCATGCGTGCAGTAAAGAATCTTCTCGTTCTCTATACCGGTGGCACCATCGGCATGCTCGAAACCCCGGAAGGCCTGGCGCCGGCCGGTGGCTTTGAAGCGCGGATGCGTGAACACTTCGCCCAGATGACCGATGCGCCCCAGCTGCAATGGGCCCTGCAGGAACTGAACCCGCTGCTCGACAGCGCCAACATGCAGCAACACAACTGGCTGGCAATGCGCGATGCCATCGTCGAAGCAGTGGATGTGGCAGGCCATGATGGTGTGCTGGTGCTGCATGGCACCGACAGCATGGCCTACAGCGCTGCGGCGCTGTCGTTCCTGCTGCTGGGCCTGCCGGTGCCAGTGCTGCTGACCGGCTCGATGCTGCCGGCAGGCGCCGCAGACAGCGACGCCTGGGCAAACCTGTGCGGTGCACTGCGCCAGTTCGAACACGGCCTGGCGGATGGCGTGCAGCTGTACTTCCACGGCCAGTTGCTGCATGGCTGCCGGGCGTCGAAGCTGCGCAGCGAGGCGTTTGACGCCTTTGCCGCGCTGCCGCGTCATCGTGACGGTGAGCAGGCCGTTACGGTCCCTGCCGAGCTTGGTTACAAGCAACTGCGCCAACCGGTCAACCTGGCAATAGTGCCGGTGTTCCCGGGGCTTCAGGCCGGACATTTGCAAGCGCTGATCGACAGCGGTGTGCAAGGGTTGCTGCTGGAATGCTATGGCAGCGGCACCGGGCCGTCGGACGACCAGGCGTTGCTGAATGTGCTGAGCGCGGCGCGCCAGCGCGGTGTGATGCTGGCGGCTATCAGCCAGTGCCCTGAGGGTTCGGTGGTGTTCGATACCTATGCGGCGGGCAACCGCTTGCGTGGGGCCGGATTGATCAGTGGTGGCGGCATGACCCGTGAGGCAGCGCTGGGCAAGATGGTTGCGCTGCTGGGAGCAGGTTTGGATGTGGATGCAGCAGAGCAGTGGTTTGCTCTGGATCTGTGCGGCGAACGGGCCTGAACATTACCTGTTCTGGCCTCATCCCACAGGTGCACCTCTGGCCCTGAGCACTGTGGAGTCCTTGTGGGAGCTGGCTTGCCGGCGATAGGGCCCTGGCAGGCTAAAGAAGATGGCGGAAGGCAGCGGGAGTCGAACCTGCCCGGGAACGGCTGCCGTCCCCAACCGGGTTTGAAGCCCGGCCGCGCCACCGGGCGCGATTGCCTTCCTTGAACTCAGTGCCTGGCCTGTTGCTGGGCCAGGGCGCTGTCGGCGCGGATGTGACGCTGGTCGGCCACCCTCCGGGTCAGGCCGATGCGGTCGAAGTATTCCAGAATCTGCACACTGCGCTTGCGACCGATGCCCAACATATCGCGAAACGCGGCTACCTGCACTATCGGCGTTTCGCTGGCCTGCCCCAGCAGCAGCTCTGCCATGCGCTGTAGCGTGGCCTCTGGGTAGAACAGGTCACGTACCACCTGATGCACCACACCAAGCCGAGCCAACTTGCGCAGCAGCAGGCGCACGTCGGCTTCGGCGCAGTGCTCCTCGCTTGCCAGCGTCCTGACCCAGGGCGGATCGTATTGCCCCTCCAGCAACCTCGGCTGCAAACACGCCCACAACGCACTGTCGGCTTCGCTCAATTGCACCTTGTGATCGGGCAAATGCAGCCAGGGCCCACTGCTGGCGATGGCGCCGTCATCGAGCAGTTCATCCAGCAGGCTGACGAATGCCGGCCGTTCCAGCGGCAAGGCCGCAAAGCGGCGCAGGCGGTCACGGTCCGGGCCAAGCTGGTCTGGCTCCTGCTCATGAAACCGCGCCAATTGCGCCAGCACCTGTTGTTTCAGCGCCTGCCACTGGGCCTTGGCAAACAGCAATTGGCCCTGACGCGTAGCCACCACCCACACGCCCTCCGGCAACTGCCAGGTTGCGCGCGGGCGATTGAACTGCCGCTCCAAGCGTTGGGGGTCGATACCAGCGGGGGCGCTGGCGAGCAGTGCTGGCAGGGCCTGCTCCAGGTCCTCGGCATCCCGTAGCACCTGCAACTGGCGCAGGCGCTCAGCGCTGCGGCGTTGTCGGCTTGGTGCGAACGGGTCGAGTACCTTGCCGCCCCCCAAGGTGCGCTGGGCACGCTGGTCACGCAGCACCAGGCGGTCGCCGTGCACGGCCTGCAACGGCGCATTGAGCAGCAACTGGGCGAACATGCGTTGCCCCGCTGCCAAGGACTCGCCTTCGAGCAAGGCTACCCGGGCCGTTACATCCTGGGTGCCAAGGTGCACGTGCACAGCGCTGAAATGCTCAAACGTGCGGGGCTCGCCCGGCAGCAGGTTCAGCTCGATATCCACTCGCACGCTGGGCGCATGCAACCACTCCGGTACCAGCCAGTCCCCCCGATGCACCTGCTCGACCGCCAAGCGTTCGGTCGTGATGTTCAGCGCCACCCGCTGACCCGCTTCTGCTACCAGCGCGGCCTGGTTCTGCGCGTGCAAGCCACGCACCCGCACCGGTTTGCCGGCCTTGCCCAACAACAACGTATCACCGGCACTGACTCGCCCGGCCAGCGCTGTGCCCGTGACCACCACGCCGGCACCGGTAACCGCAAATGCGCGGTCGACGGCCAGGCGAAAACCGCCACTATCGCTGCGCTGCCGTACCGCCGCTTCGGCCTCCAGTAAAGCCTGACGCAGCGGTGCTATGCCCTCCCCGCTGATGCTCGACACTGGAAACTGCCGCGCCCCGGCATACGGCCCACGCGCCAGCAGCTCGCTGACTTGCATCTGAACCTCAGCCACGCGCACCGGCTCGGCCCGGTCGCATTTGCTGATCGCCACCAAGGCCTGAGGAATGCCCAACAGCTCGATAATCGCCAGGTGCTCGCGGGTCTGTGGCATGACCCCGTCGTCGGCAGCCACCACCAGCAACACCAGGTCGATACCGTGGGCACCGGCCAGCATGTTGTGGATGAAGCGCTCGTGGCCCGGCACATCGATGAAGCCGGTCAGCGGCGCGCCTTCGGCCAGCGCCGCGTAGCGATACCCCAAGTCGATGGTCATGCCGCGGGCACGCTCCTCCTGACGCTGGTCGCCGGCCTGCCCGGTCAGCGCCTGTAGCAGCGCGGTCTTGCCGTGGTCGATATGGCCGGCGGTACCAACAATCACTGCACCGGCCCCAGTTGCAGGGCGGGCAACTGCGCCAGCCACTGGGCTTCGTCATCCAGTTGGCGCAAGTCCAGCCACAGGGCGTCGTCATCGATACGGCCGAGCACCGGCACCGGCAGGTCACGCAGTGCCCGCTCCAGCACATGCAAGCTGCGCCCTCGCAACTTCTTTGACACCTGCGGGCGCAGGCACAGGGCTGCACTGGGCAGGCGCGCCACCGGCTGGCTGCCACTGCCGATCATGCCCAGCGCTGGCGCCACGCTAACGCACCATTGCTCACCGAGGTGAGCCTTGAGCTCAGGGGCCAGGCGCTCGGCTTGGGCGTGGATCTCGGCCTGGCTGCGGGTCAGCAGGCGCAGGCTCGGCAGGCGTTCGGCCAGGCGGTCGGGGTTGCGGTACAGGGCCAGCACTGCTTCAAGTGCAGCGAGGGTGATCTTGTCGACGCGCAGCGCGCGCTTGAGCGGGTTTTTCTTGATCCTGGCGATCAAGTCCTTGCGGCCGACGATGATCCCGGCTTGCGGCCCGCCCAGCAACTTGTCGCCACTGAAGGTGACGATATCAGCCCCGTCGGTCAGGGCCTGGCGCACTGTCGGTTCGGCGGGCAAGCCCCAGCGGGTCAGGTCTAGCAAGCTGCCGCTGCCGAGGTCTTCGAGCAGCGGCAGCTCATGTTGGTGGGCAATGCGCGCCAGTTCCGCCGTGGGCACCTGGGTGGTGAAGCCCTGGATGCTGTAATTGCTGCAATGCACGCGCATCAGCAAGCCGGTGCGCGGGCCGATGGCAGCCTCGTAGTCGCGGGCGTGGGTGCGGTTGGTAGTGCCGATTTCGTGCAGCTTCACACCGGCACGGGCCATGATGTCGGGGATACGAAAGGCGCCGCCGATCTCGATCAACTCGCCGCGAGAAATGATGCCCTCCTTGCGCGCGCCCAGGCTGTTGAGCGCCAGCAGCACGGCGGCGGCATTGTTGTTGACCACGGTGACGGCTTCGGCGCCAGTCAGCTCACGGATCAAACCTTCGATCAAATCATCACGGTCGCCGCGCTTACCGGTGGCCAGGTCGAATTCCAGGTTGAGTGGATAGCGGGCGGCGGTCTGCATGGCCTCGATGGCTTCTTCGGGCAACAGGGCGCGGCCGAGGTTGGTGTGCAGTACGGTGCCGGTGAGGTTGAACACGCGGCGGACCTGGCTGCGCTGCTGAACGGCCAGGCGTTCGCCAGTGCGGCCCAAGAGGATTTCGGGGGCCAGCTCGGCGGGGGTTAGCTGACCGTTGCGGGCGGGGGCGCGCAGGTCGTCGAGCAGCTGGCGCAGGGTGGCCAGGACCGCGTCGCGGCCGTGCCGGTCGATCAGCGGGAGGCAGGCCGGGTGGCGCAGGAGGGTGTCGATGGAAGGCAGGCGTGGGGTGTCGCTGGCGAGGCTGTTGGACATGCGGTACTACCTTGGACTGGTCCGTTGTCTGTACTGGCCTCTTCGCGGGCATGCCCGCTCCCACAGGTACTGCACCGGCTTTTAAGTGGGTGCTGTACTTGTGGGAGCGGGCGTGCCCGCGAAAAGGGCGACTCGGTGTTTCAGTGTAGACACTCACCCACTACCCGGGCGCCAGCATCAGGTTCGGTGCCAGGCGATGGAAGCCCTCCTCGTCCAGGCGTATATCCAGCGCCAAACTGGCCAGGTCGTCGGCAAGCGACTCGGCCGCAGCGTCGTTTTCCAAGTAATTCTGCTTCAGGTACGTATTGCACCCGGGGCAGCACTCCGCACGCAGCGGCGCCTTGCCCGGTGCATGGCGGTCATCCTCAAGGCTTGTGTAGCGCAAGTCCTTGCTCGACTCGCAGTACACACATTTAACCCGCACCACATGCCATTCACAGGCACACAGCGAACAGGCCAGATAACGCAAACCATTGTGCTTGCCGCGGTTGCGCACCACGCCGGCCATTGCCGGCGAACCGCAAGCCGGGCACTGGGCCAGGCTGCCGGAAGGCTTGAGTTCGGGTGACGGCAACGCCAGCAACCAGCTGAACCAGGCAGCTTGCAGTGCGGCACCAAGAAACGGTACCAACGCCGCAGGCACGGCGTCGAACTGCCCTGCAAGCAATGCAATACCCCACGCCTTTCGCTGGCTGTCATCACTTGCGCGCAGGGCATGCAACGCCGCAGCGAGCGGGCCGCTGGCCTCTTCATCTAAATGATCGATCAATGCCTGCATCCAGGCCAGCCACGGCCCTTCGCGCACCAGGCTATCGGCCGCAAGGGGCGGCAAACCATGACTTATACACAGGCGCTGACGCTCTTCGGCGACCGGCAAACCGCCAAGCGGGTTATCCACAAGCTGCTGCTGAAAGCGGCACAGCCACGCGATAAACCGCAAGTAATCGCCCAGGGCGTTGCCTTCGGCCAGCTGCTCCAGGCGCTCGGCACGCAGGGTGAACAGGTCCTTGGGCGGCAGGTGCAGAAACGGCGGCATCACCGCCGACGCTTCGATCTGCCCGGGTTCAAGTATCGTGCTCAAGCGCTCATCCTTCTTTTCGTCCGTGATTGCCCGGCGTCTTGTCGCCGGTCACTTCGCGGTACCACAACGCATGGTGCTTGCGCGCCCAGGCTCGGCTGACCCAGCCATGCAGCATGGCGCCAATCGAACCCTTGATCCAGATACCGGCGTAGATGTGCACGATGATGCTGAGGATCAGCACAAAGCCCGCCAATGCGTGGGCAAGCGTTGCCAGGCGAATCGAGCCTATGTCGAAGAAATGACTGAAATAGGCCCGCCAGATCACCACGCCACTGAGCAACAACACCAACATGCACAGCAATAGCGTCCAGAACAGCAGCTTCTGCCCGGCGTTGTACTTGCCGATGGGCGGCACGCCGTCTTCACGGTTGACCATCACCCGGTCAATGCGGCGCAGCCACAGGCGGTCGTTGGCAGTGATGAAGTTGGCACGCCAGAAGCGGAACACCAGGCCGAGGAAAAACACGAACATCGCCACGCCCATGAACGGGTGCAGGATGCGTGTCCACGGCCCGCCGCCAAACAGGTGGCTGAGCCAGAACAGGGCCGGGTGAAACAGCGCCAGCCCGGAAAGCCCGGCCATGAAGAACAGGATGGCGACGACCCAGTGGTTGGTCCGCTCGTTGGCGTTGTAGCGCAGGATGGGTTTGTTGTCGTTCATGGCCGCTGCTCCCCTTGCCCACCGGGCTGCTTCGGATCGTACACATGCACCGTCGGGTCCACCTGGTGCACGCTGTCATCGGGCGGGGTTGGGTGCTCATCCTCCTCTACGCGCTGCGGGCCAACCCGCACGTAGTGGAAGAACCCGGCCAGCACCGCCGCGCCCATGGCCAGCAGCGCCAGCGGCTTGGTGAGGCCCTTCCACAGCCCCACCAGCGGGCTGATCACTGGCTGGTCCGGCAGGCCGGCGTACAGCCTCGGCGTGTCGGCGTGGTGCAGCACGTACATCACGTGGGTACCACCGACGCCATCCGGGTCGTACAGCCCGGCCTTGTCATAGCCACGCGACTTCAGGTCGACGATGCGCTCGTCGGCATGCACCTTCATCTCGTCCTTGCTGCCGAACACGATCGCGCCGGTCGGGCAGGTTTTCACGCAGGCCGGCTCCAGGCCCACGGTCACCCGGTCGGAACACAGGGTGCACTTGTACGCCTTGTGGTCCTTCTGCGAGATGCGCGGGATGTTGAACGGGCAGCCGGTGATGCAGTAGCCACAGCCGATACAGTGGTCCTGGTTGAAGTCGACAATGCCGTTGGCGTGCTTGATGATCGCCCCCGGGCTCGGGCAGGCCTTCAGGCAACCAGGGTCGGCGCAGTGCATGCAACCATCCTTGCGGATCAGCCACTCCAGGTTACCGTCGTCGCGCTCGTGCTCGGTGAAGCGCATCAGGGTCCAGGTCTCGGCGGTGAGGTCCTGGGGGTTGTCGTAGGTGCCGTGGTTGTGGCCGACCTCGTCACGCAGTTCGTTCCATTCCGAGCACGCCACCTGGCAGGCCTTGCAGCCAATGCACTTGGTGGTGTCGATCAGCTTGGCAACCTCCTGCTGCTGGCGTACCGAAGGCGGCACGGTGGTGGTGGCCGAGCGGGCGATGATGTCTTGGCTGGCCATCAGAGTTTCTCCACTTTGACGAGGAACGACTTGGACTCTGGCGTTTGCGTGTTGCCGTCACCCAGGAATGGCACCAGCGTGTTGGTCAGGTAGCCATGTCGCGTTGCGCCGGTGAAGCCCCAATGCAACGGGATGCCGATCTGGTGCACCGTCTGGTTGTTGACCTGCAGCGGGCGAATCCGCTTGGTCACCACCGCCACTGCATCGATATGCCCGCGCTTGCTCGACACCCGCACCCGGTCACCCGCCTTGATGCCTTTCTCGTTGGCCAGCACCTCGCCGATCTCGACGAATTGCTCGGGCTGGGCAATGGCGTTAAGCCGGCAGTGCTTGCTCCAGAAGTGGAAGTGCTCGGTCAGCCGGTACGTGGTCGCCGCGTAGGGGAACTCGTCGTGCGTGCCGAGGGTGTCCCACACCGAGTCGAAAATGCGCCCGGCCGGGTTGCTGACCACCTTCTTGTTCTGCGGGTGCAGCGGGTTGATGCCGATCGGCGTTTCGAATGGCTCGTAGTGCTCGGGGAACGGGCCTTCGGCCATCTTGTCGATGGCGAAGAAGCGCGCCACGCCTTCGGGGTTCATGATGAACGGGTTCATCCCCGCTTCCGGTGGCGAATCGACCTTGAAGTCCGGCACGTCGGTGCCGGTCCAGGCCTTGCCGTTCCACCACACCAGGCGCTTTTTCTCCGGGTCCCACGGCTTGCCTTGCGGGTCGCTGGAGGCACGGTTATAGAGGATGCGGCGGTTGGCCGGCCAGGCCCAGGCCCAGTTCTGTACCTGGTGCATGCCGTACGGGTCGCTGTTATCGCGACGGGCCATCTGGTTGCCCTGCTCGGTCCAGCAGCCGGCAAAAATCCAGCAACCGGACGCCGTACTGCCGTCATCCTTCATCTGGGCAAAGCCCGACAACTGCTGGCCGGCCTTGAGCGTGGTACCGGTGGCATCGGTAAGGTCGGTGACTGCCCAGCCGTTCATTTCCTTGGCCAGTTCCTCCGGGGATGGCTCGTCAGGAATCTTGTACGGCCAGCTGATGTTCATTATCGCATCAGGGTAGGCGCCGCCCTCGGCCTGGTAGCGTTGGCGCAGGCGCAGGAACAGCTCGCTCATGATCTGCACGTCGGTACGGGTCTCGCCCGGGCCGTCGGCGCCCTTCCAGTGCCACTGCAACCAGCGGCTGCTGTTGACCAGCGAGCCGTCTTCCTCGGCAAAGCAGGTGGTGGGCAGGCGGATCACTTCGGTCTGGATGTTGGCCGTGTCGACGTCGTTGAATGGCCCGGCGTTGCGCCAGAACTCCGAAGTCTCGGTGGCCAGCGGGTCCATGATCACCAGCCACTTGAGCTTGCCCAATGCCGCGGTGACGCGGTTTTTGTCCGGCAGCGCGGCAATCGGGTTGAAACCTTGGCACAGATAGCCGTTGACCTTGCCCTGGCCCATCATCTCGAACATGCGCAGCACGTCGTAGGCCGGTACATCGAGCTTGGGCAGCCAGTCATAACCCCAGTTGTTTTCTGCCGTGGCGTTGGCGCCGTACCAGGCTTTCATCAGGCTGACGTGGAACTTGCCGTAGTTCTGCCAGTACGACAGCTGCCCTGGGCGCAGCGGCTTGGAAGCGCGCTTGTCGATGTAGGTGGCGTAGTCCTGCTCGGCGTCACCGGCCAGGGTCAGGTAGCCCGGCAGCGAGTTGGACAACAAGCCGAGGTCGGTCAGGCCCTGGATGTTCGAGTGCCCGCGCAGGGCGTTGACCCCACCACCCGGCATGCCAACGTTGCCCAGCAGCAGCTGGACCATGGCCGCACTGCGGATGATCTGCGCGCCGATCGAGTGCTGCGTCCAGCCCAGTGCATAGAGAATCGTCATGGTCTTGCCCGGTACCGAGCAGGTGGCGATCTCTTCCCAGACCTTCATCATGGCGTCCTGCGGCATGCCGCAGATCATGCTGGCCAGCTCCGGGGTATAGCGGCTGTAATGCTGCTTCATCAGCTGGAACACGCAACGTGGGTGCTGCAGGGTTGGGTCGACCTTGGCAAAACCGTCCTCACCCAGCTCGTAACCCCAGCCGGACTTGTCGGCATACACCCGCTTGGCCTCGTCATAACCGCTGAACAGCCCGTCCTCGAAGCCATAGCTTTCTTTGACGATGAACGACACGTCGGTGTAGTTACGCACGTATTCGTGCTGGATCTTGTCAGTGCTCAGCAGGTAGTTGATCAGCCCGCCCATGAAGGCGATGTCGGTACCGGTGCGAATCGGCGCGTAGTAATCCGCCACCGAAGCGGTACGGGTAAACCGCGGGTCGACCACGATCAGCCGCGCCTTGTTGTGCGCCTTGGCCTCGGTCACCCACTTGAAGCCGCACGGGTGCGCTTCTGCTGCGTTGCCACCCATCACCAGGACCAGATTCGCGTTGGCGATATCGGACCAGTGGTTGGTCATGGCGCCACGGCCGTACGTCGGGGCAAGACTTGCCACCGTCGGGCCATGTCAGACACGTGCCTGGTTATCGAACCCCAGCATGCCTGTTGCGCGGACGACCTTGTGGGTCAGGTAGCCTGCCTCGCTGGAGGCGGCGGAGGCAGCCAGAAAACCGGTTGTAAGCCAGCGGTTGACGGTTTGCCCTTGCGCGTTCTTCTCGATGAAGTTGGCGTCGCGATCCTGTTTCATCAGGCCGGCAACGCGGTCGAGCGCTTCATCCCAGCTGACCCGCACCCACTCCTTGCTGCCCGGCTTGCGTACCTCGGGGTACTGCAGGCGGCTTGGGCTGTGGATAAAATCCAGCAGGCCGGCGCCTTTCGGGCAGAGGGTGCCGCGGTTGACCGGGTGGTCGGCGTCGCCTTCGATATGGATGATGTTCTGTTTGACGTTCTTGCCCGCATCGCCCTGGCTGTACAGGATCAGACCGCAGCCGACCGAGCAGTAGGGGCAGGTGTTACGCGCTTCTTTGGTATGCGCCAGCTTGAAGTGACGCACCTGCTCGGCGAATGCCGGCGTCGGGGCCATGCCCAACGCCGCCAGGCTCGAGCCTCCAAGGCCGACGGCGGCGACCTTGAAGAATTGCCGACGGTTGAGGTCCATCGTGCACTCCTGATCAGGTGGTGGACGCACGGAACATGGCCGGCGCCTCTTGGTAGTCACGGTGGCGGTTTTGACGGCCGCCAGTAAGTAAGACTAGTCAAGAATCGGGAAGGTGCGATGACTTGGGTCAGGAGTGAGGGCGTCTGCCTCAGATTTCATGGGCGTTGAATATGTAGTGGCGGGCACCTGTTGTGCCCTTTTCTTTGACATGCACTTACAGGCCATAAAAAAACCCAGGGCATTTGCCCTGGGTTTCTGGTCTTGCTAGACGTCTGAGCGTTCGAATCAGAACGGAATATCGTCATCGAAGCTGTCGAAGTCAGCGGCCGGCTGCGGCGCAGGCTGCTGCGGCGCTGGGCGCTGAGGGGCCTGTTGCGGACGCTGGGCCTGCTGACGAGGCGGCGCCTGGTTGTACTGTTGCTGCTGGCCACCTTGGTTGTAGTTGCCGCCACCCTGGTTGTACGGGTCGCCGCCTTGCTGCTGGCCCTGAGGACGGCCGCCGAGCAGCTGCATGGTGCCGTTGATGTCGACGATGATTTCGGTGGTGTAGCGCTTGATGCCGTCTTTTTCCCACTCGCGGGTCTGCAGCTTGCCTTCGATGTAGCACTGCGAACCTTTGCGCAGGTACTCGCCGGCGATTTCGGCAACCTTGCCGAACAGCGACACACGGTGCCACTCGGTACGCTCGACCTTCTGGCCCGACTGCTTGTCGGTCCACTGCTCGCTGGTGGCCAGGCTCAGGTTGGTCACGGCGTTACCGTTGGGCAGGTAGCGGACTTCGGGATCCTGGCCACAGGTGCCGACCAGAATGACTTTGTTAACCCCACGGGCCATAACGTTCTCCTAGGCTTCGCACGCCGAAGAGGCCGGGTTCACCAGGCGCTCGAGGGTCGTACGGTCCAAAATTTTCGTATCCAGTTTGATATAGATGGCGGCTTCTTCAGCTACCACAACGGCGTCGGTCACACCCGGCACGGCCATCAGGCGCTCGGTCAGGCCGGCCTCCCGGACTGCTTCTGGCGTCAGCGGCATGCGCAGGCTGGTCACATAGGGCGGCTCGTTCATGCGCAACGCGACGACCAGCCAGATGGCACACAGTACCGCGCAACCGAGGAACACCATGTTCAGCCCGCCGTGCTGGAACAACCAGCCACCGAGGATTCCTCCCAAGGCAGCGCCGAGGAACTGGCTGGTGGAATAAACCCCCATTGCCGTCCCCTTGCCACCGGCAGGCGACACCTTGCTGACCAGCGAAGGCAGCGAAGCCTCCAGCAGGTTGAATGCGGTAAAGAATACCACGGTGCCAATCACCAGTCCGCGCAAACCGTCAGCCCACTCCCAGAAGTATATCTCTGTCAGCAGCAGGACACTGACCGCACCGGCCAACACACGTTTCATCTTGCGCTTTTTTTCGCCGTAGATGATGAACGGGACCATTGCAAAAAATGAGATGAACAACGCGGTCAGGTACACCCACCAGTGTTGCTCCTTCGGCAGGCCGCCGCGCTCGACGAAGGCCAGTGGCAATGCGACGAAGCTGGCCATGAGCACGGCGTGCAGCACGAAGATGCCCACGTCCAGCCGCAGAAGGTCCGGATGGCGCAGGGTTGGGCCGATTGCCTGGCGAGCCACGCCCGACTCGCGGTGCTGCAGGATGCTGTGCGTGTTGGGCACGACAAACGCGACCAACAGGATGCCGACCAGGGCAAGCCCGGCTGTGGCAAGGAACAACCCTGACAAACCAAAGGCACTTGTCAGCAACGGGCCGACGACCATGGCGACAGCGAACGACAGGCCGATGCTCATGCCGATCATGGCCATGGCCTTGGTCCGGTGTTGCTCGCGGGTGAGGTCGGACAACAGCGCCATGACTGCCGCAGAAATGGCCCCCGCGCCCTGCAGGATTCGCCCGGCGATCACCCCCCAGATAGAGTCGGCCTGGGCCGCCAGCACACTGCCCAGGGCAAAGATTACCAGCCCCAGGTAAATCACCGGGCGGCGGCCGATGCGGTCGGAAATCATCCCGAACGGGATCTGCAATACCGCCTGGGTCAGGCCATAGGCACCAATGGCCAGGCCGATCAGCGCAGGCGTGGCGCCGGCCAGGTCCATGCCGTAGGTGGCCAGTACCGGCAAGACCATGAACATGCCCAGCATACGAAAGGCAAAGACCAGGGCAAGGCCGCCAGCGGCGCGGGTTTCGCCGCCACTCATGCGCTCGTTGTGGGTGTCGTGCATGGATTAACCTCGTGTGAACCGGCGGCGATTCTATCAGTCCGACAGCTTGACGGCATCTACGCGACGCTTTGCCGCGCAATACTGGCGCGCCGTATACTTCCTTGTTTATGCCCGCCAAGCGAGGCCGCAGTGGACAAGATCCTGATTCGTGGGGCACGTACCCACAACCTGAAGAACATCGACCTGACCCTGCCCCGGGACAAGCTGATCGTGATCACCGGCCTGTCCGGTTCCGGCAAGTCTTCCCTGGCGTTCGACACCCTGTACGCCGAAGGCCAGCGCCGCTATGTGGAATCGCTGTCGGCTTACGCCCGGCAGTTCCTGTCGATGATGGAAAAGCCTGACGTCGACACTATCGAAGGCCTTTCACCGGCCATTTCCATCGAGCAGAAGTCGACCTCGCACAACCCACGCTCCACGGTTGGCACCATCACCGAAATCTACGACTACCTGCGCTTGCTGTATGCCCGCGTCGGTACGCCACGCTGCCCAGACCACGATATCCCGCTGGAGGCGCAAACCATCAGCCAGATGGTCGACCTGGTGCTGGAGCGCCCGGAAGGCAGCAAGCTGATGCTGCTGGCACCGGTGGTGCGCGAGCGCAAGGGCGAGCACCTGGCGGTGTTCGACGAACTGCGTGCCCAGGGCTTTGTGCGGGCCCGGGTAAACGGCAAGCTCTACGAGCTCGATGAACTGCCCAAGCTGGACAAGCAGAAAAAACACAGCATCGATGTGGTGGTGGACCGCTTCAAGGTCCGCGCCGACCTGCAGCAGCGCCTGGCCGAATCATTCGAGACCGCACTCAAGCTGGCCGACGGCATTGCCCTGGTAGCGCCGATGGACGACGAGCCAGGCGAAGAGATGATCTTCTCCGCCCGCTTCGCCTGCCCGGTCTGCGGCCATGCCATCAGTGAACTGGAGCCGAAGCTGTTCTCGTTCAACAACCCAGCTGGCGCCTGCCCCACCTGCGATGGCCTGGGGGTAAAACAGTTCTTCGACACCAAGCGCCTGGTCAATGCCGAGCTCACCTTGGCCGAAGGCGCGATCCGCGGCTGGGACCGGCGCAACGTGTACTACTTCCAGATGCTCGGCTCACTGGCCGCGCACTACGGTTTCAGCCTGGAAGAACCGTTCGGCGAGCTGTCGGCCGAGCACCAGAAGGTCATCCTGCAAGGCAGTGGCAAACAGACTGTCGACTTCAAGTACCTCAACGACCGTGGCGATATCGTCAAGCGCTCGCACCCGTTCGAAGGCATCGTGCCGAACCTGGAGCGCCGCTACCGCGAGACCGAGTCGGCCACCGTGCGTGAAGAGCTGGCCAAGTTCCTCGGCACCCAGCCCTGCCCGGATTGCCGCGGTACTCGCCTGCGCCGCGAGGCCCGCCATGTATGGGTAGGCGAAAAGACCTTGCCGGCGGTGACCAACCTGCCGATCGGTGAAGCCAGCAACTACTTCGGCGAACTGACCCTGACCGGCCGCCGCGGCGAGATCGCTTCGAAGATCCTCAAGGAAATCTGCGAGCGCCTGCAGTTTCTGGTCAACGTCGGCCTCGACTACCTCACCCTCGACCGCAGCGCCGATACCCTGTCCGGTGGCGAGGCCCAGCGTATCCGCCTGGCCAGCCAGATCGGTGCCGGCCTGGTCGGGGTGATGTACATCCTCGATGAGCCGTCCATCGGTCTTCATCAACGCGACAACGACCGCCTGCTGGCCACCCTCAACCACCTGCGCGACCTGGGTAACACGGTGATCGTGGTGGAGCATGACGAGGACGCCATTCGCTTGGCCGACTATGTGGTCGACATTGGCCCGGGTGCCGGGGTGCACGGTGGCCAGATCGTCGCCGAGGGCACGCCACAGGAAGTCATGGACCACCCCGATTCGCTGACCGGCAAGTACCTGTCCGGACGCAAGAAGATCGTCGTACCGGCCAAGCGCACACCGCGTAACAAGAAACTACAGCTGAAGCTCAAGGGCGCACGCGGTAACAACCTGCAAAACGTCGACCTGGAAGTCCCGATCGGCCTGCTGACCTGTGTCACCGGAGTATCCGGCTCGGGCAAGTCGACGCTGATCAACAACACCCTGTTCCCGCTGGCAGCCACTGCACTCAATGGTGCAAGCACCCTGGAAGCCGCCCCGCACAGCAGCATGGACGGCTTGCAGCACCTGGACAAGGTGGTGGATATCGACCAGAGCCCGATCGGCCGTACCCCGCGCTCGAACCCGGCGACCTATACCGGTATCTTCACGCCGATCCGCGAGCTGTTCTCCGGCGTGCCGGAATCGCGCTCACGCGGCTATGGCCCGGGGCGCTTCTCGTTCAACGTCAAGGGCGGCCGCTGCGAGGCTTGCCAAGGCGACGGCTTGATCAAGGTAGAGATGCACTTCCTGCCAGACATCTACGTGCCGTGCGACGTATGCAAGAGCAAGCGCTACAACCGCGAAACCCTGGAGATCAAGTACAAGGGCAAGAACATCCATGAGGTGCTGGAAATGACCATCGAGGACGCCCGCGAGTTCTTCGATGCCGTACCCGCGCTGGCGCGCAAGCTGCAAACGCTGATGGATGTAGGGCTGTCGTACATCAAGCTGGGCCAGTCGGCAACCACACTGTCTGGCGGTGAAGCGCAGCGGGTAAAACTGTCACGCGAGCTGTCCAAGCGCGATACCGGCAAAACCCTGTACATCCTCGATGAGCCAACCACAGGCCTGCACTTTGCTGATATCCAGCAGCTGCTGGACGTACTGCATCGCTTGCGCGACCACGGTAACACCGTGGTAGTGATCGAGCACAACCTGGATGTGATCAAGACCGCCGACTGGCTTGTGGACCTGGGGCCGGAGGGTGGTTCCAAAGGTGGTCAGATCATTGCCTGCGGCACACCTGAAGAGCTTAGCGAGATGAAGCAGTCATATACCGGGCATTACCTGAAACCGCTGCTGGAGCGGGACCGGGCCTGAGGTATTGAGGGCGCTTTGCGCCCTTTTCGCGGCACAAGGCCGCTCCTACAGGCAATCGCACGAGCCCAGAGGGTATGCGATCACCTGTAGGAGCGGCCTTGTGCCGCGAAAGGGCTGCAAAGCAGCCCCCCGTTGTTACATCTGCGACTGCAGGTAGTTTTCCAGGCCAATGGCCTTGATCAGGCCCTGCTGCTTCTCCAGCCAGTAGGTGTGATCTTCTTCGGTATCGGCCAACTGCGCACGCAGGATGTCACGGCTGATGTAGTCCTTGTGCAGCTCGCACAACTCAATGCCTTTGCAAAGCGCACCACGCACCTTGTACTCAAGCTTGAGGTCAGCCTCGATCATTTCCGGCACGGTGCTACCGACTTCCAGGTCGTCAGCACGCATGTCAGGGGTGCCTTCAAGCATGAGGATGCGACGCATCAGGGCATCAGCGTGCTGCGTCTCTTCTTCCATCTCGTGGTTGATGCGCTCGTAGAGCTTGGACAGGCCCCAGTCTTCGTACATGCGCGAGTGAATGAAGTACTGGTCGCGTGCCGCCAGTTCGCCCTTCAGCAACGTGACGAGGTAGTTGATTACGTCTGGGTGGCCTTGCATCGCCCTGCTTCTCCATGTGAAAACATCTATGCCACATAGTGTGAACCAGCTTTTGCCTGCGGTCACTGAAAAACGCGCAATCAGAAGCAAAAAATCGGTTAAACAGTAGTGATATTCATTGAAAAACCGCCCAAATGAGGGCGGTTCTGCTTATCACTTAGAGTCAGGCCAGGTTGATGCCCAACGCCTTGGCAATACCTTCGCCATAGGCCGGGTCGGCCTTGAAGAAGTACTGCAACTGGCGCTGGATCACCTCTTCGCTCACACCTGCCATGGTGCCGGCGATGTTGCTGATCAGCAGTGCCTTCTGCTCATGGCTCATCAGGCGGAACAGCGCGCCGGCGTGGCTGAAGTAGTCGGTATCCTCACGGTGGTCGTAACGGTCTGCCGAACCGCTTAGGGCCAGCGCTGGTTCAGCATGGCGTGGCGACTGCTTCGGTGCTTCAGCGTAGCTGTTGGGCTCGTAGTTCGGTGCACTGCCGTAGCTGCCAGTGGCCATGGAGCCGTCGCGCTGGTAGCTGTTGACTGCGCAGCGTGGCGCATTCACCGGCAGTTGCTGGTGGTTGGTGCCCACACGGTAACGGTGTGCATCTGCGTAGGCGAAAACGCGGCCCTGCAGCATACGGTCTGGCGACAGGCCGACCCCAGGTACCATGTTGCTGGGCCCGAACGCAGCTTGCTCAACTTCGGCAAAGTAATTGAGCGGATTACGGTTGAGCTCCAGTACGCCCACTTCGATCAGCGGATAGTCCTTCTGCGACCAGGTCTTGGTTACGTCAAAGGGGTTCTCGTCGCGGCTGGCAGCCTCGGCTTCGCTCATCACCTGAATGCATACGGTCCAACGCGGGTAGTCGCCACGCTCGATAGCCTCGAACAGGTCGCGCTGGGCGTAGTCCGGGTCAGTACCCGCCAGGCGTGCAGCATCTGCCGGGGTAAGGTTCTTGATGCCTTGCTGGGTCTTGAAATGCCATTTGACCCAGGTGCGCTCACCCTTGGCATTGATCAGGCTATAAGTGTGGCTGCCAAAGCCGTGCATATGACGATAGCCATCCGGAATACCGCGGTCCGAGAACAGGATGGTGACCTGGTGCAGCGCCTCGGGAGAGTGCGACCAGAAATCCCACATCATCTGGGCGTTCTTCAGGTTGGATTGCGGGTGGCGCTTCTGGGTGTGGATAAAGTCCGGGAATTTCAGCGGGTCGCGAATGAAGAACACGGGTGTGTTGTTGCCCACAATGTCCCAGTTGCCTTCCTCAGTGTAGAACTTGACGGCAAAGCCACGTGGGTCGCGCTCGGTATCTGCAGAGCCACGTTCGCCACCGACCGTGGAGAAACGCAGGAAGGTTTCTGTCTGCTTGCCGACCTGCTCAAACAGCTTGGCACTGGTGTAACGGGTGATATCGCGATTGACGGTGAAGGTGCCGTAAGCGCCAGAGCCCTTGGCGTGCACACGGCGCTCAGGAATGTTCTCGCGGTTGAAATGGGCGAGCTTCTCGATCAGGTGGAAGTCGTCGAGCAACAGCGGGCCACGCGGGCCGGCGGAACGGGAGTTCTGGTTATCGGCTACTGGCGCACCGCTGGCGGTAGTAAGAATCTTGCTCATGGGCTCTCCTTATCGGTCTTCAAGCGCCGGCTAATCGGCTTAGGGAGAGTATTGACGAGCAAGGTTACAGGGACAAATACATTACATGACTTGTATCAATAGAAATTAACAATATACGCAGACACAAAAAACCGGGCACTAGGCCCGGTTCTTTGTAGCAGACAGAACGTCTTACTCAGCAGCTTCTACAGCACCGCCGACCGGACGATCAACCAGCTCGACGTACGCCATAGGCGCGTTGTCGCCAGCGCGGAAACCGCACTTCAGGATGCGCAGGTAGCCGCCCTGACGGGTGGCGTAACGCTTGCCCAGGTCGTTGAACAGTTTGCCAACAGCGGACTTCGAACGGGTACGGTCGAAGGCCAGACGACGGTTAGCAACGCTGTCTTCCTTGGCCAGGGTGATCAGCGGCTCGGCAACGCGGCGCAGTTCCTTGGCTTTCGGCAGGGTGGTTTTGATCAGCTCGTGCTCGATCAGCGACACTGCCATGTTCTGGAACATAGCTTTGCGGTGAGAGCTGGTACGGCTCAGGTGACGTCCACTTTTACGATGACGCATGATTCATTCCTTACCAAACACTACGTTCGGTGATTACGACGATCAGGCGGTCGCCTTGTCGTCTTTCTTAAGACTTGCAGGCGGCCAGTTGTCGAGGCGCATGCCGAGAGACAGACCACGAGAGGCCAGGACGTCCTTGATTTCAGTCAGGGACTTCTTGCCCAGGTTAGGAGTCTTCAACAACTCTACTTCGGTACGCTGAATCAGGTCGCCGATGTAGTAGATGTTCTCCGCCTTGAGGCAGTTGGCCGAACGTACAGTCAGTTCCAGGTCGTCAACCGGACGCAGCAGGATCGGATCGATCTCGTCTTCCTGCTCGACTACGACAGGCTCACTGTCACCTTTGAGGTCGACGAACGCGGCCAGCTGCTGTTGCAGGATGGTCGCAGCGCGGCGGATAGCCTCTTCAGGATCCAGGGTGCCGTTGGTTTCCAGATCAATGACCAGTTTGTCCAGGTTGGTACGCTGTTCAACACGGGCGTTTTCGACCACATAGGCGATACGACGCACCGGGCTGAACGAAGCGTCCAACTGCAGACGGCCAATGCTACGGCTTTCGTCTTCGTCGGTTTGACGGGAGTCGGCCGGCTCGTAACCGCGACCACGAGCTACAGTGAGCTTCATGTTCAGGGCGCCGTTCGACGCCAGGTTCGCGATTACGTGATCGGGGTTGACGATCTCGACATCGTGATCCAGCTGAATATCGGCAGCGGTAACCACCCCCGAACCCTTTTTCGACAAGGTCAGCGTAACTTCGTCACGACCGTGCAGTTTGATAGCCAGGCCTTTCAGGTTCAACAGGATTTCAATTACGTCTTCCTGTACACCTTCGATCGCGGAGTACTCATGGAGTACGCCATCGATCTCGGCCTCGACTACTGCACAGCCAGGCATGGAGGACAACAGGATGCGGCGCAGCGCGTTGCCCAGGGTATGGCCGAAACCACGCTCGAGAGGCTCGAGCGTAATCTTGGCGCGGGTCGGACTGACTACCTGCACATCAATGTGGCGGGGAGTCAGGAACTCATTTACCGAAATCTGCATGGATGCACCTATTTTCTAGCCCTTACTTGGAGTAGAGCTCGACAATCAGGTTTTCGTTGATGTCGGCAGACAGGTCGCTGCGAGCAGGAACGTTCTTGAAAACGCCCGACTTTTTAGCAGCATCCACGTCAACCCACTCAACGCGGCCACGCTGGGCGCACAGTTCAAGGGCTTGAACAATGCGCAGCTGGGCCAACGACTTCTCGCGGACCGCGACCACGTCACCCGGACGAACTTGGTAGGATGGAATGTTTACAGTCTTACCGTTGACGCTGATCGCTTTGTGCGAAACCAGCTGACGGGATTCGGAACGAGTCGAACCGAAGCCCATACGGTAGACGACGTTATCCAGACGGCACTCGAGCAGTTGCAGCAGGTTCTCACCGGTTGCGCCTTTTTTCGAGGCTGCAGCTTGGTAGTAACCGCGGAACTGACGCTCCAGAACACCGTAGATACGACGAACTTTTTGTTTCTCGCGCAGCTGGGTACCGTAGTCGGACTGACGGCCACGGCGCTGGCCGTGGATACCTGGGGCTGCTTCGATGTTGCACTTCGATTCCAGAGCGCGAACGCCGCTCTTCAGGAACAGATCGGTGCCTTCACGACGAGACAGTTTGCATTTTGGACCAATGTAACGTGCCATTCTTCTGTCTCCTGATTACACGCGACGCTTCTTCGGCGGACGGCACCCGTTATGCGGGATTGGCGTCACGTCGGTGATGCTGGCGATCTTGTAGCCGCAGCTGTTCAGTGCACGAACGGCGGATTCACGACCCGGACCTGGACCCTTGACGTTAACGTCGAGGTTCTTCAGGCCGTATTCCAGCGCAGCTTGACCAGCACGCTCAGCAGCGATCTGTGCTGCGAACGGGGTGGATTTGCGCGAACCACGGAAACCCGAACCACCGGAGGTCGCCCAGGACAAAGCATTGCCCTGACGGTCGGTGATGGTCACGATGGTGTTGTTGAAAGACGCATGGATGTGGGCGATGCCATCAACCACTGTCTTTTTGACTTTCTTACGAGGACGAGCAGCAGGTTTTGCCATGTCTATATTCCTGGGCGGTTACTTGCGGATCGGCTTACGCGGGCCCTTACGGGTGCGTGCGTTGGTCTTGGTGCGCTGACCGCGAACCGGCAGACCTTTACGATGACGCAGGCCGCGGTAGCAACCCAGGTCCATCAAGCGTTTGATCTTCATGTTGATGTCACGACGCAGGTCACCTTCGGTGGTGAACTTCGCAACTTCGCCACGCAGGGTTTCGATTTGCTCGTCGCTCAGATCCTTGATCTTAGCGGCTGGGTTTACACCAGCGTCTGCACAGATCTTCTGTGCAGTTGTGCGACCGACACCATAGATGTAGGTCAGCGAGATAACAGTATGCTTGTTATCTGGAATGTTGACGCCTGCAATACGGGCCATTCAGTGGGACTCCAATTGACAGCTACCTACGCCCCGGAAGCCAAGAAATAGGGCGCGAGATAATATCGCTGTAGAAACGAATAATCAACCCAGCAGCACACTAGCTGCTGGGTTTGAAGCGCAGATCACACTCAGCCTTGGCGCTGTTTGTGACGCGGTTCCGCGCTGCAGATCACTCGAACGACGCCTTCGCGACGGATGATCTTGCAGTTACGGCACAGCTTTTTCACCGATGCACGAACTTTCATTACCGACTCCTCGAACCTTAGGGGCGTATCAGCGCAGCAAACCGCTGCCACCGTAGCCTTTCAGGTTGGCTTTCTTCATCAGGGATTCGTACTGGTGCGAAACGAGGTGCGATTGTACTTGGGACATGAAGTCCATCACAACCACTACCACAATCAGCAACGAGGTCCCGCCAAGGTAGAACGGCACATTTGCTGCCACCACCAGGAACTGGGGCAGAAGGCAGACGGCCATCATGTAAAGAGCACCGAACATGGTCAAACGAGTCAGAACGCCATCAATGTAGCGTGCAGACTGCTCACCAGGACGGATACCCGGAATAAAGGCACCGGACTTCTTCAGGTTTTCCGCTACGTCTTTCGGATTGAACATCAACGCTGTGTAGAAGAAGCAGAAGAAAATGATCCCTGCACTAAACAGCAGAATGTTCAACGGCTGACCAGGAGCGATCGACTGCGAGATGTCCTGCAGCCAGCCCATACCTTCGGACTGACCGAACCAGGCACCCAGCGAAGCCGGGAACAGCAAAATGCTGCTCGCGAAAATGGCCGGGATAACCCCCGCCATGTTCACTTTCAGCGGCAAGTGGCTGGTCTGCGCAGCAAACACCTTGCGGCCCTGCTGACGCTTGGCGTAGTGAACGGCGATACGACGCTGACCACGCTCAATGAACACCACAAAACCGATAATCGCTACTGCCAGCAAACCGATTGCGACCAGGGCGAAAATGTTGATATCGCCTGTGCGTGCAGACTCGAAAGACTGCCCGATTGCTCTCGGAAGACCGGCAACGATACCTGCGAAGATCAACATCGAGATACCGTTGCCCACACCGCGCTCGGTGATCTGCTCGCCCAGCCACATCATGAACATCGCGCCTGCCACGAACGTGGAGACGGCAACGACATGGAAGCCCAGGCCTACAGAAAACGCCACGCCCTGGTTGGCCAGGCCAATGGACATGCCAATGGCTTGAACCAGTGCCAGGATAACGGTGCCGTAGCGGGTGTACTGGCTGATCTTGCGACGGCCAGCTTCACCTTCCTTCTTCAACTGCTCCAGTTGCGGGCTGACCGCCGTCATCAGCTGCATGATGATCGATGCCGAAATGTACGGCATGATCCCCAGTGCAAAGATGCTCATGCGCTCAAGCGCGCCACCGGAAAACATGTTGAACAAGCTAAGAATGGTCCCCTCATTCTGCCGAAACAGATCCGCCAGACGGTCCGGATTGATGCCGGGAACCGGGATATGCGCACCTATCCGATAGACGATGATCGCCATGAACAGAAAGCGCAGACGAGCCCAGAGTTCCGACATCCCGCCCTTACCGAGCGAAGAGAGAGCACCTTGCTTAGCCATTTATTCCTCGAATTTGCCGCCAGCTGCTTCGATAGCCGCACGCGCACCCTTGGTGGCTGCGATGCCCTTGATGGTGACTGCGCGAGTAACTTCGCCAGACAGCATGATTTTCACACGCTGAATGTGCTGGTTGATCACGTTGGCATCCTTCAAGGATTGCACGGAGATCACGTCGCCTTCCACCTTGGCCAGCTCGGACAGACGCACTTCTGCGCGGTCCATGGCTTTCAGGGAAACGAAGCCGAACTTCGGCAGACGACGGTGCAGCGGCTGTTGACCGCCTTCGAAGCCCGGAGCGATCGAACCACCCGAACGGGAGGTCTGACCTTTGTGGCCACGGCCGCCGGTCTTACCCAGACCGCTACCGATACCACGACCCGGACGATGCTTTTCGCGACGGGAACCCGGCGCTGGACTCAGATCATTGAGTTTCATCGATTAACCCTCGACGCGCAGCATGTAGTAAGCCTTGTTGATCATCCCGCGATTCTCGGGAGTATCCTGGACTTCTACAGTGTGACCGATGCGACGCAGACCCAGGCCCTTAACACACAGTTTGTGGTTAGGCAGACGGCCCGAGACGCTCTTGATCAGCGTTACTTTTACGGTTGCCATGATCAGAAGATCTCCTCGACGCTCTTGCCGCGCTTGGCAGCAATGGATTCAGGAGATTGCATGGCTTTCAGACCCTTGAAAGTGGCGTAAACCACGTTCACTGGGTTGGTCGAACCGTAGCACTTGGCCAGAACGTTCTGAACACCAGCAACTTCCAGGACAGCACGCATTGCGCCACCGGCGATGATACCGGTACCTTCCGAGGCAGGCTGCATGTAAACCTTCGAGGCGCCGTGGGCAGCCTTGGTGGCGTACTGCAGGGTGGTGCCCTTCAGGTCAACCTGGATCATGTTGCGGCGAGCAGCTTCCATGGCTTTCTGAATCGCAGCAGGTACTTCGCGCGATTTGCCACGGCCGAAGCCAACACGACCTTTACCATCACCTACCACGGTCAACGCGGTGAAGGTGAAGATACGGCCGCCTTTTACGGTCTTGGCAACGCGGTTAACTTGAACCAGCTTCTCGATGTAGCCTTCGTCGCGCTTTTGATCGTTATTTGCCATAACTTAGAACTCCAGCCCGCCTTCACGAGCAGCATCAGCCAGCGCTTTGACGCGGCCATGGTACTTGAAGCCGGAACGGTCAAAGGCAACTTGAGATACACCGGCGGCTTTCGCACGCTCAGCTACCAGCTTGCCAACCTTAGTGGCCGCGTCGATGTTGCCAGTGGCGCCATCACGCAGGTCTTTGTCCAAGGTCGAGGCGCTTGCCAGAACCTTGCTGCCGTCGGCCGAAATGACCTGGGCGTAGATGTGCTGCGAGGAGCGGAACACGCACAGGCGCACGACTTCGAGTTCGTGCATCTTGAGACGTGCTTTGCGAGCGCGACGCAGTCGAATAACTTTTTTGTCGGTCATTTACTAGGCCCTACTTCTTCTTGGCTTCTTTACGACGGACTACTTCGTCCGCGTAACGCACACCTTTGCCTTTGTAAGGCTCTGGCGGACGGAAGTCGCGGATTTCAGCGGCCACCTGACCTACCAGCTGCTTGTCGATACCCTTGATCAGGATGTCGGTCTGGCTAGGCGTTTCAGCGGTGATACCGGCTGGCAGTTCGTAGTCCACTGGGTGAGAGAAGCCCAGGGCCAGGTTCAGGACGGTGCCTTTAGCCTGTGCCTTGTAACCAACACCGACCAGCTGGAGCTTGCGCTCGAAGCCTTGGCTTACGCCTTGGACCATGTTGTTAACCAGGGCGCGGGTAGTACCGGCCATGGCACGAGCTTGCTGGTCACCATTGCGAGCGACGAAACGCAGCTCACCAGACTCTTCGGTAACTTCAACAGACGAGTGAACGTTCAGTTCGAGAGTGCCCTTGGCACCCTTCACCGAAAGCTGCTGGCCTGCGAATTTAACTTCGACGCCGGACGGCAGCTTAACGGGGTTCTTAGCGACGCGAGACATGTCTATCCCCCCTTAGAACACTGTGCACAGAACTTCGCCGCCGACACCGGCAGCGCGCGCAGCGCGATCAGTCATCACACCTTTGTTGGTGGAGACAATAGACACGCCCAGACCGCCACGTACTTTCGGCAGATCGGTGACGGCCTTGTACTGGCGCAGGCCTGGACGGCTGGAGCGCTTCAGTTCCTCGATGACCGGACGGCCTTCGAAGTACTTCAGTTCGATCGACAGGGAAGGCTTGGCTTCACCAGTTACCTGGTAGCCAGCGATGTAACCTTCGTCCTTCAGAACTTTGGCAACCGCGACCTTCAGGGTAGAAGAAGGCATGCTTACGACGGACTTTTCAGCCATCTGGGCATTACGGATGCGAGTTAGCATGTCCGCTAACGGGTCCTGCATACTCATGGGCTAGATGCTCCTGATACAAGAATTATTAGCCTTGCGGCTATGACAACCACCTGAGCGGATTGGGCAAAAAACCCAGGCTCGGGTGAGCCGGTCATTCTAGACACAAGGCAGAAACGAAACAAGCCCCATATAGGGGCTTGTTTCTTGGCGAGGTCACCGGCGGTCGGAAGATTGCTCCCCTTCCGCCGGGATCACACCGACAGCGCTTACCAGGAGGCCTTGACCAGACCTGGTACGTCGCCGCGCATTGCAGCTTGACGCAGCATGTTACGGCCCAGGCCGAACTTACGGTATACACCGTGAGGACGACCGGTCAGGCGGCAACGGTTGCGCAGGCGCGAGGCGCTAGCGTCACGTGGCTGCTTCTGCAGAGCGACAACGGCAGCGAAACGCTCTTCTGGAGAGGCATTAACGTTGACGATGGTCGCTTTCAGCTCAGCACGCTTCTTAGCGAACTTGGCTACCGTCAGCTGACGCTTCAGCTCACGGTTTTTCATGCTCTTCTTGGCCATTTTCCTACTCCAATCAGTTGCGGAACGGGAACTTGAAAGCACGCAGCAGAGCGCGGCCTTCGTCGTCCGAACGAGCAGTGGTGGTCAGGGTGATGTCCAAACCGCGCAGAGCATCGATCTTGTCGTAATCGATTTCCGGGAAGATGATCTGCTCTTTCACGCCCATGCTGTAGTTGCCACGGCCATCGAAGGACTTGGCATTCAGGCCGCGGAAGTCGCGAACCCGAGGCAGGGAGATCGCCAGCAGGCGGTCCAGGAATTCGTACATCTTGTCGCTACGCAGGGTCACCTTGACGCCGATCGGCCATCCTTCGCGGACTTTGAAGCCAGCGATGGATTTACGAGCGAAAGTCACGACCGGCTTTTGACCGGTGATCTTTTCCAGGTCAGCTACAGCGTGCTCGATGACTTTCTTGTCGCCGATCGCTTCGCCCAGACCCATGTTCAGGGTGATTTTGGTAACGCGCGGAACTTCCATCACGTTCGACAGCTTAAGTTCTTCCTTAAGCTTAGGAGCGATTTCGTTCCGGTAAATCTCTTTCAGTCGTGCCATGGTCTTCTACCTAGCAGTGTTCAAGCATCAACCGCTTTTTGGGTCGACTTGAAGACACGAATTTTCTTACCGTCTTCTACTTTGAAACCAACGCGGTCAGCCTTGTTGGTTTCGCCGTTGAAGATGGCAACGTTGGAAGCGTGCAGAGGCGCTTCTTTCTCGACGATACCGCCCTGAACGCCCGCCATCGGGTTAGGCTTGGTATGACGCTTAACCAGGTTCACGCCACCGATGACCAGACGGTCATCAGCCAGAACCTTCAGCACCTTACCGCGCTTACCTTTGTCTTTGCCGGCGATCACGATGATCTCGTCGTCACGACGAATCTTTTGCATGTCGGATCTCCTTACAGCACTTCAGGGGCGAGCGAGACGATCTTCATGAACTTCTCAGTACGAAGTTCACGGGTCACTGGCCCGAAGATGCGAGTGCCGATCGGCTCTTGCTTGTTGTTCAGCAGAACAGCAGCGTTGCCGTCGAAACGAATGATGGAACCGTCAGCGCGACGAACACCGTGACGGGTGCGCACGACAACAGCGGTCATCACTTGGCCTTTTTTGACCTTACCGCGCGGAATTGCTTCCTTGACAGTAACCTTGATGATGTCACCGATGCCGGCGTAACGACGGTGCGAGCCGCCGAGCACCTTGATGCACATGACGCGACGAGCGCCGCTGTTATCGGCCACATCGAGCATGGATTGAGTCTGAATCATAAAATTTCTCCGACCCCTAGCCCTTAGACTTCAACAGCGCGTTCGAGGACTTCAACCAGTGCCCAGGACTTGGTCTTGGCCAGCGGACGGGTTTCGGTAATCGAAACCTTGTCGCCGATCTTGCACTGGTTGGTTTCGTCGTGCGCGTGCAGCTTAGTCGAACGCTTAACGTATTTACCGTAGATCGGGTGCTTTACGCGACGCTCGATCAGAACGGTGATGGTCTTGTCCATTTTGTCGCTGACGACACGGCCAGTCAGCGTACGGACGGTTTTTTCAGCTTCAGCCATGATCACTTACCTGCCTGCTGGTTGAGCACAGTTTTCACGCGAGCGATGTCACGCTTAACTTGCGAGAGCAGGTGCGACTGCCCCAACTGGCCAGTTGCTTTCTGCATACGCAGATTGAACTGGTCGCGCAGCAAGCCGAGCAGTTGCTCGTTCAGCTGCTGTGCCGATTTTTCACGAAGTTCATTCGCTTTCATCACATCACCGTCCGCTTAACAAAGGAGGTGGCGAGAGGCAGCTTTGCAGCAGCCAGGGCGAAAGCTTCGCGCGCCAGCTCTTCAGAAACACCCTCGATCTCGTACAGGACTTTGCCTGGCTGGATCTGGGCAACCCAGTATTCCACGGAGCCCTTACCTTTACCCATACGAACCTCAAGAGGTTTCTTGGAGATCGGCTTGTCCGGGAACACACGGATCCAGATCTTACCGCCACGCTTAACGTGACGGGTCAGCGCACGACGTGCGGACTCGATCTGGCGAGCGGTGAGGCGACCGCGAGCAACAGCTTTCAGGGCGAATTCGCCGAAGCTGACTTTGCTACCGCGCAGTGCCAGACCACGGTTGTGGCCGGTCATCTGCTTGCGGAATTTTGTACGCTTTGGTTGCAACATTTGGCGTACCCCTTACTTAGCAGCTTTTTTACGAGGCGCTGGTGCTTGTGGTTTCAGTTCTTCTTGGCGACCACCAATAACTTCGCCTTTGAAGATCCAAACCTTCACACCGATCACACCGTAAGTGGTGTGAGCTTCGTAGGTGTTGTAGTCGATATCGGCACGCAGGGTGTGCAGAGGCACACGACCTTCGCGATACCACTCGGTACGAGCAATCTCGGCACCGCCGAGACGACCGCTCACCTGGATCTTGATGCCCTTGGCACCAATACGCATGGCGTTCTGTACGGCGCGCTTCATGGCGCGACGGAACATTACGCGGCGTTCCAGCTGCTGAGCTACGCTCTGCGCAACCAGCATAGCGTCGAGTTCCGGCTTGCGGATCTCTTCGATGTTGATGTGCACAGGCACACCCATCTGCTTGGTCAGGTCCTGACGCAGCTTCTCAACATCTTCACCTTTCTTGCCGATAACGATACCGGGACGAGCAGTGTGGATGGTGATGCGTGCAGTTTGAGCCGGACGATGAATATCGATACGGCTTACGGACGCGCTTTTTAGTTTGTCTTGGAGGTACTCACGCGTTTTCAGATCCTTCAACAGGTAATCTGCGTAAGTAGCACCGTCTGCGTACCAGACGGAGGTGTGCTCCTTGACGATTCCCAGGCGAATGCCAGTGGGATGTACTTTCTGACCCATCTGATCGACTCCGTTACTTGTCCGCAACCTTGACAGTGATATGGCAAGACCGCTTGACGATGCGATCTGCGCGGCCTTTGGCACGCGGCATGATGCGCTTCAGCGAACGCCCTTCGTTGACGAAGACGGTGGAGACCTTCAGGTCATCAACGTCTGCGCCTTCGTTGTGTTCGGCGTTGGCAACGGCCGACTCGAGGACTTTCTTCATGATTTCAGCGGCTTTTTTGCTGCTGAAGGCCAACAGGTTGAGCGCTTCGCCCACCTTCTTCCCGCGGATCTGGTCGGCGACCAAGCGGGCTTTCTGGGCAGAGATGCGAGCGCCCGACAACTTAGCGGCTACTTCCATTTCCTTACCCCTTAACGCTTGGCTTTCTTGTCAGCCACGTGCCCGCGGTAGGTGCGGGTACCGGCAAACTCGCCCAGTTTGTGGCCGACCATGTCTTCGTTCACCAGAACTGGGACATGTTGACGACCGTTGTGTACCGCGATGGTCAGACCGACCATTTGTGGCAGGATCATCGAACGGCGCGACCAGGTTTTAACTGGCTTGCGATCGTTCTTCTCCACCGCCACTTCGATCTTCTTCAACAGGTGAAGATCGATAAAAGGACCTTTTTTCAGAGAACGTGGCACTGTCGTATCCCTCTAGTTACTTGCGACGACGGACGATCATGTTGTCGGTACGCTTATTACCACGGGTTTTCGCACCCTTGGTTGGGAAGCCCCATGGCGATACCGGATGACGACCACCGGAGGTACGACCTTCACCACCACCATGTGGGTGGTCAACCGGGTTCATGGCAACGCCACGAACGGTTGGGCGAACGCCGCGCCAGCGTTTGGCACCAGCTTTACCCAGCGAACGCAGGCTGTGCTCGGAGTTCGAGACTTCGCCCAGGGTCGCACGGCACTCAGCCAGTACTTTACGCATTTCACCGGAACGCAGACGCAGAGTCACGTATACGCCGTCACGAGCGATCAGCTGAGCCGAAGCACCAGCGGAACGAGCGATCTGAGCACCTTTACCCGGCTTCAGTTCGACGCCGTGAATGGTGCTACCTACTGGGATGTTGCGCAGTTGCAGGGAGTTACCGGCCTTGATTGGGGCCAGGGCACCTGCGATCAGCTGGTCGCCAGCGCTCACGCCTTTAGGGGCGATGATGTAGCGACGCTCACCGTCTGCGTAGCACAGCAGGGCGATGTGAGCAGTACGGTTCGGGTCGTATTCGATACGCTCGACAGTGGCTGGAATGCCATCTTTGTCGTTGCGACGGAAGTCGACCAGACGGTAATGCTGCTTATGACCACCACCAACGTGACGAGTGGTAATGCGGCCATTGTTGTTACGACCACCAGACTTCGATTTCTTCTCGAGCAGCGGTGCGTGAGGAGCGCCTTTGTGCAGCTCCTTGTTGACCACCTTGACCACGAAACGGCGGCCAGGGGAAGTCGGTTTGCATTTAACGATTGCCATGATGCACCCCTTCCTTACTCAGCACTGCTGCTGAAATCGAGATCTTGGCCTGGCTGAAGGGAGACGATCGCCTTCTTCCAGTCATTACGCTTGCCCAGACCACGTGCGGTACGCTTGGTTTTACCCAGAACGTTAACAGTCGACACGTTTTCAACTTTTACGTTGAACAGGCCTTCGACAGCTTTCTTGATTTCCAGCTTGGTTGCATCGGTAGCAACCTTGAATACGAACTGGCCTTTTTTCTCAGCCAGAACGGTAGCCTTCTCGGAAACGTGCGGGCCAAGGAGGACTTTAAATACGCGTTCCTGGTTCATCCCAGCAGCTCCTCGAATTTCTTCACGGCCGAGACAGTGATCAACACTTTCTCGTATGCGATCAGACTGACCGGGTCGGAACCCTGTACGTCACGTACATCGACGTGCGGCAGGTTGCGAGCAGCCAGGTACAGGTTCTGATCAACAGCGTCGGAAACGATCAGTACGTCGCTCAGACCCATGCCGTTCAGCTTGTTCAGCAGATCTTTGGTTTTCGGTGCTTCAACAGCGAAGTCCTGAACCACGACCAGACGGTCGCTACGCACCAGCTCAGCGAGGATGGAGCGCAGAGCTGCGCGGTACATCTTCTTGTTGAGCTTTTGCGAGTGATCTTGAGGGCGAGCTGCGAAGGTTACACCACCGCCACGCCAGATCGGACCACGAGTGGTACCAGCACGAGCACGGCCAGTACCCTTCTGACGCCATGGGCGCTTACCGCCACCAGCCACGTCGGAACGGGTCTTTTGCTGCTTGGTGCCCTGACGGCCGCCGGCCATGTAGGCCACGACTGCTTGGTGAACCAGCGTCTCGTTGAATTCGCCACCGAAAGTCAGTTCGGAAACTTCGATCGCCTGAGCGTCATTTACATTGAGTTGCATGTCAGTTTCCCCTTAACCGCGAGCCTTGACAGCTGGGCGTACAACCACGTCGCCGCCAGTAGCGCCAGGAACGGCACCCTTGACGAGCAGCAGGTTGCGTTCAGCGTCTACGCGAACTACTTCCAGGGACTGAACAGTCACGCGCTCGGCGCCCATGTGACCGGACATTTTCTTGCCCTTGAACACACGACCAGGAGTCTGGCACTGGCCGATGGAACCAGGCACACGGTGCGACACGGAGTTACCGTGGGTGTTGTCCTGACCACGGAAGTTCCAGCGCTTGATGGTACCGGCGAAGCCTTTACCTTTGGACTGACCAGTAACGTCTACCAGCTGGCCTGCAGTGAAGAGTTCAGCTTTGATCAGATCGCCAGCCTGGAAATCGCCTTCTTCAAGACGGAACTCCCAAACACCGCGACCAGCGGCAACGTTAGCCTTGGCGAAGTGACCTGCCTGAGCGGCAGTCACACGCGAAGCACGACGCTCGCCGACAGTGACTTGCACTGCACGGTAGCCATCGGTTTCTTCAGTTTTGAACTGGGTGACACGATTCGGCTCGATCTCAATGACCGTGACCGGAATGGAGACACCTTCTTCGGTGAAAATGCGGGTCATACCGCACTTGCGACCGATTACACCAATAGTCATGTTGTAAACCTCATGAGTGTACGGGGCTTTCACCCGCTATGGCCGCCCATTTCAGAGCGTTACACGACTAGACCGAAGTCTTAGCCGAGGCTGATCTGTACTTCCACACCTGCCGCCAGATCAAGCTTCATCAGCGCGTCAACGGTTTTATCCGTTGGCTGGACGATGTCCAGAACACGCTTATGAGTGCGAATCTCGTACTGGTCACGCGCGTCTTTGTTGACGTGCGGGGAGACCAGAACGGTGAAACGCTCTTTGCGGGTAGGCAGTGGAATCGGACCACGCACTTGTGCACCAGTACGTTTCGCGGTTTCCACGATTTCCTGGGTGGATTGGTCGATCAGGCGATGGTCGAAAGCCTTCAACCTGATACGGATTTGCTGATTTTGCATTGGATTTCAGACTCCAGGCTGTTCCCAACGGACGCACTACGCCCGCTAAAAGGAGGCGTGATTCTATAGACGCCCCAATTTAGTGTCAACCCAATAAAAAAAGCCCCCGCTGAGCGGAGGCTTTTTTCAATCGGTCGAGTGATTACTCGATGATTTTGGCTACGACGCCGGCGCCGACGGTACGACCGCCTTCACGGATAGCGAAGCGCAGACCGTCTTCCATTGCGATGGTCTTGATCAGGGTAACAGTCATCTGAATGTTGTCACCTGGCATTACCATTTCAACGCCTTCCGGCAGTTCGCAGTTACCGGTCACGTCAGTGGTACGGAAGTAGAACTGTGGACGGTAGCCTTTGAAGAACGGAGTGTGACGGCCGCCTTCTTCCTTCGACAGGACGTAGACTTCTGCGGTGAACTTGGTGTGCGGCTTGACCGAACCTGGCTTGACCAGAACCTGGCCACGCTCAACGTCGTCACGCTTGGTACCACGCAGCAGAACGCCGCAGTTCTCGCCAGCACGACCTTCGTCCAGCAGCTTGCGGAACATCTCAACACCGGTGCAGGTGGTGGTGGTGGTGTCACGCAGACCAACGATTTCCAGCGGATCCTGAACGCGGACGATACCACGCTCGATACGACCGGTAACAACGGTACCACGACCCGAGATCGAGAATACGTCTTCGATTGGCATCAGGAACGGCTTGTCGATAGCGCGCTCTGGCTCTGGGATGTAGCTGTCCAGAGTTTCAACCAGACGCTTGACAGCGGTGGTGCCCATTTCGTTGTCGTCTTTGCCTTCCAGGGCCATACGAGCGGAACCGATGATGATCGGAGTGTCGTCGCCTGGGAAGTCATAGGTGGACAGCAGGTCGCGAACTTCCATCTCGACCAGTTCCAGCAGCTCAGCGTCGTCTACCAGGTCAGCCTTGTTCAGGAAGACCACGATGTACGGAACGCCAACCTGACGGGACAGCAGGATGTGCTCACGGGTTTGTGGCATCGGACCATCGGCGGCCGAGCAAACCAGGATCGCGCCGTCCATCTGGGCAGCACCGGTGATCATGTTCTTCACGTAGTCAGCGTGACCTGGGCAGTCAACGTGAGCGTAGTGACGAATGTTCGAGTTGTACTCGACGTGAGCGGTGTTGATGGTGATACCGCGCGCTTTTTCTTCCGGAGCCGAGTCGATCTTGTCGAACTCAACGACTGCCGAACCGAAAACTTCGGAGCAGACGCGAGTCAGAGCTGCGGTCAGAGTGGTCTTACCGTGGTCAACGTGGCCGATAGTGCCGACGTTAACGTGGGGAAGGGAACGATCAAATTTTTCTTTAGCCACGACAGTGAACCTCTTGCCTAAAGGGGATTAGCCTTGTTTTTTAACGAGTGCTTCGACGATGTTCGACGGAGCTTCGGCGTATTTGGAGAATTCCATGGAGTAGCTTGCGCGACCCTGAGACATGGAACGAACGTCGGTTGCGTAACCGAACATTTCTCCGAGCGGTACTTCAGCGCGGACGACGCGGCCAGAGACCGATTCATCCATACCCTGGACCAGACCACGACGACGGTTCAGGTCACCCATCACGTCACCCAGGTAGTCTTCCGGGGTTACAACTTCAACCTTCATGATCGGCTCGAGAACCACGCCGCCGCCCTTGGTGGCCAGCTGCTTGGTCGCCATCGAAGCGGCGATTTTGAACGCCATTTCGTTGGAGTCGACGTCGTGATACGAACCATCGAATACCGCGGCCTTCAGGCCGATCAGAGGATAGCCGGCAACTACGCCGTTCTTCATCTGCTCTTCGATACCCTTCTGGATCGGGGCGATGAATTCCTTAGGAATTACACCACCAACGACTTCGTTGGAGAACACCAGACCTTCGGTGATGTTGCCTTTCTCGTCGACGTCCGGCTCCGAGAAACGGATCCAGCAGTGACCGAACTGACCACGACCGCCCGACTGACGAACGAACTTGCCTTCGATCTCGACGTTGGACTTGGTGATCTTCTCGCGGTACGAAACCTGCGGCTTGCCGATGTTGGCTTCGACGTTGAACTCGCGCTTCATGCGGTCAACGAGGATGTCCAGGTGCAGGCTCACCCATGCCCGAGATGATGGTCTGGCCAGTCTCTTCGTCGGTCTTGACGCGGAACGACGGGTCTTCCTGGGCCAGCTTGCCCAGTGCAATACCCATCTTCTCCTGGTCAGCCTTGGTTTTCGGCTCTACGGAGAGCGAAATGACCGGCTCAGGGAAGTCCATACGCTCAAGGATGATTGGCTTGTCGGCGTTGCACAGGGTTTCGCCTGTGGTCACGTCTTTCATGCCGATCAGTGCCGCGATGTCGCCAGCGCGCACTTCCTTGATTTCTTCACGCTGGTTGGCGTGCATCTGCACCATACGACCAACGCGCTCTTTCTTGCCTTTGACCGAGTTGATGACGGAGTCACCGGAGGTCAGAACGCCCGAGTAGACGCGAACGAAGGTCAGGGTACCCACGAACGGGTCAGTCGCGATCTTGAACGCCAGAGCCGAGAACGGCTCGTCGTCGTCGGCGTGACGCACGTCTTTACGAACAGCCGGATCTTCTTTGTCCAGCTCCTTGTCGTCCGGGTTGATACCCTGGATTGCAGGGATCTCGGTCGGAGCAGGCAGGTAGTCGATGACGGCGTCGAGAACCAGGGGAACACCCTTGTTCTTGAACGACGAACCGCAGACAGCCGGTACGATTTCGCTGGCCAGGGTGCGCGCGCGCAGACCGGCTTTGATCTCTTCGACGGTCAGCTCTTCGCCTTCCAGGTACTTGTTCATCAGCTCTTCGCTGGACTCGGCAGCCGCTTCAACCATGTTGGAGCGCCACTCTTGAGCCAGCTCCAGCATATCGGCAGGAATTTCTTCCTCGCGATAAGTGGTGCCTTTGTCGTCGTCGTTCCAGTAGATAGCCTTCATTTTGATCAGGTCAACCTGACCCTGGAAGTTATCTTCCGAACCGATGGCCAGCTGAACCGGGACCGGGGTGTGGCCCAGACGGTTCTTGATCTGACCTACGACGCGCAGGAAGTTTGCACCGGCACGGTCCATCTTGTTCACGTAAACAACACGTGGAACGCCGTATTTGTTGGCCTGACGCCATACGGTTTCGGACTGAGGCTCAACGCCGGAGGTACCGCAGAACACAACGACCGCGCCGTCGAGTACACGCAGCGAACGCTCTACTTCAATGGTGAAGTCAACGTGGCCGGGGGTATCGATGACGTTTACACGGTAGTTGTCATACTGACCAACAGAACCTTTCCAGAAGGTGGTAACGGCAGCGGAGGTAATGGTGATACCCCGCTCCTGCTCCTGCACCATCCAGTCGGTGGTCGCGGCGCCGTCATGCACCTCGCCCATCTTGTGGCTCAGACCTGTGTAGAACAGGATCCGCTCGGTAGTGGTGGTCTTGCCCGCGTCAACGTGGGCACAGATACCAATGTTACGGTAGCGGTTAATTGCTGTAGTACGAGCCATAAAGCCCTCGCAAAATGATTGATGCTTGAATTAGAAGCGGTAGTGCGAGAACGCTTTGTTGGCTTCAGCCATACGGTGAACGTCTTCACGCTTCTTGACTGCAGCACCTTTGCCTTCGGCAGCATCCAGCAGCTCGCCAGCCAGGCGCAGAGCCATCGACTTCTCGCCGCGCTTGCGGGCGTAGTCTACGAGCCAGCGCATTGCCAGAGCGTTACGACGGGATGGACGAACTTCAACCGGGACCTGGTAAGTGGCACCGCCGACACGACGGGACTTTACTTCGACCAGCGGAGCGATGGCGTCGAGAGCTTTCTCGAAGATTTCCAGGGGGTCGCTGTTCTTGCGTGCTTTGACGGTATCCAGGGCACCGTAAACGATGCGCTCGGCTACAGCCTTCTTGCCGCTTTCCATCACGTGGTTCATGAACTTGGCGAGGATTTGGGATCCGTATTTAGGATCGTCCAGAATCTCACGTTTTGCTGCTACACGACGTCTTGGCATGATAAGCCCTCAAACGGTCTTCAGGTTAGCCCGGGACGTGGGTCTTCGACCCCTGCCCGACCTTACTCTTATCGACTCAAAAAAATGGATGTCTGCAAACGGCCGATTACTTCGGACGCTTGGTACCGTACTTCGAACGACCCTGGTTACGGCCTTTAACGCCCGAAGTATCCAGAGAGCCGCGAACGGTGTGGTAACGAACACCTGGCAAGTCTTTTACACGGCCGCCACGGATCAGGACGACGCTGTGCTCTTGCAGGTTGTGGCCTTCACCGCCGATGTACGAGGAAACCTCGAAACCGTTGGTCAGACGCACACGGCATACTTTACGCAGTGCCGAGTTAGGTTTTTTCGGCGTGGTGGTGTACACACGGGTGCACACGCCACGACGTTGCGGGCAGTTCTGCAGCGCAGGAACGTCGGACTTCTCGACCGAACGCTTACGCGGCTGACGTACCAGCTGGTTGATAGTTGCCATCTACTAGCTCCACTGATTGTCTTGCGACTCTATTGTCTTGCAAGAAAGCCAAAAATTGGCGAGACGGAGCCTCACCAAATTTAAGGGTACAAAAGTCTACGGAGGATCTTGCACCCAGTCAAGACAAGGCCCCGGCCCTCCTCGCCCGATCATCGGCAACATTTCATGTCACCGATGGCCGTTCGAAGCTTGCCGGGGCCCCGCCCTGTACTTAGTTACCGCTGGAATTCAGCGCTTCGGTCAGTGCGGCTTCCACCTCACTGGCGCTTACACGCAGCGGTTTGTCAGCTTCACGGCGACGCTTGCGCTCGCTGTGGTAAGCCAGACCAGTACCGGCCGGGATCAGACGACCCACGACCACGTTCTCTTTCAGGCCGCGCAGGTAATCGCGCTTGCCGGTTACCGCCGCTTCGGTCAGTACGCGGGTGGTTTCCTGGAAGGAAGCCGCGGAAATGAACGATTCGGTCGACAGCGACGCCTTGGTGATACCCAGCAGCACACGGGTGAACTTCGAGATGAACTTGTCTTCGCCGGCGAGACGTTCGTTCTCGACCAGTACGTGAGTCAGTTCCATCTGGTCGCCCTTGATGAAGCTGGAATCGCCCGACTCGGAGATCTCGACCTTGCGCAGCATCTGACGCAGGATGGTCTCGATGTGCTTGTCGTTGATCTTCACGCCTTGCAGACGGTAAACGTCCTGGATCTCGTTGACGATGTACTTCGCCAGCGCGCTCACACCCAGCAGACGCAGGATGTCGTGCGGATCGCTCGGGCCGTCGGAGATAACTTCGCCGCGGTTTACCTGTTCGCCTTCGAAGACGTTCAGGTGGCGCCACTTCGGAATCAGCTCTTCGTACGGATCGCTACCGTCGGTCGGCGTAATCACCAGGCGACGCTTGCCCTTGGTCTCTTTACCGAACGCGATGGTACCGCTGACTTCAGCCAGGATCGACGCTTCTTTCGGACGACGCGCTTCGAACAAGTCAGCTACGCGCGGCAGACCACCGGTGATGTCACGGGTCTTCGACGTTTCTTGCGGGATACGCGCGATAACGTCACCAACACCGATCTGTGCACCGTCAGCAACACCCACCAAGGCGTTAGCCGGCAGGAAGTACTGGGCAGGTACGTCGGTACCTGGCAGGTACAGGTCCTTGCCGTTGGCGTCGACCATCTTGATTGCCGGACGGATTTCCTTGCCTGCGGCAGGGCGATCCTTGACGTCCAGTACTTCAATGTTGGTCAGACCGGTCAGTTCGTCCGTCTGACGCTTGATGGTGATGTTTTCTTCCATGCCCACGAAGGTCACGGTACCTTTCAGCTCGGTAACGATCGGGTGGGTGTGCGGGTCCCACTTGGCGACGATGGCGCCAGCTTCGACCTTCTCACCTTCCTTGACCGAAATCACCGCACCGTAAGGCAGCTTGTAACGCTCACGCTCACGACCGAATTCGTCGGCAATGGCCAGCTCGCCAGAACGCGACACGGCAACCAGGTTGCCATCGGCACGCACGACCTGCTTCAGGTTGTGCAGACGTACCATACCGCCGTTCTTCACCTGGACGCTGTCGGCAGCCGAAGTACGGCTTGCAGCACCACCGATGTGGAACGTACGCATGGTCAGCTGGGTACCCGGCTCACCGATCGACTGAGCAGCGATAACGCCGACAGCTTCACCGATGTTCACCTGGTGACCACGCGCCAGGTCACGACCGTAGCACTTGGCGCAGATGCCGTAGCGGGTTTCGCAGTTGATCGGCGAACGCACGATAACTTCGTCGATGCTGTTCAGCTCGATGAACTCGACCCACTGCTCGTCGACCAGGGTACCGGCCGGAACGATGACGTCCTCGGTGCCTGGTTTGAACACGTCACGGGCGATGACACGACCCAGTACACGCTCACCCAGCGGCTCTACAACGTCACCGCCTTCAATGTGCGGAGTCATCAGCAAGCCATGGTCGGTACCGCAGTCGATCTCGGTTACAACCAGGTCTTGGGCAACGTCTACCAGACGACGGGTCAGGTAACCGGAGTTCGCAGTCTTCAACGCGGTATCCGCCAGACCTTTACGAGCACCGTGAGTCGAGATGAAGTACTGGAGTACGCTCAGACCTTCACGGAAGTTCGCAGTGATCGGCGTCTCGATGATCGAGCCATCCGGCTTGGCCATCAGGCCACGCATACCGGCCAGCTGACGGATCTGTGCTGCGGAACCCCGCGCACCGGAGTCAGCCATCATGTACATCGAGTTGAAGGACTCTTGCTCGACTTCCTTGCCCTCGCGGTCGATAACCTTCTCTTTCGAGAGGTTGGCCATCATCGCCTTGGACACTTCGTCGTTCGCCTTCGACCACAAGTCGATGACCTTGTTGTACTTCTCGCCCTGGGTTACCAGGCCGGAGGCGTACTGGCTTTCGATTTCCTTCACTTCATCGGTAGCGCTGTTGATGATGCGCGCTTTCTCATCAGGGATGACAAAGTCGTTCACACCAATGGACACGCCAGAGATGGTGGAGTAAGCGAAACCGGTGTACATCAACTGGTCAGCGAAGATAACGGTCTCTTTCAGACCAACCACGCGGTAGCACTGGTTGATCAGCTTGGAGATCGCCTTCTTCTTCATCGGCTGGTTGACCACGTCGTACGGCAGACCTGCCGGTACAACCTGGAACAGCAGCGCACGGCCGACAGTGGTGTCGACGATACGGGTGTTCTTGGTAACGCTGCCGTCGCGGTCTTTCACGGTTTCGTTGATACGAACCTTGATTTTCGCGTGCAGCGCAGCCTCGCCGGCGCGGAATACGCGGTCGACTTCTTGCAGGTCGGCAAATACGCGACCTTCGCCCTTAGCGTTGATGGCTTCACGGGTCATGTAGTACAGACCCAGTACAACGTCCTGCGACGGAACGATGATTGGCTCACCGTTGGCTGGCGACAGGATGTTGTTGGTCGACATCATCAGCGCGCGCGCTTCGAGCTGGGCTTCCAGCGTCAGCGGCACGTGAACGGCCATCTGGTCACCGTCGAAGTCGGCGTTGTACGCGGCGCAGACCAGCGGGTGCAGCTGGATGGCCTTACCTTCGATCAGAACCGGTTCAAAGGCCTGGATACCCAGACGGTGCAGGGTCGGTGCACGGTTGAGCAGTACGGGGTGTTCGCGAATCACTTCGGCGAGAACGTCCCACACCTCTGGCAGCTCGCGCTCGACCATCTTCTTGGCGGCCTTGATGGTGGTCGCCAGACCACGCATTTCCAGCTTGCCGAAAATGAACGGCTTGAACAGCTCAAGGGCCATCTTCTTCGGCAGACCGCACTGGTGCAGACGCAGGGTCGGGCCTACGGTAATTACCGAACGGCCAGAGTAGTCCACACGCTTACCGAGCAAGTTCTGACGGAAGCGACCTTGCTTACCTTTGATCATGTCAGCCAGGGACTTCAGCGGACGCTTGTTCGAGCCAGTGATGGCGCGACCACGACGGCCGTTGTCCAGCAGGGCGTCGACCGCTTCCTGCAGCATGCGCTTTTCGTTGCGCACGATGATGTCTGGCGCCGACAGATCCAGCAGGCGCTTCAGACGGTTGTTACGGTTGATCACCCGACGATACAGGTCGTTCAGGTCGGAGGTCGCGAAGCGGCCACCATCCAGCGGTACCAGCGGACGCAGGTCCGGCGGCAGTACTGGCAGGACGGTCAGGACCATCCACTCAGGCAGGTTGCCCGAGCCCTGGAAAGCTTCCATCAGCTTCAGGCGCTTGGACAGCTTCTTGATCTTGGTTTCCGAGTTGGTCTGCGGAATTTCTTCGCGCAGGCGGCCAATCTCGTGCTCCAGGTCGATAGCGTGCAACAGCTCGCGAACAGCCTCGGCACCCATGCGGGCGTCGAAGTCGTCACCGAACTCTTCCAGCGCTTCGAAGTACTGCTCGTCGTTCAGCAGCTGGCCCTTTTCAAGGGTGGTCATGCCCGGGTCGATAACGACGTAGCTCTCGAAGTAGAGAACACGCTCGATATCACGCAGGGTCATGTCCATCAGCAGGCCGATACGGGACGGCAGCGACTTCAGGAACCAGATGTGGGCAACCGGCGAGGCCAGTTCGATGTGCGCCATGCGCTCACGACGAACCTTCGCCAGGGCAACTTCAACGCCGCACTTCTCGCAGATTACGCCGCGGTGCTTGAGGCGCTTGTACTTGCCGCACAGGCACTCGTAGTCCTTGACTGGGCCAAAGATCTTGGCGCAGAACAGGCCGTCACGCTCAGGTTTGAACGTACGGTAGTTGATGGTTTCCGGCTTCTTAACTTCACCGAACGACCACGAACGGATCATTTCAGGCGACGCCAGACCGATGCGGATGGCGTCGAACTCTTCGACTTGACCCTGGTTTTTCAGCAAATTCAGTAGGTCTTTCAAGGCCTTTCCTCCTGGCGGAGCAGGGAGCGGGCATTACCTGCCCCACTCCCCTTCGCGTCACGTGTTATTCGGTTTCCAGATCGATATCGATACCGAGCGAACGGATCTCTTTGATCAACACGTTGAAGGACTCGGGCATGCCCGGCTCCATACGGTGATCGCCATCCACGATGTTTTTGTACATCTTGGTACGGCCGTTCACGTCGTCCGACTTCACTGTGAGCATTTCTTGCAGGGTGTATGCCGCGCCGTATGCTTCCAGCGCCCACACTTCCATCTCCCCGAAACGCTGACCACCGAACTGCGCCTTACCACCCAGCGGCTGCTGGGTAACCAGGCTGTAGGAACCAGTGGAACGCGCGTGCATCTTGTCGTCCACCAAGTGGTTCAGCTTGAGCATGTACATGTAACCAACGGTCACTGGACGCTCGAACTTGTTGCCGGTACGGCCATCGAACAGCACCATCTGGCCGCTCTCTGGCAGGTCGGCCAGCTTCAGCATGGCCTTGATCTCGCGCTCCTTGGCACCATCGAAGACCGGGGTAGCCATCGGCACGCCTTTCTTCAGGTTGTTTGCCAGGGCCAGGATCTCTTCGTCGGTGAACTCGTCGAGGTTTTCCTGACGACCGCCGATCTCGTTGTAGACCTCGGTCAGGAACACACGCAGCTCAGCGGCTTTGCGCTGTTCTTCGAGCATGCGGTCGATCTTCTCGCCCAGGCCCTTGGCCGCGAGGCCCAGGTGGGTTTCAAGGATCTGACCAACGTTCATACGCGAAGGTACGCCCAGCGGGTTCAGTACGACGTCAACCGGAGTACCGTTGGCATCGTGCGGCATGTCTTCAACCGGCATGATGACCGAGACAACACCCTTGTTACCGTGACGACCAGCCATCTTGTCACCCGGCTGGATGCGACGGCGGATTGCCAGGTAGACCTTGACGATCTTCAGTACGCCCGGTGCCAGGTCATCGCCTTGCTGCAGCTTGCGCTTCTTGTCTTCGAACTTGTCGTCCAGCAGACGGCGACGGTCGACGATGTACTGCTGAGCCTTTTCCAGCTGCTCGTTCAGTGCATCTTCAGCCATGCGCAGTTTGAACCACTGGCCGTGCTCCAGACCGTCCAGCACTTCGTCAGTGATCACGGTGCCTTTTTTCAGGCCCGCGCCACCGTCGACCACCTGGCCGTTCAGGGCAGAACGCAGACGCTCGAAGGTTGCGCCTTCGACGATGCGGAACTCTTCGTTGAGGTCCTTGCGGATCTCGTCCAGCTGCATCTTCTCGATGGCCAGGGCACGGCTATCGCGCTCGACGCCATCACGGGTGAAGACCTGCACATCAATAACGGTACCTTTGGTGCCGGTTGGCACGCGCAGGGAGGTGTCCTTAACGTCGCTGGCCTTCTCACCGAAGATTGCGCGCAGCAGCTTTTCTTCCGGGGTCAGCTGGGTTTCGCCTTTTGGCGTGACCTTGCCAACCAGGATGTCGCCAGCGCCGACTTCAGCACCCACGTAGACAATACCGGCTTCGTCCAGCTTGTTCAGTGCGGCTTCACCCACGTTCGGGATGTCCGCAGTGATTTCCTCTGGGCCAAGCTTGGTGTCACGCGCCACACAGGTCAGTTCCTGGATGTGGATGGTGGTAAAGCGATCTTCCTGAACCACACGCTCGGACAGGCAGATGGAGTCTTCGAAGTTGAAGCCGTTCCACGCCATGAACGCGATGCGCATGTTCTGACCCAGCGCCAGTTCACCCATGTCGGTGGACGGGCCGTCAGCCATGATGTCGCTACGCTGAACCTTGTCACCCTTGCTTACCAGCGGACGCTGGTTGATGCAGGTGTTCTGGTTCGAACGGGTGTACTTGGTCAGGTTGTAGATATCTACACCTGCTTCGCCGGTTTCCACTTCGTCATCGTTAACGCGAACAACGATACGGCTGGCGTCGACCGAGTCGATCACGCCACCGCGGCGAGCAACCACGCAGACACCGGAGTCACGGGCAACGTTGCGCTCCATGCCGGTACCTACCAGCGGCTTGTCGGCACGCAGGGTTGGTACAGCCTGACGCTGCATGTTCGAACCCATCAACGCACGGTTGGCGTCGTCGTGCTCGAGGAACGGAATCAGCGACGCAGCAACAGAAACTACCTGCTTCGGCGAAACGTCCATCAGGGTGACGTCTTCCGGCGCCTTGACGGTGAATTCGTTCAGGTGACGAACAGCTACCAGCTCATCGATCAGTTGCTTCTTGTCGTTCATCGCGGCCGAAGCCTGGGCGATGACGTGATCAGCCTCTTCGATTGCCGACAGGAACACGATGTCGTCGCTGACAACGCCTTCCTTCACCACACGGTACGGGCTTTCCAGGAAGCCGTACTGGTTGGTGCGGGCATAAGCTGCCAGGGAGTTGATCAGACCAATGTTCGGACCTTCAGGCGTCTCGATCGGGCACACACGGCCGTAGTGGGTCGGGTGTACGTCACGGACTTCGAAGCCAGCACGCTCACGGGTCAGACCGCCCGGGCCGAGTGCGGAAACGCGGCGCTTGTGGGTGATCTCGGAGAGCGGGTTGTTCTGGTCCATGAACTGGGACAGCTGGCTGGAACCGAAGAACTCTTTCACCGCCGCCGCAACCGGCTTGGCGTTGATCAGGTCCTGCGGCATCAAGCCTTCGCTTTCCGCCATCGACAGACGTTCCTTGACCGCGCGCTCCACACGCACCAGGCCAACACGGAACTGGTTCTCGGCCATCTCGCCGACGCAACGTACGCGACGGTTACCCAGGTGGTCGATGTCGTCGACGATGCCTTTGCCGTTACGGATATCGACCAGGGTCTTGAGAACCTCGACGATGTCTTCCTTGCTCAGCACGCCCGAACCTTCGATTTCGGTACGACCGATACGACGGTTGAACTTCATGCGGCCAACTGCGGACAGGTCGTAACGCTCGGCGCTGAAGAACAGGTTGTTGAACAGGGTCTCGGCGGCATCCTTGGTCGGCGGCTCGCCTGGACGCATCATGCGGTAGATCTCGACCAGGGCTTCCAGCTGGTTGCTGGTGGTGTCGATCTTCAGGGTGTCGGAGATGAACGGACCGCAGTCGATGTCGTTGGTGTACAGGGTCTCGATACGGACGACCTGTGCCTTGGCGACTTTGATCAGCAGATCAGTGGTCAGCTCGGTATTGCACTCAGCCAGGATCTCGCCAGTAGCCGGGTGCACGATAGCCTTGGCGGTGGTGCGACCCAGGACGTATTCCATTGGAACGTCCAGCTGCTTGACGCCGGCCTTCTCGAGCTGGTTGATGTGACGCGCGGTAATGCGGCGACCTTGCTCGACAATGACCTTGCCGGTTTCGTCATGGATGTCCATGACTGCTACTTCACCACGCAGACGCTGCGGTACCAGTTCCAGGCTGAGTTTTTCGCCGGAAATGTGGAACACGTTGGTGGTGTAGAAGGTGTTCAACACTTCTTCAGTGCTGTAACCCAGGGCGCGTAGCAGCACCGACGCCGGCAGTTTGCGGCGACGGTCGATACGTACGAATACGCAGTCCTTCGGGTCGAACTCGAAGTCCAGCCACGAACCGCGGTAAGGGATGATGCGAGCGGAGTACAGCAGCTTGCCGGAGCTGTGAGTCTTGCCACGGTCGTGGTCGAAGAACACACCAGGCGAACGGTGCAGCTGGGAAACGATCACACGCTCGGTACCGTTGATAACGAAGGTACCGTTCTCAGTCATCAGGGGGATTTCACCCATGTAGACTTCTTGCTCTTTGATGTCCTTGATCGCTTTGTTCGACGATTCCTTGTCGAAGATGATCAGGCGCACCTTGACCCGCAGTGGGACCGCGAAGGTCACGCCACGCAGGACACATTCCTTCACATCGAAGGCAGGCTCGCCCAGGCGATAGCCTACGTACTCCAGGGCAGCATTGCCGGAGTAGCTGATGATCGGGAATACCGATTTGAAGGCCGCGTGCAGGCCGACGTCGCGGAACTGATCCTTGGATGCTCCCGCTTGCAGGAATTCGCGATACGAATCCAGCTGGATGGCCAGGAGGTAAGGCACATCCATGACGTCCGGCAACTTGCTAAAGTCCTTGCGGATACGTTTTTTCTCAGTGTATGAGTAAGCCATCAGCGTTCCCCAGCTTGGTCACCTGCTTGTTTGGCTTCTCCCGGCGGGAGCAGCCAGAAAATCGTGCAAACCCCTTGGTTTGCGCCACCCACATGGGTGTCTTGCAGCTTGTTATCGGGGCCGGCTTGACCGACCACCAATAACGGAAAAAGGCCGGTGGCATAAGCCACCAGCCATCAGCCTTGTGCTCAACGCTCAGGCTGGCATCGCAAAGTCGAAATTACTTCAGCTCGACTTTAGCGCCTGCTTCTTCCAGCTTCTTCTTAGCGTCTTCAGCGGCTTCTTTCGAAACGCCTTCAGCTACAACCTGAGGAGCGCCATCGACTTTCTCTTTGGCTTCTTTCAGGCCCAGACCGGTCAGCTCGCGAACGGCTTTAATCACGTTCACTTTCTTCTCGCCGGCTTCAACCAGAACAACGTTGAACTCGGTCTGCTCTTCAACAACAGCGGCAGCAGCAGCTGGGCCAGCAGCGGCAACAGCAGCGGTAACGCCGAAGGTTTCTTCCATTGCTTTGATCAGCTCAACAACTTCCAGAACGGTTTTCTGGCCGATTGCTTCGATGATTTGCTCGTTAGTCAGGGACATGACTTAAATCCTGTATTGGGGTGAAGGCCTACGCAGCCATCAAATTAAACAAATGATTTTGAAAGAGTTCTCGCGCCTTAGGCAGCGGTAGCTTCTTTCTGGTCGCGAATGGCTGCCAGAGTACGAGCCAGCTTGCTGGTGGCGCCTTGAATAACGCTCATCAGTCGTGCAATAGCTTCGTCGCGGGTCGGCAGGGTAGCCAACACGTCGATCTGGTTCGCTGCAATGAAATTGCCGTCAAACGCAGCTGCCTTGATCTCGAACTTGTCCTGACCCTTGGCGAACTCTTTGAACAGACGAGCAGCAGCGCCCGGGTGTTCGTTGGAGAAAGCAATCAGGGTCGGGCCTTTGAACGCGTCGTTGAGGATCGAAAATTCGGTGCCTTCAACAGCGCGCTTGAGCAGGGTGTTACGTACGACACGTACGTAAACGCCAGCCTCGCGGGCCTCTTTACGGAGTCCGGTCATTGCGCTTACAGTCACACCACGGGCATCAGCCACGACAGCGGACAGAGCGACTTTGGCAGCCTCGTTGACTTCAGCGACGATGGCCTTCTTGTCTTCGAGTTTAATTGCCACGGGTTTACTCCTGGTTTTTACCGTTTCATCTGGCCGAAGCCGGATGTCGTTTTGGTGTCTGATTCGGTAACGAATCGGGAGCACCATCTGCGTGGGCTGGTATTTTAAGGCTTGCGCCGCCTACGGTCTTGGATAGCCCCCGCCAGGCAGGGACCCCAATTTTTGCTGGCAGTGCGACAGGTCGCACCGCCATGTTCTTACACGTTCAGCGAGCTCTGATCGATGACCAGACCTGGGCCCATGGTGGTGCTCAGGGTAACGCGCTTGACGTAGATACCTTTCGAGGAAGCTGGCTTGATACGCTTCAGATCAGCGATCAGGGCTTCAACGTTTTCCTTCAGCTTGCCAGCTTCAAAGCCGACCTTGCCAACGGAGGTGTGGATGATACCGTTTTTGTCGGTGCGGTAGCGAACCTGACCAGCCTTGGCGTTTTTCACGGCAGTGGCTACGTCTGGGCTAACGGTACCAACTTTCGGGTTAGGCATCAGGCCGCGAGGACCCAGAACCTGACCCAGCTGACCTACAACGCGCATGGCATCAGGCGATGCGATGACGACGTCATAGTTCAGGTCGCCGGCTTTCATTTCGGCAGCCAGATCGTCCATACCTACGCGGTCAGCGCCGGCAGCCAGAGCAGCTTCAGCAGCTGGACCCTGGGTGAAGACAGCAACGCGAACGGTCTTGCCAGTACCGTGTGGCAGCACAGTAGCGCTACGAACGACCTGGTCGGATTTACGCGGGTCAACACCGAGGTTAACGGCGATGTCGTAGGACTCGACGAACTTGGCAGCAGGCAGCGAGGCCAGCAGAGTTGCCGCTTCTTCGAAGTTGTAGGCCTTGCCTGCTTCGATTTTCTCGGCGATTGCCTTTTGACGCTTGGTCAGCTTAGCCATTACACACCCTCCACGTTCAAGCCCATGCTGCGGGCAGAGCCAGCGATGGTGCGTACAGCAGCGTCCAGGTCAGCAGCGGTCAGATCAGCCTGTTTTGCTTTGGCGATATCTTCCAGCTGGGCACGGGTAACGGTACCGACTTTAACGGTGTTCGGACGAGCCGAACCACTGGTCAGACCAGCAGCTTTCTTCAGCAGAACCGAGGCAGGGGTGCTCTTGGTCTCGAAGGTGAAGCTACGGTCGCTGTAGACAGTGATGATCACAGGAGTCGGCAGGCCGGCTTCTTGACCCTGAGTACGGGCGTTGAAGGCCTTGCAGAATTCCATGATGTTCACACCATGTTGACCCAGTGCTGGACCAACGGGTGGGCTTGGGTTGGCCTGGCCGGCCTTAACTTGCAGCTTGATGTAAGCCTGAATCTTCTTAGCCATGAGCTACTCCAAAATCGGGTACGAACGCCTGATGGCTCCCCGGATGACTTGCGTTTTATCCCAGTGACGACAAAACCCCGCAACACACAAGGCTGCGGGGTTTGGGATGCTTCGTCCGCCTAGACCTTTTCGACCTGGCTGAACTCGAGCTCCACCGGAGTAGAGCGACCGAAAATGAGCACCGCCACCTGGAGGCGACTCTTTTCGTAGTTAACTTCTTCGACACTACCATTGAAGTCAGCGAACGGACCATCAATGACACGAACCACTTCGCCCGGCTCGAACAGCGTCTTCGGCTTCGGCTTGTCGCTACCGTCGGCAACGCGACGCAGGATGGCCTCAGCTTCTTTATCAGTGATCGGTGCAGGCTTATCTGCGGTACCACCGATAAAGCCCATCACACGAGGGGTATCCTTGACCAAGTGCCAAGTCCCTTCGTTCATCTCCATCTGGACCAGTACATAACCAGGGAAGAATTTACGCTCACTCTTGCGCTTCTGGCCGTTGCGCATTTCGACGACTTCTTCGGTCGGAACCAAGATCTCGCCGAAACCGTCTTCCATGCCAGCCAGCTTGACGCGCTCAATCAGGGAGCGCATTACATGCTTCTCGTAACCCGAGTAAGCATGCACAACATACCAACGCTTAGCCACGGGACACCTTTAGCCAACGATCAGGGAGACCGCCCAGCCGAGCAGGGAATCAAGCCCCCACAGCAGCAGTGCCATAACCAGCACGACAGCCACGACAATCAGCGTGGTCTGGGTGGTTTCCTGGCGGGTCGGCCACACGACTTTACGAATTTCGGTACGAGCTTCCTTCGCCAGCGCAAAGAACGACTTGCCCTTCGCAGTCTGCAGAGCTACAAAGCCCGCGACAGCAGCCAGGACGAGAAGTGCGAGGACGCGATACAGGATCGGAGACGCGGAGTAATATTGATTACCCACAACAGCTACAACCACCAAAGCAACTACAGCCAGCCACTTGAATAGATCAAAACGCGATTCTTGGGCTTCAGTTTTGGGAGTCATCGAGGAGGATCCTGTGAGAAGAAAGCCATCACACCGAAGTGAAATGGCAGGTCAGGAGGGAATCGAACCCCCAACCTACGGTTTTGGAGACCGTCGCTCTGCCAATTGAGCTACTGACCTGTAACGCTGTATCAGGCCGGCCATTATACCGGCCTGATCAAGTAAATCAACTACTTATTCAATAATTTTTGCTACGACGCCGGCGCCGACGGTACGACCGCCTTCACGGATAGCGAAGCGCAGACCGTCTTCCATTGCGATGGTCTTGATCAGGGTAACAGTCATCTGAATGTTGTCACCTGGCATTACCATTTCAACGCCTTCCGGCAGTTCGCAGTTACCGGTCACGTCAGTGGTACGGAAGTAGAACTGTGGACGGTAGCCTTTGAAGAACGGAGTGTGACGGCCGCCTTCTTCCTTCGACAGGACGTAGACTTCTGCGGTGAACTTGGTGTGCGGCTTGACCGAACCTGGCTTGACCAGAACCTGGCCACGCTCAACGTCGTCACGCTTGGTACCACGCAGCAGAACGCCGCAGTTCTCGCCAGCACGACCTTCGTCCAGCAGCTTGCGGAACATCTCAACACCGGTGCAGGTGGTGGTGGTGGTGTCACGCAGACCAACGATTTCCAGCGGATCCTGAACGCGGACGATACCACGCTCGATACGACCGGTAACAACGGTACCACGACCCGAGATCGAGAATACGTCTTCGATTGGCATCAGGAACGGCTTGTCGATAGCGCGCTCTGGCTCTGGGATGTAGCTGTCCAGAGTTTCAACCAGACGCTTGACAGCGGTGGTGCCCATTTCGTTGTCGTCTTTGCCTTCCAGGGCCATACGAGCGGAACCGATGATGATCGGAGTGTCGTCGCCTGGGAAGTCATAGGTGGACAGCAGGTCGCGAACTTCCATCTCGACCAGTTCCAGCAGCTCAGCGTCGTCTACCAGGTCAGCCTTGTTCAGGAAGACCACGATGTACGGAACGCCAACCTGACGGGACAGCAGGATGTGCTCACGGGTTTGTGGCATCGGACCATCGGCGGCCGAGCAAACCAGGATCGCGCCGTCCATCTGGGCAGCACCGGTGATCATGTTCTTCACGTAGTCAGCGTGACCTGGGCAGTCAACGTGAGCGTAGTGACGAATGTTCGAGTTGTACTCGACGTGAGCGGTGTTGATGGTGATACCGCGCGCTTTTTCTTCCGGAGCCGAGTCGATCTTGTCGAACTCAACGACTGCCGAACCGAAAACTTCGGAGCAGACGCGAGTCAGAGCTGCGGTCAGAGTGGTCTTACCGTGGTCAACGTGGCCGATAGTGCCGACGTTAACGTGGGGAAGGGAACGATCAAACTTTTCCTTAGCCATCGAAACAATCCTCCGCAGAAGAAATAGTCTTGCGCTGATAAAACAAAGGCAGATATTTTCATATCTGCCTTGTTTATATGGAGCTCTTGAGCGGATTTGAACCGCTGACCTCACCCTTACCAAGGGTGTGCTCTACCAACTGAGCTACAAGAGCGAAACACTTTGCGCAAAATCCAGCAAACTTGGAGCGGGTAGCGGGAATCGAACCCGCATCATCAGCTTGGAAGGCTGAGGTTCTACCACTAAACTATACCCGCGGAGCTTGCGGCTCTCGCTAAAACTGGTGGAGGGAGAAGGATTCGAACCTTCGAAGCTCTCGCAACGGATTTACAGTCCGTCCCCTTTGACCGCTCGGGAATCCCTCCAGATGTGGCCGGCATTTTATTCATCTGCCGTCCTAGTGTCAAGCGTTTTTTCAAATTTTTTCAATCAAATCTGAAACTTAGCTGCTTTGACACCGCTTCCAGTTCTGCCACCTAAGTGGTGTTCCCTGTGAAGCGGGCGCCATTCTATCAAGCTATTCGCCAGTTGCAATACCCTGGCAGAAAATAATTTTATGTTTTAAGTCTTTGAAATCATTGGAAAGAGTCGAAAGGACTGTTTGGTCCAGCAAACGCTCGCTTTCCGGGGCAACCTTGAGCCAGCGCCCATCGGCTCCAGGCAACTGCCCCGCCACTGGAACGGTCGCAATATCCAGGCTCAGCAAGCGCTGACGTAGCGCATCCAACTGCTCCTGCCCTGTCACGCCCCCCACTACCAGGCATTCGTCGCGGCGCCTGGGTGGCGCCGACACACCCGTTTCACGCAACAGACGGATCTCTTGCTGATTCCCCTTGTACAGCGACAGGGGGGCGACTTCCTTGACCTTCAGCGGTGCTTCCTGCTGATGCCACACGTAATAGAAGACGTTGAGCACCAGTAGCAACAGAAACAACCAACGCATAGGCACCTCAATCCAATGGGCAGGCCATGGCCAAGCCAACGAAAACCAGATCCGGGACGACACGCGCCTGTGGCAATGCCTCTCTCACCAGCGGCGCATCGCCCCCGGTGAGGAACACCGTGAATTCATTACCCCACAGCGCACGCGCTTGCTCGAGCTGGGTACGCGCAAAGCCCTGGAGCATCAGCACGCAACCGCGCTCGACTGCTTCGACGGTGGAGCGCCCCGGCGACAGGCTGGTCAATGCGCGCTCAGCAGAGGCATCGTCGTAGCGAATACGCCGGGTGTGGGTGCGCAACTGACCGCGCATCAATGGCATGCCCGGGCAGATGTAGCCCCCCAGATGCTCACCATCTGCGGCAACAAAGTCTGCTTTGGCAGCGGTACCCAGATCGATCACCAGGCACGCGCCCTTGGCAAGGTGAAATGCACCCAGCGCAGCCAGCCAGCGGTCCATGCCCAGACGCTGATAATCTTCATAACCGTTGCGCACACCGGCCATGCTCTGCGCCGGACGCGCGACGCGCGCCCGCACGGCAAATGCCTGGGCTATCAAGGCACAAAGCGCATCGGTTTCTTCCTCGCTGCGCACACTGACAATGCGGCAGCCCGTGAGGCGCACCGAAGCTAGTGCAGCCACTTCAGCCAGCAGCGCTTGATCGGAATCGACGATCCCACCACCTTCAATCACTGCATCAGCGGCATGGATGACCCGCCACTTGATGAAGCTGTTACCGCAGTCGAGCTCAAGAATCATCACGCAACCTCAAACTGAGCTCACCACCACTGAAGCTCTTTTCAACTCCGTCCACCTCAAGGCGCAAGCCGCCCTGCCCGTCGACGCCAAGAACCACGCCATCAATACGCGTGCTACCGGCAACCAGTGAAACATTGCGCCCCTGCCAGAGGTGCGCCTGCTCCCATTCCTCTTGGAATGCGGCAAACCCGTAGCGACGATGGCGTGCCAATTCGTGCTGCAATTGCTGACTGAGCGACGCTACCAAGTGGTTACGGTCTATAGCCGCCCCCACCTCACGTCGCATCGAGGTCCACTGCTGGTCGACCTGGTCGTTGACCTGCATGTTCACATTGATACCGATACCCAGCACTACATGACAGACATCGGCAGGGTCACCCACTAGTTCCAGGAGAATACCGGTGATCTTCTGCCCGCGAACCAGTACGTCATTGGGCCATTTCAGCCCAACATCTTTTACGCCGAACGCCTGCAGAGTGCGCATTACTGCAACCCCCACCACCAGGCTCAAGCCTTCGAGCTGGCGCATGCCGCCATCCACACGCAGGACCAGGCTGTAGTAGAGGTTTTCGGCAAACGGGCTGACCCATTGCCGGCCACGTCGGCCGCGGCCGGCGCTTTGCCGCTCGGCCAGGACGAGAAATGGCGCTACCTGCCCTTGATTGGCAAGCCTCAATCCTTCGGCGTTGGTGGAATCGATGCTTTCGTGAATGAAAACCGGCCACTGCTCGCCTTCGGCAAACCCGGCAATTGCCTGCGCCTCGAGCAAAGCCAGTGGTGCCGCCAGCTGATAGCCGCGGCCACGAACCTTGTGAATGGTGAGGTTCAGCTCGCTCTCCAGGTGCTGCAGCTGCTTCCAAACGGCGCTGCGACTCACCCCGAGGGCTGCCCCCAGAGCTTCTCCGGAATGGAACCGGCCATCCTTGAGGAGATTCAACAACTTCAGCATGCCAGTCTCGACTTGGAATAAGGCAGGCATGATAGCCATGGGCTGTTGGCTTGCATAGGAAAAGGGCCTGCGGCAGCGGCCTTGCGTCGCCTGCTTCGCGGGCTCGCCCGCTCCCACAGGGGTTCGAGAGGGCGGGAAATTTTGCGCCGCAAAGACAAAACCCCTACCTGCATGTGCAGATAGGGGTTTTGCGAAATGAATCTTGACGATGACCTACTCTCACATGGGGAAACCCCACACTACCATCGGCGATGCATCGTTTCACTGCTGAGTTCGGGATGGGATCAGGTGGTTCCAATGCTCTATGGTCGTCAAGAAATTCTGTAGCCAGAATGTCCAGATGGACAGCCCAGCGAATCCGGATATGCGATATTTGTGGTCTGTTGCGAACTTTCGGTTCGTATCATCTTCACCACCGCAATCTGCGTGAGCAAATTGCTTGGGTGTTATATGGTCAAGCCTCACGGGCAATTAGTATTGGTTAGCTCAACGCCTCACAGCGCTTACACACCCAACCTATCAACGTCGTAGTCTTCGACGGCCCTTTAGGGGATTCAAGATCCCAGTGAGATCTCATCTTGAGGCAAGTTTCCCGCTTAGATGCTTTCAGCGGTTATCTCTTCCGAACATAGCTACCCGGCAATGCCACTGGCGTGACAACCGGAACACCAGAGGTTCGTCCACTCCGGTCCTCTCGTACTAGGAGCAGCCCCTCTCAAATCTCAAACGTCCACGGCAGATAGGGACCGAACTGTCTCACGACGTTCTAAACCCAGCTCGCGTACCACTTTAAATGGCGAACAGCCATACCCTTGGGACCGGCTTCAGCCCCAGGATGTGATGAGCCGACATCGAGGTGCCAAACACCGCCGTCGATATGAACTCTTGGGCGGTATCAGCCTGTTATCCCCGGAGTACCTTTTATCCGTTGAGCGATGGCCCTTCCATACAGAACCACCGGATCACTAAGACCTACTTTCGTACCTGCTCGACGTGTTTGTCTCGCAGTCAAGCGCGCTTTTGCCTTTATACTCTACGACCGATTTCCGACCGGTCTGAGCGCACCTTCGTACTCCTCCGTTACTCTTTGGGAGGAGACCGCCCCAGTCAAACTACCCACCATACACTGTCCTCGATCCGGATAACGGACCTGAGTTAGAACCTCAAAGTTGCCAGGGTGGTATTTCAAGGATGGCTCCATGAGAACTGGCGTCCCCACTTCAAAGCCTCCCACCTATCCTACACAAGCAAATTCAAAGTCCAGTGCAAAGCTATAGTAAAGGTTCACGGGGTCTTTCCGTCTAGCCGCGGATACACTGCATCTTCACAGCGATTTCAATTTCACTGAGTCTCGGGTGGAGACAGCGCCGCCATCGTTACGCCATTCGTGCAGGTCGGAACTTACCCGACAAGGAATTTCGCTACCTTAGGACCGTTATAGTTACGGCCGCCGTTTACCGGGGCTTCGATCAAGAGCTTCGCTTGCGCTAACCCCATCAATTAACCTTCCGGCACCGGGCAGGCGTCACACCCTATACGTCCACTTTCGTGTTTGCAGAGTGCTGTGTTTTTAATAAACAGTCGCAGCGGCCTGGTATCTTCGACCGGCATGGGCTTACGGAGCAAGTCCTTAACCCTCGCCGGCGCACCTTCTCCCGAAGTTACGGTGCCATTTTGCCTAGTTCCTTCACCCGAGTTCTCTCAAGCGCCTTGGTATTCTCTACCTAACCACCTGTGTCGGTTTGGGGTACGGTTCCCAGTTATCTGAAGCTTAGGAGCTTTTCTTGGAAGCATGGTATCAACCACTTCGTCGCCTAAAGGCAACTCGTCATCGGCTCTCGGCCTTAGAATCCCGGATTTGCCTAAGATTCCAGCCTACCACCTTAAACCTGGACAACCAACGCCAGGCTGGCCTAACCTTCTCCGTCCCTCCATCGCAATAACTGGAAGTACAGGAATATTAACCTGTTTTCCATCGACTACGCTTTTCAGCCTCGCCTTAGGGACCGACTAACCCTGCGTCGATTAACGTTGCGCAGGAAACCTTGGTCTTTCGGCGTGCGAGTTTTTCACTCGCATTGTCGTTACTCATGTCAGCATTCGCACTTCTGATACCTCCAGCAAGCTTCTCAACTCACCTTCACAGGCTTACAGAACGCTCCTCTACCGCATCATCATAAGATGATACCCGTAGCTTCGGTGCATGGTTTGAGCCCCGTTACATCTTCCGCGCAGGCCGACTCGACTAGTGAGCTATTACGCTTTCTTTAAAGGGTGGCTGCTTCTAAGCCAACCTCCTAGCTGTCTAAGCCTTCCCACATCGTTTCCCACTTAACCATGACTTTGGGACCTTAGCTGACGGTCTGGGTTGTTTCCCTTTTCACGACGGACGTTAGCACCCGCCGTGTGTCTCCCATGCTCGGCACTTGTAGGTATTCGGAGTTTGCATCGGTTTGGTAAGTCGGGATGACCCCCTAGCCGAAACAGTGCTCTACCCCCTACAGTGATACATGAGGCGCTACCTAAATAGCTTTCGAGGAGAACCAGCTATCTCCGAGCTTGATTAGCCTTTCACTCCGATCCACAGGTCATCCGCTAACTTTTCAACGGTAGTCGGTTCGGTCCTCCAGTCAGTGTTACCTAACCTTCAACCTGCCCATGGATAGATCGCCCGGTTTCGGGTCTATACCC